>JAWKTY010000003.1:0-382478 GCA_041398865.1 Planctomycetaceae bacterium
GACAGCCAACTCAGTCTCGATGCTGTGAGACATCCGGGTTAGCTGGTGAGCCACTCAGAAGGAAACGGTCGGCCATCGGCTTTCGCTCGCAGTTTGGCCAGGCCCGGATCCAGTAGTTTGACCTGACCCAGTCTGAGCTGCAGGAGCGGATTCGGGAGGCGGCGAGCAGGAAGCTCAAGTCGAAGAAGACCAGGCGAACCGACGACCACAAGCTGCGAAAACGAACTGCCGACCTGGATCAGAAGATTCAGCGGGCCACGGAACGGCTGCTTCTGGTGGACTCTGATTCCCTGGCCGACACTTCCCGCGTGCTGGCCGGGGGGCGCACCGAGCGACGCCGGTTGGCCGAGAATCTCGAACGGATGGGGGTCGATACGGACGACGATCCTGAGGCCCGTGTCAACGCCGAGATGGCCGAGCTGGCGACGATCAGGGGAACCTCCACCTGGCCGACCGGCCTGCGCTGAAGGCCACGATGAAAGTATCAAGCTCTACTGGGGTCCCGGCGGACCCCAATCGCCCAATCGTGGGAGCTCAAACAGGGCGTCATCCTCTTTTAGAGAACCGTTGTTGTTTGCGATCGATTCGACGAACACGCGCGTAGAGACCTCAGGGAAAACGAAACTCGCCTGGCACTCCGCATCGGCCAACGGCTCATCCACTCAGTCTTATTTCAGCAGACTCTTGTCCAGAACTGCCCGGGCCTTTGCGAAATAGTCTTTCCATTCGATTTCCGGAGACTCATTCTTCAGACAGTCTCGCACCTTCTGAAGTGTATTTCGGGCCATATGGGGACAGCGATTGCAGGCACAGGTTTCTCCGGTCGAAGCCATGATGCCGGGGACCGGGATGTAGGTGTGCTGAGGAGCTGCTTTCTGCAGCGGGTGGATCATCGCAGATTCCGTGGCCACCAGAAACGTGGTGGGCTCTTTCACCGACTGCACGTGCTGCCGCATTTTCTCCGTGCCGCCGACGACGTCGGTAATTTCCAGAATATTCTGAGGACATTCCGGGTGAGCGATGACGACGCTGCCGGGATTGTTCCGTTTGGCTCGCAGCAGGTCCTGAATACTAAAAACCTCGTGCACCATGCAGGACCCCGGCCACAGAATCATCTTTCGGCCGGTGACTTCCATCAGATAGCGGCCCAGATGCTGGTCCGGTACGAACAGGATTTCCCGGTCGGCAGGAACACGATCGATGATCTCGCGAGCATTCCCGCTGGTGACGATCCAGTCACACAGGCTTTTCACAGCTGCTGTCGTATTGATGTAGGCGACCGTATCGAAAGTCCGTCCTTCGGCTCGCAGCTGCTCCTGAAACGCCGCCAGCTGATCAGCCGGGCAGCTGTCAGCCAAAGAACAGCCCGCCAGCAGATCCGGAATCAGGACCCGCTTTTCCGGGTTCATGATCTTGGCTGATTCGCCCATAAAATGGACACCGGCGAACAGAATCGTCGAGGTGGTTACCTGAGTGGCATCCCGAGCCAGTTTCAGGCTGTCACCGTTGAAATCGGCAATGTCCTGGATATCCCCGTCGACATAGAAGTGCGCCAGGATCGTGGCATCCTTCTCTTTCTTCAGGGCATCAATCTCATCCATCAGATCCAGCGGGTCTTCGTCCACCTGGTGCGGACTGACCGTACTGATTGGCAATGACATTTCCGAACCTTCTCGCCGCTGCATGTGGGGTCGAACTTTTTGCGAACAACAGGATCCCGCCGACCATCAAGTCGCTCAGCGTTCTGTTATCGAAAAGTATAGCGGCTGTGGCACACTTCTGTATGAGCTGCCGGGAAAAACGCGCGGCTGACCGATTTGTCGGATTGTGGACACGGTCGAGTCTGACAAGCGGCTCTCAGGCCGCGCTGGCTCACCTTGCTGCATGCTCTGGATCTCTGGATGCTGATTGGTGTGCCTGCGCTTCGCTTGACAGCACCCTACACCCGCCACTGAGGCCATCAGCGCATAAAAACAGCCCTCGGGGTGAGCGTGTTGGGGAAAGAACGGGAAGTTGGGGGGATCCAAAGGTGGCTGGGTGACGACCGCTGGAGATTTTTCCTGTTCTACACGTCTCAACCACCTGAGGGCTGGCTGGGAATACTGGCAACAATTAGCAGATGGCATGCCAAAATCGGCATGATCCGCAGATTTCTCCAAAAATGCTCAATTCGCGGCATTTCTTCAGGTCATCGGAAAAAACCGGGGCGCCGAAAGCGCCGAATGGGCGCCGATCCCTTGAATCGAGCGCGCCGTCGGCCTATCGTGCTGTCGAATTGGGCGCCGAAACATGAGTCAAATGAAGAAAATGCAATCTCGCGCGAAGCGGCTGGGGGTGGCGATCACCTCCGTTGGCTGCATGGTGTATTGCGTGAGTGTCATCTGGTATGTGGCGACGTTTCCGGACATCGGAGTCCGCTGTCTGTTGCCAACCAGTCCCTATCTAACATCACTTCCGGTCACTCAGTTCATTTTTTCGGACGAGGACTGCATGTCCGAGCCGGTGGCGTCCAACCAGCGGCTGACAAGTGTCGGCGGGCGACCAGCAACCAACTTTCTGCTGTTCATCGACAGTCTGGCGAATCTTCGGTCCGCTCAGATTCCTCCGGACGGACAGTTGCGTGCCGGAGCCGACCCCTCCGAGCAGCAGAAATGTCCGCCGCTGGTGGAAATCGAGGCGTCTGCAGCAACACACTCTCCGGCTCGGCGGATGGTTGAACTGCTGCTGAAGAAGCCAGCCGATGCATCGGGACGACAGCAGGACATCCGGACCTATGTGCCCGTCCGACCGATGCGCCCCGGCGGATTTCTTCTGACAGTCGTATGGTTTCTCTGTCAGCTGATCATTCTGGGCGTGGCCATGACGGCGTTCTGGAGACGGCCGGACGATCGGGTGGCGCGAGTCTTCTGCCTGATGTGTTGCGCTGCGATGGTAGCCTTTGTCGGTGGGTTTCACTGGTGGGTTCTCGCCGGAAGCCCCATCTTGAATGTCCCGTTCATTTTCGGGGCCAGTTTGCTTCCGGCAGTGACTCTGCACTTCTTCTGGAGTTTTCCGCGGGAAAATCAGTTCTTCCAGAATCGCCGGGCTGTCATGAGCTGGATTCTGTACGGCCCGCCGGTGGTGATGGCGTGCCTGGTCACATTCACATACTGGGCCGCGTGGACTCTGAACGGATCCCCCGGAGACACGGGAAAGCTGTCGCTGTTTCAGAAACTGGTTTCGATCGGCTGTGAGCTCACCCATCACTCCCCCGCCACCACCAACAGCGCCGCCATCTGTGCTCAACTGCTGTACTTCCTGAGACTGTGCATTTTTACAACCATCGGAATCAGCTGCGTGTACTTCTCACTGACGGTGCTCTCTCTGACCGTCAGCCTGCTTAGAACTCAGAACCCTGTGGAACGCCGGCAGACATCCGGAATTCTGACAGCATCCGTGATCGCAACGATCCCGATTCTTTATACGCTGTACATCGCGTTTTTCCGTCGCTCGGATTTTGCTCTGGGAGAAGCTCAGCTGCCCATGTTCGTGGCAAGCGCGCTGTTCATGGCGGCATATGCTCACGGAATGATGCGGCACCGGCTGATCCTCGCCAACGAAGTGGTGACTCATGGCCGCAACTACTGGGTGACATCGTGGCTTGTGACGGGAATCTGTGCGCTGCTGCTGGCATTCGGCACGGCGGCAACCCGAGTCTACGCGCTGCCTCAGGAATCATCACTTCCGCTGAAGCTGGCTCTGTTTCTGATTGTGGTGGTGGCGATCGGCTTTGTCCTGTGGGCTCGTGACCGCATTCAGGCGTTCGTCGATCAGCGATTTTTTTCCGAAAAGTACCAGCTGGATAAAACTCTGAAGCAGCTGAACCAGGCATCCGGATATCTGGCCAACCCGTCGGCTCTGGCCGCGATGACTCTGGGCACCTGTCGTGATGTGATGGATGCCTCGGCCAGTTCGATGTATGTGCGAGAAGGCACCGGAGGACTGCGGCTGATCGGGACGGATCAGTCATCCCGAGTTCCGGGACGCTGTCAGCTCGACGTTCTCAAACTGGTGGCCGGGGCAGAAACCGTTGTTCGCCGACTGGGAAATCGTTCCGGTGACGCAGACCATCCGATGCAGCGGCTGATGCGGGACTTGTCTTCGGAACTGATCTGTATTCTGCGAAGCGATCAGGAAGTCGATGGCCTGATTGTTCTCGGCAAACGCACGAGCGGCGTGGCGTATTCGCCGGAAGACATGGCGTTTCTGCAGGCCATCGGGCAGATGACGGTTCTGGCTCTGCACAGTTCCCGAGCCAACCAGAACCTGGCACTGCTGAATTCGGAACTGAAAGTGAAGGTTGACCGCATTGCCGAACAGCAGCGGCAGCTGTCTCTGCTGCGAGCCGAACTGACATCGCTGCAGGAATCGGCGGGGGAACAGGTTTCTGAGGCCACTGCCACAGACTTTGATCGCGGAGAAGTCCGCGGCAAGAGTGCAGCCATCACCTCGGTGCTCGAAACTGCTCGTAAAGCTGCCGCAAGTACGGCCACGGTTCTGATTCGCGGCGAAAGCGGGACCGGCAAGGAACTGCTCGCCAGAATTCTGCATCGAAACAGTGATCGAGCCGACAGGCCGCTTGTCAGTGTTAACTGTGCCGCGCTGGCTCCATCGCTTCTGGAAAGTGAACTGTTCGGGCACGTCCGGGGTGCGTTCACCGGAGCTGCTTCGGACAAGGAAGGACGATTTCAGGCGGCGGATGGCGGAACTCTGTTCCTGGACGAAATCGGTGATATCTCACTGGAAGTTCAGGTCAAGCTGCTGCGGGTTCTTCAGGAACGAGGCTTCGAGCCCGTTGGTTCGAATCAGACTCAGCAGGTTGATGTGCGGCTGATTGCAGCCACCAATCGCGATCTGGAAGCGATGATTGAAACCGGAGAATTCCGGGAAGATCTCTACTATCGGCTGAACGTGGTGTCGCTGACTCTGCCGCCCCTGCGCGAACGTCGGGAAGATCTGATCGAACTGGTCTTCTTCTTTCTGAACCGAGCTGTCCGTCGCACCGACAAACGCATTCGGCAGATCGAACCGGAAGCGCTGTCGGTGATTGAGCAGCATCGCTGGCCCGGCAACATTCGGGAACTGGAAAACGTCATCGAACGAGCCGTGGTTCTGGCCGATGGCGACACCATTACTCTGAAGGATCTTCCCGCCGAAATGTGCCGAGCTGCAGTGCCGGTGGCTGCGGAAAGCCGAAGCATCGACACCGGCACCTGGTCTGACTATGTCCCTCAGGAAACCGAATCTCAGTCGATCGTCATCGGCCGTCAGTCCACTTCGGATTCCGCCGCCGAACGCGATCGCCTTCTGGAAGCCCTGCAGGCCACTGAAGGCAACAAAGCTCAGGCCGCACGTTATCTGCGAATGCCTCGCAGCACCTTCTACAGTAAGCTGAAAAAGTACGGCCTGGCAGACTAAGCCTCCGGCCGCTACATTCTGACCGAACGGCGGCGCTGTCCATCGCCGACATGAGTTGCAGGGAACGACGCGACATATCGACTCGCGACGGGTCGATCCAGCGAAGTCCCGGGGGCGACCCACAAGCAGCGATCGATTTTCAATCAGTGAAAGGCCTGTGATGTTCAGAATCAAACGCGTGATCGTCGGTGTGGAAATGCCGGACAGCCGTCCGTGGGACGCCGCCAACCTGGCTCCGCCGACACGTCTGGCGGTGCGTCAGGCGTTTCAGGTCGCTGCTGCCATGAATGCATCCGTGGACCTGGTGTGCGTGCTTCCGGAAGTTTCGGCAGGACTGTTTGGCAACGCCGACCGCTTTCAGGAACTGGCGCAACGTGATGTTCTTGAAGCCACAGAAGTCCTGACGGATCTCAAACAGCAGTACACTCTGAAATTCGGCAGCGGAATTCCGGTTCGGGAAGAGATCGCGTTCGGTCGAGCCTGGCTGGAAATCCTGAAAGCGGCCGGTCCGGACCGAGACAATATGATCATCTGCGGAACTCGCGATCAATCCGTGGTCGGGCGGCTTCTGTTTGGCAGCACGGGTCTGAAACTGCTGCGAAACGCTCCCTGTCCGGTGTGGCTCGTCAAGCCTCGAATTGACGACGATGCTGACATGGATGTCCTGGCAGCAACCGACCTGACGGAAGTCGGCATGAACATCATGCATGCCGGAGTCGCGCTGGGCCAGTCTCTGCCGGTCCGACTGAACGTGCTGACGGTCATCGACGACGATCTCGATCGACATATGGCGCGAGCCGGGGCCGACGAATCAGAAGTCCGCAGCTATCGAGCCAAACTGAAGTCAGACACTGAAGAAAAACTTCACGAACAGCTCGCGATGACGGACTATCGCACGGTCGCCAAAGGTGTGAAGACTCATGTTGCCGAAGGTTCGCCGGATGCCTGCATCCTGTCGGCAATTCAGGAACTGGACATCGATCTGCTGCTGATGGCTACCGCAGCTCGGGGAGGAATCCCCGGCATGCTGCTGGGCAACACGGCCGAACGTCTGCTGCCGGAAATTCCGTGTTCTGTCCTGGCGATCAAGCCGGACGACTTTCAATGCCCGGTTGAATTCTGAACACCGAACATCGCAACATGGAAACAAAGAACTGATGTTCTGGTACGTCGCAAGCTGTGTCCTGCTGCCTGTCATCTGGGGCGTCATCGTCCATCGCTTGTTCCGATTGATTCGCCGCCGCAGCAAAGGCCGTTCGATGCGGCCACGGGAAACATCATGGCCTGATTACGAAATCTGAACGTGTCAACGATGTCCGGGTTCGGGCATGATCAAGGCAGTTTCGGCTCAAACAGTCCGAAGGAATGAACCACAGAGGACGCCAACAGCGCGAAGTTCGCCCTGGTCCTGATTCAAATGACAACAGCCAGCGGAACTATTCCACCGCGTCGTCCGGCGAAGTCTCGATCACGTAGTCCTCGCCGTCGAAGGTGACGGTATCGCCGTGGCGCAGCTTGCGGCCTCGACGCAGCTCCACCTGTCCGTTGACGGCGACCGCACCGGACTGGATCAGGTATTTGGCCTGTCCACCGGACCCGGCAATGTCGGCCAGTTTCAGGAAGCGATCCAGACAGATCGTTTCTTCGGGCGTAGATGGTGCGGGCAGGGGTGATGAATTCGAGTCAGTCATGTGGAATACGTTTCAAAGCAGGTGTCGCATGGTATTCTGCGGTCGTCGCCGACGACAGAGCCGCAGCCGCTGAACGCTCGGATTATGAAGATTGGTTCTGCAGGCCTGTAACCGTTTCCATCAGGGAGCGTTCACGTGTTCCCTGCTCCGGTTCAATCCTTTAACAGAATTTGTGTTTGCATGAGTCAGTCCCGCCAGTTTTCCGGCATCGTAGAGACAGTGAGAACCTCTCTGTGTGTCCGCTCAATGTCCTGTCGAACATTGCCTGCATTCGCTGTGGTGGTCGTTCTGCTGAGAACGATGCCTGCCATCGCCGGTGATCAGCATCCGTCCGGCGAAGCGACGATTCGAGGCTCGTTCCGGAATTCCGAAATCGTGATGACGACGACATCGCGCCTAGCCGGAGCCATTCATTCACTGACATGGAACGAGCAGGAATTCATTGACAGCCATGACCATGGCCGACAACTGCAGTCTGCCTCGAATCTGGATGCGGCCGGGCTGTTTCATGGAGAAACCTTTAACCCGACTGAGGCCGGATCCAGGTTTGACGGAGCGGGCGACCGATCGTCCAGTCGCCTGCTGCATCTGATTGCCGCGGGAAATCAATTGCAGACAACCAGCCAAATGGCCTTCTGGCTGCGTCCCGGCGAGAAATCTACTGGCCATCCGGCGACCAATACGACCGTTCTGTCGGACCATCTGCTGACCAAGCGAGTCACGATCGGATATCGAAATCTGCCCAACGTGATTCAATACGATGTTACGTTCGGTCTGCCTCTCGGAGAACATCACAAATATGCTCAGTTTGAGGCCGTGACCGGTTACATGCCTTCGGAATTCAGTCGGTTTCTTGTTTGGAATCCGTCCTCGGGCAACATATCGCCGCTTTCGGATGGTCCTGGTGAACAGTCGCTGCCGGTCATTCTGGCGACGGAATCCGGCAGTCACGCGATGGGAGTTTATTCGCCGGACCAGCCGTCTCCCGGCTATCCCGGCGCCGGATACGGTCGCTGGAGATTTTCAGCGGCTCGGGTGGTGAAGTGGAACTGCGTTTTTCGAATTCGAAACAGTGATGGAGTGCCCGCCGGTGATTATCCGTTTCGGAACTTCGTCGCGGTCGGGAGTCTGGAAGATGTCGTTAAGGCCTTTGGCCAGTTGATCGATTTCTGTCCGCCCCGTTCCACTCAGAGTTCACCAGACGTCCGATAGTCGGCATTCCCCAGCGCGGTGAATACAACTCCGTCGACAGGCTCTGCCTGCATCAGGATTCGCCCGTGGCAACTCGGGTCGCCAGTGCCATCAAATCAGCGCCTCGGAGAGCTCCTTCGAGAAGTTCCGGGAGTTTCTGCGGTGTGCAGCCGAAACAGGGAATTCCCAGAGCAGCCAGTTTTTTTGCCAGCCCCTGATCGTAACAGGGAATTCCGCTGTCTGAGAGAGCCAGCAGGCAAAGAGCTCGAACTCCGGATTCCACCATCGCCTGCATGCGGCGGACCAGCTGAGCTTCGTTGCCGCCTTCAAACAGATCCGTCAGCAGCACGAACAGTGTTCGCGACGGATCGGTGATGAATTGCTCGCAGTAGCTGACCGATTTGTTGATGTCGGTGCCTCCCCCCAGCTGAACACCAAACAGCATGTCTACCGGATCGTCTCCGCACTGTTCCGTCAGGTCCACCACCTCCGTATCGAAGGCGATGACGTGAGTTTTCAGGGCCGGCAGGCTGGCGAAGATGGATCCGCAGACGGCCCCGTAGACGACGGAATCGGCCATCGATCCGCTCTGGTCCATATCCACAATCACGGTCCAGTTGTTGGTCCGCTGAGCTCGGGAAAAGAACCAGACACGTTCAGGAATGATGGTCTTCAGGTCGCGATTGTAGTTCTTCAGATTGCGACCGATGGTCCACTTCCAGTCGATGCTGCTGACGTTGGGGATCGGAGAGTGCTCGTTTCGGTTCCAGCCGCTCCTGTGACGGCCTGACGGATTTTCTGTTCCAGAGCAAGTTTGATGCGATCGACCACGGCTCGAACGACCGTCCGGGCTGTTTCTTTGGTGCGTTCCGGAATGCGCCCCTTCAGCGACATGAGGGTTCCCACCAGCTGAACATTGGGCTGAACGCTCTTCAGCATTTCCGGTTCAAACAGCAGTTCCTGCAACCCTTTGCGTTCAATCGCGTCCTGCTGAATGACGGTCACCACGTCTTCCGGAAAATAGGTGCGAATGTCTCCCAGCCATTTCGCGAGTTTGGGTGACGAGCGTCCAATTCCGCCATGACGACTCGACGCCTGTCCATCTGCATCGGTTTCATCGTAAATGGCGGCCAGAGCTTCGTCCATCTGCTGCTGACTGTCAGACAGTCCACAGCCCGACGGGCACATGCCGTTGAGCGCGTCCTGAGAATTCTTTCCCAGCACGAGTCTCCAGCGCTTGATCTGTTCATCGTGACCAGTGGGTTGATTCATGGCTTTCTCCCTGAACAGGATGGCACGTATGTGATGCGGGAATTCATCTCGGTTGTGAGCTCTCCCCAACGTCGTGAAGAATACGTCGTGAAGAATTCAGCAACTTTGGAATCCATTGGCGACCGATCCGTGTCAGGTGGCACGATCCGTGTCAGGTGGCACAGACATTCCTGTCTGTGGAGTTTCGATGCCGGCTACAAATCGTCGAAGTCAAAGTCGTTCAGGTCCTCCAGAACCTGCTCTTCCTGTTCGGTCAGTGGCTGGCTCATCAGTTCGCTGGCCAGATCACCTCCGACCCCCCAGAACTCACCCAGATTTTCGGCGATCTGCCGTGTTTCCGAAGCACTGAAGCTGCCGAACGCTCGACGCAGAAATACCAGAGCCCGGTGGAACTGATCGTCGTCGAGGGATTCGATGTACCGAGCCAGCTGTTCCCACAGCGGCTGGCGTGCCAGTAGAGCATAACGGTTTCGACCGGCCAGTCCTTCAAACCAGCCGGCCCCCAGGTCTGCAGAAATCCCTGGTGACAGCCGGCGGGAAACTTCCCGAGCCAGTTCGTCGTTGGAAATCAGGCCTCGTTCCAGAAGGATCGCACAGGCCAGGCCGGACAGCAGCGGATTCCGATCGTCACTGTTCTGAAGTGCCTTCAGTCGATCGACCCAAAGTTCCTCGTCGACTCGATCGTGATACTCAAAGCACACCCTGTTGATTTCATCGATGCCAACCGCCATGCCTCGGGCCGCATCGTTGTCGCAGTTGGCAGCGGAATGCAGCGCCAGAGATCCCTGAACAAACAGATCGTCAATCAACGGCAGCAGTGGCTTCGGATCAAACTGCCGCACATCACCGTACCGACAAACCATGCCCAGTTCATGAGCTGCATGGGCCACCTCGGTGAATTCTGAATTCTCGGCGGCAAGTTCCTGCAGGCGTCGCCGAGCGTGTTCCATGGATTTCATCAGCCCGCAGCGACAGGCATCGTGAACCATCGCAGCAGCGTCCCGAACACTGCTGCATTTCTCGAGAGCTGTTTTGAACTGATAGGCCGCTGCAACTTCGATCGTTTCGCCCAACAAGACGGCTTCGACGATCTGAATTTCACTTTCCGGAGTCCACTGCAGATGCCAGCGTTCGGCCCACGTGGCCGACTGTTGCGATGTTGGCTGAAGTTCTCCGAAACTGACATTCAGAATCCGTAGTCGATGCAGAAATGACGATCGATGCAGGTCCAGAAACGCGGCTTCCTCCGTTTTGACTCGACGGTTTTCCCGCAGATCCAGAGCCAGTTCTTTCCTCACGGTTTCCCGGTATCCGGCCAGTTTCAGTCGGCTGAGTTCCCGTTCGAAATCGTCCTGTATCGATGTTCGGCTGACGCCTTTCGGCAGCTTTCCGATGGATGTGCCGACGTCAACTCGAGCCATCGCTTCACTGACGGCAGCTCGGTCGCCGTGTCCGAACAGCGTGACAGCAGCATCCTGAAGGTCGACCAGAGCTGGAGCCAGTCCGTCTTTCAAAGCCGACAGCGTTCTGGCCAGTCGCACGCCTTCAATGACTTCGGCCGTTGAACGATGAGTTCCATCGCCGCGAAGATTTCTGGCAACTCGGGACAGATACCGAGCGGGCAGTTCATGCAGCTGATGGTCTTCCAATGCATCCCATAACAGTTCGAAGTATGCCGGAGCATGATTGCCGGCTCCGTACCCGGACTGGCTGGAAAGCTTGAAATACGAATATGGCATCAGAGTCAGACGGCTGGAACGACGCTTCAGCGATGCCAGCTCGTCGTCGGTCATTGCCGGAAAACGATCGCTGAGCACGCCGGCATGGAAAGCACCGACCACAGCGACGATCTTTTCCGGTGGGTTTCCGGATCGGATCGTTTCCTGAATTCGCCGCCGCATGAAGGCTTCGCGAACAAGGTTTTCGGCCTGAGACAATTCGGACCGCTGTTCCAGTTCACGCAGACCGCTGCCGAATTCCACGGCAGCCAGCCGATAGCTTTCGTCACCGCAGTTGTGTTCGAAACGGCGTTCCCAATACGCGTCGTAGTCCGGTTCGCCTGCCTGTTCGGCAAACTGGTCATACACAGAAACGCGGCGATCTGGCGGCACGTCGGGGATGACGTCTGAGTCGTCGGCAAACGTGTCGTCGTCCAGAGAAAACTCGTCGCCGGAAGTTTGTGAATCATCGGCTGAGTCATCAGCATCTGCGTTCTGTGAGAACGGGATGACTCGCTGCAGAGCCAGAAAGACGTCCGAAGGCAGGTCAATGAATTCGGCTCGCGCTTTGTTCTCCCGAGCCCACATCAGAGCCTGATATTCGGGGCTGTAGCGAGCGATCGGATAGACCAAAGTCTGCACCGGCTGATCTTCGGTATAGGCCAGAATGGCAATCGGCGGCACTGAACCGTTTCGAGTGATATCCGGGATCAGTTCGTTGGCGTCGGCCAGCCCTTCGATCAGCACCACTTTCGGCTGGATTCGGTCCAGAAACCGCCGCAGATGCCACGCACCTCCCGGAGACAAATGCCGAACCCCGAACACATGCACCTGGCACTCGTGAGCCGTCACCTCAACATCAGCATTTGCAGGACGCTTCGCCACAATCTTCACCTCATTGTGAACGGCATGAGTCCTGTTCCCATTGATTCTCAGACGACCGGGACAAACACCAGGAAAGATCCGGGCACAGCGAACAGCGCTGACAGATTCAGATTCCAAAGAGTCCGTGCGTCTGTTCCAGGAACTCAAATTGAGCGTTTTCCGGAGCCGCGATTCTAACCAGCTGCCCACGGGAACGACAACGCCACATGACTTGCCGATTCAGATCTTCAATTCGCGATGCGCCGGTCTTCGCGGGTCGAACAGAACTCAGAGCAGTAGAACCTGCTCTTCAGGCCGGACCTCGCCAGGAAATTCAACAAACGAGTCGACTTGATCGAGAGGTTGAAATTCGGCAGCACACCCGTCGTCCGGGATGTCGCGATTCTGCAACACCGGCGAATTGGCTGGGCATTTTTGAATGGACCATGGTGTTCGATGTCCCCGCAAAACCCGATGGACGTTGCCTGCGGTCAACATGCGCTGGACGAAGTGCACCACCGGCGAGGCCCCCCTTCTGAATTTTTTCAGAACAGCCCGTCTCGGGAGAAAAACCGACTTAAGTTCCGAGACAGTGTGCCACCGGTGGCACGTGACACAATCCTTTGACGGGCTGAATTTTTACAATGAGCGCTGAGTAACCATCTGAGCAGTTTTCGCGAGTACTTTCGAAACGCAGCAGCAATCGCCGTCGTTGGAATCGATCGGCGTTTCCACCGTCAAATTGCGGAGAAAGTCTCGAAATTCGGCAGGTGCTTTCAGCAGTAACGGCCAGCGTTGACACGGCCACGAAAACGCTGACGATCAACGGCACATCCGGCAATGATCAGATTGACGTCTACGATTATAGCTATGTCAGTGGCCGCGGTGACTGGAGCTGGGGTGGTTATCTGGTGAGGGCCAACGGGTATTCAGGTTACTTTCTCTATTCAAACGTCTCGAGTGTCGTGATCAATGGGGGCGATGGGAACGACACAATCCGCGGTAATGTCTCTGTCAGCAATACCGAAGTCTGGCACGCGAAGTCCCCGCTGACGATCAATGGTGGCAATGGCGATGACATCATCATTGGCGGCTGGGGCAATGACTTCCTGAACGGAGACGCCGGGAATGACACCATACAAGGTGTCCACGGATTCAATCAGATCCGCGGCGGAGATGGAAACGACACAGTCAACGGCGGTGACGGCGTGGACTGGGTCTGGGTTGGTGGAGGCGATGATCTGGTCTTCGGCAATGACGGAGATGACCACATCAACGGTGAGCAGGGGAATGACATTATCCACGGCGGCAGCGGCAATGACTTTCTGCGAGGATTTTCATATGGACGGGACGAATATCAGGCGGGAGTTCGCGACGATGATCTTCTGTTCGGCGATGGCGGAAACGATGAGCTTCGGGCCAGACCGGCAACGATACCATTTACGGGGGCTCGGGCAACGACGTGATCTATGGCCACTCGGGCCAGGACCGCCTGTTCGGAGAAGTCGGCGATGACCGAATCTACGGAAATTCTGCTGACAACGACGTAGTCAGCGGCGGAGAGGGGCGGGACATTGTCGAGGGATATACGCCTGGACTGACGATTTCACTGTCAGGTGGAACCCTCTGGATTAACGGAACCAGCGGGATGGATGAGGTCCAGCTGTATAATCGGTGGGACATTGGACGATTTCAGATCGGCAGCGACGGAGAAGTCATCCCTCAGTCGACAGAAACGGTCGATCAAGGCGTTCTGTATGTGACAGCGAATGGCACACTGTATACCTATTGGACGAGTTCCGTTGGAAGAATCGTCTTTGACGGGAAGGCAGGAAGCGATTGGCTGGAAGGCACGATTTCCTCGACCAGCCGCTCGGGTTCTGCTGCCACGGAATCTGAGTTTTACACAACCATCCCCATCGAAGCTGACGGCAATTACGGAAATGATCATTTGATTGGGGGACTGCCGGCGACAGGCTGTACGCGAATAAAAATGACTGGACGGATACAGCGGCCGACGTCCTGGAAGGGGCGCGTTGGGAATGATGAATTGTATGGCAAGCGCCGGAAGTGACACTCTTGACGGCGATTATGGCAATGATGTGATCTACGGTTATGGAGGCGCAGACTTTATCTCCGGCGGCTGGGGCAATGACAGGATCTATGGAGGCTCGGGTCACGACACAATCGCCGCCGGGCCGGAACCGTCTGACATCACTGAGCAATCGTACGCGGATGCAGACGAAGTCTGGAGCGACGACGGTGATGACTACGTCCTTGGCGGCTGGGGCAATGACTGGCTGATGGGCGGACAGGGAAATGACACACTGATTGGTGGTTCCGGCGGTGACTGGCTGATCGGAGGGACTCGCATGGACGGGCGGACGTCAATTCGGGGGACGACATTCTCTACGGCGACGACAATCCATTTGACACGTCATCCGCAACGCATTTTCCGGGAGGAGATGAACTGCGGGCGGAGATGGAAACGATGTCCTGTATGGAGGCCCCGGAAATGATGCTCTGAGCGGACATTCGGGGAATGATCGTCTGTATGCCGAAGCGGGAGACGACTGGGGGTGGGGCGGCAGTGGCGATGACGAAATCCACGGTGGGCTCGGGAACGACATCTTCAACGGCGGCGAAGGTAACGACATCCTTTTCGGCGAAGACGGCAACGATACTCTGCGAGGATATGAATATGGCGCTACCCGGCGACGGATTCGGAATCCGCGATCGTGATGAGATCCATGGCGGCCCCGGACGAGATTACCTGGCGGGACACCCGGAAATGATGCCGTGTATGGAGACGACGGCGACGATGTTCTCTTGGGGTGACAATGGAGACGACTTCATCTATGGCGGTGCCGGAAATGACGAAGTCTACGGTGGCTATGGCAACGACTGGGTTTTCGGAAACGACGGTGACGACACCATCAATGGGGAATGGGGAGACGACTACCTGCTGGGTGGTGCCGGGTACAACGTCTACAAATGGGATACGTACGGAAACAATGTCACCTATGACGGGGCTGCAGGTGTCGTCGGTGCCAGACTGGTGAATTCCACGACGATTGAACTGACCGCGGCGACATCCGGATACCGGCTGGTCTGCAGTTCAGGCTGGGAATCGATGGCGACTTCGTTCCGTGCTCGTGGAACTGTCACGATGCAGTCACTGACGGGTTCCGCTCTGAACGGCGGAAATATCATTGCTCAGAATGGTTTCAGCCTGGCGACCATTGCCGGAACCGGTGCCAATCGGCTCCTGAATCCAAATACAACGCTTGACGGACTTGCAGTACCGTCTGAGGTTACAGGCGTGCTTGCAAAGTACGGGCTTTCATTCGCTCTCTCCACATCACCCGTCTCCATCCGAACCGGCGGCCAGCTGGCCGCACTTCTTGGAGGCATTCCAGTCGACCAGTCCCGCACGTACGTCTACCTGAGCAGTGAAGCTGTTCAGGGGACGTTCTCTTATCAGGAATCGGCAGGTGCCACTCCACTGAAGATTTCCGCAAGTTCCACTTCGCCGGTTCGTTTTGACATCGTTTTTGATCCCACGAACGACTTCATCTATGCGAAGCTGACTGTTAAGGGCGTCGCCATCGCCGTCGGTCTGTCAGCCACAGACCAGTTGGTTTTCAGTTCAACTGCGGATTTTCGTTACTACGACGCTGACATTCGCGGCAATCTGTTTGTGGACATTTCGGGAATCAACATCTCTCCGACCCAGGTTTCCGGGGTGGGCGGACTTGACGTCACTTTGGGTGGGTCCGCCCTGCTGGATTTTGTAGGAACCGGAGTTCCAGCCACGACCAGGAACGTTTTGTCACAGCTGTTTACTCAGATCTCAACAGGCACCGCAGCAAGTCCGATCGATCTCGTCAGGCTACTGGGACCGATTCAGAACCTGGCATCGAGCAGTGTCGCAGGAAGTCTTCGCGCCGCATTGCCACCACAGGTAACGTATCGCTGGGCGTGAAAGCCGGGCCGATTTCAGCAGGCTACAGGGCGGGACAGGCTGCCGTCCTGGTAGACATTGCTCAGCATGAAGTCCACGCCCACCTGCAGACGAATGAAAGTCCTCTGAAGGGCACCAGAATTGAACATCTGTTCCCTGTGGGCGGAAGTCAGATTATCGTTGACGCGAAGCTGGACTATCAAAACGTCAGCGATTCGGCCTTCTATGCTCAGTCCGGATCAGCGTTTGTCACTGAAGTGGACTTTGACCGCGGGATCACGCTCCATGGTGAACGCAGCTACTTCGGCCAGTCTGTCTCTTTCTCCGGAACGGTGGGCTGGAACGGCGACATCAGACTCTCAGGAACGACTTCGCGAAGCACAAGTTTCAATCTGGGAATTGCCCGGGTTTCAGTCGGTCAGGCATTCACCGCCAGCATTTCAGGCAACATCAACTCAGGGAATCTCAACTTCCATGCAGACGTGGCATGGTGGTTCTCCGGCACCAAGAAGGTCTGGTTTACGAAGTGGGGCCTGTCGGGAACAGCAGGCCTGTCCGTCGATGTCGGCTTCAATAATCTCAATACGTTCGACATCGGGAGCATTGATGCCATGGCTTCCGGCAGGCTGAGGTTCTATTACGGATTTGGAAGTGCGAGTATTTCGGCTGGAATTGGCATTCATATCGGTGACAGTGTGCGTGTCGATCTCGGCGGTTTGGGATCAGTTTCATTCTGAACTATCGAGTGAGGGGACATCGGGTGGTGGCAGGCCGGATGTCCTCTTTCCTGCAGGCATGGGACGACCGCCTCACAAATGCTTACTGTGCTTGAAATTCGGAGGCAAAATCGTCACTCTCACTCGTCAGGGAGCTGTTTCCCTGAAGCCTGCGTGGTTCGAATTCGGAGAGTGAGATGAAGCTGCTGACGATTTCTCTGGCTGTGACGCTAAGCATGATGGCGGGCGCCCATGCGGCCGACTGGGGGCTGAAGACCGGAACCGTGGACCTGAAGTCTGCCGGAGCTCTGGCGATGGGACCGGACGGCATTCTGTTTGTCGGCGATCCCAAAGGGGGCGCTGTGTTCGCGATTGCCGCCGACGCAGATGCGAAGTCGGCCAGGGCAACCTCTCTGAACCTGACCGACGTTACGGCTGCCATCAGTCAAGTTGTCGGCGGAGACGTTACGATTAACGACATTGCCGCCAACCCGGCCTCCGGCAGCGTATTTGTCTCGGGATCGGCCGGAAGTCAGGCTGTTCTGGTCCGCATTGACTCCGAAGGCAAAGTGACGGCTGTCGACCTGAAGAACGCAAAGTTTGCCAAAGCCGAACTCGCCGACGCTCCGGATGACCGCGAAGTTGGAGAAGGTCGTCGTCGCAGTAATCCCCGGAATGATTCCATCACCGACCTCTCGTTTTTCGAAGGCAAGGTTCTGGTGTCCGGCCTGCGTTCCAGCGGATCTCCTTCCAGCGTTCGCGAAATCAATTTTCCGTTTCATGCCGCAGACAAAGGAGTCGGCGTTCAGATCTTCCATGCCGCACACGGCAGGGAAGAAGACTACGCCGCCATGAGAACCTTTGTGCCGCTGATGATCGACGGCGAACCGGCTTTGCTGGGAGCTTACGTGTGTACTCCGCTGGTGCGAATTGATCTGAAAGATCTGGAAGCAGGCGGAGACAAAGTGAAGGCGACCACAGTTGCGGAACTGGGGAACCGGAACCGTCCGCTGGATATGATTCGCTACACCAAAGGAGATCAGGAATACCTGCTGCTGAGCAACAGTGCTCGCGGAGTGATGAAAATCACGACAGCCGGTCTGAGCTCGAACAAGGGCCTGACCTCACCGGTTTCCGGCGGCGGAGTTGCCGGCCAGACCTACGATTCTGTTGAATCGATGAACGGAGTCGTCCAGATGGATAAGCTTAGCGAAACCCAGGCTGTTATCCTTGTGGACAACAATGGCAGTCTTGATCTGAAGACCGTCGAACTGCCGTAGAATCTGCTTGAGCATCGCGACCTGCGGTGTCTGTGAGCCGCCTGCGCTGGGTGCGGGTGCCGAAACAGTCGGTTTTCCGATGGCAGAACCCGCGGCTAACGCGGGCGGCTCACATTCTTAAGCAGCTTCAGAATTGTCCGCGAGGGAGGGTCGGGACTGTGTACCATTGACTCGGCTGGCTTTCTGTGAGATGGAAAGTCGCCAGCAGGCCAGTGGCACACATGAAAACTCGGCGTACCCAACCCGCCCGTGCAGCGCAGTCAGGTGTCGGCACCACACTCGAGGGCCGCTGAAGCGTTCCGGTGTCTCCGGAACTCACCAAATCTGCGGGGACTGAGTCACTTCATCGCGATCCGCGGTTCGGATTCTGCCCCCTGATTTTTCGTCGTCCATCGCCCGCTGTTCGTTCCACGAACAGGGCTCCCACCCGGCTTTTTCGTGCCACGAATCCTGGCCGCGAAACATTGTGGCAAAGGGGTGAGTCGCTCCGGAATGAATGCTCTGACATCCCGTCAGAACCATCCCCAGCATAGCCAGCAACACCACATTCAAACTTCGATTCCATCCATGTGTTTTCATGACTCCATCCTTTACGTCATTCAGCCTCCGAACTTTTGACAGCCTTCCCTGCTTGTCCTTCAGTCACAATCATGTGACCGACGTCCTCTATTGACGCCGAATCGCACACAATGTCCATGACTTTTCAGGGACATTTGCTGCAAATCAAAAGGCGCTGTATCCAGCTCTGCAACTGTTTCGGCAGATTCTGCATCGAAACCGGCATGTCGCGCATTCGATGGCGATATCCGGCAGGTCCGGTCGTTCGGAACTCAGACGTGTTCGGATGCTATTCCGCTTTCGTCAGGCATTTGTCGATCTGTCGGACGGCCTGGCGCAGACGCTGGCTGTTTTCGACGATTGCCATTCGAAGGCAGCCTTCACCGTCATCGCCAAAGCCTCGGCCGGGACTGACGGCAACTCCGCCTTCGTTCAGCAGTTTCATGGCGAATTCGATCGACCCCATGTGCTTCCACTGTCGGGCATATTCGCCCAGACGAACATTCCGGCTTTGGGCGGAGTCACATTCCAGCCCAGACGCGTCAGTCCTTCACACAGAACATCCCGGCGAGACTGATATTCCTTTGTGATGGTTTCGACGGCCGGATCGCAGTGACGCATGGCTACGATGGCGGCAATCTGAATGGGCTGAAAGATTCCGTAGTCGTAATATCCCTTAATCGTCGCCAGTGCTCGTACCATTTCCCGGTTGCCGCAGCAGAATCCAATGCGCCAGCCTGCCATGCTGTAGCTCTTGGACATCGAGGTCATTTCCACTCCAACATCGATGGCTCCCGGTGTCGCCAGAAAGCTGGGTGCCTTATAGCCGTCGTAGCAGATGTCGGCGTAAGCAAAGTCGCTGATCACCAGGAAGTTATGCTTTTTGGCCAGACGCACCAGGTCCACAAAGAAGTCGCCTTCAATCACAGTGGCCGTCGGGTTGTGCGGAAAGTTGACAACCACGACTTTGGGTTTGGGCACCAGGTTTTCGCAGGTGTAGGCGATGTTCTGCAGAAATTTTTCCGGGTTGCGGGTATCCAGAGTAATCACGTTTCCGGACGCCAGCATGACGGCATAAACGTGAACCGGAAAATAGGGCGAAGGCACGATCGCCGTATCGCCGGGCCCCATCAGAGCCAGGCACATGTGACTGAAGCCTTCCTTCGACCCAATACAGGCCAGCACTTCGTCGTTGGGGTCCAGCTTCACGTCGTAACGTTTGGCATAGCGAGCCGCCACTTCCTTGCGGAGGTTTCCGATTCCGTTGCTGACGGAATACCGGTGATTGCGGGAATCGGCCAGCGCTTCTTCGATTTTCTGGACGATCATGGGATCCGGCGGATCCGTGGGATTTCCCATCCCCAGGTCAATCACGTCGACTCCGGAAACTCGCAGCTGATATTTCCGCTTGTTGATGGCACCAAACATGTACGGCGGCAGCCGTTTCACGCGTTCGGCCACCGGAATCTTGAACGGTGTATCCTCGAAAAGAACTTCAGATTCGCTGCGCATGGGAAAATTTCCGAAAGGGTTGGTCCAATGATCGGAATTCTACACGTGTTTTGTGATTCCGGGATGGCCCTGCGACACAGAATTGAGCTTCCCGGCTCAGAATTCTTTCCGGAACTCTCGTTTTCCCGGGAGCGGCAAGCATGAAAGCGGTCAGACGACGCCGCGCAGCAGGTACCCGATCAGCCATGCAATCCCCGCGGCCATGCTGCCGACGATCAGTGTTTCCAGACCGGACCAGTACCAGCGTTCAGAGACAAACCGGGATTTGATCGCTCCAACCACAAAGAACGCTCCGGCCGTCAAAACGGTGCTGACCAGAAATGGCCGGGGAATGGAGACCGCCGGAACCGCATAGTCCATCACAAAGGCAAACATCGGCAGAAAACCAACCACCAGAAAGGCGCCGAACGTGACCATTGCCGACCGCAGCGGGCTGGGGCGATCGAGTGAAAATCCCAGTTCTTCCCGCAGCATGGTGTCGACCCAGACCTGCCGATCAGCCGTGATCGACGCGACGGCCTGCTCCAGAACCTCGCCTGCCAGTCCTTTGGCGGCCAGGATCTGACGAATTTCCTCGCGTTCGCCTTCCGGGTAACGGTCGATGTGGTTTTCTTCTGTTTTCCGAGCCTGCTCCAGCAGCTGCATCTCGGCTCGCGAACCCAGATAGTTGCTGGCGGCCATACTGAAGCCATCCCCGATCAGGTTGGCCATCCCGAGAACCAAAACGACGCCGGACGACAGATTCGCTCCGGCCACTCCCGAGACGATCGCAAAGGTCGTCACGGCCCCATCGATTCCGCCGTAAACAAAGTCGCGCAGATAGTTGTGGCTGGTCGGCGCCTCCAGACGACGACGAATAGCCATCGCCGTATGATCAGCTCGCAGTCGTTCAAGATCTGTTTCGGTATTCATTCCCAGGACTGCAGCATAAGGTCAGTGTTTCAAGACAGATCCGGCGCGGCCATCGGATTCGCCGAAGCGTTCTGATGGGGAAAGCCGGTCGCAGCGGGCTACTGAGTCGGCACAACGAGTCACGGCAGCATACCCGGGAATCCGCTTTTGACGCAATCAGCATCGATTCAGGTCTGATGGAACCAGTCTTCGGCAGCAGGACTTCCTGAACATCGACACTCAGCACGTTTCGAACGCCCGGTGACGACTCGTGAAACACGCCCGGGGGCAGTGAAAGTTTCTGAATTCCTGAAAGATGCCCTGAATCCGGCCAGGAATTCGCCTCTTGCTGAGTCAAATGAGGTGAAGCAGCAACCACTTCCGCCATGTGAGCTCATTTTGTCCGAAACTGACCAGTATCTGATTGATCAGTTCCGGACGACGGGGCAGGTGCGATTTCTCGAAGTTGTCCTGCAGCGACATCTGCCGCAGGTGCGTCGAGTTGTCTACCAGATGGTACTGGATCATGACGCGGCGGACGATGTGACTCAGGATGTTTTTCTGCGAGTCATGAAGGGGCTGGATCGTTTTGAAGGCCGGTCAGAATTCTCAACCTGGCTGGTTCGAATTGCGATGAACACGGCACACACTTTTCTGGCGAAACGCAGTCGGACGAGCGTTCAGTTTTGTGACGAACTTTTGGACGTTTCAACGGATCGGCACTGTTCGCCGGAAGGTCTGGCGGTGCGAGCCGAAGTGGCGGCAAACATTCGAGCTGCATTGGAAACGCTGTCGCCTTCGCTGCGAGCGGCCATTGTGCTGGTCTGCATGCACGGGCGATCCGCTTCGGAGGCCGCTGAAATTGAAGACTGCTCGACGGATACGATGTACTGGCGAGTGCATGAAGCTCGCCGACAACTGAAACAACTGCTGGCAAACGATCTGACATGAAACCGAATGCTGACAAACAACTTGATCAACTGCTGAGTCAGTGGGCGGACGAATGTGATTCCGCTGAACGGCTCGCCGGTCTGCACAACCGAATCGTGCAGTCGCTGACGGAACCTGCCCCGAAGGAATCAACTGCTCTGGTCGATTCGGCTGGGCCAGTGCCCACGATTGTATCGCAACAGCGCCGTCCGTGGGCGTCGCATGTCGCTGTGGCGGTCGCTGTCGTCGCACTGCTGAGCGTGAGTTTGAAAATGTGGAACAGTGATTCTGTGAATCCGATTTCACCCGGTCGTGATGTTCCGCCGGAATATGCATGGCTGCGTGGCGAACAGATTCAGCGGCAATCCGTTTTGTTTCAGGAACTGGATCAGATGTTCGGACGCGAAATTGCCTGGGTGGCGGAAACCGGCGAACAGCTGAAACTGGGCATGGACGAGTCGCTTTCGGATGTTGCGGAGAGCTTGCGGTCCGAACCGGTCAGGGATCGTGTGGCCGTGCGGATTGTTGTTGAACAAAAGCCGTCCGGCACCCGCGACTGGCGGACAGCGTGGGTGGTCGACGTGGCAGCTCGCAGCGAGGAACTGGTTCAGTTCGACGATCCACAGGCCGATCATTCCACGCTGCAGCTCTGGGTCTACCGCCTTCCGGACGGAGCCATCGTTGTGGATACCGACTTGCAACTCCGAGGACTCACGTCCCTGAGCGCTCGAACGTCCGAAATGCACCGCAGTGCAAAGCCGGTCAGTATCCGCACCGGAACGCACGACAACACAGAATTCCGAATCTTCCAGTCCGCCACCAACCTGAAGAATGAGGTCATCTGATGAATCGTGCTTTCCAGGTGACGGACGGAATTTCATCCGAATGTCTGCTCAATTCTCAGGTGCCTGCGACGTTCCTTCTGTTGATGATTGTGGCAATCCTCACGACGAATTCCACCACAGCGCGGGGTCAGGAACTCCGAATTGTTCCGGCCGAACCGTGGTCGACGGCATTCGCGGGTGAAGAACTCCGCTTGGCTGTTCGAGTCACCTCGGTCGACGATGCCGACGGCGCCGTTCCGAAGGGGCGGCTGCAATGGTCGCACTCATTCAATCGACGCACGATTTCCAGCGGTGAAGCTGAACTGCAGGCGGACAACAACGGCAGCGCGACGGCAGAACTCGTTTTGAAACCGGCAACGGTGCGAGATGGCGTGATCATTGCAACTCGGGTCACGGCCGATCTGGTTGATGCACAGGGCAAGGCGACTGACACTCGGTTCGAACAGACTCTGTGGCTGTTTCCGTCCGACCCGCTGACCGGCCGTTCGGAGTGGGCGAAGTCACTGCAGATCGAACTGTTCGATCCTGTCGGAAGAACGGCAAAACTGCTGGACGATCTGCAGTTGCCATATCAACTGATTCATCATGTCGGCGCTCCTGATGCCACGCAGCAGAAGAGCATTCTGATCATTGCGGAAGATGTTTCACTTGTTCGAAATCGAGCACTGTCTGATCAGATGCTGCAGGCCGCTATGGCTGGTCGTCGAGTGCTGGTGCTGGCTCCGGCTGATGGAGGCATTGTTCTGCCGGGGATGGACGACAGGGATGACGCTGACTCGGCGCTGCCCGGCGAAATCCGCTTCGCTCGTCAGACCGTCATCACGGAACTGGACAAACGACTGGATGCATCAGCGTGGTTAGGAGCCGGACCCACAGTTCCGTTCCACGGCCTGCGGATGGGAAGCCGTCGAGGCCGAATCGAGGCTTCCGTTTCTCTGCGCTCAACGGCGTGGCCATGGCTGAGAATCGGCTATCCACAAACCGGCGGGGCGCTGATCTTCTGCGGCTTTCGAGTCATCGAACACGCTCACCACGGTCCGACGCCACGATATCTGCTGATCCGCATTCTGGAATCCCTGTCGGACTCGCACGATGAACAATAGCAGGCTGAATTCTGACTGAACATTGCCAAACCGTGCTGGAGTACAGCCTTGAGGCTGCGATTTATGTCCAGCCTTGAGGCAGCGAATTCATTTCAGCCTGAAGGCTGTACTCCAACAATCCTGATCAAAACCACTTTCTGAAACCCGAGGTGACCCCATGCTGAAACGCAAACCCCTGCATCTTTTGACAGCCATGCTGGCCGTTGTTCTGTACTCTCCTTCGGTGCTGACGGCTCAGGAAAAGGATGACGCTTCGCAGGCCATTTACCCGGTGGCTGTGATTCCGTTTCAGGAACGAGGCCGGGATGCGGCAGAACTGGGAACTCAGGTTTCCGACCTGCTGTTCGCGAAGCTGGTCATCAATCCGGATCTGTATCTGGTTGAACGCGAAGACATCAGCAAACTTTTCGAAGAGAAGGAACTGAATCTGTCCGGCCTGGTCAATCCCGCCGAAGCCGTTCAGGTTGGGCATCTGACCGGAGCGAAAATCATTGTCACGGGTTCGGTGGTGGTTGCCGGAGACAGCCAGTATCTGGTGGCCAAGATTATCGGGACGGAAACCAGCCGAGTTCTCGGAGCATCTGCGAAGGGACGAGTCGGCGACGACCTGGAAAGCATGGTGGACGAACTGGCTGGTGGAGTGATCGAAACAATCACCGGACGAGCATCCTCGCTTGTATCAAAACCGCAGGATCGGAAGGATCGAATCGCCGAACTGAAAAAAGCTCTGGGCAAAGGCAGGCGTCCGTCGGTGTGGATTGATGTTCAGGAACGTCACATCGGTCAGAACACAATCGACCCGGCAGTGGAAACCGAACTCGCGTTGATCTGCAGGGAACTGGGGTTTGAAGTCATCGATCGCAAAGCAGGCAACCGCGGAGATGCTGATGTCGCTCTGATCGGCGAAGGATTCAGTCAGTTTGCTTCTCGCCGCGGCAACCTGACATCCGTGAAAGCTCGTCTGGAGCTGAAGGCACTGGATCCCGACACCGGTCGAGTCCTCGCGATCGATCGCGAAGTCTCGGTGACCGTGGACCTGGCAGAACAAATCGCCGCCAAATCCGCTCTGCAGGAAGCCGCCGCCGTGATCGCCGGTCGCCTGCTGCCAAAGATTGTCAAGAAGTAGCTTGTAGTCAGTAGGTCAGGCTCCCGCCTGACACAACCGAAGCTTGGGGCCACAATCGGTGTCAGGCAGGAGCCTGACCGACACCTGACCATCAACGACTTGTTGCCTCGTCCGCGAAACTTTGCTGGCAGAGCCCTTTTCCGGAATCCAACCATGTCCATCCGCCTCTTTCTTTGCGTGTTTCTAACTGTATTCTGGCTGGTGTTCATGCCGACGACCCAGGCTGATGAAACCACGGTTGCTCTGACCGCTGTTGTCGAACAGGATGCCGACGAAGGTCAGATAGCCCTGGTGAACGGGCTGCTGGATCTGCTGGAAGCAGAACTGTCGACTCAGCCCGATGTCGCTGTAGTCGAACGTCGCCGAATTGATTTGGCTCTGCACGAACTGGCTCTTTCCGCAGACCTTGGCCGGAATTCAGAATCGCGGGCGCAACTGGGAAAGATCGCGTCTGCGGATCTGATTCTGACTCTGCAGCTGACCGGGCCAGACGATGCCGAGCAACAGGAAGAGCAGGAAAGCAACGCCGGTGAAACTTCGCAGGTGGTTGTCCGCATCGTGGAATCGCAGACCGGCATCGTTCGCGGTGTATCTGTCGCGCCGATCATCGACGAACGCATCGACCAGTGTGCATCTCAGATTGCAGCTTACTTTCGGATCGTCCGATTAATTCGAACTCAGACACCGGTCACCATCGCCGTCGCCCCGTTCGAATGCACCGGCCGCTTCGAACGTCTTCGCCCCCTGGAACTCGGCCTGCGAGACCTGTTTACCGACGGACTGCAGAAATGGAGCAACGTGCTGGCCGAAGAAGCAAACAAAGTAGAATCTCCGGCAGCCGCTCAGAAAACTGAGGACGCTCCGAAAACCTTTCACGTGGTCCAGCGTTCCGGAATGAAGGAACTGCTGGCCGAACTCGATCTGATTCAGTCGGCACTGACAGACAAGAGTCGACTTCCCAGGAAACTCCCGACTCGCGCAGCGGCATGGCTGCTGAGTGGTGAAGTTGATGAATCGAACACAGACGGCAGGTTCGAAGTGATTGTTTCAGGAAAGCTGATCAACGCCGCGACAGACGCCACGGACATGGAATTTCGTTTTCAATGTCCGGACAAACAAATTCCTCTGCACCTGGCCCATCAGGTGCGACTGATTGTCGCGAAGCTGACGCACCGTGACGGTATCGTGGGCAGCGAGAAACAGCGAGAAGCCTTTGAAACGGGCTCTCTGTTTGAAGCAACGCTCGCTGACCTGCGGCGTTTTGTGCGTCGTCGGCCGGCGGACTTCAGTTTGACGGACTTCGCACTTGAAGGAAAATCTTCCGGTCCGATGCTTCAAGCCGACACGCCTCTTGGCCGGGCAGTTCTTCGAAAATCCATCGATCGGCTGGAGATCATCTCATTCATCAACCCCGACAATCTTCAGGCAAAATATGCCCTGGCATTCTGTCTGACGTTTCACCTGGATGGCATCCTGGATCTCAAACGGGCAGACGGCTTGCTGCGCGAGGTGTCACAGGCAACATCTGATGACGATTTCAAAGCAGCCTCATTGCAACTGCTGGCGGAAAGCTGCTTTCATCACTCGAAGGGGCGAGTTGATGCGAATCTGATGGACACGGCAACCGAACAGATGACTTTTGCCATGATTCACGTTCCCAGGAAACATCGTATGCTCTGGGATTATTGTCGACGAATGCTGGATGGGGATGGAAACCTGGCAAAAGCAAAGGACCGGGCCGTGCTGAAA
The DNA here is from genome assembly GCA_041398865.1 of Planctomycetaceae bacterium. Taxonomy (GTDB): domain Bacteria; phylum Planctomycetota; class Planctomycetia; order Planctomycetales; family Planctomycetaceae; genus Fuerstiella. The sequence goes on from JAWKTY010000003.1 coordinate 26,868, forward strand.
TCGCTTCTTCAGTTCTGCCGTGAGAACGCCAAAGGTGGCTGGACCTCCGATCTTTCGCTGCTGGCGATCGACGTCACACAACGCATTGACCAGTTGGACAATGAAGGAAACAGCCAGCCGCCGGACTTCACGGCAGAAATGCAGGAACTGCAGAAACTTGTTGCCAGCGACGATCCGCAAGTTCGAGTGAACGTTGTGCGGCGACTGGGAGCCAGACTGCGATACATGAAGAAATATCGTGAAGCAGCTGATGCTTTACTTGCAGTCGCGGACAGCCTGACGGTCGCCGATAACGCTCAGAGCCGAAGCACGGGCGACAACCTTCGCATGCGTGCAGCTCGCTGTCTGATCGATGGAGAATACTGGTCAGAAGCCAGGACTCTGCTGGAATCCTTCAAGGTCGGCCATCCTCATTCGCTGGGCGCCGGTTATCGTGCTGTGGAACTGGCGAAGTGCCTGATTCACGATGGCGAAAAACAGAAAGCTCAGGACCTGCTGATCGACATGGCGGAAAACGACGAGGGCATCGTTGACAACTCAGAGATTGTGAACATGATCAACGAGCTTGGCGATGTGCCGCTGAGGGAAGACCGTGATATCGATGTTGAATACGTGGATTGGCCTGCATTCGAACATCTCGATCCGCCGCCGAAGCGAAATTCGCTCCACGTGCTTGCATCTGATGGACATCGATTGATTGCCGGAGGTGAAGGGCTTTGGGCCCTGGATCCTGAAAATCGTACCTGGACGCAGCTGACGGATCTGTTCTCTGATGTCTCCGACATCGCGATCAACGATGCCGATATCTGGGTTGCAACAAAGAATTCAGGCATCTGGGCTTACGACTCGAAATCGGCGGCGTGGGGATCACTCAGCACGGAAGACGGCCTTCCGGACAGCCGAGTGACTTCGATCACCGCATCGCCGGATGGAATCTTTGCGGGGATTGGAGAGCGTGGAGCTGGCGGTGTCGTGCGAATTGGCGAAGATCACCGTGTCCACGTTCTGGCTGAAGAGTACGCGCCCAGAACCGCACCACAGACACTGGTTGTTCACAGGGGGGAATTGCTGGTTACGGCGGACTATTTGCTGTATCGCCTGAATCTGAAAACCGGGCGGTGGAAAAAGCCGGAGCCAAAGACGGATAGCTACCTGGCGGTGTTTCCCGGCAAAGAACATGTCTGGGCTTCTCGCGCCCGACGCGAACTTGTGCCGCTTGACATGCCGGTCGAATACGAAAACCACTTCAGCAATGCGTGGTTTACCGGACAGAGTTCGTCTTACGGAGTGAACATCATTCTGGAGCATGCGGACAGAGTGTGGATTGGCGGCGGACAATGGGCCAGATTTGCCACCGCCGGGCTTTACTGCATCGATAAACACACCGGGCAGATGCAGAAGTACAGTTTCCGGGACGGCTTTCCGAGCAGCCGACTACATCAGGTCAACGACGGAGTCGCGATTGGAGATGATCTGTGGTTTTCAACATCGTCCGGCCTGGTTCGTGTTCGATCGCGACCCTGTCCACAACCGGAACCCGTGTCAGCGGCTCGACAGGCGCTGTTTCTGAAGACTGCTTCCGCCATCGATTTTCCAAAATCTCCGGTGAATGGAGATCTGAGAATTCAGCGGAAGCCACTGCCGACCGTTGCGAAAGCCGCAAACAGGTACAAGTCGAACGCAGAATCCTTTCTGATCGCCGATCACCAAAGCGTTCCCCGAGCGATCGTCACGTGTCGACTGCGACCAGACGGGAAACTGGTTCGCGAAGTCGTGTCCGTCAATCCAACAATGTTGTCGGTGCCGGACCTGCCTGGCTTTGGAACCTGGCAGCCACGTCACGGCGGGTCCGGCCGACAAACCGCCCGACTGCAGCCGCCAACGAAAGCTGAATCCGAAAGCCGGCTGCGAGCCATGCAGGAAATCGCCAAGTCGATTTCGATCATTGTTAATAACAAACGGGAATCACCGTCGACGCTGGTCCAGGAGCCTCTTTACCGCTATCAGTCGGTCCAGCGGTATGTTGGGGACGGAGCCATCTTTGCCTTCGAAACAGATGGTGATCCGGATGCGTGGCTGCTGGTGTGGCAGAATTCCGTCACTGAGACATGGTCCTGGCTGGCCGCAGCAGCCACGTCACTTCCCCTTCGCTGCTACGAAGATTCGAACCTGGTCTGGGACAAACCTGGTTACTGGTCGAAACCCCGTCCCCCGGAATCACCGTACGTGGAGATGATGCTCAGCGATCATTCGGACCTTGTCGCAAAGCCATGACACAGCGATCAAGGTCAGCGGTCTAAAGAAAGGAAACTGGAAAATGATTTGCCGAATGTTAGCCGGGTTCCTGGTTCTGATCTGCATCAGGTGGCGAGGATGTCTGTGGCGACCTGGCCGGCGAGGTCTGTGAGGCGGAAGTCTCGGCCGGCGTAGCGGAAGGTGAGGCGTTCGTGGTTCAGGCCCAGCAGATGGAGCAAAGTTGCATGCAGATCGTTCACGTGCATGCGGTCGACTTCGGCGTAATAGCCGTAGTCGTCGGTGGCTCCGTAGGCCATGCCGCCTTTGACGCCGCCGCCTGCCATCCACATGGTGAAGCCGTGGGGGTTGTGGTCTCGGCCGTTCGTGCCCTGAGCCGTCGGAGTTCTTCCGAATTCGCCGCCCCACAGCACCAGCGTGTCTTCCAGCAGTCCGCGAGCTTTCAGGTCTGACAGAAACCCGGCAATCGGCTTGTCGACTTCGGCCGCATTCTTGGTATGACCATGATACAGGTTGGAATGCTGATCCCACTGAACTTCGCTGTCGCTGTGAGTCACCTGAACAAACCGAACGCCTCGTTCCAGAAACCGTCGAGCCATCAGACACTGCCGTCCGAAATCCTGAGTCACGGCATCGTCAATCCCGTACAGTCGAAACGTGGCCTGAGACTCCTGGCTCAGATCCTGGACTTCGGGCATGGAATGCTGCATCCGAAACGCCAGTTCGAACGAATTCAGACGACCTTCCAGAGCCGCATCCCGGCCGGCCTGCTGCAGATGATCCTGGTTCATGGCCGCAATCAGATCCAGCTGCTGTCGCTGAAGTCGATCAGACAGGCGATCATTCGTGATGTGTTTCACCGTGGCCTGAGCTGCCGCCAGACTGGCGTTGCCGATCGGAGTTCCCTGACAATGAGCCGGCAGGAAAGCCGATCCCCAGTTGTTGACTCCGCCATGAGCCAGCGTCGGGCAGATGGTCACAAAGGCCGGCAGATTGTCGTTTTCCGTTCCCAGCCCATACACCACCCAGGCTCCCATGCTGGGGCGGACAAACTGGTCGCTGCCGGTGTGCAGTTTCAGCAGAGCTCCGCCGTGAGCCGGGTTGGTCCCATGCACGGATCGCAGAATACACAGGTCGTCCACATGCTGAGCGACGTTCGGAAACAGCTCACTGACCGGCAGACCGGATTCTCCGTACCGATGAAACTTCCACGGTGATTTCAGCAGGTTTTCCTGTTTTCCGAACGTGACCCGAGGCAGATCGAACGGCAGCGGCCGACCGTGATCACGAGTCAGCAGGGGCTTGGGATCAAACGTATCCACATGCGATGGCCCGCCCTTCATGAACAGAAAGACAATGCGTTTGGCCGTCGGCGTGGCGTGAGGAAGTCGAGCCGCCTGAGGATTCGCCAGCGGCGGCAATGGGTTTCGTTCACTGCCCAGCAACGCTGACAACGCCACATGGCCGAAACCCACGGCGCTGGTCTGCAGCAGACGGCGACGGGTCTGCAGAGGTGAGTTCATCAATGGCCGATTCATAATCATTTCTCCGATGAACGGTGCTGTCAGGCAGGAGTCTCACCTAATGTTTTGGCGATTGAAAAATGTCAGGTCACAGTGACCAGATTTTCCTGACGCTCCACAGACAGGAATGTCTGTGCTACCTGATACTGATCGATGATCAGGCATCCGCCAGCAGATCATGCAGAACTCGCATGGTTCGCGTCAGCATGACTCGCACAGCGGCGTCAGATTTTCCCAAAGCATCAGCTATCTCCTTTGACGGTTTGTTCTCCAGATATTTCATGCGGATCGCGGTTCGCTGCTCTTCCGTCAGTTCCTCCATGGCCGCATACAGTCGCGCTTCCCGCGCATTCCTGGAAAAGGCAGCGCTGGGAGTTGTCATGCTTTTGACCAGCAGATTCACCAGGCCACCTTCGCCATCGTTGCCCGTTCCGGCGTCCAGAGCTCGTTCCCGTCCGGCGGAACGTTTCTGAGCTCCGAAGTAGTGGCGGTGAGCATCCACGATGCGACGTTCGGCCAGATGACACAGCCACGAAAACGGTTCGCGTTCGCCGGGGAACTCGGGACTTAGGCTGCGAACGGCTTCAGCACTGACTTCCTGAAAGATATCGTCAACTTCGATTCGGGTTCTCAGCGCATCGCCAAGCCGGCGGTTGATGAATGCTTCCAGCTGACGTCGATTCACCGAAAGAAACTGCGCCAGCGCATCGGCATTTCCTTCACTGATGCCACGCAGCAGTTCAGGATCATCCTCGTATTCACTCATGCCAGGCCCTTCGAGTTGAATTTTTTTGTGGGATCAGATGACTCTGTTGAACAGGCGGATGAAGAGTTCCGTGGTATTCGAATGGAACGCTGAAAGAATCTTTCGACGCAGGTTGAAGGAATGCCGGCGTCAGCCACAATCACCGTTCATTTCTACCGTTCCGATGCGGGGAACTGCTGTTTCCAGCCCGTCGCAGAGTTTGACATGGTTCTGAGCGTATCTTTCCGGGCAAACAAACGCCGGCAATGCCAATGCCACACAAAGAGGGTTGCCTCGGAACAGAACCTTTCACAGCTGAAAGCTTACGTCACTTTCCCCTTGGCCGAAGCGTCGTTCTGTTTCCTGATCGTACCATGAACTCCACCCCCTGCCCACTGTGTTCTTCCGGCGACACGCAGCACATTTACACAGATGCCTGTCGACCTTACCGACAGTGCTCAGTGTGTCGCCTGGTGTTTGTACCGAAAGAGCACCATCTGTCCGCCGACGACGAAAAACGGCACTACGATCAGCACGAGAATTCGCCGGAGGACGTGGCTTACCGAAGATTCCTGAATCGGCTGTTTGAGCCTCTGCAGCGTCGACTGGCGGACGGAAGTTCGGGGCTGGACTACGGGTCCGGACCGGGGCCGACGCTGTCGGTGATGCTGAGCGAAGTGGGGCATCGTGTCCGAATTTACGATCCGTATTACGCGCCGGATCGTGGTCCGCTGTCCGCAGCGTATGATTTCGTAACGGCCAGTGAAGTTGTTGAACACTTCTGCCGCCCGGCAGATGACCTGGCAGTGATGTGGAACTGCGTAAAGACCGGAGGGCTGTTGGGAATCATGACCAGGCAGACGCCCGATCTGACAGCGTTCCCTCAATGGCACTATAAGAACGATCCAACTCACGTCAGCTTCTTCGCTCGGGAAACCTTCGAATGGCTCGCAGCGCGCTGGGGAGCAAACCTGCAGCTGGAAAGTTCTGATGTGGTGATCTTTCAGAAGGTCTGAAGTGGCGTTCCGTCGTCGGAGCTCAGGTTTCGCGAGACTTCCAGCGGCCGGTTGCCGTCGACCGGCTTCAGATCAGCTGTCCCTGCGGGGACCACGCAATCGCAGAAACGACGCTTCCCGCGGGCCAGGGGGCGAGTCGTGGTTCCAGAATGCACATGCCGTTGGCCTGAGCCGTCGACCTGAGATCTGCCGAGCCGGTCCAGTCGACCGGTGTGGCCTGCAGCCCCTGCGACGTCAGTTCCAGTCGGCAGGGATAATACGTCAGACGGTCGCCTCGAATCAGGACATCCGCAGTGAGTGTGGCCGGAATCGAAACGGATTCTGCGGGAGAAATCCCGCACATGCGTCTCAGAGCCGGACGAACGAACACTTCAAAGCAGATCATGCTGCTGACCGGGTTCCCTGGAAGTCCGAAGACCAGACACGTCCCTGAGTCGGCCACTCGTCTTCCGAACCACAGCGGCTTGCCGGGTTTCATGCGGATTCCATGAAAGATCTCTTCGACGCCGGCCGCCTGAAGTTCCGACGGCACCAGATCCAGCGTACCCGCCGAAACGCCACCGGAAAGCAGAAGCATATCGTGCTGAAGTCCCTGCTGAATTGCGGGTGCCAGAACTTCCCGTCGGTCGGCGGCAATGCCCAGAGGAACAGCAATCGCACCGGCATTCTGCACCTGACACACAAGCATGGGCTCATTGGAATTCCGAATTCTGCCCGGCTGCAGAGGCTGATCGCAGGCAACCAGTTCATCGCCGGTTGCCAGAACAGCGACGGTGGGCTGAGCTGCCACGGTGACTCGATCGATTCCGAATTCCGCCAGCACGGCGATATGCTGAGCCTGCAGAAACGTCCCGGAATCCAGGAGTCTCTCACCGGTGCCGACAATCCGCCCCGTGCGCAGAACATTGGATTCTGCTGATACCTGTTCGGGGGAAATCGTCACGGATTCCGGCCGGCGTTCGTCGAAGACAACACGTTCAATCGGAACCACACAGTCTGCCCCCTCGGGAATCAGAGCGCCGGTCATGATTCGAACGGCCGAATCCGCGGTTACGCGCTGAGCAGGAATCTGTCCTGCTGTCACGGTTTCGAGAATCGGGAGCGTTCGAAGTTCGGCGCCGTGGAAGCCGGAAGATTTCACCGCGAATCCGTCCATCATCGATTTATCAAACGGAGGACTGGGATGAGGCGTCTTCAGATCACAGGCGAGAACTCGGCCGCAGCTTTCCTGCAGCAGGACCTGTCGAGTTCTGCCGGAAGGCGTCACCTGAAGAATCTGAGCAACGGCATCTTCAACAGTCAGCATGGAGTCGGGTGTTCTTTCGACGGAGTGAACTTAATTCGGTTTGTCAACACGGGCGGATGGTCGTGCGGCCCGTGAAAAGTCAGGACAATTGAGGGCCACTGCAGGAGTCGCACCATCGTGGTCCTGAAGTGATTTCACTGACTGATTTCCGTTTCCGCAACGCTCGTGATCGAAATCCTACACGCATTCCGCACACTTGCGAAAAAGCATCGGCCCGACTGCGTGAATTTGATTCCGACAGGGAAAGTGACTGGTGACGAACGGATATTGTCGGCAGAATAAGCGGCAACTGCGTGAACGAAATCGCGGCTCATTCCCTCCCCGATTGACAATCATTAACCCGCCATGCCACAACCCCTGATTCGCATATTTCTGACTCTCGTCGTGTCATCGCTGGCAGCAGACCCACTGCAGGCTCAGCCGGATCGCCATGATCATCAGCTGCACAGTTTTCAGCGTCAGCAGCTGACGGATGTCTATTACTCAGAAGGCGCAACGGCCGGCGATCTCAATGGTGACGGCATTCACGACGTCGTTTACGGACCGTACTGGTTCGAAGGGCCTGGCTTTGAAGTGAAGCATGAAATCTATCCGGCTGTGCCTCAGAACCGCGATGGTTATGCGGACAACTTCTTCAGCTGGGTTTATGACTTCGACGGCAATGGCGACAACGACATTCTGACCGTGGGCTTTCCCGGCAGGCCCGGTTTTGTGTACCGCAATCCCGGAAAGGCGGCTCTGGATCAGTTGTGGGAAAGAATCGAGATTCTGGATTCCGTTTCCAATGAATCGCCTCAGTTTGCAGACATCACCGGAGATGGCCGTCCGGAACTGGTTTGTACTCGCAACGGTCACTATGGCTTTGCCACGTTTGATCCGGCTGCTCCGTTTCAGCACTGGACATTCACCAACATCTCGGACGACATCGCTCCGAAGCCGTTCGGCCATGGTCTGGGAGTCGGCGACATCAACGGTGACGGTCGGCTGGATGTGATTGCTCGTGATGGCTGGATGCAGCATCCTGCCGCCGTCAATGAACTGCTTCCCTGGAAGTTTCACAAAGTGAACTTTGCTCCTGCCGGAGCTGACATGTTTGCTTATGACGTCGATGGAGACGGCGACAATGATGTGATCACCAGCCTGAATGCTCATTCCTATGGCCTTGCATGGCACGAAAACACACCCGGTGAGAACGGCGAAATCCGATTTGTTCAGCACCTGATCATGGGAGATAAAAAGTCGGACAGTCCGTATGGCGTTCTGTTCACGGAGCCACATGCCGTCAAGCTGGCCGATATCAACGGCGACGGATTGCCGGACATCATCACCGGGAAGACTTACTGGTCTCACCATACTCAGTCACCGATGTGGGACGCCGGTGCGGTCACATACTGGTTTGAACTGCATCGGGAACAGTCAGCCGACGGTTCTGCGGCGGGCGTGGAGTTCATTCCTCATCTGGCCGACGATGATGCAGGAATCGGTCGAGGCCTGTTTGTGGGTGACATCACCGGCGACGGGCTTCCGGATATCGTCACCGGCGGGATGAAGGGCTGCCACGTCCTGACACACGCAGCACGCAGTGTGAGCCATGAAGAATTCGAACTGGCTCAGCCGTCAAAGCGTCCGGCCATGGCAGAAGGTCTCGCCCCGGAAGCCGCTGCGGCTCAGATGACTGTTCCCGCAGGTTTCCGAGTTCAGCTGGCCGCCGGAGAACCTCTGGTGCATCAGCCGTTGGCCATGTGCTTTGACACCAAAGGCCGACTGTGGGTCGCGGAAGGCCACACGTATCCTCTGCGAGCCGCTGCCGGAGAAGGTCGGGACCGAATTGTGATTTTCGAAGACACCAACGGTGACGGAATCTTCGATACGTCCAAAACATTTATTGAAGGATTGAATCTGGTCAGCGGACTGGAAGTTGGTTTTGGCGGAGTCTACGTGGGAGCAGCCCCGTACCTGCTGTTCATCGCTGATGCCGACGGTGACGATGTTCCTGATGTGATCCGAAAATCCGGTCAGGTTCCGGACGTGCAGTTTCCGGCAGATGTCCCGCCATCGGCCACTGTGCTTCTGGACGGCTTCGGCTGGCATGATACTCACGAAACGCTGAACGGATTCATCTGGGGTCCGGACGGCTGGCTGTACGGCTGCCACGGCGTGTTTACTCATTCGAAAGTCGGGAAACCGGGAACTCCGGACGATCAGCGGCAGGGACTGAACTGCGGAGTCTGGCGGTATCATCCGGTTCGACATGAATTCGAAGTGTTTGCTCATGGCACCAGCAATCCGTGGGGCGTGGACTTCAACGATCGAGGCCATGCGTTCATCACGGCCTGCGTGATTCCGCATCTGTGGCACATGATTCAGGGAGCTCGCTACCATCGTCAGGGCGGTCAGCATTTTAATCCGTTTACCTACGATGACATCAAAACCATCGCCGATCACGCTCACTATGTCGGCAACATCCGCGATCATGCATGGTGGGGACACGAACCCAAAGCGTCCGGCGGAACCGATGATGCCGGTGGCGGACACGCTCATGCCGGTGCCATGATCTATCTGGGCGACAACTGGCCCGATTCCTTCCGCAATCGAATCTACTTCAACAACATCCACGGTAATCGAGTGAACTGCGACATTCTGGAAAAGCAGCCCGCTCGTTCAGAATACGTCGGCCATCATGGCGACGATTTTCTGTTTGCCAACGATCACTACTACCGTGGCATCAACCTGCGATACGGACCGGATGGCAGCGTGTACCTCATTGACTGGTACGACAAAAACGCCTGCCATCGAACGAATCCGGAAATCTGGGACCGTACCAACGGACGCATTTATCGAGTCAGCTACGGAGCTGCGAAGGCAACTCCGGCGATGTCGCTGCCGATGACCGCTGCAGCCGATCTGTTGGCCGCACACGAACAGAAGAATGAGTGGTTCGTGCGGATGGCGCAAAACACTGATGCACCAGCAGACCGTCAATCCTGCAGGCATCAAACCTCAGCTGCTCGCTGATCTGTGGCATGCCGCCGGCGATCAACACAAGTCCGCGGATCTGCGGCTTCGCTATCTGTGGACTCTGCATGCTCTTGGAGGTCTCACGGAAGCTCACGTGGCCACACTGCTGCAGGATGACGATGAGGACTTGCGAGCCTGGTCGGTTCAGCTGACTCTGGAAGACGGCAAGGTGTCTGCTGATCTGCTGAAACAGTTCGAACAGCATGCCGCGACGGATCCTTCGCCGGTCGTGCGAATGTATCTGGCGTCGGCTCTGCAGAGACTGCCGCTTGATCAGCGGTGGACGATTGCAGGCAATCTGGCTCAGCACGCCGAAGATGCCGATGACCACAATCTTCCGCTGTTGTTGTGGTATGGCCTTGAACCTCTGGTTCCGGAGAATGCGGCCGCCGCGATGAAGCTGGCGATGACGTCGAAGATTCCTCTGCTGCGTCGCTATTCTGTTCGCCGAGCGTCTTCAGACGATGCCACGGTGGGAGAAGTCGTCAGTCTGTTCAGTCAGCCGATGGCGGCGGAGATTCAGCAGGAACTTCTGAATGAAATGCTGGCCTCGTTTGAAGGGCGAGTTGCCATTCCCATGCCCAAAACCTGGCAAACAGCTTACGACCGTCTGCAGACCGTGGACGATCAGGGCGTTCGGGATAAAGCCGACCAGCTGGCGGTGATCTTCGGCGATCAGCGAATCTATCCTCGAATGAGAACTCTGCTGAGCGATCCGAAACAGGACATCAGCCGCCGCCGCCAGGCTCTGGATGTCCTGGTCCGAGGGCAGGACAAAGCCGCGGCTGAGGTGCTGCTGTCCGATGCCGTCCTGAAGAATGAACAGTTGCAAAGCGCTGCTGTGCGAGCTCTGTCATCACTGGGCAGCGACGCGGTTCCTGATGCTCTGCTGAAAAGCTACGGATCAATGAACGCCGCTGTTCGGGGCGATGTGATCAGCACTCTGGTGTCTCGCCCGACATGGACGGCTTCTCTGCTGGATGCCATCGGCACGAAAGCCGTGCCCGCTGCCGATCTGCATGCCTACCATGTTCGCCAGATCCTGGCGTTCAGGAACGAACGTCTGAACGATCTGCTGAAACAGAACTGGGGAGAAATTCGGGAAACCAGCGCTGATCGAAAGGCTCAGGTAGAGACATGGAAAAAGACGCTGACTCCGGCTGCTCTGAAGTCGGCTCATCTGGGCAACGGGCGTCGCGTCTTTTCGAAGACGTGTCAGAACTGTCATCGGCTGTTCGGCACCGGAGGCGAAATCGGTCCGGACATCACGGGTTCCAACCGAGCCAACCTGGATTACATTCTGGAGAACATTCTGGACCCCAGCGCCGTCGTGGGACGCAACTATCAGATGACGGTGGTTGCACTGAAGGACGGCCGAATCGTCAGCGGCCTGCTGAAACAGGAAACAGACAGTGCCGTCACCATTCAGACCATCAACGATCAAGTCGTCGTGCCGAAGGCGGACATCGAGGACCGAAGTCTCAGCAATGTCTCGATGATGCCCGAACGCCAGCTGGATGCTCTCAGCAAAACCGACGCCCGCGATTTGATTGCGTACCTTGCCAGCCCGACACAGGTGACTCTGTCCGGACCGCCGTCACCGCTGGATGCCAAAACGGGGAAGGTGCCCGGGGCCATCGAAGGCGAAAGTATGAAAGTAGTCGAAAAGACCGACGGCAACACCAGAAATCAGCCGATGGGAGGATTCACGAAGGATCGCTGGAGCGGAAATGATCATCTGTGGTGGACCGGAGCAAAACCGGGCAGTCGCCTGGCACTCGAATTCACCGTCGATCAGGACGGCACCTATCAGGTGGACACGGCGTTCACGAAAGCTCGGGACTATGCCATCGTCAGGCTGTCCATTGACGACCGAATTCTGGACGCTCAGCTGGATTTTTTCAATCAGCCGGATGTTATCACGACCGGCGTTCTTTCGTATGGTGATGTTCCGCTGAAGAAGGGAGCTCACCGACTGCAACTGGAAATCATCGGCGCTCATCCGGAGGCAGCGAAGGCCTACATGGTCGGCGTGGATTATCTGAGGCTGGTCCCGCAGGACGCAGTTTCGGAGAAAGTTCCCCAGGATCGCCCGTGACCAATTGAATCATTGCCAGCTTGGTTCTCACCGAACGTTCAACGACGGAACGATCGGCCGCTTCAGAACAAAGATCAACGAACGGGCATTCACGCCACCTGATCAGAAACAGGAATCTGTCATGACTGGAAGGCCGCATCAATTCAGCATCAGGCGTCAGCTCAACACGGTGCTGGCCTTCGGGACACTGTGTGCGTGGCTGCTGACAGCAGCTCGTGCGGCCGACGGTCAGGAACCCTCATTCGACCGCGATGTTCTCCCCATTCTGAAAGCTCACTGTCTGGAATGTCACTCGGCTGACACTTCTGAAGGCGGCCTGCGGCTGGACACTCAGCTGCATGTTTTACGAGGCGGGGATTCCGGCGAAGCCACGGTCGTTCCCGGACACAGCGACCGCAGCGACCTGATTGATCGTGTGACCTCAATTGATGCCGATCGTCAAATGCCGCCTGATGGCGAACGGCTTTCCGACGCCGAAGCCGCGGTGCTGCGAGCATGGATCGGCCACGAAACGGCGTGGCAGGCGACCATTGCCGAACTGAAATCCAGCGGAACGGCTCACTGGTCGTTTCAGCCGGTCCATCGTCCGCAGGTTCCGACAGAATTCAGCAGCCGACATCCGATTGATGCCTTCATCCGTCGGAAGCTTGCGGAATCCGGGCTGCAACCGTCGCCGACGGCATCCGGACCTCAGCTGATTCGCCGAGCATCGCTGGTGCTGCACGGGCTGCCGCCGACGCCGGAACGAGTCGCTGAATTCGCGGCCGATGACCGACCCAACGCCTGGCAACGGCTGACCGACGAACTGCTGGACAGTCCGCATTTCGGCGAACGCATGGCGACCTTCTGGCTGGATCTGGTGCGATTCGGTGAGACTCATGGATTTGAAACCAACCGCGAACGTCCTCATGCGTGGCGTTATCGCGACTGGGTGATTGCCGCGTTCAATTCCGATCTGCCGTATGATCAGTTTGTCTGTCAGCAGCTGGCCGGCGACGTGTACGGCGTGGACGTGGCAACAGGTTTTCTGGTGGGCGGTCCGTACGATCTGGTGAAGGGGCAGGACCCGCTGCTCCGGCTGACTCAGCGACAGGACGAACTGGCGGATATGATCAACACCACGGGAACGGCATTCATGGGACTGACGCTGGGGTGTGCCCGGTGCCACAACCACAAGTTCGATCCGGTCACGCAAAAGGATTACTACGCGCTGCAGGCGGTCTTCGCCGGAGTCAACCATGCTGACCGCCAACTGCCGCCGTCTCCGGACAGGATCGCTCGCCTGAAGCAGCTTGACACTCAGATCGCCGACCTGCGCAGCAGTCTGCAGAAGTACATTGCTGCGAATCAGCTGCGGGAAGCCGTGACAGCGACTCAGAATTCAGAAGAATTCTCTCCGGTGGAGGCTCAGTTCGTAAGGTTCACGATTCTGGCCACCAACCAGGGAGAACCCTGTCTGGACGAACTGGAAGTGTTCGCCGACGGAATGAACGTTGCTCTGGCCACAGCGGGAACAGTCGCGTCGTCATCGGGCGATTTTCAGCATCCGCTGCACAAGTTGGAACACATCAACGACGGCCGCTACGGGAACGCTCGCAGCTGGATCTCCAGTGTGGTGTCCGGAGGCTGGGTGCAGCTGAAGTTTGCTGCTGCTCATCGCATCAGCCGCATTGCGTGGGCTCGAGACCGCGAAGGACGGTACGCCGATCGACTGGCAACGAATTACCGAGTTGAAGTCTCTGTGGACGGCGAACACTGGCAGGAGGTTACATCGTCCGAGGACCGTCTTCCCACGGACAGCAGCCAGAAGCCCGACATCGTCTACAGCTTCGATGATGCCACTCCGGACGAAGCCAGCGCCGCACGCCGACAGCTTCAGCAGTTGACGGCACTGCAGGCTGAACGTCAACAGCTGGCGGAACCCGCCCTGGCCTATGCCGGTACGTTTTCGCAACCCGGGCAAACCCATCGACTGTACCGAGGCGAGCCGGGGTCGCCCAGGGAAGCGGTCTCACCCGCAGGCGTTGAAGCGCTGCATGGCCCGGAACTTGAGGAAACCACTCCGGAACAGAAGCGACGCCAGGCCATCGCCGACTGGATCGTCAGTCGTGACAACCCTCTGACGGCTCGAGTCATCGTGAACCGCCTGTGGCAGTTTCATTTTGGGACGGGGCTGGTTTCCACAGCCAGCGACTTCGGAGCCAACGGTACTGAGCCCAGTCATCCGGAACTGCTGGACTGGCTGGCCGCAGAACTGATGGATCACGACTGGTCGCTGAAACACATTCATCGGCTGATTCTGTCGTCGGAAACGTGGCAGCAGAGCTCATCGCCGAACGCCGCAGCGATCGTCCGAGACGCGGAATCCCGGCTGCTGTGGCGTTTCCCGCCGCGACGCATGGAAGCGGAAGCCATCCGCGACAGCATGCTGATGGTCTCGGGAAAACTGAATCCTCAGCGCGGCGGACCAGGCTTCAGCGCGTTCGAAATCGAACCGGAAAATGTTCGACACTACTTCCCGAAGACAACCTTCACGTCTGACGACTGGCGGCGGATGGTGTACATGACACGAGTCCGGCAGGAACGCGATGCGGTTTTCGGCGTGTTCGACTGCCCCGACTTTAATCAGGTCGTGCCTCAGCGAAGTCGTTCGACAACTCCGCTGCAGGCTTTGAATCTTCTGAACAGCCACTTCGTTATGCAGCAGGCCGAATTCTTCGCGGAACGCCTTCAGCAGGAATGTCCGTCTGACGAAGAACGCATTCAGCGAGCATGGCAGCTGTGCTTCAGCCGATCTGCTCAGCCCGCAGAAGTCAACGCGTCAAAACGGTTCATCAGCGACAGCAACTGGCTGCAGTTCTGTCGAGCTTTGCTGAATTCCAACGAGTTCGTCTTTGTGCCGTGAAACATCCAGGGATCCAATCTACGAATTCGCTGTCGGGGCTCCTGTTGCAGGCGTGACCGAATTCCACCGCAACCGCCGAACCAACTGAAACAGGCCCGTTGCCGCCAGAACATGCACGCTGAACAGCAGCGGAACAACAAACCGACCTTCGACAGACCACGTACATGCGATCGCAAATGCATTTGACAGGTGCAGCAGGATGAAGACTTGGGTTGAGCGCTGCCGCCAGGTAGCCAGTGCTCCGACCACCGCCAGACCCCCGATCAGCCATTCGGGCAGGGTTCGAGGTCGATATTCCTGAAAGACTTTGATCGGAGCCAGTTCCATCGCCTGAACCGGATGATTTCGAATCCAGGTCATCGCCAGTTCGCGACCACGTTTTGCTCGGGCCGCTTCCTTTTGAAGTCGCGACATGTCGGGCAGGTTCGTTCCGGGATACACATCTGAAGTGTTCAGTCCAAACCAGATTCCCTGTCGTTCAACGGCCTGATCGCTGAACGCGGCCGGAAGTTCCATCATTCCCTGAGCTCCCAGTGGCATCAGTTCGCCCAGCACCATGCAGTTCCGAATTCCCCACGGCAGCCCAACGACGACAGTTGCGATGGTCATCCACAGTATTGCAGCCGTTGCCGCCAATGGTGTCCGGCTGGCAGGTTCGGATGCAGCAGAACATTGTTCCTGATTCGCTTCGCTGTCCGGATGACCCGCTGTTCGGCGAATCAGCAGCCACAGTCCGGGCAGCAGGACCGGCAGCCACAGCACGATCGCAGTTCTGTTCAGAATCGAGAGTCCGCAGACAACGCCGGCCATGATCGCGGTTCGACGATCCGGTCGCTGAGTCATTCGAACCAGCAGCAGCGTGAGGATCGACATGAGTAACACTGCTGTGGGCTCAGTCAGAATTGTCCGAGCGAACAGGCGAGTTCGAGTGTCTGCAAGGAAGAACAACGCTGCGCACGCCATCGCTGCCGACCGGCCAGTGACTGCGGCAACAAATGCAATTGTCAGGATTCCACTCAAACATATCGCCGTCACATTGAACAGCCGAATCGCCCAGAACTGCCGACCGGCAATCAGATCCATCGCTGCAATCAGTCCGGGAAACAGCGGTGGCCGGTACGTGACAGTTCCCGCCTGCACCGGCATCAGAGTCATCAGCTCCGGATCGGTCACCGCTGCATCGTCATAGGGCCTGCGAAAGTCCGGATCCCCCACGTCCTCGCGAAATCCATTCCCCTGAGCAATCTGCCAGCCGATGCTGTCGTAGGAAGGTTCGTCTCCGGTTGCCGAGGGCGGCGCATTCAGTCCGAATTTCAGCGAAATCCAGGCAAGGATGATCAGAAACCCGACAGCCCCCGCAGAGACTGCCAGCGTCCGGTGACCTGCCGAATCCGAACAGGATTTCACGGAAGCCGGAGGGCTGACTGGTTCAGCGTTGTTCATCTGTTGATTCGCCGGGGAGGAACATCACGATCTCCGATGCTTGATGGTATCAACCAGAACTGCGGCCAGAACAACGGCCCCGACGACGATTTCCTGTTCCGGATCACCAACGTTCATCAGGTTCAGACCATTCTTCATCACGGCAATGATGAAGGCGCCGATCAGAGTTCCGAAGATTCGGCCTTCGCCACCCATCAGCGATGTCCCGCCGACGACGACCGCCGCAATGACTTCCAGTTCCAGCATTAACCCCAGCTTAGGATCACCGCTGCCCAGTTTGGAGGAAAGCACAACGCCCCCCAGCCCGGCCAGGATCCCGCACAGAATATAAACACTCAGCACAACACGTTTCACCGGAACTCCCGACAGTCGAGCCGCTTCGGCATTTCCGCCGACGGCATAGACGCAGCGACCGAAGACAGTTTTCATCATCAGAAGATGAGCCAGCACGTACAGCACCAGCATCAGGACCACTGCATTGGGTATCCCCGCAACGGTCCCCTTTCCCAGCCACAGAAACGTGTCCGGCAGCTGCTGAATGGACAGTTCGTCGGTGACTCGCCGAGCTGCTCCGCGAGCGACCATCATCATCGACAGCGTCGCAATGAACGGAGGAATTCGAAACCGCGTGACCATCAGTCCATTGAATGCGCCAGCTGCGGCACATGCCAGAATTCCGATGACGCAGCCACAGATCATCATTGACACCGATGCATTCGCTCCTCCGGCACTGCGGATGAAGATAGCCGCCGATACCGATGCCAGAGCCACCAGTGACCCAACGCTCAGGTCAATCCCGCCGGTGATGATCACCAGCGTCATTCCGATGGCGATGATGGCGTAGATGGCTGTCTGGTTGGCGATATTCAGCATGTTTTCCAGCGTGGCGAACTTCGGCCACACGTAAGATTCCGGCATCACACAGCGGCCATGTCCGACGCTTTCGAAGCGATCGTACAGTGTCCATGTTCCGGCATCCGCCGTTGCAGCGATGGCGTCGATCGACGATCCGTCCTGCAGAATGCGGTCAATGGCCTGCCGAGCATCCGGAGGACCGCCGTTGACCTTTCCCAGAACGGTCGCTCCTGCTGACTGCAATTCCTGAGCTGCCGCGTCCGCAAAGGCATGATCCAGAGGCGTCAGCCCGGCAACAATCAGAACCCGAGCCGACGGGCCGTACCGCGCCACGGTTTCATCAGCCACCTGACGTCCTGCGTCACTCCCGACCGGAGACTGGCGTTCCAGAGTCAGAACACTCAGCACCACAGCCAGCAGCAGCAGAACCAGCACCATTCCGTAATCCTGAAGCAGCAAACGGAAAGCCGTTTGTCGATGCGCTGAATCACTCATGGAAACCCTGTTCAATTCTGCTCAGAAAACGCGGGTCCGAAGACACATCCGCGCTGAAAACCTCAGGCACGAACATTCTGACGGAACGGCGTCAGTGTTTCTCGTGCACGGCCAGAGAAATGGATTCAAACGACAGATTCTGGCAGTACTCGTAGATGGTGATGAACTGCTGCACCAGCACTTCGTCTGCGGGATCCAGAATGACTTTTGTTCGTGGATCCAGTTCTGCCAGTGTTTTCAGAGACTGCCGCAGCTCAGTCGTCGTCACCGGGCGATCATTCAGTGTGACGGTCAGTTCGCCGCTCAGCTGTCGCGACATTCGGACCAGGACTTCCTGAACGGGAAGTTCTGTGCTGGTGATGTCCCGCGGAAGGTCGGTTTCTGTATTGCCCGGTCCGATGGAAGCGGGCAGCAGCTGGTCGGGAGTCTGGCCGATGGAGGCCACCACGAAGAAGATCAGCAGCAGAAACACCACGTCGATCATCGGTGTCATGCTTTCTCCGTCGAGCGAATCCCGACCGTAACGGTGCCTGGGGATCTTCATCAGGGCTGCTCTCCGGAAACGGCGAACTGAATTCGGTGAATCTGCTGCGCGGCACAGGCTTCGTAGATTCTGCGGAACGGTCCGAAGGTGCTCAGCCGATCCGATCGCAGCCGCACTTCCGGTTCGACACCTTCAGTCCTGGCCGCCGCCTGTAGCTGCTGGATTCTTAGAATGAGGTCGCTTTCCGAAATCTGCTCGCCGCCCACATACAGATCTCCGCCGCGATCCAGAGTCACCGTGATTCGGTGAGCGGCGGTGTCCTCATCCGGCTTTCCGTCCACAGCCACCGGCAGTTCGACCGGACGCGACTGTTCGCTGCGGACAAAGTGGCTGGCAACCAGAAAGAAAATGATCAGCAGAAAGACCACATCGATCAGCGGTGTGATATTGAACTTCAGCGGAGTTCGTCGAGCTGACTGACTGGGAAGCCGCATGCGAAAAGCCGTCAGCTGTGCTGGCGTTTGGTGCGATACCGATGACTGACCTGATTCAACAGAAAGACCTCGGCCGTGTTCAGGGATTCACGTCCCTGCTCGTGAAGCTTCCGCAGGATGTCATCCACCCGAGCTTCCTCGTTCTGCCGTTCTTCCTGCTCGCGTTCCAGCCGCTGAGCTTCACGGTTCTGTCGCCAGCTGTCCAGCACAGCATCCTGGGCTTCATCACTGTCATGACCGCCCAACAGGGATCCCGGAAACTCACCTGCCGCATCCAGGCGAAAAAAATCGTAGCCGGACACGTCATCCTGAATCGTTTCATACCACCGCAGGCTTTCATGCACCTGCAGGACAACAATGAACCCGCTGACGGCCACCACTGTGCTGTTCTGAAAAACAAAGCCAGCCAGCATCCCCACAATTCCCATCGCCAGACTGACGCGAACCATCAGATCACGAGCTTCCGCTTCGGGAAACCGAGTCGACGCATAGGTTCGCAGCAGCAGTCCGCCATCAAACGGACTCATCGGCAGCAGGTTGACCAGCAGCAACATCACATTGACCAGAAAGGTGGCTTTCAGAACGAACAGCCACAGAGGACCGTCCGCCGCGGCCAGCAGCCCCGTCAGCGGATTGACGAGACTCAGCAGTTGCTCCTGAGACATCACCAGAGAACAGCCCAGCGCAACAATCAAATTCATCAGCGGACCGGCGAACAGTGTTTGAGCATGGTCGCGGAAATAGCCGTGTCCGAACGGCTCAGAAAGTCCGCCCAGCGGCCACAGATGCAGCTCATCCATGTCATCGCCAACGGACCGAGCGACCAGCAAATGAGCCAGCTCATGCAGAAAAACACTGGCAAACAGCAGGCCGGTTACCAGCAGCCCCAGTTCAGCGCTGTTCAGCCGCCAGATCAGGGCCAGAGCCGTCACGGGGAACAGAAAACTGACGCGAAACCGAGCTCCCCGAATGTGCCCCAGCGGAAAGCCGAATGTAAGGATTGTATCGGTTGCATACATTCTGCCGATTGTAACGCTCCGACCGCCGGATGCGAGACTTCAGCCGACAAATTCACACGGATCCTCCTCGGGGCCCCAAAAAAACGCTCTCAAATCGTTTCATGGACTCGTCGCGTCACACGCCAGCCGCAGAAATTCTTCATAGTCCCAGGCACCGCTGCCGCCGGTCTGTCGAGCGATCACCAGATCGAGACTGGGGACAAACGCCAGCAACTGTCCGCCACTGCCCGGTTTGTACCGAGCATCCGGCGGGATCCCGGCAATGTGCCTGCCGCTTTCCGGGAAGTGTTTCGCCGGCAGCTCCCAGCCGAGCGTAAACACAGCCGGGTTCAGCTTCCAGCGCAGTTCGGGAGTGGTGACGCTGTGAGAAGGCAGCGCTGTCTGTTCTACGAACCATCGAGGAATCACCTGTCGATCCTTCCAGCGTCCTTCGCGCAGCATGCAGTAACCAATTCTGGCAAGGTCCCGAGCCGGCATGCCCAGGCCGTGCGATGGCTTTTCCCCGACACCGCCACCGTCGTACGTTTGAAACCACCAGTGCTCGATTCCGATCGGCCTGAACAATGCCTCAATGGCAAATTTATCGTATGGTTTGCCGGTCACCGTTTCGCAAACCAGCGATGCATGCACCAGTGCCTGTGTCGAATATCCGCAACCTGTGCCGGGATCAAATGCCAGCTTTTCTGTTCGAGCATCTCCACTGTGGCCAAGGATGTAATCCCACGTCCCGTCGTTCGGTGCACCGGTTGCTTCCGGGCAGATTCCGGACGTGTGATTCAGCAACTGCCGGACGGTGATGTCTGCCTTTCGAGGATCACTCAGCGGGTTGGCCCACGGGATGAAATCGAACGCCCTGTCATCGAACGTCATCTTTGTCGGCGTCAGTCCCTGCTGACTTCGCTCAGATGCAATCGCCAGCACTGTTGCACAGATGGCCTTGGAAACCGAAGCCACTCGACGCGAATCTGTCGCGGCATGATTGCCGCGTTCAACCTGCAGGACGATCCTTCCGTGTCGAATGACAACGGCAGCGAACGGGCGATCGTCTGACCGCTGAAGCCATTGGCGCAGCGCGGCAATCTTTGTCGGGTTCATCCCGCCGATCGTTTCAATCTCCTGATCGCTCGCCACCACCTGCCAGCCACCCTGTGATTCAGGCAGCGGAAAGTCGCTGTACGACGGTGTGGCTGCGGTATCCGGTGCCGGAGTCGTGAGTGTTTCCAAAGCCACGTAATAGACCGGGTCATCATCAGAACCGTTGAAATGGAAGGGGAAGGTCTGATTGTGATCAACCAGCATCAGTCCGTAACCCGCTCCGCTCGCAACTGTCGCTCGCAGGGCCGCGACGGCGAGTTCTCCGGTTCTGTCGTCTTCATTGCACACCACCGGCTTTCCAGACTGTTTCAAAGCTGCAACTCGATCCGGAATGTCTTCGACTTTCGTTCCATTCCAGTGAGGTGTCAGAAAATCGCACGCTTTGGCGACTTCGGCATCGATTCGACCGTTGCCATAGCCGCTGGCAGTCACCAGCAGGTCCGGCCATGTGTCCTTTGCCAGCTGAATCAACGACGCCTGCCCCTTCGCACTTCGAATCACGTCGTGAGCAAAACCGCGGTGCGGATACTCGTTTGCAATCTCAATAACCACGTTCTTCAGCTCGAGTGATCGAAGCCACTGCACGGCATTCACGACGCCCGAACGCACGGCCGATTCGTCTCGCAGGATCCGGGACTGCCGCTGATAATACAGCCCCAGAATCACAATGATTCCGTGCTGATCACACGCCCGCAAAACTCGTTCAACGCGGCCAAGAGGTTCCTGCCGCAGCGAACCGTCGGCGTTGAATGCAGAATTCACCGCTCCTTCATAGCCCGGCATTCCGCCCTGCAGATTCAGAGTAATCGCGTTCACTCCGTGTGCCGCATAGTCGGGTAACTGAGCAATCAGTTCTTCGGAATTTTTCCCGGCATTGAACTCGGGCTTGTGCTGGTCTTCAAACGTCGCGTTCACCATCCGAACGTTCATCAGCAGACCTTCGCATGCGGTGCCCTGATTCACTGGCCGTCCATTGACCAGCCAGCGAGTTCCCGAAATGGCAACCTCAGTCTGCGCCCCGCACACGCCGTCCGCCGTCCGGATCATCACCATGAGCAACAGCAGGCGTGAAATGAAATGTTTCCTCATCATGCCAATATGTCCTGAAGTGGATGTGTTCACTGAAGCTGTGCCTCTCACCAAAGTCGCCTTCAGATTTTTTTCTCGCGACGAGACTCCCCCGCGACAGATCGCCGAATTCGCGGTTCACACCCTGCGATCATTGAGCCCGTTGGCATTGTGTCTGCAATTCGCCGTTGCTGCCACTCGGTGCCGCGACAGGCCCACGGCCAGCCAATTTGTTCAGTTGCGGCGACCGTAGGGTGCTGTCAAGCGAAGCGCAGGCACACCGAAGAGCATCCAAAGCCGCCTGCATGGTGAGCCACCGCGGCCTGAGTGCCGCTTGTCACACCCTGCATTTTCAACAGTCCAACAAATTGGCCAGCCGTGGCGACAGGCCGATCTGCTGGTTTAATGAAAATGCCGTGTGGCTGAACAGAGTGCCTGGCCGTGCAATCTGTGCAGGCTGAGAGTAAAAATTGGCAGGGCCGGTCAGAGTAAACAGCGGAAGATTTCTTCGAATGATCACGATGGTTGCAGGTCGATCAGTTCCACTCATATCGCAGCACCTGCGGCACATCGCCATCTTCTGTTTGTGTCCGGCCTTTGCTGTGGCGATTGCCAGGGCCGAAACGGAACGTTCGACGCCGGATCACAGGACACTGGCGGCGGTCGGTGAGCTGATTGGTGAGGATGTTCTGACGCTGAATGCCAGGGAAATCTGTCGCCGAACTGCGTCGCTGTCCGATGTCGATCGGTTTACTCAACTCGCAGACTGGGTCTTTCCATCGACAACTCACAGAACGCTGCGGCTGCAGGCTGCTTTCCAACCGGCAAATCTCGCTTCGAGAATTCATGCGTCATCGGAACAGCGCAAAGAGAGTCAGTCGCCGTTTGACCACAATCTGGCGTCACCGGTTTTCGATCTGCTGGATGTCGCGGCAAAGCTGAATCGTCTGCCGGAACTCCGTGAACGCCTGTCGGCCGTACGAGCACCTTCCACCAATGAACAGCGCCGAGCGGTCATGGCTCTGAGCATCCTGATTGCGATGCAGACGGATGGTGAGTCTCCGGCCATCGACCAAGGTGTGGCGGCACTTTCTGAACTTATCAAAACATCGACGGCGACAAACCTGCAGGCATTCTGGCCCGAAACGCTGGTGGTTGCTTTAGGAATGCAGCTGTGTCCGCGACATCCGGCGATTGGTGACCTGCTGATGCTGATCACCAGCGAGCGAACGGAACGAGGATTCCCGCAGGGACATCCCGAATGGCATGGCCTGATCTGGTCGCTGTCGCAGCAGCATTCGTACGGTCTGACTCACCCGGATCAAACAGCGTCCGAACTGTCGTCGACAGCTGCGCTGAAGCAATGGCGGTCGAATCCTCGTCAGCGAGGTTATTCTCGCAGCACTGGCTTTCCGCAATCTCTGTGGAACCGGGACGGCAGCCAGATCAGCCACGTTGGCGGTCACGAAGAAGATTATCTGTTGTATCAAAGCCCGCTGCTGGGTGACTTTGCCATCGATTTCGAAACGCCTGCGGAAGGACAGGCTCAGGTCCTCGCCGGCGGAAACTCATTCGGGCCTCAATGGATCGATCACATTATTTATGGCGATCTGCGGCGCGGAGCTCAGCCGGGACCGCTGGCTCCACCTCTGAATCATCTGGACGCCTGGGTTCATTGCCGCGTTGAGTTTCGTGGGGACGTGCGTTCCATGTTCATCAACGGCCGCTGCGTGAGAACCGACAGCACAAGCAGAAGCCGCGATCCCTGGATTGGAATTCACAGCTGGAGCCGAGGTCGCGGGGGTATACGGGATGTGCGAATCACCGGACAGCCGATTATTCCCGATTCAATCTCACTGGTCTTTCAGTCCGACCTTCCCGGATGGCATTCGTATCAGGAAGATTCCGTCGGCTTTGCCGAAGCTGCATGGCGATTTGAACCATCCGAGAACATCGCAACCGACGGCAACAATGGCACGGCCGCGGGGCAGATCATCGGACGGCATTTTTCCTGGATCCCGGGAACGGACTGCGAACGGCTGCTGCGATATCATCGGCCGCTGATCGAAGATGGGGCCGTTGAATACGAATTCTTCTACGAGCCCGGACGAGCGATGTCCTATCCGGCTTTGGATCGAATGGCATTCATTATCGATTCGCAGCAGGTCATGATTCACCGGATCACCGATGATCGTCATGAACAGGATGACCTGTCGCCGGACAACGTTCTCTCAGCTAATGTTCCTTCGAACAAAGATGCCGCTCAGGCTCCTGCTGACTCAACCGGGCTGCCGCTCATCGAGAACGCATGGAATCGCCTGCGAGTCGCCGTTGCCGGGCAGACAGCTTTCCTGGAACTCAATGGTCAGCAGATTCATCAACGAATCATGGAACCCGAAAACTCGCGTCACTTCGGTGTGTTCTATTTCGCAGATCGCGGCGAAGCTCGAGTTCGCAACCTTGTCATGACCGGTCACTGGCCGAAGTCGCTGCCGCCGCTGAAAGATCAGGAACTGGCCGATCGAACTGTGACGACGATTGATTCCACAACCGCAGAACTCGGCCCCGTCTTTCATCATGACTTTTCCGCCGGACTTCCCGAACAGTATTTTCTGATTCCTGCAGACAACCGAGGCGGACAGATCCTTGTCACGCCTGACGGCCTGCAATGCATGCAGACTTCGAACGGGCCGTCAACCTCATCGCGTGTAACACCGTTGTTCGAGGTTCACGGCGATTTTGATGTCAGTGTCGGCTTTGACAGCTGGCGAACATCCAACAGCGATTTCTGCGGCAGTTCAATGGTCGTGACGACGGCCACGGGCCACCGTTTCGCAGTGACTCGGCGAGTCCAGTCGAAGACTCGTCACTGGGCCGTTCTTGAGTGGGCGATCCCCAAAGGAAACGGCGAATTCGCACGGCACTATGAAACACTGATGACCGAAGCCACCGGCGGACGACTGCGAGCCGTGAGATTAGGCGATGACTGGCATGCTTTATTCGCGGACAGTGACACATCGATCTACCGACTGATCGGTTCGGTCAACATGCCAGGCTCAGCAACGGAACCGGCGTCACTCGAGATGTTCTCCGTTTCCGGCGAATCCGGAACGACGCAGTTCACGTGGAAGGACCTCCGCATCGCTACCGACGAACTGATGACGCTGCCCGACGCTCGCACCACTCAAAAGGTTTCCGTCTTCGTGATGAACGCCGATGGATCGAATCTGCGTCGAGTCAGCGTTCCTGGTGCGGATGATCCCGGTCACGGTTCGCCGGACTGGTCTCCCGACGGAAAGCAGATTCTGTACGACAGCTGGCGAGGCAGCGCGAATGCGTCTCGCATTTTTCTGGTGAACTCGGATGGGACGAATTCTCACGAAGTCGGATCCGGTTCCATGGCGACGTTTGCTCCGGACGGCAAACGGATCGCGTTTTCCGGAGCTCAGGGGATGAGCATCATGAACACGGACGGAACAGGTCTCGATGTCATCTCCACGAGCGGCTGGGGTGCTCAGTGGTCGCCGGACGGACAGTCGATCGCGTTCGGAGATCATCAGCGAGTCGACGGCAAAACCCGAGCAAACATCGCCATCGCAAATGTGAAGACCAGACAGGTGCGTCATGTTCTGGAAGGAGAACACGCGGCTCGCTATGCTCAGGTCATCTGGAATATGGAATGGTCGCCGGACAGCCGCCGGATCTGCTTCAAGGCCGGTCTGGCTTCCGGAGGCGAAGAACTGGCGATCACCAGTGTCGCCGGTTCGAACCGTGAATTTCAGGTTCTCACCGATTCACCTGTCGAAACTGACCCGTCCTGGCACCCCGACGGCAGTCGAATCCTGGTCGCAATGCCCTCACCAAAACATTCCGGAGTCATCCGCCTGTTCGTCTATGACCTCGCTGAAAAGTCGTTCACTTATCTCACCGGCCAGCCTTCATATCAGAATAACAATTCGGGCGTCTGGTCCCCAAACGGCAAACAAATCAGCTTCATCAGTCTCTCAGAACCCGAACGAGTTCGCTGGAAGCCGGAGTGATCTCGTTCACCGCAGCTTTTGACCGCAGTGCACCCCACTTTCCGCCAGTGGATCCCGGTCCTGCCAAATCGGATCGAATGACGCCAATTGCAGACTGCCGGCATGAAAGGCTTCCAACAGTTACTGAATTTCCCCATCTCTTATCTGAATCGAAAAGGAGATCGTTCTGACGCAATCTCCCTTGCGATATTTTCCCGGAACATGTTCCTGTTTTCGTTGGTGTATTTGTAGGCGTCCGCAGGCTGGGAGACAGTGGAAAGCAGGTTGTTGGGATCGGCTCCGGTGCTGCCCGTCATCTTGCCGCCAGTAACATCCGACCAGATTTCTGTAGTGCCCGTACTGTTTGTCATGGAGAAGGTGAGCTCAAACTCACCGTCCGCATTGCGGCCAAAACCCACGTCCTGTGAAGACCCGGAAACCGGACCACTGAGATAGCTGACAATATGGTAGTCAGACATCTGATCGCCGATCTGCCGATCGACAAGGGCATATCCCGTCAACTGACGACTGTGATTGCTGCTGTTGTCGGAAAATTCCAGATCATACCGACTTTCCCGCGTGGTGGATGCTGTGGGCGATCCGCTTCCGGCGGGGGCCGCGGGATCTGTTCCAAACGGGACGTAGAGATCCAGCAGGAAGCTGGAACCACTGCCACCACCACTGCTTGTGACGTAACTCACGTATTCAAGTTCGTCATTCTCATCAGCCGCACTGCCGCTGGATTCCTGCAGCTGAATGTCGATGTGCTGGTTGCTGCCGGAGCCGGCATTGCTGTGGGTGTTGAAGCTGACGGGGTTCGGAAAGTACCCGCTCATATAGATAGACCAATGCTGCTGCACTCCAGCCCAATATGGCAGATCCAGTGATCATCACCGTGCGGCGTGTCCGCATGTTCAGGGCACCTTTATTGAAGAGGGGATGGCTAATCCAGATTTTGTTCACGGCCATCGCAGAAACGAACAGGGACGCAGCTCAATTCTCGTATTGAGCTGCGTCCCCTTTTTCAACTCAGGAATCTGCAAACTCACCAAACTGCTGTTAACAGATGGATGGCCCTTGGTTTTCCCCATTTCTCGACGCACATTTCTTGACCTGAGCCAATCCTTACTCTGACGGACGACCTGCCATCCAATCGAGATCTTTGATGCCGAACTCGAATTCTGCCTGTTGCTTTGCCTGGTTTAGGGTTTGATGCCACGTATCGGCTATACACTTCCCCGCTGAGTCGCAGTGAAGCAGGAAGTATCCGCCTCCAGCCTCGTCTTCAGTTGCGATTTCGACCCAAGCAGCATTGGGGATGAGTGCAGGGATTTCGGTCGGTATTCCAACATACTGTTGGGTTTTACCTGTTGAGCCCACGACAGGTGCCCTCATGATTCTCCGCATAATGGTCTTTCAGTGAATAGGGATGTGTAGATTCTCGTAACGCGTCCAAGAGCATCGAGCACTTCAAAATGCACGTGTGGCCCAATGGTCCCGTGCGTCGGAAGGAGGTCTGCAGTTACCATTCTGAACTGTCGCAATCCGTCTGCCGACCGAAAGATACCCGGCGATATTTCTGCGTACCCCGGACCGAGCCACGATTCCGCCTCTGCTAACACGACCTCCGACGACACAGAGCTATGACTGCCGATGTTACCCATCGCAGCTCCCAACGCCAGCGTCCCAAGTATTACAACCCCATTCCCACCGAGCCATTTGCTCCAGTCGTGGCTGGCTTGGTCTTCCTGAACAATCAAGCCGTACGACCAGTCTGGAGCGGGGATATACGGCACTCTGATCGAACCGTCGGGCAGGATTCCCAGATACTCTTCCACCGAAGCAATACCATTTGTCATCGCAGCGGGCAGGTTGAGGATGCTGATTCCGATGTCCGTCACGCCATTGACAACGTTCAACTCTCCCTGCGACCATCCCTTAATGAAACCTGAATAAATATCAAAGACTCCCCATTCACCACCATCCCATGTCTCAGGATCAATTAGATCATTCGCGGCCGCGTCAGCGGCTAATTGTCGAGTTCGGCCAGTGCGTCTGCCGTGATTCCGGCGGCGGCTGCGTCAGCGGCGAGTGTGGCAAGGATGGCCTGTTCGCTGTCGATCAGCTTCTTGAGAACATCCTGCTGAGCGGGGTCGGTGGTATCGGCCAGTTCAGCCTGCCAGCGAGCGATGTTGGTGGCTCGGGCGAGGTATTCGTCTCTGATCGCCTGCTGTGGATCCGTCGAAGTGGAGCTGTCTGGAAACGTCAGTGGTTCCGTGATTGTTTCATCCGTGTCAACGGGGTAGACGTTGACGGTCTTGTGAGTTTCTGTCCAGGTTCCGGAAGGTTCTTCGGTTTCGCTGGCAGTGAATTCATATTCGTACGAATTCAGGGACAGGACGGTGGCGGTTCGTTCCGCTCCGTCGGTCAGGGTCAGGTGCTCGTTGGTTTCGGCGGAAACCAGGCCTGATCCGGACATCGTGACGGACTGAGTGCTGGTCACGTCCACACCGCCGGCACCGACTGTCAGGCTCAGCGTCGAATCGTCCGTCGATGTCTCAGAAAACATGTTCCTGTTTTCGTAGGTGTATTCGTAGGCGTCCGCAGGCTGGGAGACAGTGGAAAGCAGGTTGTTGGGATCGGCTCCGGTGCTGCCCGTCATCTTGCCGCCAGTAACATCCGACCAGATTTCTGTAGTGCCCGTACTGTTTGTCATGGAGAAGGTGAGCTCAAACTCACCGTCCGCATTGCGGCCAAAACCCACGTCCTGTGAAGACCCGGAAACCGGACCACTGAGATAGCTGACAATATGGTAGTCAGACATCTGATCGCCGATCTGCCGATCGACAAGGGCATATCCCGTCAACTGACGACTGTGATTGCTGCTGTTGTCGGAAAATTCCAGATCATACCGACTTTCCCGCGTGGTGGATGCTGTGGGCGATCCGCTTCCGGCGGGGGCCGCGGGATCTGTTCCAAACGGGACGTAGAGGATCCAGCAGGAAGCTGGAACCACTGCCACCACCACTGCTTGTGACGTAACTCACGTATTCAAGTTCGTCATTCTCATCAGCCGCACTGCCGCTGGATTCCTGCAGCTGAATGTCGATGTGCTGGTTGCTGCCGGAGCCGGCATTGCTGTGGGTGTTGAAGCTGACGTCGCCGCTGATGGTGGGTTCGACGGTGTCGTCGTCGGGGATGGTGATGTCCAGGTTGAAGCCGCTGTTGATGCCTCCACTGGCGCTGAGGTTGAAGTCGGTGCCGATGTCAACACTGGAACCGTTGCCGGTAGCAGTGGTGCCGGAACTGGAAGTTCCGGTGCCGGTTGATCCTGTTGGTAAGGCGGAAGCGGAAGTGCCGCCGGTCCCGGGCATTCTCAGAACAGTACCTCCGCCGGTGCCGGATGTGCTGCTGCCGCTGGTGGGAGTCGCCGGGTTGGCGACAAGCGTTCCCTGTGACTGAGACGCTCCGAAACCGCCGCTGGCTTCGCTGCTGAAGGAGCGTACTCCGCCGATGGACAGCGAGTGCTTCTTTGCCGTGCCGCCTCAACCGCTCGATCGATAGCATGTAAGACTTCACCGGCAGCATAGATTCGTTTGGTTCCTGGCATCTCAAGATAAATAGGAATCCAGCCATCACAAATCAATGTGCCCCCCCCTTTTTTCTCCCTACGTTTGGCCGCAAGAAACCAAACTCTGACACTCTCAACTGCGACGCGATCGGATGGGATGTGGCACAGGAGCCACCCGGGCAGCGGTCGCGCGGTTTGGGGGCGATGGAAAGGGGACGGCGGACCGCGGGCGGAGTGATGTGACCTGCAGATTGCGGCTGCCACGCACGCCGAACGGTCCTGGCAACGTCGCCACCCGCTTTTTCTCCCTTCTACCGCATCGACCCTCAATGTGTTACCAACACTTTTTCCGGAATGGACAGCTACTTTTGAGCTTCCCAGGCTATAACAACGCTTGATTCTGCGTGACAATCGGTAGATTGCGGGTTCGGCAGGCTTTCGGGATCTCCTGGGCCAGGGGTGCCGACGATGAACGCTGAAACGGTCCATCATCAGCATAAAATCTAAATGAGCTGGCTGCATCATCTCCGGGGCTCTTCGAATTGGAACATGACCAGCTTTGAACTGATTGCAGAACGACTTATCCGGGCACAACGGGAACCACTGCCGGTTCGAACGGACTTGCTGTGGAAGTTGGCACCTCATGTGATGTCGCAAATTCAGACGGATGCCGGGCCCAGTGGACCCTTGATCTTCTGGGCACGTTCGCGAAATGTTGATGAGTTTGCCGGACAGCAAATCGTTCACCCGGCGGTTCTCGAGCCTTTGTTAAGTGTTGGAGGGCAGTCAATAGACATGATGCTGCCGCATGCCGGACTGCAACACACTTACGGTTACCTGTTCAGCATCATTGATACTCCATATGGCAGGAAACGAGATCGCTGGGTCACGACGTCACTGGAAGAGTCACTTGGGCTGCCGGAGGATATCCTGAGCCCGGTGCCTTCATCGGGAACGCTGCTTTCGAATGCGACGTGGCTGGCAGGGCTTATTGCATTTTCGGGACACCGTCGCCAGGTCTGGCTTCGGAGGTGCCTGCGAGGCCGGGCGTCACAGGAGTTGGCAGCGTTGCAGCAACTGTCACTGGGCGGGTATCGCCTGGTCGAATCGGTTGACCTCCGCAAAGGGGACGAGAAACCATTTCGAGTGCAACTGATTACGGACCTGATTCGGTTTCCGTATGCCTCCAGGACCTCGCGGATCGAGCCATGGCTGCTTGTTTACAGCGTACTCGATGAGAGGTTGCCGCATCCGGAACTGGTCACGCTTTTCGCGGTATCGGACGCCTTTGCTGATGAGCTTGTAGAGCGAGCGTCAGTTAAGCGACGAAGCGATATCCGGCAGCGATACAACGCATACGTTTCCGGCCTTCCTGACAGTGAAATGTCAGGAAGTGTTTCGTTGATGGTTCGAGAACCGCTCTTGATGATGTGACGCCTGCAATCACGTCGGGGCAGCTGATCTGTTCTGAAGATCATATCTGCGTGAGTCGTCAGAACTGAATGGTCACCAGATAGATCAGCGCCACAATACTGCTCGCCCCCATCAGACGGATTGATGTTGTGACGTAGCGATATTTGGTGCTGGAAATATGAGAGTCGATCAGCAGACATGCAGCGACCTCCCGTCTCAGCCCACCATCGCCCATCGCATCGCACTCGTTGATGAAGCGGTCGACATCGTCCAGCTGAAACGAAGTGCTGATCGCAGCAGGATGGAAGTGAGAGCTGTGTCCCAGAGCAGGGTGTTTTCCCTTGCGACGAAATGGAAGGATGCAAAGGAACGCCCATATTCCGGAGAGCAGAAGCAGGAGGAGCCAGATGGCAAACAGCCCGCTGACCATTGCTGTCCACCATTCCGTCGGATGTTTGCCCGGCGTTTCGTTGAGATAGCTTTTCAGGGTCGGGATCACCAGTCCCGCGACGGCCCCACCTACGGTGAGAACGACGGCCGCCTTCGCATCAGCAAAGCGGATCCATTCGGCAATCACGTGGTAGCCTTCGATCAGATTTGCAGTCTCCGGATGAGAAACGAGGACCTTCTGATCGGTTCCTGGTCGATCCTCGCCTGCCGGCAAAGTACGGTCTGTTGAGCTCGTGGCATCATCTGTGGATTCTGGTCTTGATGAAGTCATGGAGTGAACAGATCCTGTGGACTCACGGTCAGTAGGCGTCGATGGGGTGGAATCGTGTCGAGAAAGATTCCCCCCGTTTAAAGATGGGCAGTACGCATATTAAACGGGATCGGATCACAAAATCCCAGGGAACAGGCGACGGGCAAAAGTTTTTTCTCTTCGAGCTTCTATCGAATTTCGGGGGAGGCCGGAGTTTGTAGTCAGTGGCGAGATCAGGGGGCCAGGGGTTCGATTGTTTGTCCGTTGTCGATTTCGGTGCGGCAGTCGGGGAGGCTTTGCAGGAACTGGCGGCCGTAGTATTTGGTCAGCATTCGGGGGTCCAGAATGACGACTCGGCCGGTGTCGGATCGGCTTCTGACAAGGCGGCCGAAGCCCTGTTTCAGTTTGATGATGGCTTCCGGGACCTGATATTCGTTGAACGGGTTTCCTCCGCGAGCTCGGATCGCGTCGACTCGGGCTTCCAGCAGCGGATGATCAGGAACGCTGAACGGCAGACGGGTAATGATGACATTCTGCAGAGCATCGCCGGGCACGTCGACTCCCTGCCAGAAACTGTCCGCCCCGAACAGGACGGCTCGATCATCATGACGGAAGCGATCGAGCATCGCCGTGCGCGGCATTCCCTGACCCTGGCAGTACAGACTGAGATCGTGTTCTGCCATCCAGCCTTTCAGCCGGTCGGCACAGAACATCATCATTTTGTAACTGGTAAACAGTACGAAGGCTCGACCTTCCGTTTCCAGCAGATGTCGCTGCATTCGGCGGCAGCATTCGTCCTGAAACTGAGCAGCTGCGGAAGACGGGTCGGGCATTTCGGACGACAGAATCAGTCGCACCTGTCGGCGATAGTCGAATGGACTGCCCTGACGGATGTCTTTGCCGTTGCTGAGTCCGACTCGGTGCCGGAAGAAGCGAAAATCACTGGTGCCAACGGCCAGGGTTGCGCTGGCAAGAATCACGCTGGACACCTTATTGAAAAGCTGATCCTGCAGAATCGGTCCGACTTCCACCGGGGCACTCAGCAGGTGAATTCGATCCTGCCGGGCACCGCCGCGTTCCATCCAGTAGACGTCTCCTGCAGAACGCTGTTCACACCACGAGGTCAGACTGTCACCCAGCAGACGGCAGCGTTCGGCCGACGCCGCCAGTTCAACTCGATCACTTTCCGAAGGGATGGCTTCCGCGAAGTGATCCATTTTTCCGGCCAGATCATACAGTCCCGGCGTGATGGTGTTGTCGACTTCGACGACTCGATCCAGCCGCCCGTTGGCTCGACCAAAACTGCGAGCCCACTGTTCGACATGAAAGAAGAATTCCTGA
Organism: Planctomycetaceae bacterium; assembly: GCA_041398865.1. Lineage (GTDB taxonomy): Bacteria > Planctomycetota > Planctomycetia > Planctomycetales > Planctomycetaceae > Fuerstiella. The sequence continues at coordinate 59,729 of JAWKTY010000003.1, forward strand.
GTTCGGCTGCGAAGCGACAGGACCAGCTTCTGAGCGGGCACCATGTTGTGATTCATCAGCAGACCTCGGTTGCTGCGATCATTGAACAGGCGATTCAGCAGGTAGTCGATCTGCCCTTCGGAAATCCTGAGGCCCAGGTGATCGGCGGCAACCGATTCCACCGTATGAGCTTCGTCGAACACGACGGTGTCATAATCCGGAAGAATGCTGGCACCATCGCGGCGCAGAGCAAGGTCAGAAAAAAACAGAGCGTGGTTGACGACCAGCAGATCGGCATTCCAGACTCGTCTCCGCGCCTTGTAGTAGAAGCACTGCTCATGAGTCGGACATTTTTTTTTCATGCAGTCGCCGTGATCGCTGGCAACTTCATCCCAGACCTGCGGCATCGGTCGAAAGCTGAGGTCCGAACGGCTGCCGTCGGTTGTTTTCCGGCTCCAGTCGATAATGCCCGCCAGCTGGCGTTCCCCGTCCATGTCGAACATGGTTCGCTGAGTGGCTCGGGAAACCGCCTTGTTGGCTCGCCGCAGACTGATGTAATTGCTGCGGCCTTTCACCAGCACTGCGGAGAATTCAACAGGAAGCACAGCCTGCAGGAAGGGAATGTCGCTGTTGATCAGCTGTTCCTGAAGGCTGATCGTGTGCGTGGACACAATGATGCGTTTGCGTTTTTTGTCGTCTTCTTCCCGTTCGCGGCGCTGACAGGCAGCCAGAACAGACGGAATCAGGTAGGCGAAACTTTTGCCCACGCCGGTTCCGGCTTCGGCAACCAGATGATGTTTCCCGGCGATCGCCGCTTCCACGGCAGCGGCCAGAGCCAGCTGTTCGGGCCGCGATTCGTAGCTGGGCAGGCGGCGAGCGATGCTGCCGTCGGCGCCCAGAATCTGTTCCGCCGTGACGACCGGTTCGCTCATGTCTCTGGATTCTCGTCGGAAGCGACGACAGCATCCAGGTCTTCGGTTTCCCGTGCTCCCAGCTGATCAGAATCTGCTTCGGTGGCCTGGCCGAAACTCAGAAGGTCTGCCGAAACGGCAAAGACCTGAGCCAGCACCAGCAACAGCGCCAGCGTGTTTTCATCGATTCGGGATGACGGACCGAAGAACGTCAGCTGGATCACTGCGGTGACGGCAGAGTCTGCACGGAGACACGGAGCCACCAGCAGGCTGACCGGAGTTGATTCGCGCCCTCCCACAGCTACGGTGCGGTCACTGCAGCACAAAGCGACGGAATTCATGCGGCACTGCCGAACAACCGGCAATGCCACCTTGACTCCGACATCGGCAATTCTGGATTTTGTCGCCAGCACCTCGAAACATTTTGCCTCCGGTGGAGAATTCAGGATGGCGACCTGCGAGGCCGATGGAAACAGGTTCAACAGTCCTGTGGCACAGGCGTCGGCCAGCCGCGGAAGGGAGGCGGATGTCCTGAGTGTCTGCAGCAGCGACATCATTTCCAGCCCGGAAGAGAACCGAACAGCCCGTTCCGGATGGCTGAATTCTTCGGCCGCCAGCTGGTGACGGATTCTTGAATCGTGAATCCGGGCCGAACCGTCGCTATCGATCAGAGGAACCCGGTCTCCGGCAATCACGGTCTGCGACGAAAACGGATGTGCCGTCGCCTGACTGGATCCCGCGTTCACTCGGAGGATTTCCGGCTGTGACCCGGAACCCCGGCCTGGCTGCAGGGCGGCAGTATCTTCAACGAATCGAAACGGCAGCGTGCTGAATTCCACTTCGTCACCGTCGTTCAGCGGGGTCCGGCTGTGGACCGGCGTTCCGTTCAGCATGGTGCCGTTACGACTGTGGTTGTCTTCAACAAAGCAACGTCCATCAATCAGATAGACTCGAGCGTGGCAGCGGCTGATGGCCGGAGAATCCAGCACGATATCGCAGTCTTCGTGGCGGCCAACCGTGGTGACTTCCGAAGACAGCTCATACATCGCCAGCGGCGGAGATCCAAAAATCTGCTGCAGTCCGGGCATGGGATCGAATCAGTTCATTCCGTTATTTCGGACAGGTCATTCACCTATTTGACGAACCGAGCCCAGCCGGTCCCGGAACTCCCCGCATCGGACTGGTCTTCCGCCTGCGGCGCCGGGACGGGATCAACTGCGGGATCGGCCTTGGGTTTCAGGGATTCCAAAGCTTCTGCTCGGGAACTGAACGGAACCCAGAAGAAGTCGGTCTTTGTGTTCTCCAGCAGCATCAGGGTTTTCATCATCCCCTTCATGTTGTCGCTCAGATTACACAAGACCGCTTCGCCGCCTCCCTGGCGTGCTTTTTTTGCTAGGCGAATCAGCATTCCGACGAACGTCGAACCAAAGTAGTCCAGACGGTGAAAATCGACCAGCAAGTGCCGCGTTCCGTCCTGGTCGAGCAGCCGATAGGTTTCATTGTAGGCATTGCGAATGTCGTTGTCCCGGAATTCAATCAGGCTTCCGGTGGGCACCACAACCAGAACATCGCCTTCCTGTTCAAATTCGAAGACGGGTTTCACGTCGGACATGACAGAGCTTTGCAGTGAAAATCCCAAATGGGCAGCGCCCAACACGGTCCAGAGTCTCGAAACTCCACAGACAGGAATGTCTGTACCACCTGACACGGATCGATCGCCAGGACGTTAGGTCAGGTTCCTGCTTGACGATTTGACCTGCTGAGGCAGGAGCCTGACCTACCGAACTTTTCATCTCTTCACGGCGTTGAGCAGAGCCGACACCGGATATGAGCGAACGCTCGAAAAATCCGCTGGCAGAGCCGCTGGCACACGGCTCACCCCGGAAAAACCAGACACTGGACGAACGCCCGGCACGGTAACCGTTCCTGTCTGGTTTCTCAAGGTTTTCCGCTGCCGTTCCCGGGGTTCAGGGAAAACAGACGATCGGCCGCGAGGCGTCCGCTGGCAATACTGTCAGGAATTCCGACACCGTAAAACGCGCTTCCGGCCAGCTGGAGTGACGGAAACGACTGCATGCACGCGTGAATCCGGTCAACTCGAGCAAGATGACCGACATGGTACTGCGGCATTGCGTGAGGATACCGCACCACTTCGCTGAACTCCGGAGCAGCGTGCATGCCCAGAATAGACGTCAATTCCTGATTGACGATCTCCTGAATCTGTTCGTCGGAATGTTCGAGCTGTTCCGGCTGCATGGCCCCCCCCACGAATGTTCGCAGCAGAATATGGCCTTCCGGAGCCCGACCAGCAAACTTTCGACTGCCGAACGACACCGCCAGAATGCGACGGTTTTCAATGTGCGGAATCACCAGCCCGAACGCGTCCAGCGGATGCCGAAAATCGCTCAGAGAATGCCCGCTGACCACAATCGCGCTGGATGCATATTCGATCTGCCGCAGCAGAGAGGTCACTTCGTTGAATTCGGTTCCCGGCAACACCTCGGCGATTCGAGCCGTCGGCAGCGTCAGGACGACGGCGTCGAAGGTTTCATGGCTGCCATCCGGAAACGTCACTGTCCAGCCGGATGTCCCTTCTTCCCGTGTGACCTGAGCCACGGATTGGTGCATTCGGAATTCACATTTTCCGGAAGCCTTCAGCCACGATTCGATGGCATCAATCAGAGACGACATGCCGTTCTGTGGAGCCGCAAACAGACCGTACCGAGCTCCACTGCCCGCCGATTCAGCAAACGGATGGCTGATGGGAATGGTGTCGTCGTCAATGGCCGACGAATCCGCTGCCTGAGCTGCCTTGCGTTTCTGTTCGGCCATCGTTGCGGCGATGACGCTGCCGTGACGACGTTCCATATCGGGAAACCGAGGCAGCGTCGCTTCCAGACTCAGTTTTTCCGGATCGGATGTGTAAATGCCGCCAACCAGAGGCTGCACCAGTCGCTCCAGGACTTCGCTGCCGAATCGTCGGCGCACAAAGTCGGCGAGAGATTCATCGGTGTTTTCTGTTCGAGCCGGCACGTCCACTTCAGCCAGCAGCCGCTGTCGCCCGGCTTCGGACAGGACGGGCGTTTCCCGAATGGCCTGCAGGTTCGATGGTGCCATCAGCATATAGCCGTCGGGAACAGGCAGCGGCTGACCGTTTCGAAGAACCAGCGAACGACGCCACGCACTGTCGGTGGGAATCAGCTGTGAGGAAAAGCCGATGTCTTCGCACAGCCGCACGCCTCCCGGCTTGTTGGTGATGAAAGAATCCGGCCCGCGTTCGATGAGATAACCGTTTTTTCGAACCGTGTGAATCAGTCCGCCCAGCCGTCCGGATGCCTCGAACAGGGTGACTCGAACATCACAGCCGACGGCCGCCAGACGCTGAGCCGCCGCGAGGCCGGTGATTCCCCCGCCAATCACAGCCACCGACTTTGGCGTCTGCGTTTGTTTCAGTGTCACGACCGAACTCCCAGTTCATGGACGAATTCGACAACGGCCTTCACGTGTTCCGGTTTCATGTCCGGCATGACACCGTGGCCCAGGTTGAAAACATGTCCCGGTCGTCCGCCCGCCGCGTCCAGAACCGCCTGAACTCGCTGCTTCAGCACCGGCAGGTCCGCATAGATCGAAACCGGATCCATGTTGCCCTGAACGGCAAATTCCGGACCAAAGATATTCCATGCGTCATCCAGTCGGACTCGCCAGTCCACGCCCATCACGGTTCCGCCCGCCTGTTTCTGCAGCGGCAGCAGAGCCGGATTTCCGGTCAGAAAGTTGATGACCGGCGCGTGCGGCAGAACTTCCGCAATCAGGCGTTTTGTGTGAGGCAGCACGAACTGCTGATAATCATCCGGCGACAGACACCCCGCCCAGCTGTCGAACACCTGCACAGCCTGACAGCCCGCGGTGATCTGAGCTTTCAGGTACAGACTGACGGAATCAACCAGCTTGTTCATCAGCGAATGCCAGGCTCCTGCATCGCGATACATCAGCGACTTGGTATGGATATAGTTTTTGGAACCTCCGCCTTCCAGACAATACGACGCCAGCGTAAACGGAGCTCCGGCGAAGCCCAGCAGCGGGATCTCGGCGGGCAGAGCTCGACGAATCAGTTTCACCGCCTGAAACACGTAGTTCAGAGATTCAACAGTTTCCAGAGCATGCAGACGATCGACAGCTCCGGGTTCCTGCAGGGGATTATGAATGACGGGTCCTTCGCCTTTCACATATTCCAGATCGATGCCCATCGGTTCGAGAATGGGCAGCAGGTCCGCAAACAGAATGGCCGCGTCAGTGTTGAGAATCTCCCGAGCCTCCACCGTGACCTGACAGGCCAGTTCCGGCGTCTTGCACAGATCAATAAATGTTGTGCGGTTTCGCACAGCCATGTACTCGGGCAGGTACCGTCCCGCCTGCCGCATGATCCACACCGGAGTCGTATCAACAGGCTCGCGCCGCACCGCTTTCATGAAGCGACTGCCGGCCAGAGCATCAGAGGTTTCCGGCACTGAACTGGAGTCATCAGAATTCAAAGTATTAGCCTTTAACAAGTGTCCTGAAAATGAATGCCGAGTTGGGAAAGCAGGTGCGGTTTTGCGCCCTCTTTCACCACGACGTTTCCTTCCAGCAGAATTTCGTCTCTGTCGGTCAGGCTCTGCCGGCGCCAAAGCTCTCCAACACCCGGGAAGCCCTTGGCAGACGGTGAACAGCATCAGAACAGGAAGCACTTCTGCAGCACCGGATCCGTTACTCCAGCGGGAAGTCCGTTTCAAGCTGCATCAAAGCACAATCCCTGATCGTCGATGCGATACGGAAGAATTGTTTCCTCACAGGCACTGCCCCGATGTTTTGCCACATACAGAGCTCGGCCGATGCGGCTGCCGTCACGAGTCCTGCCCATCATGATAATGGTGTTCGCATTGGAAAGCACATCTCCGGACTGGATCGGTCGGGAAATCAGATCGTCCAGCATCACTTCGTGACTGGTGTACAGCAGCATTCCGCTGATGTGGCTGTGATCATAAGGATGAGCGTTCACCTGTTCCTGCTGGCTGCGAAAGTGGACTCGAAACAGATCCCGAGCCAGCCAGTCGAATTCCTTCCGCAGAATCTGATGATACAGATAATCGAACAGGTGAAACTGAAACGAATCGGCATCGCGGTCCGTCGGTTCGACTCCGTCAATGACAGCTCGGCGCACTCCGTGCACAAAGTTCCCATAGAAGTACGCGATGGTCTGATCCAGACGCCGCATCAGATCGGCTTTGAATTCCTGCCACTCTTCGGGCTGCATGTCGCCGATGGTGACTCGCCGTCCTCCGCGATGAAACACGTGCAGATAGTCTGAACGAATGGCGTTGCGATCCCACACGATGGCCGGATCAATACGATCGATCAGCTGACGGGACTTCAGTGTCCACTGACGCATGCGCTGAGCATATTCGTGCTGATTCTGTGAATCGCCCCGAGTTGTCAGGTCGAAAATGACTCCGGTTTCGCCGTCCTGCTGCAGACCGGCGTGAGCGTAGGAAATGCCCAGCTGAGTTTTGCCGATTCCGGTGGCTCCCATCACCACGGTCAGCGATCCGGGCAGCAGTCCGCCGCCCAGAGCCTCGTCGAGCCGCGGAATGCCGGTAGAATGTCGATCGCCTGCCATCGGTTCCATGTGTCCTGTCAGAATTCGGGTTCGCGCTGTTCGTCGGGTTCTTCGCCCCAGCGGCCGACCAGATGATGATTCACGCCGAGATGATCGCAGATCCGAGCCACGATGAAGTCGACCAGATCGGCAATCTGCGAGGGATTCTGATAAAATCCGGGCATTGACGGAAGAATCGTCGCGCCTGCCTGAGTCAGCCGGGTCATGTTTTCCAGAGCAATCAGGCCCAGCGGCGTTTCCCGCGGCACCAGCAGCAGAGGCCGGCGTTCCTTCAGATGCACGTCGGCAGCTCGCTGAATCAGATTCGAAGACGCTCCGCAGGCAATGGACGACAGCGTTCCCATCGAACACGGACAGATCACCATCCCCGCCGTGCGAAACGATCCGCTGGCAATGCCCGCTGAGTAATTCTGCAGAGAATGAACACGCAGATCCGCGCTTTCCGGAATCTGCCGGTCAGCGAATCCCCAGTCACACGCGGGGCTGTGGGAAAATGCGGACTCAAGAAACCGTCGCCACTGATCGCAATTCGCTGACAGCGCCGGCCAGCTGATTCCCAGTTCGCGGTCGGATACCTGTCGAGCCGCATCGCTGACGACCAGCTCCACCCGACGTTCGGCCAGCAGCAGCACCTGAGCCAGCCGCACCGCATACGCCGTCCCGCTGGCTCCCGTGACACCCAGAACAATGGGCAGTTCCGCCATTCGTGATTCCCGTCTGAAAACTGAACCTCGCCTGCGACCGGTACGGCCGGGCATCCTCGCCACCGTGACGCAGGATTTCAAAAGGTGAACAGTTGCACGTCGCTTGTCACACCCTGTAACTCTCAGAGAATATCAGTCAATCCTGTCATCGCATTCGAATGTTCATGGTGATCGCCTATGATTCCCGAAACACTGAAATCTCAGGACCGCAGCTGCGGAGCGTGATTCACAGACTTCGGCGTCACCGTAAACAAAATCGTGTCAGGAATCGGAATCAAATGAGCGCCATCGATCTGAAGGACTACGAGTGGAAAATCAACGTTCGTCGTCTGAAAATCGAAGATTTCGACGCCCTGATTGAAATGCAGAACCTGTGTTTTCCGGGAATGCACCCGTGGGAGCGGGAACAGATTGAAAGCCAGATTCAGCACTTTCCCGATGGCCAGCTGGTGGTGGAAATCGACGGGAAACTGGCTGCGTCGTCATCCAGTCTGATTCTGCAGTTTGATGCCAATATGGAATGGCACGACTGGAAAAAGGTCGCTGACCACGGCTATATCCGTAACCACGCCCCGAAGGGAGACACGCTGTACGGCATCGAAATCATGGTGCATCCGGAATTTCGAGGCATGAAGCTGTCACGACGAATCTACGACGCTCGTAAGGAACTGTGTCGTGAAAGAACCTCGCACGCATCATCATCGGCGGGCGGATTCCCGGGTTTCACAAGCACGCTCATGAAATGACGGCTCGGGAATATGTTGATGGCGTTGTGGACAAGTCTTACTACGACGGAGTTCTGACAGCTCAGCTGGCCAACGGGTTTGCTCTGCAGGGACTGATTCCCGACTACTTTCCTTCCGATACCGCCAGCTGTGGATATGCAACGTTCCTGGAATGGCGCAATCTGGACTATGTCAAGGGAGCACGTCGGCGTTATCTGAGCGTCACAGAACTGGTCCGCATCGCTGCCGTTCAGTATGAAATGCGAACCATCAGCTGCTTCGACGACTTCGCCAGGCAGTGTGAATTCTTTATCGACACGGCCAGCGAGTACAAAAGCGATTTTGTGTTGTTTCCGGAACTGCATACGACTCAGCTGCTGTCCTGCATTCCGGAACTTCGACCAGGTGAGGCGGCTCGGCGACTGTCAGAATTTACACCGCAGTATCTCGACTTCAACACGGAAATGGCGGTGAAGTACAACGTCAATATTATCGGCGGGTCTCAGTTCGTTGTTGAAGATGACACTCTGTACAACGTGGCGTACCTGTTTCGACGCGACGGAACTCTTGGCAAACAGGAAAAAATTCACATTACACCCAGTGAACGCAAGTGGTGGGGTGGACTCCGGGACGAAAGGTCCATGTGTTTGATACGGACTGCGGACCAATCTCCATCCTGATCTGCTATGACATTGAATTTCCCGAACTGGTCCGCATCGCCGCCGGCAAAGGAGCTCAGATCGTCTTTGTGCCGTTCAATACGGATACCCGCCACGGTTATCTTCGAGTTCGCCACTGCGCTTTGGCTCGCTGTGTCGAGAACCACATTTATGTCGCCGTCGCGGGATGCACGGGCAACCTGCCGTTCGTCGAAAACAGTGACATTCATTACGCTCAGTCCGCGATATTTACTCCGGCAGATGCCGAGTTCGCTCGGGATGCCATTGCGGCAGAATGCAATGCGAATATCGAAACTCTGGTCATTCATGATGTCGACGTCGAACAGCTGCGACGGCACAAAGAAGCAGGCACCGTGCAGAACTGGAACGATCGTCGACTGGATCTGTATCAGGTGACATACATGGAAGACGGGCAGCAGAGGATTGTCTGATGTCGCTCACGTGTCTGTGTGGCAACCCCGCTGGAGTCCAGCCTTCAGGCTGCGTGGCTGGACGATTCGTGATGACGCCTGGACTCCGACACGGCTGCTCATGTGAACCGGAAGCTGTGATTGGCTACCATTTCAATTCCCGTTGAACTCCAGGCTTCCCTCGTGGAGCGAGGGGCCACTTTCGCGAGCTGTCATCGGTCACCAGTCAAATTCCTTTTGAACTCCTGACGGAATGTCTATGAATTTTTCATCCGTTTATTCACTGCCTGTTCTTCTGGTCTGCCTGATGACTCCGCTTTCCGATTCCGTGCATGCCGATGAAAATCCTGATGCCATTTATCAGCCCGGGCCGGATGCTGAACGGCATGACGGAGTGCCTGTGGGAACGGTGACTCAGCATGTCTGGAAGAGCACCATCTTTGAAGGGACGATTCGGGAGTATTCCGTGTACGTTCCTCGGCAGTACGATGGAACTCAGCCCGCCTGTCTGATGGTGTTTCAGGACGGACACTCCTATCTGTCCGAGACCGGTCAGTGTCGCGCGGGAATTGTATTCGACAACCTGATTCATCGCGGTGAGCTGCCGGTGACGATTGGTGTCTTCGTGAATCCCGGTCATCATGGAGACACGCAGCCGGAGAATCGCTGGCGAGCCAGTAACCGCAGCTTCGAATACGACACTCTCAGTGACCAGTACGCTCGATTTCTGCAGCTGGAACTTCTGCCTCAGATCATCACTGAACACAAGCTGAACATTTCCGATGATCCGGCGGATCGAGCGATCTGTGGTGCGTCGTCCGGAGGCATCTGTGCGTTCACGGCGGCATGGGAACATCCGGAATGGTTCGGAAAAGTGCTGAGTCATATCGGCAGCTTCACGAATATCCGCGGTGGACATGTCTATCCGGCTCTGATCCGCAAAGGTGACATTCGGCCCATCCGAGTTTACCTGCAGGATGGTGAGCATGATCTGGATAACGAACACGGCAACTGGTGGCTGTCGAATCAGCAGATGGCGGCAGCGCTGAAGTTTCGGCACTACGACTTTCAGTTCGTCACAGGCACGGGGCGGCACAGTCAGGCTCATGGCGGAGCTGTCCTGCCCGACGCTCTGCGCTGGTTGTGGCGCGATCATGTGGCAGGGCCGGCGCCGCAGAACGAAACGCCGGTGGCCGCTGCAGATGCCTTCGAAGTCAAAACGCTGACCGGTACCGGTGGTGACATCGACGGTCAGAAGATCAGCTACCGGCTGCTGTCTCCGGCGACTCTGAAAGACGGACAGACCTGGCCTCTGGTCGTCTTTCTGCACGGAGCCGGAGAACGCGGGACCGACAATACTGCTCAGCTGAAGTATCTGCCCGAACAGCTGGCTCAGCCTCAATGGCGACAGCGGTTCCCCTGCTTCGTTCTGGCTCTGCAGTGTCAGCCGGATGCCAGGTGGATCGAAACGGACTGGTCGCTGAAGGAACCTCATATTCAGCCGGAACAACCAGGAACTCAGATGCAGGCCCTGATGCAGGTGCTGGATACGACACTGAAGTCGGCACCTGTTGATCTCAATCGCATCTATCTGACAGGTCTGTCCATGGGCGGATTCGGCACGTGGGACCTCGCGATGCGGCGTCCGGAGATGTTCGCGGCCGTTGCTCCCGTTTGTGGCGGAACGGATGATTCCAAGGTCGCAGTTCTGAAGAATGTTCCTGTCTGGGTCACTCACGGTTCCGCCGACACTGTCGTGGATCCGGTTCGAAGTCGAGGTGCGGTGGAAAAGTTACGGGAAGCCGGTGGTCACGTGACATATGTAGAACTTCCGGGAGTCGGGCATAATTCATGGACTCCGGCATACACCGACAACGACGGGTTGCTGCCGTGGATGTTTCGTCAGGTCCGGAAACCTGCTCAAAAATGAGGGGAATCGACGGGGTGACAGGCTGAGTTTTCAGGATTTCCGCAGGCGAGGGTTCGTTCAGGACAGGAAAATGAAAACCGAGCTGGCCGATTTCCCTCGCTGACACTTCAGGATTCTGGGAAGATATGACGCCGGTGTTCCGGGTTGATTGTCAGCCCTCGTCTGCTGGAAGGCATTCCATGAAATCCGCTCGTCTGAACTGCCAGCTGTGGTCACTGCTGATTCCTTTGCTGCTGTCTGAGCCCTTAGTGAATGCCGATGAGGCCGCGAACCGATCGACTCTGACCTGGGGGAACGGCGATTCGCTGAAGGGTGAACTGGTCGGGGCTGAGGGCGATGTGCTGACGTGGAAGTCGTCGTTGTTTTCTGATCCGCTGGAAGTCGACCTGGCAGTGCTGTCAGGAATCCGGTTTCCGGAACAGGAAGCCGAGCAGCCGGTTGAGTCCACAGATGACTTCCGAGTGATTCTGAAAAACGGAAACGTACTGCACGGACAGCTGATGTCGGTGACGAACGAATCCTTTCGGTTTGAAGGTCATCAGCATGGTTCGTTTGATGTCCTGCGTTCCGACATTCGCAGTCTGCAGCGAGTCAGAATCACGGCCTGATCTTCCACGGGTCCGGTGGACCTTGACGGCTGGACGGCCGGCGTGGCCGGAGGCAAACGGGAACACGACTGGAAAGTTGACGATGACGGCAGCCTGAGCACAGCCAAAGGCGGAGCGTACCTGAAACGCGGCCTGAAGTTTCCGGAACGCTTTGAGATGGAGGTGCATATCACCTCGACGATCGTCCCGGACTTTACGCTGTCGCTGGGCAGCGACGTGCGAACTCCGTCGGTCCGTCTGGAGATGTGGGGAGATTCCTTCGTTGTGAGACGAGGAAACGACTTTTCCGAACTGGAATCGGTCGGGGAAAAGATCCGCAGTATGCACTTTCAGATTCTGTACGACCGAATCGCCGGACACCTGACGGTCTATTCACAGACGGGACAGCTGCTGGGACAGATGAAGTCAGAGAAACTGAAGATGGAAATCACCAGTCTGACTCTGGAAGCCATTGACAGTGATCTGAGCCTGCGACACTTAAGAATCAGCGAATGGGACGGTTCGGTTCCCCGCGATCTCACGCAGAATGAAGCTCGCATTCATCTCACTGATGGCGGTCTCAGGTACGGCACCGTCACTGCAGTCGATCCTGATGCCGGAACTCTGCAGTTTCGCCCGGCCGCCAGCGACGAGACAGAGTCCGGAAAATCCAACGCCCCGGATTCGGGGGAAGTGGTCAGCCTGAAGCTGACCGACATCGCTCAGATCATTCTGTCGACCGACGCTGCCAGATCGCCGGTCAGCGGGAAGACGGTCGTTGTATGGAAGAATGGAAGCTTTCTGTCCGGGGACCTGGTAACTCTGGACGACGACACCATTGTTCTGAAAACACAGATAACTTCGGCTCCGGTCAGCTCACGGCTGGACGGAGTTCGTCGACTGAACTTTCCCAACACACGCGAACCCGGTGAAGAACCGGATCGACTGTTTTTCGACGGAGGTTCACTGCGAGGCAACCTGACAGTGACCGACAGCGATGAGCCCATTCGCTGGACACCCGTCGGCGGAAAAAACGCAACCACACTGACATCCCGCGGAAATGCTCGATTTCAGCGCGGAGCAACCCCGGAAGAGATGGCCATTGATTCCACCCGGTTTCCGGACGTGATCTATCTTCATGATGGCGACGTCTTTCCGGCTCGAGTCGAGACGGCTGACAAAACATCTGTGCTGATGTCGACTCCATTGCTGGACATTGTTCAGCTGGATCAGCGTCTGGTGAAAGCGATTGAATTCGGCAACTCAGAACGACAGCGACACGTGGGATTTCTCGGAGCCGGCTGGCAGGGAAATGTCCGACACTTCGACAGGAACATTACGTTTAACGGCAACGAACGCATCGAACACGAATCCATTCTGACGGGCGATGCTGTTTCGTTTGAGCTCCACTGGCGACCGGAAAGCTACATGCAGGTGGCTCTGGGAATGTTCGGTGAGGACAGCACCATGGATGACGGCTGCACGATTGTCAGTTTCCTGACGATGCAGAATCGGATTTCCGTCACAACTCAGGCGCCTCAGGCCGGGGCTTTCTGGATGATCAACGCCAACCCGGACGACGATTCCAGCGTGGTGGCTCGGGATTACAGAGCTCGTGTCGAAATGATCATTCGAGACGGCGCCGTGCACGTCAGTATCAACGGTCACGCAGTGAAATCCGTGCCCATCGTCGGTCCCGGCAGTCAGTCCCGGCGGCTGGTGATTGCCACTCAGCATGTGGCTCTGGGGGGCCAGGCAGCGACGAGGAAAGACAGCAATCGTCCTCGAGGCAACCTGGATATCAACAATTTTGTCGTCCAGAATCTGGCGGGCGCGTCGGTCAAACAGTTCATTCAGGAAGAAACTCGCGAACGAACTCTGACGATCCCGCGATTTCGCCGAGACGATCCGCCGACTCATGTCCTGCTGGCTCCGAACGGCGACGTGCTTCGGGGCCGACTGAAGGCGCTGACCGTGAAGGATGTGGTCTTCGAATCCCGACTGGAAGACTTCCGCTTTCCCAGAGATCGGGTGGCTGCAGCGATCTGGCTGGCGGAACAGGATGCGACGACAGACATCGACCGCCCCGAGACTGCTGTTCAGGTGCAGATGGACAACGGCTTCACACTCACGATGACGCCTCAGGCCATGAAGGAAGGTCAGCTGACCGGCGTCTCACCGGCGCTGGGCAACTGCCGAATTCCCGCCAAAGCCATTCGCGATTTGTTTCTCGGAGGCGGAAGCACCAGTCAACAGCGGCCGAATCTGTCCTATGTGAACTGGATTCCCCGGAGGGCTCAGGAACCGGAATGGGAAAAGAAAGACAGCGGCAGCGACGGTTCGGATTCCACGCTGGTTGGTCAGACAATGGACGATTTCGAACTGACGACTCTGAACGGCGACCTGTTTAAGCTCAGCGATCACATCGACAAAGTCGTGGTTCTGGATTTCTGGGCCACCTGGTGCGGGCCCTGCGTGGCCGCGCTGCCGGAATATGTCAAGGCCACCGGTGAATTCGACGCCGACAAGGTGATGTTTGTGGCGGTCAATCTGGAGGAATCACCGGAACGAATCCGCGACTTTCTGGAACGCAACAATCTGAACCCCACGGTGGCGATGGATCGAGGATCAGTGATTGCTCGCCGATTCGGCGTGTCCGGAATTCCTCACTCAGTGGTCCTGGCTCCCGGAATGATTGTCCGTCATGCAACCGTCGGTTATCAACCGGGAGTCGGCGCCAAAACCGCGGACATCATTCGGGAGATTCTGGGAATGCCCCCGGCAGAGAAACCGCAGCCTTAGAGCCTGAGTTCCCGCGCCGGGAAGACATCCTGCCGGTGACTACATGCGGTACGACGGATTTTCGCGACTGAAGTCCATGGCCACCAGTCCCGAAGACACATTGACTCGGGTGAATGAGTAGCTTTCAATCAGAGTCATTCCGTCGAGTTCATCTTCGGAAACGCTGCCGGAATCTCGAGACCATGTGTGAGAGCGAACCATCAGCGGGATGTGTCGTTCTGCGTCAACCAGAATCAGGCACTTGCGATAGGTCTCGTTGACTTCCGGGCTGGCGTATCGGATGCGGAACTGATGGCAGACTCGTTCGTCGAACGTCTGATCCGGCAAATGCTCGCAGATGACAGCGTCGCCCAGAGTCAGATCATGCTCACGGTGCTGCAGAATCTTACGGCTCATTCCCAGAACTCCGGCCTGAGTCACGGGGTATCGGGATTCCGCCATCGCCTGGCTGCAGTTCGGGTCAACTCGAATGGCCGGAAGAATTCGCTTCAGGCCGCCGAATTTCACAACCATACAGCCATCGTCATAGGCTTCACTGAACAGCACCTGCCGACCTCGTTCGCCATTCTGCCACTTCATATAGACTGCGAAGTGCGGAGCATGCTGAACTTTCAGAGAGATGGTCTGAGCTTCCTGAAGGTCACCGCCAATGCGTTCTTCCTTGTGAAAATCGGCTGTATAGTCGGTGACGGACTGCATCAGTCGGTGTCCCTGGTTCAGCAGCGCGATGCAGTGTCGCAGGCTGGCGGTCGAGGGGGATTCAGCAGCAACCGTGTCCGCAGCGGCCGGATCAGCAACGTTCAGCGGAACCGCCGGAGCAACCGTCGCTGTTCCGGGAGGCAGAGGAACAATGTCCAGGTCGCTCATCACCGGCAGCGGACGATACTGCGATGCAACATCTTCACCGGCGGGAACGGGATCGAAACTGGAATACAGAACAGCAACACTCAACACTGACACAAACCCGGCCAGAAGGTTGTGGCCTCGGGAAACACTGCTCGAATTCGTTCGCATCATACAGAGATTACCTCTCAGCGAAGTTGCCCGATGATTGTTCGATTCCCTGGTAGCGAGAGATTGAACTGGTCGGACTGATGAAGTGAAAGAGAAACAGAAAGGAGTCTGGCTCCGTCACAGGTCCTCTCTTCATCGGGTCCATCCAGGAAAGAGCTTGCAACATGGAATGCCGTGTCGCCATCACGATTTCTGTGAAAGCTTCCGGTTCCCCATGTGAGCTCACGCGTCGGTCGTCGTGCGCAAACTTTGCCGTCTGGAGAATTCCGTGACCGGACGGCAGTTGGGGAAGGGCTTGACAGGATGAGACGGGAAATGTTTCGTTCAGCGACACTAAGAACATCGTCCGCCGAATTGGCGAAATACTGTGGAATGGCAGACTCTGCCGAACTTTGGCAGGCTGTGTGTTACCACACCTGCAAAGTCACTGCAGGGAGATTCTCTTTCTGAACTTCACAGTTCTGCCTGACCGGCGACCTGATGAAAACCGCTCCAGCCGGAAGATTCACTGAGGATCGATGAAACGGTTTGCGAGGGTTGATTCGGTGAGACAATGACCGTGGGGCAGGGAACGGTCCTGCCAATCACAAGTGGTCGGTGATCGACCGCCAGGCCAACTGCATCCGCTGTTGCTTTTTCCTGTTCACAGCCTGTGTGGCCTGTGGAACTCGTCAACCGACCACCCGGAACGTGCTTGCGAATTCGCAAGGTTGCACGCCATCCCGCGTCGCCCGGCAGCAGGACAGCTGCGGCTGACGTCGTCTGACGTCGGGGGCTCGCCAGTTGAGCATTGTCGTGTTATTCTGCCTCGCCCCGCTGCCTGAAAATCCGGGACCGGAACCCGGTTTCGGTGTTTGGCGAACCAGAGCAGCGGAATTCATTCTGATCTGCTGTTCCGGATTCTCATGAGTGTGCTTGCTGTCCAGTTGAATCGTCTGTCGCTGCCCAATCCCATTCTGGTGGCTTCGGGAACGTTTGGTTACGCGAAGGAAATGACGGCTTTTGTGGACTTTGCCGCTTTGGGCGGCATCATTCCCAAGACCGTCACGCCTCAGCCTCGACCGGGGAACCCTCCGCCTCGAACTGTTGAAACGGCCAGCGGACTGCTGAATTCGATCGGGCTGGACAACGACGGTTTTGATCAGTTTGTGGAACAGAAGCTGCCGTATCTGCTGTCGCTGAAGGCTCCGATCATCGTCAATATCGCGGCCAAAACCGTGGACGAGTTTTCCGCAATGGCGACGGTCCTGAACGGGATCAGCGGCGTTGCCGCGGTGGAACTGAACATTTCCTGCCCGAACGTGTCAGGCGGAGTGGACTTCGGAACTGATCCGGGGCTCGCAGGAGAAGTGGTCTCTGCAGTCGAAGCGCCCGGAAGTCTGCCCGTCATCGCCAAGCCCGGAAGCGCCAAACGTCACCAGTGTGATTCCGATCGCTCAGGCCGTCGCAGACGCCGGAGCCCGATGCCGTTTCTCTGGTGAACACGTTTCAGGGAATGGCGATCGACTGGAAACGTCGCAGGCCGATTCTGGGAAACAAAGCTCGGCGGACTGAGTGGCCCGGCCATCAAACCGCTGGCTCTGCGAATCGTCTGGCAGGTTGCTCCAGGCCGGTCGATGTTCCGATCATCGGGATCAGCGGGATTCAGAAGTCTGGATGATGTGATGGAATTCGTGGTCGCCGGAGCCAGCGTGCAGATTGGAACAGCAAGTTTTACAATCCGTCTCTGGCCAACAGTCTGGTGGCGGCGATGTCGTCCGTCAGGAAGGTGTCAGTCGGTTTTCAGAACTCCACAGGAACCATCGCGGAAATGAAGTCCTTTCCGGCTTCAGCCGACCGGTCGATTTCACTGGAGGCAACTACTTCAGACGATCCGTCGGTACATTGCTCTGCAGGGCAACGAACAGTCATTCTATTTCATCACCGATCTGCACGCGCTTGACGACAGTTCGGGATGCGGCCGTCCTGCGACAGAACATCCAGGATTCACTGGATCTGCTGGCCCTGGGACTCGAACCCGACTCGAAACACGCTGTTTCGCCAGTCGGATGTGCCGGAGTCACCGAACTGACATGGCTGCTGATGACGGTGACACAGATGTCGCTGCTGGAAAAATGCCATGCCTACAAAAGACAAGAAGGCGAAGGAATTGCCGCTATCCGGTTCCTGATGGCTGCCGACATTCTGATGTATGACGGTGAGGTTGTGCCCGTCGGACAGGATCAGGTTCAGCATGTCGAAGTCACACGCGATGTCGCTCAGCCTTCAACGCCCTGTACGGCGAACACTGTTTCGTGCTGCCTCAGCACAAGGTCCTGGATTCCACAGCAAAGGTTCCCGGGCTTGATGGCGAAAAGATGTCCAAAAGCTATGGCAATACCATTCCTGTCTTTGAAGCTCCGAAAAAGCTGAAGAAGATTATCAACAAAATTGTGACCGATTCTTCGGGAGTCGAGGACGTCAAGGTTCCGGAAAACTGCGCGGTGTTTCAGCTGTATCAGCTGTTTGCCACCGACGAACAGCAGCAGGCGCTGGCGGATCGTTATCGAGCCGGAGGAATGGGATACGGGGAAGCCAAAAACGCACTGTACGAAGCAGCCACGGACGTGTTCGGACCGGCCTTTGAACGACGAGCCGACCTGGAAACTCGGCCTGATGACGTCGAAGACATTCTGAAACAGGGAGCTCTGACGGCTCGACGGAAAGCTCTGGAAGTGATCGAGCGAGTTCGCAGCGCGTGTGGACTGACAGCTCAGCCACCGGTTGTTCGCTAAGAACTGACCTCCCGAAAAAACAACGCAGGCTGTCGTGTTGATCCGAAGTGGTCGACCTGATCGCCCGATGAGGCTCGCACAAGGAACAGCGGCATGATTCGCACAGCAATGTTTCGCGGCGGGATGATCTGCCTTCTTTTCTGTGCGCCGGGCAGCGCAGGTGAAGTGCTGCTGGACGTCGATTCGCCGCAGGTACTGTCGATTCCGCCGTTGTCGCCCGGTCCGCCCGCTGCAGGATGTCGAGTTGCCGTCCGCGCTCCGGAGTTCTCAGAAACCGACGTTTTCCACATTGTTTATCTGCCGCCGGAATGGTCGCAGACCGGGGCGAGTCTGCCGATCATTTTCGAGTACACCGGCAACTTTCATCCGGCGTCCGGATCGACCGGCGAACCGGAAGGAGCCGGCCTGGGTTATGGGCTGTCTGCCGGTCGCTGCATCTGGGTTTCTCTGCCCTATGTCAGTCCGGACGGCCAGGACAACGCCGTAACATGGTGGGGAAATGAAACAGCCACGATTGACTACGCCAAACTGAACGTACCTCGGATGATCCGTGAATTTCATGCAGACCCCGGCGCTGTCATTCTGTGTGGGTTTTCCCGCGGAGCCATCGGCACGTCTTATCTGGGACTTCACGATGACGAGGTCTCGCAGCTGTGGACAGCCTTCGTTGCTCACGATCACTTCGACGGAGTCCGACCATGGGGAACCACAACATGGGGCACGCCTCTGGAAATGTATCGAAAAGGTGCTGCCGAACGGCTGAAGCGAATTCAGGGACGACCGTTTCTGGTCAGTCAGGATGTCAACACGCAGAACAGCCGACAGTTCATTCAGACAGTGCTGCCATCAGCTGAAAACTTCACCTTTGTTGACGTTGACGTCAAAGCGATCTTCGGCAGCTTTCCCCATCCCGTCGCGCGTTCGGCACACACCGACCGCTGGCTGCTTCAACCCTGCCCGGAACGCAAGGTTGTGTGGACATGGATGAATGCGGTGTTTGAGTCCGCGGGCAGGGAGCGGCAACCCAGGAAGATTCCTGATCGCAGGCCGGTCCCGAAAGCGAACTATTCAGGAACGCCCGGAAAATAAGCGGCGGAGGCTGGTCGCGTACACCACGAAGTCCCTGTCACTTATGCTTCGAACGATCCTAATCGGCACTTTCCGAGCCTCAACCCGAGCGAATCCGGGATTGCCGAGGCAAACGGAAAAGCCTGATTGACCGCACGAACTTCCAGAGGTAGACTCACCACGCAGGCGGGGGAGACAGGGTTTTCGCTGCCGTCGCGTATCGGTCGGGACTTCCTTGTCCCCTTTGCGCCGGTTTCCGGACATGGTCCGAAGCCTTCCGGCAGCCGAACCGATTACCGCGGGCCTCGTCTGACGCGAGCCGAAGCCCATTCAATCTTTCTCCGCCCCCTATTGGAATTTCCTTTGCAAGTTTTCGCAGAAACGTCCTTCAGTCAGCTCGGTCTCCACGAAAAGACCCTCAAAACACTCACCAAAGCCGGGTATCGACAACCCAGTCCGATTCAGGCCGAATTTATTCCTTCGGCGTTAACGGGCCGAGACTGCATCGGGCAGGCTCGCACCGGCACCGGCAAAACAGCCGCCTTCATGCTGCCGGCCATGGAAGCCGTTGATGTCCGCGAGTCCACTGTGCAGGTGCTGGTGATGGCGCCCACCCGGGAACTCAGCGAACAGGTGATGGTCGAATCTGAAAAACTGTGCGGCGGACGCCTGAAGCTGGCACTCGGAGTGGGCGGTCGCCCGATCCACAAGCAGATCCAGGACCTCCGCAGTGGAGCTCAGGTGCTGATCGGAACACCGGGACGCATCATTGACCTCCTGCAGCGCGGAGCAGTCAAGCTGGATCGACTGAGAATCGTCGTACTGGACGAAGCCGACCGAATGCTGGATATCGGTTTCCGTCCGGACATTGAACGTATTCTCAAACAGTGTCCGACAGAACGACAGACTCTTCTGCTGTCTGCCACGATGCCGCCGCCGGTTGAAAAACTTGCTCACCGCTACATGATCAATCCGCTGATGATCGACCTGTCAGAAAACAGCGTCGTTGTCAGCACCATCGAACAGTTCTACATTACGGTGGATGAGGATCGAAAACGGTCACTGCTGCTGCGAGTTCTGGCTCAGGAAAAGCCTTCGCAGGCAATTGTGTTCGCTCGAACAAAACGAGCTGTTGACAAGCTGCACGAAATGTTTTCCAAACGGCTGAAATCCAGCCGAATCGCAGCCATTCACGGCGACCTGCCGCAGCGAAAACGAGACAGCGTGATTCGGGATCTGCGAGCCGGAAAACTGCGGCTGCTGATCGCCACGGATGTGGTCGGGCGCGGGATCGACATCAGCGGCATTTCGCACATCATCAATTACGACATCCCCGAATTCTGCGACGACTATGTGCACCGAGTTGGACGGACGGGGCGGCTGTCGTCAGCGGAAAACGGTCGAGCCATCACTTTCGTGCGACTGGATCAGGGCGGCGAACTCACCAACATTGAAATGCGCATCAACACCGTGCTGCCCGAATACCGAGTCGAAGGTTTTGAAGCGTATCAGCCCAAACAGCGAGCAACTCGCAAGATCCGCAAATTCGGCGGCTGATCGATTCAAGACTTTGTGGCCGTGCCTCCGCCGGTGTGTGATTCCGCTCAGTCAGGAATCCACTGGCAAAGCCGGTACGACACACACCATGTGCGAAGTCCGTTCGACTTCCATCGCCTCACACGGATCCGTCACTTTGCTTCGACGGGCAGAAACTGCACTGCATCCACGACGACGTAGCCATCAGTTCCGCTGTTCTGAATGCTGACCGTAGCCTCGCCGTCAAAATTGAAGATCCCCAGTGACAGGAAGGTGTCGTCAATCGCAGGTTTCTGTTTCTGATTGACGGTGACCTGAACCTTCCCGGTCCTGTGAGTCACCACCACCGGCACGTTCGACGCTCGATTGCCGTTCGCAGGCCACGACAGCCTGACATCGTAGCGACCGACCGGCAACCGGGTTTTGAAGGTTGCCGTCTTTGTGCCCTGCCCCTCATTTCCGTCGTGATGATAACCGCTGTCAACGAAGGGACGATTGGCCGACGATTGCTGCCAGTCGCCGGTGAACGTTGCCGCATGATCGTCAACGACCGTGCCAGGAAGTTTTCGAGACGACAGAACGTGCGGATCGTCCAGTTCCAGTACCTGACCGTCCTTCAGTAGCGCCGCCCGCAGCGTTTCATACGGCAGATCCCCGACGGGGATGTTTTCTTTCAGGCTAGGCAGGCAGCGGTGGCGGCCGATTGTCCCAGAATCATGAAGACCGGTTCCATGCGAATCGAACCGAACGCAATATGGCTGGACGAAACGCAGACCGGCACCACCAGGTTCCGGCATTCAGCCTTCTTCGGGACAATCGAACCGAAGGAAATCTCATAGGGCCGAGGTGCGTGGACTCCGATATCCCCTTCGTTCTGAACGGTTCCTTCCGGAGTGACATAGCGCTGAACGTTATGTGAATCCAGAGTATACGAACCCATACCCACAGAATTCGGAGTTTCTTTCTGATCCAGGCAGTCCTGTTCGGTCATCACGTACTCGCCGATCATACGTCGAGCTTCCCGGACGTAGATCTGATGAGGCCAGCCGCCGTTGTCCCGAAATTCATCTTTCGCCAGCCCCCATTTCGCCATGGCCGTCCGCACATCATCCGGAACCCGGGGATCATTGGCCATAAAGTACATCAGTCCCTGCTGATAGACTTCATGTTCCCGAATGATCTCCCGGCGTCGTTCGTAGCTGCCGTCGGGGTAGTCGTAATTCATGCCGATATTGTCGGTACTGAACGGACCGTGATTGTTGGTGTCGGTTTTGTGATTGGGCAGCGGGTCAAACTTATGAAACATCTCCCGCCAGCCGTTCTGGAAAACTCGCAGCAGAAGTTCGTACTGTCCGGCGTCGTATCCTTCGGGCCTGGGAAACGGAATGCGATTTTCCTCGGCATTGGTCAGACACATGCGGAAGCAATACGCCTGAATTCGATGATCCGCATCTCCCTTCTTTCCCGGATCAGCCGTGCTGATCCGAGGCAGGACGCCGCTCGATGGGTCTCCCGGCGTAACAAAGGGGTCCGTTGGTTTCTGAAACCAGTGAGCATGGTGCAGCATGCCGACCTGAATACCGTTCCATTGTTCACCATACACGGAATTGGCCTCGCGACCGACGTGATAGCTCACTCCGACAGCCGCCATCAGGTCGCCTTCGTAAGTGGCGTCCACAAACATTCGGCCGACGTAGGTCCTGCCGCTCAGCATCGTGATCGACTGAACCTGACCATCGTGCTGACTGACTCCTGCAGCCGTGCGAATTCCGTCAACAGTCGTGACGGACCGGTCCAGCCATTCATTGCGATCAACCGGAATGTCGTATTCACGAACCAGATCCTCAAAAATCGATTCGGCCACCTTCGGTTCAAAAACCCACATCGTGGCACCATCGCCGTCTTTGCCGGGAGGACTCTGATTGCGGTTGCCGAATTCCTGCTGTTGCTGAAACGACCATGCATCGGCCCGCTGATAATGCTTCCAGACTCGGTGATAGAACTCGCGGCTGAGTCCTCCGATGGCGTCCTTGCGACCGGAATCCGTCCAGCCCAGGCCTCCCGATGTCAGCCCGCCCAGATGTCTGTCCGGGCAGACGATGACTGCCGAGTGCCCCATTCGCTTTGCCTGCACGGCCGCAATCACTCCGGCAGCTCGTACCACCGTAAACCACGACATCTGCAGTGCGTTCGGCCTTCTCACCTGCGGTCAGAACCGCCGTGGGCAAACACAGAACACTGCAGGCCAGAAAGCGGAAGATCATCGAGCGGTGGGGCATGTCGAGTCCGATGGAATGGAGGAAACCGTGGTGGCACAGTGTGCCTGAGTATCAGCGAAAACTCGAACACGAGAAGGTGCTCGTCTTACGGCAGAACCGCATTGTGGTAGACATCCTGAACGTCATCACAGTCGTTCAGCATGGCCATGAATCGTTCGAAGGCAGGCACATCGTCCGGACTGATCTCTTTGTTCGCCTGCGGATGGAAAGTGATTTCCTCGACTTCCAGTTCCAGCTTCGGAAAGGCTTCCAGCAGAGCACTGCGAGCTTTGGAAAACTCAGATGCGGGAGCAAACAGAGTCACCATTCCGTCCCGACATTCGACATCATCCACATCGACATCAGCGTTCAGCATGGCTTCCAGAATGCTGTCACCGTCGTCTCCCTTGAACGACAGAATTGCAAGGTGATCAAACAGATGGGCGACCGATCCGCTGGCTCCCAGTTTGGCACCGGTTTTGGTGAAGCAGTTGCGAACGTCCGTGATCGTGCGATTATTGTTGTCCGTCAGACAGTCCACGATCACGGAACAACCGCCGGGGCCAAAGCCTTCGTATCGGACGGAAACAAAGTCCTCGCCGCCACCGCCCTTGGCTTTTTCGATGGCCTTCTCAATGACGTGGCTGGGAACCTGTTCGCGTTTGGCTTTTTCAATCAGGTTTCGCAAAGCCGGATTGCTTTCCGGGTCCGGCACGCCGTTCTTTGCGACAACATACAGCTGTTTGCCGTACCGAGCGTAAAGCTTGGACTTCATGCCCGCCGTTTTGAAAATGGACGCCTTGCGGTTTTCGAAACTTCTACCCATGACCATGACCAATGACAGAACGGAAACGTCGCACGACTTCGCCCGCGACAAAGCGGCATCTTAGCAGATCACCGCGGAACTCCAGCGTCCGCCGCTCCGGCTTGCCACGGCTGGCCGATTTGTTCTGTGGCAGAGTCTGCAGGATAAGGCAGGCGGGAGCGCAGGCTCACCACCTTTTCCCAGCGATTGGTGAACCTGCGCTCCCGCGTGTCACTCCCTGCGACTGCGCACATCCCGAAATGCGGCGGCATCTGCAGGTCAGAATTCACCGATGATTTCGCCGCCGGACCGAGTTGCCAGAGACCTCCAGATCCCCAGGTCAATGTTCTCACTGATCGTCCGAGTTGACCCGTCAAACAACACGACATTGACGACGCCTTCGTGGAAGCTGCGCGAGGTGATCACGGCATAGGACGGACTGCCGGCGCTGCCGTTTTTGCCTTCCTGCCACGAGTTGTAATCGACTTCGTCGTAAGTGCTGCCGCCGGACGTATAAGACACCTTCGTGTTGGGAGTCAGCGTCGCTGTGAAACCGGTATGGTGACAGCGACCGTCCGGCCATTCCGTATGTCCGGTGTCCTTGAAGTCTGTTCCGGAGGCCGCCATCAGAGCTGCGTCGGATGCATTCGCCGGAATCACTGTGGAAGGTGGTCCGCCGTTTCGGTTGTATCGCGTCCACGCTTTCACTTCCGCGGCGAGCAGTGTGTTCGATGACCCGTCAGTCGCGTCACGGAACGACAGTTTCGCATTCGGATAAAACAATCCGTCTCCGCCTCGTCCGGTTGTCGGATCGAAAACAAACCAGGTGCCGTAGTTGAATCCGTACGTCGTTGGAAACAGAAGAGATTTCCCGCTGCCGGGGTCTCGAATCCGATCACTTCCCGGGTCACTGGGACAGCTGTAGGAAGCAATCTTCAGACCGCTGATGGCCGCCTGGTAATCCCATGCCGTTGACAGATCGACACTGTTATACAGATTGCCCTGTTCCAGAAAAGGCAGGATGCGACCATGAACTCCCCATGAACCATTGTTGCCTGTCATGGTGACAGACAGATTGACGCACGCTCCCGGCGGCAGAAATCGATTCACGTCGATGTAGTTGTGCAGCGCCAATCCCATTTGCTTCAGGTTGTTTTTGCACTGAGTTCTGCGGGCTGCTTCCCGAGCCTGCTGAACGGCGGGCAGAAGTAACGCAATCAGAATGGCAATGATGGCAATGACCACCAGCAGTTCAATCAGAGTGAAACCGTGAAGATGCCGGCGGGAGCGTGATCGAGACGTGAACATTCGACAGATGTTTTTTCGAGCAGAAAGGGTGATCACCGGAATCGTCTCTGGAGATCAGAGTTGCCGACGACAATCGTCGAGCGATTCCTACCCCATTGGCAAATTGCATTCCATGATTTTCCGGAACTGACTCCGGGAACCGGCAGGAATTCAGAATACGCCCTGAAACTCGTCAAAAACCGGCGAATCGACCGAGCGTTCGCTCAAACAGACCGTCAGCCACGATTCAACCAGAGGAGCTCACACGGCGAACATTTCGCCACTGGCGGCGAAATCATCGCCGCGCAGCGAAACTGAAAACTCAGCGAGCGATCACACCGCAGACATCTGCTGTCGTCGAATTTCGTACAGTAGAATTCCGGCAGCGACAGCCGCGTTCAGAGATTCAACCTGGCCCAGCATGGGGATTCGCAGATGTTGTCCGCAAACAGCGAACAGGTCGTCGTGGATGCCAACCGCTTCGCTGCCAATCACCAGACACACAGGCCCCTGCATGTCGCTGTCCCAGACAGCCCCCGATGATTTTTCCGATGCGGCGGCCAGCTGAAAGCCATGTTCGCGAAGTTGCCTGGCAATCTGAACCGGATCATCGCAGGTCGCAATCTTCACACTGTTCACAGCACCGGCCGACGAACGAGCGACCTGAGGCGTGACGCCGACCTGTTCTGTCTGACCGATGATCACGCCGTCGACTCGCATGGCATCGCATGACCGCAGGATTGCTCCGAAGTTGTGAGCATCCTGAATGCGATCGCACAGCACCAGCAGAGGTGGCAGCTTCAGACTGCCGGTTGACTCGTTTGCCGATATGCCGATCTCCTTCAGCAGAGATTCCACCGTTTGATACGGATAGTCTCCCATCCGAGCGACATAGCCCTGATGATGTTCTGCATGACACAACTGAGTCAGTCGATCGCGGGATTCTCGAGTCGGCCGAAGTCGGCTTTCAGAAAGCAGGCCTCTGACTTCGGCCAGCTGACCCTCATCGAGATCATCCGCCAGAAGCAGTTCCGTAATGGGCCAGCGACCGGCTTTCAGGACTTCCAGAACCGCATAACGCCCAACCAGCCAGTTCTTCTGATGACTGGCCTGCAGCTGTCGTCGACGACTGCGGCGAGGTCCCGATGATTCTGACACAGAAGCGGTACTTTCTCTGAGCTCACTCGGGTGCTGTGATGTCAGTTGGGCGGGAAACCTTCGGGGGGATTCAGACCAGAGTCGAAAAGACTTCCCGAGCGGCGACCAGAGTTTCTTCAATCAGCTGCTCGGTATGAGCAGCGCTGATGAACAGCGCCTCGAACTGGCTGCAGGGGAGGTAGATGCCGCGATCCAGCATTCCGTGGAAATACTTTGCAAAGCGAGCGGTGTCGGATGTCATGGCGGACGTCAGGTCAGTGACAGGCTGATCCGTAAAGAACATGGTCAGCATACTGCCGACTCGATTGATCTGCACGGGAATCCCACTGGCTTCGGCCAGCTGAGCCAGACCTTCGGCCAGTTCCTGACCCAGCGACTCAAGCTGCGGATATGGGTTGTCGTGCTGCAGCTGACGCAGAGTTGCCAGGCCGCTGGCCATCGCGACAGGGTTTCCGGAAAGCGTTCCGGCCTGGTAGACAGAACCCACGGGTGAAATGGAATCCATGATGTCGGCTCGCCCGCCGTATGCTCCGACCGGCATTCCACCACCCAGGATCTTGCCCATCGTTGTCAGATCGGGTTTCACATTCAACAGGCTCTGAGCACCATTCAGAGCAACTCGGAATCCCGTCATGACTTCGTCCATGATCAGCACCGTCCCGTGGCGATCACACAGTTCCCGCAGCGTCGAGGTGAATTCGGGAGTGGGAATGACGCAGCCCATGTTGCCGCAGATCGGTTCCAGAATGACGGCGGCCAGCGAGGCTCCCTCTCGTCAAACGCCCGCCGCAGCTGATCCGGGTTGTTGTAGTTCAGGACCAGTGTGTCGGACGTACAGCCGACAGGAATCCCCGGACTGGAAGGACTTCCCAGAGTGAGAGCTCCACTGCCCGCCTGGACCAGCAGACTGTCAACATGTCCGTGATAACACCCGGCGAACTTGATGATGGTGTCTCGACCGGTGAAGCCCCGAGCCAGTCGAATGGCCGACATGGTGGCTTCTGTGCCGCTGTTGACCATCCGAACCTTTTCGACCGACGGAATCAGCTCAATCACCAGCTCCGCGAGATCCGACTCGGCCACCGTGGGAGCTCCGAAGCTGGTTCCCTTTTCCAGAGCCGCGTGCATGGCCTGAATGACGGCCGGGTGACGATGTCCCAGAATATGTGGTCCCCACGAGCCGATGTAGTCAATGTAACGATTGAAATCGATGTCGAACAGAAACGGCCCGTCACCTCGATCAATGAACGGAGGTGTCCCGCCCACAGCACCAAAGGCTCGCGCCGGACTGTTCACACCGCCCGGAATACATTTTTGAGCTCGAGCAAATTCAGCTTCGCTGTGAGGACGAGACATGGGATTTTTGGGTTTCGGGTTTCGAGGGATTCAGGTTTCAGAGGAATCGCAGGACGGAGAGGGTGACGGTCCGGGTTCGGGCAACTCTGATCGTGAAACTCGAAACCCTCACCCCGAAACCCGTTCCTCAATTCTCGCTTTCCAATACTTTCAGCCCGGCCTTTTCAGCCAGCGCATCCAGACCGGCGAATGTGATGTCTGTATTCGCGACGTTGATTTCCTTCAGGTCGGGAAGAGACGTCAGTTGTTTGAACCCTTCGTCAGACAGGCGAGTTCCCGCAAGATTCAGGACTTTCAGCTTCTGCAGTTTCAGCAGAGTCGGAACACTTTCGTCGGACAGTTTGGTGGCTTTGCCGTCGAAGTCTTCCAGCTGGGTCAGAGTTTCAAACGCGGCGAACGCTTCGTCATCCAGCTTCGTTTCCCACATGCCCAGCAGCTTCAGCCCGGTGAGTTTGCCGATGTGTTTCATACCCTCTGAACTGATGATACGACATTCGCTGATGTCCAGAAAATCGACTTTGGACAGAGTTGCGATGACGGCCAGGCCATCGTCGTCCAGAGACGTGTCACGCAGTTCCAGCCGCTGCATGTCTTTCAGTTCGGCAAGATGAGCAATTCCTTCTCCGGTGACGTCCGTGCCGCGAATGCGAAGTCGTTTGAGCTTCTTCAGGTTGGCGACGCTGGCCATTCCGGCATCGGTGATCTTTGTGTAGTCCAGCTGAATGCCTTCCAGTGTGGGCATGCTTCCCAGCACTTCCAGAGACGCATCCGTGATCGCCGTGCAGTAATTGAAGTTGACGGCTTTCAGCGACAGGCCTTTCAGGTCCGCAATGCCGACATCCGTCACCTTGGACTTTTCCAGCTGCAGGTCAGCCAGAGTTTTCAGGCCACTGAAGTGCTTCATTCCGGCATCTGAAATGTTACTGTTTCGAAGATCGATGGCTCGAACTTTGGGCAGCGAAGCAATCGCCGACAGACCGTCGTCCGTGACGCCCGTCCGACGCAGGCCCAGCACTTCGACTCCGGTCAGCTTACCGACGGTCTTCAGAGTTTCATCACCGATCGCCGAATCGCTCAGATCCAGACGTCGCAGATTCTTCAGCGATTCCAGATGCGGCATCCCTTCGTCGTTAATCCCCGGACCGGAAAACGTCGCCGCCAGAACATTGGGCACGCCGGCCAGGTGAACCAGAGATTCCTGAATTCCCGCGTCGCTGTTGATCGAAAACTCGACCACGTTTCCGCCGGCATCTTTCTGCAGCAGGTACCCGGCATCCTGCAGTGCCTTAACAGCAGCAGGATCATCCGGCGTACCGGCGGGCGTCTGAGCTCCGGCGCCGCCGTTTGCAGACTCGCCACCGCCCCCCGGCCCCGGATTTGAGGGCTGTTCGCAGCCGGTCACTATCAGTGTCAAAACAAGAGTGGGGAAAACCAGACGAATCGACTTCAGCATTTGGTAAATCTTCAACAATTCAGCAGCGAAAACGGGTTCATGACCGGAATCCCGGTGGGCCGTTCAGAGTACGTCGGTGGGATGGGATTCGCAACATCCGACACGGGCTGAATTCCGTAAACTCCGGGCTTTGATTGCTGTTTTCTCAACGTTCGCTATGGTAGAACACGAAAGACGGGGGGAGTTCTTCGGACAAACCAACCGTCGTCCAGTCGTTCACGGCCGGATTGTCCTTCCACAGTTTTTGACCTGCCTGAGGTGACATTCGACAATGAGTAAGAAAACATCACGACGTACATTTCTCGGCCAGACGGCCGCGCTCAGCACCGCCTTCTGGGTCGGTGGTCAGCAGATTGTGAAGGCGTATCCGTCTGCCCTGCAGTCGCTGAGTGCCGGATGTATCGGTGTGGGCGGCAAGGGAGGCAGTGACACCAGTCACATCGCAGACCAGGGCGTCGCCATTGTTGGTCTGTGCGACGTTGATTCCGGAACGCTGAACAAAAAGGGCCGGGAATTCAAAGACGCGATTCAGTACAACGACTACCGCGAAATGCTGGATGCTCTGGGCGACAAGATCGACATCGTGACTGTCAGCACACCGGATCACAACCACGCCTGTGCGGCCATCAAGGCCATGCGGATGAAAAAGCATGTTTACTGTCAGAAACCACTGACCTGGTCGATCCACGAAGCTCGCAAAATGCGGGAAGTTGCGGAAGAGACCGGTGTCGTGACACAGATGGGCAATCAGGGCACGTCAGAAAACGGACTGCGCGAAGCCGTCGAGGTCATTCGCAGCGGCGCGATCGGCGACGTCAGCGAAGTGCATATCTGGTCAAACCGCCCCGTGTGGCCTCAGGGTCTGGGACGCCCCGCAGGCGAAGATCCGATTCCTGAAGGACTGAACTGGGATGCCTGGATTGGACCAGCCCCGATGCGTCCGTTCAAGAGCGGCGTCTATCACGGGTTCAACTGGCGCGGCTGGGTCGACTTCGGCACCGGAGCTCTGGGCGACATGGCCTGCCATACCACCAACATGCCGGTGATGGCTCTGAAACTGTGGGATCCGGTTGCGGTCACCGCCGTGAAAAATCCGGGAATTTTTGAAGGGGAAACCTACCCGGCCAGTTCGTCTCTGATGTTCGAATTCCCCGAACGGGAAGGCCTGCCGCCGTGCAAATTCTACTGGTATGACGGCGGCAACCTGCCGGACGACAACCTGATGACTCAGCTTCCGGAATCCTTCCAGAAGAAGGTCAAAGAGCAGCGTGAAGGTGGTCGCAAAACCAGTGGCGCTGTGGTTGTGGGCAGCAAGGGCCTGCTGTTTTCACCGGACGACTACGGTGCTCAGTACTATCTGCTGCCGGAAGACAACTTCAAGGACTATAAGAAGCCCGAACAGACACTGCCGCGCATTCCGTTCAAAGGCGGTGGTGACGAACGACAGAAGTGGGAATTCGTTCAGACCTGCAAGGGTGAATACGCTCCTGGAACGATGTCCAACTTCGGCTACGCCGGTCGTTTGACGGAAACCATTCTCGTCGGCAACCTGGCGATCAGATCGGCAGAAGGCAGCCGCATTGAATGGGATGCGAAGAATCTGAAGAGCACCAATATGCCCGAAGTGAACAAATTCGTGCATCGCGAATATCGAGAAGGCTGGTCCATCTGAAGACTGCAGACCTGAGGCAGCAGGGCAAGCGCCCGACTGCCAATGGGATCTGCTCGCAATAGAAGCCCGGCACAACCAGTGCCGGGCTTTTTTTGTGCGCAGGCAGCAGGGCACACGAGCCGACGCACAGGCATGATCTTCGAAACAGCCTTCCCGCTGGTCCGGAGGACTGTCAAATGCTGACGGACATTTCCGCCGAACGGCGTCCGCGATCTGTACGTTTCTGCCACTCGACATCAGGCCGAATCTGCCGATTCAGGCAGCTCATCGGCAGCATTTTCAGCCAACCAATGCGCCGGAGGTGCAGCAGATTTCGCGATTCGGCCGCAACACGTTGGTATCCGGGTGTTTACGGACAATCGTTCAGTCCGGAAAATCCGGAAAGATCCGTACAACCGCTACATTTTAACTCAACCCGTCACCGTCTGATTTCCGATCGAACAGAGTAACCGATAGTACCGGAATAACCGGTACAGTCTGCCTTTCCGGATCGATCGGAACAATCGATGAACAACCGACGTAAATTTGCGACACTCTGCCTCAGTCTCAGCTGTTGCGCCCTGATCACTGCCTGCAGCGTTTCTGTGGGTGATCAGCCGGGCGTTGTCCGACTGGCGGGGCAGGAAACAATTCAGCCACCGGCTCCCGTTCCTCCCGCCGGTGAATTGACTCCGCAGCCTGTTCCGCACAGCTCGATGTCACCATCGAATTCTGTCACAGGCCCGTACTACGTCGAACAGGGCAACAGCGCGCCGTTCGAGGGAACTCCCGTTGAATACAGTGACGGCGGGTTGTTTGAAACATCCGACTTCGCGCCGTTCATGCACTACAGCAACGGGGTGCCGGAATCTCCGGTACTCGGTCGCCGTCCCTATGAGAATCCGCTGTTCGGTCCGCAGCTGATGTTTCAGACAAACATCGGCGATGGTCTGGGCTATACGGACTCCTATCACACAGCCAACGCTCGAATTCCATATCACGTGGTCCCCGGCAGCACGGTTCTGATCGGTGACCTGTCGGCGTCTTATACCAACGGCGGTCAGGATCTGTTCAACTTCGGTTTGATCTGGCGCAACTACGACGCCAGCCGCAATCGCATTTTTGGCTGGAACGTTTACGGCGACATCGACGATGGTCGAGGCAACCGCAAATGGCGACGAGTCGGATTCGGTCTGGAGTCACTCGGCAAGTATCTGGATTTTCGTGCCAACGGGTACTACGTCACCGGAGACGACACCCGGCTTCTCAGCAGCACACTCGGAAACGACCTGACTTTCACGGGAAACAGTGCTCTTCGAGTCCGCACTTCCACTCGCGACAACGCCTATTCCGGCTTTGACCTGGAGGCAGGCGGCCCGCTTCCATACGTTGGCCGCCGTGGCATCAACGGATATGTCGGTGGCTATTGGCTCAACAACGATACAGGATACGAAACTGCCGGTTTTTCTGCCCGTGTTCAGGCACTGGCAACAGAATCTGCGACTGTGAATTTCAACTACACGCAGGATGAGACCTTCGGTTCAAACGGCTGGGTCAACATTTCCTACACAATCCCGAACTATCACGAGCGGACTCTCTTCCAGCAGAAGTGTGTCCGGGACCGGCTGGCTGACCCTGTTTATCGCACAAATCGCATTCACACGAACATCGACGTTGTGAGGGGATATGAAGCAGCCGTTAACCCCAAGACGAATACGCCTTTCAACATCGTTTATGTTGATCCCAACCTGACCGCTGCCGGAAGCGGAACGGCCGAGTCACCGTTCAACAATCTGCAGGTTGTGGCGGACACCAACAACCCGGGAATCCACATTATCCGAGTGACTCCGAACAGTGCCAACTCCGGAACCAACCTCACGGTGGATGGCGGCTTGACTCTGTTCGACTGCCAGACTCTGGCCTCCAGCCTGAAAGACATTCCTCTGTTCACGGAGAACGGTGTTGAATTCATTCTGCCGCTGTCCGGCGACCCTGCGGGTCTCGGTCCCCTGATTTCTGACCCATCGCTCGTTGCGGGCGACAGCGTTGTTCGACTTGCAAACTTCAACACCGTCCTTGGAACGCGAATCGACGCATCCAACAGCACGCACACGGTGTTCGGTACGGGAATTTCAAACCCACTGCCGATCGAAGATGTCAACATTACAATGAACACGTTCACCAACTATGACACTGCCGTCAATCTGCAGAACGTGTCCGGTCGAGCTGTGCTGGATATGAACACTGTGAATGGCCTGGCGATGGCATCCAAGAACGGAGCAACATCCGGCAGTGGAACATTTTCAAAGCGTGGCCTTGTGCTCTCAACGGCTTCCAATCAGGAAGTTGAGGTCCTGGTCCGCAACAACTCGGTGAACAACAGTATGTTCACAGACCCGGCCGGAACCGTGAATACATCTGCCGTGAAGAATGACCAGACAACAGTCGGCATCAGTGTGACCGCGAATCCTCAGAGCATCATTCTGGCAGATGATCCATCCGGAGCCAAAAGCTCCGGCGTCACCGGAATTCTTGACAACGTTGTTCAGAACAGCGGTGACGGGATTGTCCTGACCGCACAGGCGGGCGGACGCTTTGACGCAGTCGTGGACAACAACCAGTCGTTCAACAACGCCAGAAACGGGTTGATCGCCCGAGCTGACGGTGGACGGTTCAACATGTTCAGCATGAGCAATAATCTGCTGGGAGGCGAAGACCTCGATGCCAGCGGAACGCTTGACCCATCTGAAGACACCAACGGCGACGGAATTCTGGACACCGGCGAGGATTTGAACGGGAACAGAATTCTGGATCCGTCAGAAGACGTCAATTTCAACGGAGTTCTTGACAATGGCGAGGACACGAACGGAAACGGCGTCCTGGATCCCAGTGAAGACGCAAATGGGAACGGTATTCTTGACGCGGGTGAAGACGTGGATTTTGATGGTATTCTCAGGCCCGCCGAAGACGTTAACGGCGACGGACTGCTCGCCGCCGGCAACGGTGAAAACGGAGCTCTGCTGCATTACCTGAACGGCGGATCGTTTTTCGCTGTCTCAGAAGACCGAAACGATGACAAAAACTTCAACGGAATTCAGGACAATGGCGAAACGACAGGTCCTGACGGCGTATTTGACGTGTTGAACGGAACGTTGAATACCGGAGAGGATGTCAATGGCAACGGTCGCCTGGACCTCGGGATCTTCTCGAACAATATGAACGACAACGATTTTGCAGGCCTCTGCATCGTTGGCGAGGACGCGTCTGATGGTTCATTTACAATCGGAGGACCACAGCAAGTTCTCGGGAACCGTTTCTACCAGAACAAGGTGGCTGGCATCGGCATTGACCTTAGAGACGATGCGACCATGAGCGTAGATTCCATGTTTAACGTGATTGGCAGATCAGCGAAGCTCCAGACACTAGTCACCAACGTCGGAGCGACTCTCGCGTTAACGGGTGACACGTTTCAGGCGAGCCATACTCTGACCAACACATCCGTGAACACGCTTCCAAACTCTGCCGTGCCGTTGATTTCCAACTTCACCTGGAATCTGACTCGCCCTGTAGGAAGCCAGGGCTTCGAAATTGATACCAAAGACCGGCACTTTGATCCTGTATTCGTGAACGGAGTCTTCAGCGGGTACAACACGAATCTGGCCGACTTTACAGGAATTCGTTTCCAGCCGACAGGTGGCACAGCCGCAAATACCCAGCTCGCATTCGTGAATGGGCTTGATTTCAATCAGCCGGCCCGCTGCTCCTCCCAACGTGTTCATCCCCGGAGGCGTTTACGGTTATCTGACGAACATTGATGAAGCACTCGATGGTGCTCAGCAACTGACGCTTGACTTTGCAAACTTTAGTCCAACCGCGCCCAATGATCAGTTTGTTTGGTTGATGGATACAGACCGACAGACACTGAATAACGCGAGTCTTCGCCGGACGATGTCGTTCTTGCGAACGAACTGGCCGGAACAAATGCATCCATCACGTTCAGGGCGACTTCGATCGGACAGGAACATCAACTCGAACGTTCCAGGGGACTCTGGTTCGCACCGATCCGGCTATCGACGCACGGCGTGCAGCTGGCCATTTCTGCGGTGGTCGTCACTGCCGGTCTGACGCCGATCCGGCAGCAACGGGTCACGGCATGTCTGTCTTGACCTCAGGAAACAGCCGAATCACGAACTTCACATCAATCAATGACAGCGTGATCCTGAACAAAGGTGACGGCATGACAATCGCCGCTCACGACAACTCGCGGATTGATTCACTGACCATTCAGGGCGCCAATCTTGACCGGAATGATGGTCGAGGCCTGAACATTGAGGCACACGATGCTGCAATCGTGAATGCAAGTTCCACAATTGGAGGTTTCAACCTGGTCACGCAGGGCCAGAACCTGCTGCTTGGAACATCCTACTCGGAAGGAAACAATATCATTCAGTCCGGCGGAGATGGCGTTCGCATTCTCGCCTCGAATGGCGGCACCGTTTCGGGAAATCTGATCAACAACATGATCACAAACAGTGGTGGCAACGGTGTCAACCTGATTGTTGATAATGGCGGAACACTCAACTTCGGCAACGAATTGCAGAATCAGCTGATCTACCGAAACATGATTACGGACATGCAGGGGCCGGCATCCGTCTCAGCAGCGGTGTCACTGCGGCCGGCACACCGGGCGAGATTTCGGCACTGGTTCAGGATAACCTGATTTCCGGAAATCAGACCGGCGGGATCATTTCCGCCATGTCCGGTTCCGGCAATTCAAACACGATCAATCTGATGGTTGGCGGCAGCCAGGATCGCACCAACACCATCACGAACAACGGTGTGGCGGGAATCAGCTTCGACGTTTCCGGCAATGGGCTGGGATCATCGACATTCGAAATTCGAAAATCACCGGAACGTTTGACCGGTCCGGCGACTCAACTCCGGACGGCGACGGCATCGTTCTTCGACGCAGCGACTCTGCACTGCTGCAGGCGACCGTCAGCAACGTTTCCGCCACGGGCAATGCTCGCGACGGGATGCGAGTCGAAGTTGGTGGAAGTGACAAGACCAATCCTGCCCAGCCACAGACAGGAACTGTCAATACAGTTGCCTGGACTCAAAACATCTTCAGCAACAACGGAGGCGACGGCGTCAGTTTCGCCGTTCACGGTGGAGCTCAGCTGATCGCTGACGGTGAAAACAATGTAGCCAGTGGCAACTCAGGAAATGGAGTCGCCATCGCGACAACGGATACTGCAACATTCGGCGATGCCACAGTTGTTGCCACAGAAGACTTCAACGGCAATGGAACTCTGGATCCAGGCGAGGACCTGAACGGAAACGGTACAATCGACATCATTACGCCAGGTCGCCGGGTGCGAATCAACGGCCTGACAGCCTCAAACAATGGCGTCGACGGGGTCAATATCACCGCCGAAGACAGCTCACGAGCTTTGGTTGAAATCACCAGCATTGTGACGGCTCCGGAGCCTGTCGGTACCCACTCCGGCCTGAACAGCAATGGAAACACCACCATCAGTTCGAACGGCGAAGACGGCATTCACATCAACAGCAGTGGCGGTGTGTCCGATATTCTCATCACCTCGGGAGATGGAACGACGACGATTTCCGGCAACGGCACGGCCGGTGGCGGGAACGGGATTCTCTGGAATGCAAGCGGCGATTCAGAGGCCTTCGTCGAAGTGAACAGAACATCAATTTTTGGCAGCATCGCAGGAGCTTCCGAAGACACCAACAACAACGGTGTGCTTGATGCCGGTGAAGACCTGAATGGTAACGGAACCATTGACGTCGCTGATGGCGATGGGATTCAGTTCAACTCAACGGGTACCGCTGCATCAAGCCTGCTCGTGACTCAGAATCAGATTCAGGCAAACGGTGATGACGGAATCGCCGTCACCGCGTCCGGAACCGGTGAGGACCTGAATAATAACGGAGTTCTGGATCCGCTGGAGGATGTGAACGGCAACGGGCTACTCGACCTGACCCGACCCGTGGTGACGATTTCCGGAAACACGATTGGCGGACAGCGGAACGGAGTCTCAGCCGGTAACGGCGGGGACGGCATCAGCCTGAACGTGAATGGTGGTGTCAGAACCGCGACATCCACCAACCGCGCCGGCCTCACTGCGGTCGGACCGATTGTGACAATGCTCATTCAGGATGAGAACATTATCAGCAATAACGGCCAGCGAGGGATCAACCTGGCATTGAATGGTGCCGCAGGATTCCGCAACCGTGAGAGCGGCACTCTGCTGGCCGACACAACCTTTGACCCGGGTCGAATCCTGATCACAGGCAACAATCAGATTGTGGCCAACGGGGCGGAAGGCATCTTCTTCCGCAGCGATGCGGACTTCAATCAGCTGCGGGCAACACCGCTGCCGAACAGCCCGTTCCCGAATCCGCCGTTCAATCCGGCCAACGATCGCCCATTCAACAACAATTTGTACAACCCACAGGTTAACGCAACACCATTCTCACCATTCAATACTGCCGACATCTTCCAGGTCAGCAACATAAACACCCTCAACCAGAAGTCAGCATTTGCGACTGAGGCGGGTGACGGAAGCGGCGGCTACCTGAACCTGAGAACTGTACAGAACACTGTTCTGACCGTGCTCGGAAATACAGTGATGAACAACGGCACGAATGGCCTGGCTGGTGACGGGCTTGTCCTGTCGGTCGGAACAGGTACGTATCTGGCCGCTGATGTTCGTGAAAATACCTTCAGCGGAAACGCCGGGCCGGACTTCAGAACAGAATCCTTCCTGTCTGCCGGAAATACACCGAACTCCATCGGCACAGCAGGGGTTGGAACAAACGACATCATCTTCCATGACGACACCGCGCAACTGGATCTGCGGTTCATCCTCAACCAGGGCAATTTGATTGACCTGAGTTCCAGCGGAGCAACCTACACAAACAACGACGCACTCAAGGCTGACTGGCTGGGGGCAGGTGTCACCGATCGATATGCCGCCTTTTTCCAGGTGGACAACGGCCCCAGCCTGAATGCTCCAACAAACAGTTTCATCAACTTCGGGACAACTCAGCCAATTGCTCCGGAGTTCATCAGTGCAGACTTCAATCTGCGGGGTGCTGCGGATCCGATGTTCCCGAACATCGAATTCGGACCGTTCCTGCCGTAACCGCAGCGAACGCAGTCACCTGAATTTTCAGCGAGCCAGCCGTCAAACGCTGGCTCGCTGTGTTTTTGCGAGGAGACTTCAGGTGCGACCGCGAGCTTCCGGCAGAGTTCGGAACACTGTCGGAATTCTTCCGCTGGTTGCAATCAACAGCTTTCCTCCGGATACTCCTCCGCGTGGTGTCCTTTCCTTCGCCGAAGCCAGCGCTGCCGGACAATTGGCGGCCCGGAAAACAGCTGCCTGGATCACATGGCGGCTGGTCCGGACGCGCTTCGGCCCTCCTGCTCCTCCTCATGGGAACATTGAAGATGATTCGCGGTTTGATGCTGATGATGCTGGGGTTCGGTCTGATGTCCGGCGCGGAGACTCGCGCTGCTGATGCGGCCAGCGGTGTTCAACCGGTCCGCATGGGTTGCGGTGATATGACGTTTGATACCGTACCGGGCTGGGGACTGGGCGAAGACGGAAAATCCGTTCTGGGATCAACTCACGGAAGCGTGGTGATTGATACGGCCGGCAACATTTACACCAGCTCCAGCCTGGGCGTCTTTGCGTTTTCGCCTGACGGTGCTGTTGTTCGCCGGTTCGTCGGTCCGGAATACGCCAACATTCACGACATGGAAATCCGTTCGGAAGCCGACGGCGAGTTCATTTACGGAGCTCGCAACAACAACGCGGAAGGCATCAAGTTCCATTCCGAAACCGGTGACATCGTGCTGAAGCTTCCGTTCCCTGCGGAAAGCGGTCTGGAACTCAAGAAGTTCAACCCCACCGCAATCACGGTTGCTCCGAATGGTGACATCTATCTGTCCGACGGCTACGCCAGCAACCATATTTTCCGCTTTGACAAATCCGGAAAGTATCTGTCGCACTTCGGAGAAAAAGGTAACGACCTCAAACAGTTCAACACAGCTCACGGAATGACTCTGGACACTCGGTACGACCCGCCGCGACTGCTGATCTGCGACCGCAATCATCAGCCCAAAGGGCGCCTGCTGCACTACGACCTGGACGGCAACTATCTGGAAGAAGTCATCACGGGCCTCGGAATGCCGACCTCCGTCGCGATTCAGGGCGACTTTGTTTCCGTTCCGGACCTTCATGGCCGAGTCGTGATTCTGGACAAATCAAATACCGTGATTGCAGTGCTGGGCCACAACCCGGACGCCGGCAAAGGGCGAAGTTTCAACGTGCCGCAGGACCAGTGGATTGAAGGGATTTTCAGCGGAACTCACGGTTCCTACTGGGATCAGCATGGCAATCTGTATGTTCAGGACTGGAACGTGTCCGGACGCCTGATGAAGCTGGTTCGAGTCAAACGATAACCTGGATACGCTTGGGTGCCACTTGCGGCTCTGCCGGTGACCTTCCGTGCCACCGGGAACACTGGCAGAGTCGGCAGAACCAGTGGCACACACCGATCGATCCGGGACTCAGGAATGAACACGACCTTACCGGACCGTGATTTTCAGGACGGTCCGGTCCGGTCAGGTCTCCGGTCTCCAGAGATATTCCATGTTCAATACGTCTGTTTCTGAATTCTCCGGCCTGAAGTGTCGCCTGCTGAATACCGTGCCTCAGGGGCAGGAGATTCGTCAACTGGTGATTCTGTGCCACGGCTTTGGAGCCCCTGGAGACGACCTTGTCGGGCTGGGCCCGGAAATGCTGCGACGTTCACCGGAGCTCAGTCAGTCATGCCAGATGGTCTTCCCGGCCGCTCCGCTGGACCTGAGCCATCTGGGCATGCCGGGAAGTCGAGCGTGGTGGGAAATCAACATGGCCGCGCTGGCGATGATGCACCAGACGCGGAATTTCGAGCAGCTCGCCACGGTCACGCCTCCGGGAATGCACGAAGCATCGCTACAACTGGCCGAAGCCGTGAAGCAGATGCAGTCGCATTTCGGAGTCGAAGATTCCGCAACGGTGCTCGGAGGTTTCTCGCAGGGAGCGATGATCAGCACGGACCTGGTGCTGCGTCACGGCTTCGTTCCTCGGCAGCTGTGCATCTTTTCCGGAACAATGATCTGCCGTGACGACTGGTCTGAACTGGCTGCCCGTCACGTCGGCTGTCCCGTGTATCAGTCTCATGGACGCACTGACCAGATCCTGCCATTCAGCGCATCTCTGACACTTCGCGACATGCTGACCGAGAACGGATTCGATGTCACATTCGAAGAATTCCCCGGCGGACACACCATCCCACCTTCAGCCCTGACCTGCCTGACGCGAGGCTAACCCAAATCCGGTTCCAGCTGACGCCGGGAATGTGATGTGAGGTTCCCGGAGAGAAAGTTGACAACACTGCCGGATTCCCGCACTGAGTTACGCTGCCTGGCGTTTGGCGATTTGAGCGGCCCAGAGGCTCTCGACAAACAGACACGTGAGCCCGGACAATAACAGCCAGCGCCACCACTTTTGAGTTCTCTCAAGTTCCGATGAATTCAGCTGTCCGTCAGGTGAGCCACGCGACAGTTCACTTTCGGAAGTTTCGGACACGTCTCCCGCTCCGATCCCGAGGACCTGAAGTTGGCCCAGAGGCAGCATTTCCGTGTTGGATTCGGACGCGGCCAGACCTGCGATCAGAACCACGGATCGTTCGCCGTCATCGGTGATGCCAGTGACGACGTAGCGACCGGGATCGTTCAGCACCATCGCTGAGCTGTCTGGATTTGCAGGGGCAACAGCTGAACCAGAATTCGCAGCGGCCGGACTTTGTGAATCGTTTGGTTCTGAGGGGGTGACCACAGTTCCATCCGGTTTCCGAACAGTCCACCTGTCAGTCGACACGATGTCTTCCGGGCGAATGATGTCCCCGACGGTCTGCACCAGCTGATCCTTTGCTGCCGGATTCGACAGTGTGACGATGCGAGTGATCAGGGGGGGGAAGCGAGTTGACAGGGCCAGCTGACTGTCGACCGGATGCCAGCCCGACGCGAACAGAATCAGTCGCCCCGATTCGGCAACTCGAACATCGGCAATCGCCGGCTGGCCGTTGTCAAATCCGGCCGCAACGGTCCAGTCACCGGGACTTCTATCCTCTTCCGGAAAACTCAGATTGCGGTGCTTCCAGAACCGAATCGAAGAGAAGTCGGCAAACCGAGCATCCGCGAACGATGAAAACAGCGGGTGCTGGAAATCGATCTGCCCCAGCATCGCGTAGTCGTCAACAGTCGCTTCCTGCACTTCGAAACGATCCGGAAGAAACGTCTTCAGAGAATCCGCAGCAGAGACAGATGTCACCGCTGCCAGCATCGTTCCGGATCGCGCGAAGAACTCCGTCAGTGATGGCCTGAGAGATTCCGGGACCGCCTCCGTTGCAATCACCAGTTTCACATCAGCCGGGATGGGCAGCACGACCCCGTCGCTCTGAATCAGATCCACCACCTGCACATCGCGTTCTGAGTTGCCATCCAGAACTCGCTGAAGATAGTAGCGCATGGAATCGGCATCGTTCACGTCGGACGACCCCACGTGAGCAACTCGAACCACGGGACTGTCCGCTTCCGGCAGATCAATCACATTGTCGAACGGGTGTTCGTCGCCCAGCAGTTCAACTCCGGCAATCACCTTCCCGGCAGCTGCATCAGTCGACGGCAGTGTCACGGACTGTCGCTGTCCCGGAGCCACCGACACGCTGATGGCCGCTCCCACAGGATTGCCTTCGCTGTCAAACGGCTGCAGCTGATACTGCTGCTGAAGTGAATCACCGGCGCTGCTGATTCGAACCCGATTCTGATCGGTCCGCCGATCGCTGATCAGCGTGACCCCGGCATTCCCTTTTTTCGGCGCCTGAACGGTCTTCAATTCGACTGCGACGGAAGCCGGCCAGTCTCCTTTCTTCAGTTCGTCCAGATCGCTGCCCCGCTGAAAGTCCGTGATCACAATCAGTCGACGGCGTTTGATGGTGACGGAAGTGTTCTTCTCCTGAGCCAGTTCGTCGGCTGCCATGCGCATGGCTGTGCCGGTCGAGGTGTGCAGCCAATCCGGTTCGTAGGCCTCTACAACGGCCTCAATGAGTGCCGGTCGCTCTTCGGCCGGTGTTCGCAGGAAGGTTTCCTGTGTGATCCGAGGTCGGGACGTCGCCGAGAATTCCGACAGACTGAACAGGTCGCCGTCGTTCAGTTCTGAGGCCACTTCGCGAATGATGGATTGTACCTGTTCACGAACTCCGTCCCGCCGCATACTGGCACTGGCGTCGACCAGAACCGCGACGGCCTGAGCTTCACCGTCGCTCGGCGCGATGGGGATGACTTCGCGGAGGAAGGGGCGAGCGAAAGCCAGCCCGATGAGAACCAGGGCCAGCATTCTGAGCAGCATCAGCGGCCAGTGTTCGATGCGCGAACGTTTTGTCAGAGTCGGACGGGAAGGTTTCAGAAATCGAACCAGACTGAACGGCATTTTCTGAGTGGGAGCTCGCCGCAGCATGTGCAGCACCACCGGAATGGAAGCCGCCGCCAGCCCCACGGCCGCAAACACAGGTGTCAGAAAATCCATCAGTGTGTCCTCACGTGGGCAGTGCCAAAGGCCGTGAACAGTTTTCAGGCTCGGTGACGAAGCACCGCATGACGATTGCTGAGTTTCGGAGTGATTTGCTGTCGCATCGTTGCTTCTTCGATCTCAACCTTTGAATTCAACAATCGTCAATCAGAATTCGTCAATCGTCGAACCCAAGCCGCGCGGTCACATCTGCGCCATCCGGCTATCTTACCAGGAGGCTTGGAAAGTGGAATCACTCGGACGGCCGATTACGGGCAACACTTCTGCAGAAATTTCTGCCGAACGGCGGAATCGCGGGAACCCGTCAGTGGAGACTGGTAGACTGATCGAGCGACGTGGTCGCATCCGGTGGCCGCTGTTTTCCGAACGCAGCGACGCATCTGCCGGAACTTCGCATCAACCAGCAGCGATGGCGGCACTGCCGCGTTGAAGAATTCCCATGACTCGATTGACCTTCCATTTCCTGCGTGTGTCCGATCGTTTAACTCATTTGTCGGTGATGCTGCTGTTGGCAACCTGCCTGATGGAGACCGTTCAGGCAGCTGAGCCGGACCTTCCCTGGCCGTTTCGAAACGGTCCCACAATGA
Source organism: Planctomycetaceae bacterium (assembly GCA_041398865.1). Taxonomy (GTDB): domain Bacteria; phylum Planctomycetota; class Planctomycetia; order Planctomycetales; family Planctomycetaceae; genus Fuerstiella. Next base: position 102,726 of record JAWKTY010000003.1, read on the forward strand.
ATGGCCACGTCGCGGCAGCCGATGCCAAAGGTCTGCCAACGTCGTTCGATGAGAATGCAGGTCGAAACGTTCGCTGGAAAGTGACTCTGGAAGGTTTCGGGCATTCCGCTCCGATCATTGGAGACCGACGAATCTGGCTGACGTCTGCCACCGAAGATGGACATCAGCAGTTTGTCGACTGCTTTCATGCTGATACGGGGGACGTGCTGCATCGCCGACTGCTGTTCGAAAATCCCGAACCCGAACCGCTCAACAACAAAGTCAACACTTACGCTTCGCCGTCGTGTGCTCTGGAAAGTGATGCGGTTTACGTCCATTTCGGTTCTTACGGGACAGCTCGACTGAATCCCGAAACGGCCGACGTCGTGTGGAAGCGAACCGATATCCAGTGTCGACATTTCCGAGGCCCCGGGTCATCCCCGATTCTGTTCGGCGACCTCCTGATTCTGACTTTTGACGGCGTGGATGCCGACTTCCTGATTGCTCTGAACAAAGCCACCGGCGAAACCGTCTGGCGCACGGAACGATCAACCGACTACGGAGACCTCGACGAAAACGGCAAGCCTCAGCGAGACGGCGACCTGCGCAAGGCCTACAGCACTCCGGGACTGATTGAAGTCAACGGCCGAACTCAGGTGGTGTCGATGGGTTCACGAGCCGGATTCGGCTACGACGCTCTCACCGGAAAGGAAATCTGGGGAATTCGTCACGACGACTTCAACGCAGCCTCACCACCATGCTTCTTCGAAAACCTGGCGATCATGCATTCGGGGACTCGAGCCAAACTGTTTGCTGTCGAACTGAATGAAACCACAAAGGGCGATGTGACCGACAGCCATATCCGGTGGACTCGGGAAAAGAGCAATTCCAAACTGGCAGCTCCTCTGCTGATCGGAAATCGGCTGTTTATGATTTCCGATACCGGAGTTGTAAACTGTGTTGATGCTGCGACCGGCGAAGAGATCTGGAAGGATCGCCTGGGAGGCACTCATGTGGCATCGCCGATCACCGCCAACGGAGTCATCTGGTTCTGCAGTGAAGAAGGCGAACTGACAGCCGTCAAAGCCGCTGATCAGTTTGAAATCATCGCCCAGAGTCAGCTGACGGAAGGGATGCGAGCCTCACTGTCTGCAGCCTACGGTCGGCTCTATCTGCGAACCTTCAGACACCTGTACTGCATCGGCCAGTAACGCATCTTCGGCCTGCAGGTATTGTTCTGCGAGGAATTCGCTGTCGATCCGGCTCCAGCCAGATAACGTCCGTTCAGCTGAATTGCCAGGAAGGAGCCTGACCTTCCGGCTGGCCTCAGGTCGTCAGTCCTCCGGATTCATCGCCTTGTTAGATCACAGTCTCTTCCGGATCGTATTTCCATCAGCCCGTCATTGAGTCTGCTCATGAGTTTGTTTCGTCGAACAGAGATTCTGGAACGGCTGCGAGCCAAAGTGGCGGCCGGTCAGCCGATTGTGGGGGGCGGCGCCGGAACTGGTCTGAGCGCTAAGCTGGAAGAAGCCGGTGGGATTGACCTCATCGTCATTTACAACTCCGGCCGGTTTCGCATGGGCGGTCGAGGCTCACTGGCTGGTCTGATGCCGTATGGCGACGCCAACGCGATTGTGATGGACATGGGCCGCGAAGTTCTTCCGGTGGCAACTCGGACTCCTGTACTGGCCGGTGTCTGCGGGACAGATCCGTTTCGAGTCATCCCGCTGTTTCTGAAGGAACTGAAAGCCGCGGGGTTTTCCGGAGTTCAGAATTTTCCAACGGTGGGGCTGATTGACGGAGTGTTTCGAGCCAACCTGGAAGAAACGGGAATGAGTTTCGGGCTGGAAGTCGACATGATCCGAACGGCGTCAGAACTGGACCTGCTGACAACGCCTTACTGCTTCAACGCCGATGAAGCCGCCGCAATGGCTTCCGCCGGCGCTGACATCCTGATTCCCCACATGGGCCTGACCACCAAAGGCGCCATCGGAGCTCAGACGGCGATCAGCCTGGACGACTGCGTTCTGCGAATTCAGGAAATGCACGACGTCGCCAAACGCATTCGCCCCGACATCCTGGTGCTGTGCCACGGCGGCCCCATCGCCGAACCTCAGGACGCTCGGTACATCCTCGACCGCACAGAAGGCATCGTCGGCTTCTATGGTGCCAGCAGCATGGAACGCCTCCCCGTCGAACCCGCCATCACTACCCGCATCCAGGAATTCACGCGCCTGACGCTGAAGTGAAAAGCCGAGTGGTGTTCGCTGGATGTGTCGCAACAGGCTGTCGCAAAGTTGCCTTCACGCTCCGTGGTGATAAGCATCGCAGGTGACAGGTGACCAACGCGCCACGAAGAATTTCAATCAGCGAGTGTCGCCGGAAGCCGGACTGCGTGATCTCCGGGCGAACCCCAGGCCTGCTGCTGCCTGAATCTGCGATGCTCATCACGACGGAGCGTGATGGCAACTTTGGTTAATCAGCCAGCGAGCTTTCCCACCAGTCTTTGTTGGGTTTGAAATTTTCGTTCAGGAAGTTGGCGTGCTGTTTTTCGAGTTGCTGCATGCCGGTTGTTTTCAGGTTGGTCCAGCGAGCTTCTCGTTTGGCGGGGTCAAAGTCGGGGTCGGGAGTCGGGAATTTTGCTCCCGTGGTTTTCAGCCACAACCGGAGTGAGTTCAGCATGGGAGTCGCAATATCAGCTCGAGTGGTGGACAGATCGTGCTGTTCGGCAATGTCCTGAACGATGTCGTACAGTTCGATGTGCTGGTCTTCGTGGTAGAAAATCAGCTTCCAGTTGTTGTGCATCATGATGGACGAAGGCTCACCGCCCTGATTTCCGTAGTGCGGATAATGCCAGAACAGAGGTCGGTCGGGGCCGGATTTTCCCTGCAGCACATCAACCAGACTAATGCCGTCGACCTGCTGATCTTTCGGGATGTCCACTCCGGCCAGTTGCAGCAGAGTCGGATACCAGTCGATGCCGCTGACCGGATAATCGGAAGTGCTGCCGGGCTTTGTGATTCCGGGAGCGTGAATGTAAAACGGTTCGCGGATGCCGCCTTCCCACTGCCGCCCCTTGCCGCCTCGCAGAGGCAGGTTGCTGGTGGAAAAGCTGTCCCCCGAAGAAACTCCGCCGTTATCCGACGTGAAGCAGATGATGGTGTTGTTCGTCAGCTTCAGATCATCCAGTTTCTGCAGCACAATGCCGACGGCATCGTCCATCGATTCGATCATCCCTGCATAGATCGGACAGTCCTGCACCTGACGAACGGCCAGTCGCCGATCAAAGGCGAAGCGACTTTCTGCCAGTCCCGCCGCGACGGCTTTGTCCCGATATTTTCGCCACAGCTTTTCGGAAGTCTGAATTGGCCCGTGGACGGAATAGAATGACAGAAACGCCAGGAACGGCTGATCGTGACTGCCCTGAATGAAGTCGGCAGTTTCCTGACCCAGACGAATCGGCAGTGACTGGCCCGGAGGTCCGTCTTCAAGGTTCGGATTGTTGAACGGCGAAAAGTAACCGCCGTTGCCGGGGCCCGGACTGCCGGACTTCCAGCCGCCTTTGTTGATCATGTACCCGTGATCTTCGGGCCACGAACCCTTGTCTCCCAGATGCCATTTGCCTGCGAAGAAAGTGCGGTAACCGGCAGACTGCAGAACTTCGGCCAGAGTCTGTTCCGATGCTCTGAGTTGATGTTCGTATTCGGCTGGCCAATGGCTGTCCTGTCGCCCGGTGCCCTTCCATGCTTCACCGGAACGGTCGCCGATGTAGGTGGTGATTCCGGTGTTGACCGGATACTTGCCGGTCTGAATGGCGGCTCGCGATGGACTGCAAACCTGACACGCCGCATAGCCTCGCCGAAATTTCATCCCCATCGCGGCGATGCGGTCAATATTCGGGCTTTCGTAATACGTGGACCCTTCGTTGCTCAGATCACGAACGCCCAGGTCATCCGCCAGAATGAAGACAATATTGGGCCTTCGTGGAACCACATCCTGAGCAGCCACCACCTGCAAAAGAAATGCAGCACCAGTGCATGCCATCAGCACCAGCAGGACAGTGAGTGAAAGCAGTCTGTTCATCGGGTCCATTCAGTTCAAAGCAGGAAGACAAACGCGGTGTGCGGGGCAGGAAATGTTTCGGACAGCGACTCAGACCAGGCAACCGCAAACGGCATCTTTTCGGATTGCTGCAACAATTTCCATCCGTACGCTGAATCAAAGGCCAAAACCATCTTCAGTGTCAACAGGCGAGCAACGCTCGGCGCATAAAAAAAGACCGAGGGGAACTCAGTCTTGTGAGCTGACGGGTGCCGACAGACTCTTACAGCGAGACCTCTTCGGTCGTTTCTGTTTTTTCTGTTCGCGGCGGCTCACCCTTCGTCTGTGCGAAGTTGCACAGTTCTTCGCGCACAATGTTCATTGTCTTGGGAGCCTCGATTCCCACACGCACAGAATTCGGACCGATCCGCACGATTGTGATCGCAACATCATCTCCAATCAGAATCCGCTCACCCGCTTTTCTTGACAGAACCAGCATTACTTTGTCTCCCTGTTTTGCTGAGATCCAGGACGTCCCTGTGCCCACAGGAAGCTGACACCGCGCCAGCATCGAGTTTAACCGCCAACTCACCCCCAACGGCACCGATATCAGAATGATACCACCGGAAAAATCACTGCCAACCCCAAAACCGCCAAAACCGCTGCTGCACAAAAAACAGGCACATGAGCGGTGCCTGATTTTTGGGCACTAGGCACTGATGGTTGTGGCTGCAGTTTTGGCAGGGCGGCATTCGCTTGCAATCCCCCTGAGATTCTGGTCTTTTCTCCGGTTGGCAAGGTCGGAAAGCGGGAACAGCAGCAGGAAGAACAACATGGTTCGAATTGGAATCGTCGGCATTGGGTTCATGGGGTACACCCATTTCGAGGGAGCCCGCACACTTCACGGAGGTCAGGTCACTGCCATTTCCACTCGAAGCGAAAAGAAACTTGCCGGAGACTGGACCGGGATTCAGGGCAATTTCGGTCCTCCGGGAGGGCACGTGGATGTGTCGCAACTGAAGTGCTACAGCGATTACCGGCAGCTGCTGAATGACCCGGAGATTGATCTGGTGGATGTTTGTCTTCCCACAGACCAGCACTTCCAGGTGGTGATGGAGTCTCTGGCGGCTGGTAAGCCAACTCTGGTTGAAAAGCCAATCAGCGTCGACGTCCGGGAAGCGGTGCAAATGGTGGATGCAGCGGAACGAGCCGGAGTTCCACTGCTGGTCGCACATGTCCTTCCTTTCTTTCCGGAATTTCGATTTGCCGCCGAAGCGATTCAGGACGGTCGGTTCGGAGCACTGAAGGCAGCACATTTCCGCCGTGTGATCAGTCCGCCGGACTGGTCCAGGGATATGTCGGATTTTCGGAAGCTGGGCGGATGGGGAATCGATCTGCACATCCATGACAACCACTTTATTGCTCACGCCTGCGGGCAGCCCGAGTCTGTTTTTTCCCGAGGTCTGCTGCATGACGGTCTGGTCAATCATGTTCACACGTCTTACGTCTTCGGCTCGGATGGCCCGGCGGTCTCATCGGTGAGCGGAGGGATCGCCGCCAAAGGGCTCGCCTTCGGCCACGGTTTTGAACTCTATTTTGACGACGCGACGCTGATGTTTGATGCCGGCACGTTCGGAGGAGAATGGGTGGTGAGTCGCCCTCTGACGCTGATCAAAAATGACGGCACGGTTGAACCTGTCGTGCTGGCGGGCAGTGACAGCTGGTGCGGAGCGTTCACCGACGAACTGCAGGTCGCCGTCAATCATCTGGCTCAGGGAACTCCGCCTGGTCCGCTGTGCAGTCGAACGGCACTGAATGCTCTGCAGATCTGCTGTGCCGAGGCAGCCAGCATCGCATCCGGAAAGGTGACAAAGATCGGGACTTCCTGTTAATGCAGTTTGCTTTAACCCATGCCGGCGCTGACGATCTTTCGACAGCAGGAACTCTGACTTCCGCGAGGCAGGGTGCGTCGTCCACTTCCGAAGATGCTCTGTACCCGAGCCTCGAACAATCCTGTCTGGAAACTCGCTGCTGAACAGGTCCCTCATTTCATGGCTGTGACTTCGATTTCTGATCTGCGATCTGCCCTCGATCGGCACAACGTCCAGGTGCCCGACGACAGTCTTCCGGCTCTGGTCAACTACTGCGGCCTGCTGTGGAACTGGAACAGCCGGCTGAACCTGACTCGCCACACAGACATGGATTCGTTTGTCTGCCGTGACCTGATTGACACTCTGCGACTCAGTCAGCACCTGCCTCAGGGGATCCGCGTGCTGGATGTCGGTTCGGGGGGCGGAGTCCCGGGAATTCTGCTGGGAATTCTGCGGCCGGACCTGAAGATTTCGCTGGCTGAGTCCGTCGGCAAGAAGGCCGCAGCCCTGAACGCGATCGTTCGCAAACTGAAACTGCAGATCACCGTTTATTCTGATCGAGCCGAGAACGTCCTGAAGAAGCACCGCTTCGATGTGCTGACCGTGCGAGCTGTCGCTCCATTGCGAAAGCTGCTGTTCTGGTTTCAGCTTCGCACAGGATCGTTTCAGAAACTGCTGCTGATCAAGGGACATCGCTGGATCGATGAACTGGCCAAAGCCAAAGAAGCGGGATTGACTGACCGGGCACTCGTCGAGGTGATTGACCGGTATCCGACACCGGGACACGACAACGACAGCGTGATTCTGTCCGTGACGTTCTCAGAAGCACCGGCCGCGAATGCCTGAACCGATCAAGATGCTGCTCGTGAATCATTTTCGTCTGCAGTCTGCCACGACTTCCCGAACCACTTCCCGCTCAGGCACAGCGGCGCGCCTGCTGACGACGCTCCTTCACCTGACCGCAGCGCTGGTGTCGTCGGCCATCGTTCAGGCTCAGCCTCCTGTCCTGCGGGACCGAGTCGATGTGAACTGGTTCGACCGGGGAACTCGGTTCTGGTATTCGATCAATGTCGCCGAAGGTGGTCACGAATTTGTATTGGTAAATGCTGAAACCGGAACTCGACAGTCGGCATTCGACCATTCAATGCTGGCCAGGCAGTTTTCGGAACAAATCGGCAAACCGTTCGATGCAACTCATCTTCCGGTCCGATCGCTGGACTTTGAACGAATTCCCGGGGATATCGTCCTGTCCGGCTCCGCTGGACTCTGGCAGCTCTCCGCAGACGGCAGTCAGCTGCAAAAACTGGATGAACGCTCCGATTCGCAGCAAGCCACCTTCTTTCTTCCGCCTCGCCGATCCGTTGATCGCGGCGGAGAAATGGAACTGCGACTGATCAACCGGCTGAAAACCGACGTGCAGCTCATCTGGATGAACCGTGATGGCAGTGAACTGAGCTACGGGACCATTCGGCCGAGTGAAGAGAAAACTCAGCACACCTTTGAAGGCCACATCTGGCTGCTGAAAACCGACAACACGGTTCGAGCCTGTTTCGAAGCCGCTCCGATTCGTCGTCTGGTCGAGATCTCCGAAGATCATCTCAAAGATCTTCGAACGGAACAGCCACCATCGAGGCGTTCAAGCCGACCACGAGCCGGTAAACAGCGCTCAAAAACAGTGGCATCTCCCGATGGTGTCTGGCAAGCCGATGTCCGCGATCACAATCTGTGGATCGAATCCGCGGAAAAGGAACCGCATGCTCCGCAGCAACTCACAACGGATGCGACCGCCGACAACAGTTTTCATCGCAGTGTTCAGCGAGCTCGACTGGTCCACATGGACTACGACGCCGTCGATTTTCCGGACACTCTTCCGGATGCCCACTGGTCGCCAACGTCACAGCACCTGCTGGCTTTTCAGACAACCGTGGTTCCGGAACGCATCGTGACGTACGTGATTTCCTCACCAAAGGACAGCCTGCAGCCAAAGCTGGGCAGCTATCCTTATGCCAAACCCGGCGACGAACTGCCGATTGCTCGGCCTCGACTGTTTTCCATCACCGACGAAAAGGAAATTCCAATCTCCGGTGAGCTGTTTGCCAATTCGTTCGAGCTCCGATTTCTGAAGTGGTCCGCGGACGGCAGCAGGTTCTGGATGCTGCACAATGAACGAGGACACCAGCGAATGCGAATTCTGGAAGTTCTGGCGGCCGATGGCAGTGTCCGGACGATTGTCGATGAACACAGTGAAACGTTCCTTCATTACTCTTCAGAGGGAAAGTTTGTTCTGGAGTGGCTGCCCGGAGACGAATTGCTGTGGGCCAGTGAACGATCCGGATGGAACCATCTGTATCGGTATTCGCTGGCGGATGGATCCATCATCAACCCGCTCACGACCGGCGAATGGAATGTGCGACGGATTGAGAAAATCGATCCGGTTGCCGGCGTTGTGTGGTTTTTCGCTGTCGGAATTCTTCCGGGGCAGAATCCGTACCACGAACACTTCTGCCGAGTTCGCATGGACGGCAGTGACCTGAAAGTCCTGACGGCAGGTGACGGAACTCATGAAATCAGTCTGTCTCCGGACCGTCGCTGGTTTGTCGATCGGTGGTCGCGAGTCGACCTGGCTCCGGTCACGGAGCTTCGCCGAAGCGACACCGGCGCCGCAGTCGTGGAACTCGAACAGGCCGATGCATCAGATCTGATTCGGGACCAGGGCCGCCTGCCGGCTCGATTTGTCGCCAAAGGTCGGGACGGTCAGACAGACATCTGGGGCATCATTCACTTTCCGAAATCGTTCGATCCGAAACGAACCTATCCCGTGGTGGAAAATATCTACGCCGGTCCCCACGATCATCATGTTCCCGTCGCATTTCGCAGCAGTTATCGACATCAGCAGCAGATCACGGACCGGGAGATGTTTGTCGTCCAGATCGACGGAATGGGCACAGCATGGCGTTCGAAAGAGTTTCATGACGTGTGCTGGAAGAACCTGAAGGACGCCGGGATCCCGGACCGAATCGCATGGATGCGATCGGCTGCAGAACAGTATCCGTCGATGGATCTCACGGCGGTCGGGATCTATGGTGGTTCGGCCGGAGGACAAAATGCCATGGCCGCTTTGCTGTGGCACGGTGACTTCTATCAGGCCGCAGTCGCGGACTGCGGATGTCACGACAACCGCATGGACAAGCTGTGGTGGAACGAACAGTGGATGGGGTGGCCGGTAGATGAGTCGTGGGCAGAGAACTCAAACACGGAACACGCCGGCCTGCTGACCGGGCAGCTCATGTTGGTCGTCGGGGAACAGGATCGCAACGTCGACCCCGCCACCACAACTCAGGTCGTGGATGCGCTGATCAAAGCCGGTCGGGACTTCACGTTCCTGCCGATGCCCGGTCACGGGCATGGAGCCTGCGAATCGCCTTACGCCGCAAAACGTCGAGCCGACTTTCTGGAACGCCACCTGCGAAAGTGAGTCCGGAACGGGGAGCGGTCAGCCGAGACTCCAGCCGGACCGGTACTTTCGCTTCAGGAACGGTTCGGCTTCTGAGGTGTTGGTGGCTCGCATGTTTTCAGCGTCCCATTCCAGTTTCCGGCCGACTCGATACGCCACGTTTCCAAGATGGTTGGCTTCGGTCAGCCAGCCCGCGTACTGGAAGTTGCAGGTCGTCGGACTGCCGGTCTTCGCGGCCAGGATCCATTCAGCATGATGCCCCACGGATTTTGGAATCCAGGGATCCGGGCGTTTGAAATCTGTGAACCGGTCTTCAGGAAGCAGTACATGCTTGCCGTAGTCGGACAGCAGCATTCCGTTGTCCCCCACGAACAGTACGCCACTGTCCCATTTCGGGATTCCGCCCGATGACCAGATGTCCGGTTTGTTGGCTCCCTGATACCAGTGAACCGTCACCGCCGGCATGTCTTCTCGTTCACCGTATTCGTAGGTGACCTGCATCGACGCCGGAGCAATTTCCGCGTGGGGAGGCGGACCGCCGGCTTCGATGGTTTGGGGAGCATTCAGTTTCAGAGCCCAGAACGGCAGATCAATCCAGTGACTGCCCAGGTCGGACATGGTGCCGTTTCCGAAATCCCACCAGCGATACCACTTCGGGCCGGGAAAATAAACTTCGTGGAACGGGCGTTCCGGAGCCGGTCCCAGCCACAGATCCCAGTCCAGTCCGGCGGGAATCGGGCTGGAGCCAGCGGGGCGTTCTTCCACATACACGATGTCGCGATTGGCTTTGGCGTCTTCCCGAGACTGTCGCCCCAGGCTCGGCCCACCCACACATGGCATTCACGCACCGGACCAATGCTGCCTGACTGCACCAGCTCGACCACCCGGCGATAGTTGTCGCCGGCATGAATCTGAGTTCCCATCTGAGTCGCGACGCCGGCCTTTGCCGCGGCTTCGCGGATGATGCGGGCTTCGTACACGCTGTGAGTCAACGGCTTTTCGCAGTAGACGTGTTTGCCCAGCTGCAGAGCGGGCAGAGTTGCAAAGGCGTGAGTATGTTCGCAGGTGCTGACAACCACAGCATCAAATTCATCGGGATGATCAAACAGACGCCGGAAATCGGTTTCCTTTCGAGCATCCGGATGGGCCTCGGCAGCTCGATTCAGATTCTGTTCATTCACGTCGCACAAAGCCGCGATGTGTTCGCCGGAGACGGAATTCAGATTGGCACCTCCACGTCCTCCACAGCCGATCACAGCAATACGCAGCTTTTCAGAAGCCGGTTTTTTATCGTTCGTCTGTTCGTCGGCTCTGCAGAAAACAGGAGCCACAAACGTGGCTGAGGCGGCCAGTGAGGCAGCAGACAGAAACTGACGTCGACTGGTTGCCGAGGAAGACGGGTGCATGGCAGGACCTTTCACAGAAGGATCATCGAATGGGGCACAGCGTTTCGTACACGAAACCTGACAACATTGCCACTCCCGGACACGGCAAGCTCGCCGCGGTGAGCACCGTCAGATCACATCTTCAGAAAGCAGCTATCCCAGTCGGCCGAACTGTTTGTCCAGAGTGGCTCGGGACAGAATCAGGGATGTGGGTCGGCCGTGAGGACAGTGATGCGCATCCTGAACGGTGTGGCGCTGTTCGAGAAGTTCGTGCATTTCTTCCTGAGTCAGACGCTGACCGGCCTTGATGGCGGCTCGGCATGCCATCGTGTGCAGCATGCGGTCCAGCAGATCCCGTCGGGATGTCTTCCCGTCCGAATCGGACAGCTGAGCGGCAAGGTCACGCAGGATCTTCACGAAGTTCCCGCGAGGCAGCAGGACCGGATGAGCCGAGACAAGAATCGACGTGCCTCCGAAATCAGAAATCTCAAAGCCGATCTCCTGCAGCAGGTCCTGATACTCCAGCAGAACGGCGGCTTCCGCGGCACTGCATTCGATGGATTCCGGCAGCAGAAGCTTCTGGCTTTCGATGTGTCCGGCCAGAATCCTGTTCCGCAGATATTCGTAAAGAATGCGTTCGTGCAGAGCGTGCTGGTCAATCACTTCCAGCCCCGCGTCTCCGGCCACAACCAGATAGCAGTCGTACAATTGAAACGCTCGATGCTCCAGAGGCTGCTCGGAGGTATCTCGTGACACTTCCTCCGCAGCAAACATCGGGCTGCCATCATGCAGCAGATTTTCAACAGCCGGGGTATCGGTTTCACGCATCTCCGCAACGTCGGCGCCTTCGACCGAAGCAGAATCCGACTGAGGACGTTCCGGAGCGTCGATGACTGCAGACATGGCTTCCGCCACGGCCGGACGAAAGACGGACGACTTCAGGTTCGGCCGAACGATGGCATCTGCAGGTCGAGGCAGGGTAGCGGTGTTCGAACTGCCCTGGTCACGAACAGGAATCGGTATCAGCGGCGGCCGATGTCCCGAAGTGGCACTGCGAGACCAGACGTCCAGTTCCTTCTGCACGGCATAGTTGGACACGGACGGCGACGAGCTGTTCGACCGATCGCCTGGAACCTGGATTTCCGGCTGAAAATCCAGAAGTCGAAACTGATCGCGAACCGTATGCAGCAGCAGACGGTACAGAGCCTGGCTGTTCTGAAACCGCACTTCGGTCTTCGTGGGATGGACATTCACATCCACAAGATCCGGAGGTACTTCCAGAAACAGAAAGCTGACCGGATGTCGCCCGACCATCAGCAGACCGCGGTAAGCTTCTCCCAGAGCGTGCTGGAGGCTGCGGTCCTGAATGTAGCGTCCGTTCAGAAAGAGGTACTGGTCGGACCGGGTGGCTTTGCTGAGCGACGGGTTGCCGACAAATCCCCACAGACGAACCGGTGATCCGCTGTCACTGACCGTTTCGGATTCGACAGCAATCAGTTTGTCTGCAACCTCGGCCCCGAAAAATCTTCGGATGCGATCCACCTGATTGACGGTGGCCGGAAGTTCATAAACCAGCCGATCGTTGTGACGCAGAGTCAGGTGCAGATTGGGGTGAGCCAGACCGATGCGGGCAAACTGATCGCTGATGCGCCCGAATTCCGTCGAGGCTTTCTTCAGAAATTTGCGGCGCGCCGGAGTGTTGAAGAACAGGTTATGGACTTCCAGAACGGTGCCTTCCGGACATCCGCAGTCCCGAAGAATACTGACGGTTCCTCCCTCCGCTTCCAGTTCTTTTCCGACCGACAGACCTCGGCGCCGACTCCGAATACGGAAGCGGCTGACGGAAGCAATGGACGCCAGCGCTTCGCCACGAAAACCAAGCGTGGCCACATGAGACAGATCGGCATCGCTGCGAATCTTGCTGGTGGCGTGACTGGTCACCGCCAGTTCCAGGTCATCCGGATGCATGCCTTCGCCGTTGTCTGAAATGCGAATCAGATCAACGCCCCCGCCGCTGATATCGATGTCGATGCGTGTGGACAGAGCATCAATACTGTTTTCCAGCAGCTCCTTGACCACACTGGCCGGGCGTTCGATGACTTCTCCGGCTGCAATACGGTTGATGACATGAGCATCCAGCTGCTGAATTCGAGACATGGCGAAGACCTCCCTGAGGCGAAGCGACAGCAGAACGATCAGTCGACGAACACGACAACGCTGGTGATGTTGTCCCGGGAACCTCCCACCAGAGCTCCGTCCACAAGAGCCTGAGCCACCTTCTGAGGATCGTCGGATGACGTCAGCAGGCCACAGATCTGATCATCACCGATCCCGTCCGTGACACCATCGGAACACAGCACGTAACGGTCGCCAGGCTGAGGAAAGATTTCGGCGGCATCGGTGCCCGAAGAACCATCGCGTGTTCCCAGATAGCGATACAGAACGTTGCGATAGCGATGAGTCTTCGCTTCTTCGGCATTGATCGTGCCGGCTTCCAGCAGAGCCTGAGTCAGAGAATGGTCTTTGGTGAGCTGAGTCATGACGCCGTCACGCAGCTGGTAGACTCGGCTGTCCCCGATGCCGCCCACAAAAAACCGGTTGGCGACTCGCACAAGAAATACAACCGTGGTGCCCATGTTTCGAGCGGACGGATCCTGCTCGCTCATCGCCATAATTGCGGCATTGGCATGAGCAATGGATTCGTCGATCGCCTGAACAGCTTCGGCCGGTTCGCAGCCATCGAAGTTCAGCAGCTGTTCCAGCTGCTGGGGAATCAGTTCCACTGCCAGAGCACTTGCTTTCTCCCCGGCGTTCTGTCCTCCCATGCCGTCAGCAACAATCATGTAGCGCTGCTGCGCATCCACGATGTAGCTGTCTTCGTTGTTGTCACGGTAGTTTCCCGTGATGCTGACGTGGCCGGTACGAATTGAGATCATGGACGAACCAGTGGTGCTGCGCCTGCCGAAAAATTGACCGATCGTTCTCAGCCAGGCTTTCATGAGGCAGATGTCTCTGAGGAACAAAGTGTTCGGAACACATCCCGAATGCCAAGGGTGGTCGCAGAAATCAGCATTTCTCCCGCGGTGAACCCCGCACTCGCGCCCAGAAGCCGGTTCTGGCTTTCCACCAGACTGAAGACTCGCCGTTTTCCAGGAGGAAACTGAGTCTGATAGGCTTCGATGGCCGCCAGTTTAAGATCCAGCGTCTGCGAAATATCTGACACAAATCTGCCGCCTCCTTCCGGAAGACTCAGATTCTGCAGGCCCAGAGGATACCAGATTTGCTTCTCAATACGATGAACCGGCAGGTTTTCAAAGACTTCATCCCATTTCGTCAGCCGCGAATAAAAGATCGCGGCATCCGTGATCTGCATCGCCTGCCAGTGATCCGGGGAGGCCAGCGGTGTTTTTTCGGCAATTCCCATGACCATTCGAGGCCGATAGCGGCGAAAAACCTTCGCCAGAGCCACCCGTTCATCGAATCCATCAAACAGTCGGCGGTTAGGCAGAGTCAAGGTTTCCCGGACGTGAACTCCGAGAATTTCGGCGGCTTTGCGAGCTTCCTGCAGCCGGACTTCCGGCCCGGGACTCATCGGAGTCGGTTCGCCGTCCGTCAGATCCACAATTCCGACTCGCAGCCCCTGCTTCACCATCATCGCCAAAGTGCCGCCGACGGCGATTTCCACATCATCCGGATGTGCTCCCACAGCAATCACATCCAGCGGTTCGGGCAGTTCCAGACGAAGTTCTGACACGGGTGACCTGTAGTTCTGAGAAGTCCATGAGTCGGAAAGCGGGTATCTTGCCGAAATCGGTTGACTTCATCAAACGCCTGCGGAATTCTGCATCGCGAATGGGAAGGACGCCATTCACTGGCACAGTCTCATCCCGACCTGACAGCAAAGGCTATTCAGGAATTCATCCGCCGAGTCAACTGTGATCATGATCGGCGATGAGCATTCCGGGGGGACCATTTTCGACGTTCGAGCTACTCCAGCAGGATGTCGACCGTCCTGCAGATGTGTTCTTCAACCTGCTCTGACCAGACCGTTGGCAGACCGTAATAGATCATGCTGGTGGCGCCTTCGTAACCGCCTTCCCTGAGAACTCGAAGTGACGGAATGTAGGCCATCACATCGTTGCTGTAGCCTGCCACCCAGATGGTTTGATCGGGATGACTGTCCTTGATTCTCAGCGAATAATCCACCACCACTTCGCCCCCGAGCAGCGTCATGTTCAGCTGATTTCCCAGGTTCCATTTCTGAACCGGATAGGGATACGTGGGTGCCAGTTGGCCATCGGCTTCCCAAGTCTGCAGCAGCGACTTCGCTCGGGACACAACATACGGGTTATCCGAAACCGCCTGCTGCTGCAGTTCATCCTTCGTCGGCAGTGATGCCAGCTGCAGTTCAATTTCCCGATATGCAGACGTTGCTACGGACGGCAGCGGACTGACACCGGGAAGAGCAGCGTCAACAGCATCCGCCGTCAGCTGCCCATAATGCTGAGCCAGTTCGACGGTTCTGCGAGGCAGAGGATTCTGGTCAGCTCCGCAGCCCGCGACAAAAAACGCGGTCGCTGTCGGGTGGCGACGTTCGATTTCCAGCGCAGCAAAACCTGGCCAGTCGCCCGACCATTCGTAGGAACTCAAAACAGTCGCATGGCAGGCATAACCAAACACAATCGCCAGCGGCTCACCAGCGGAATCCGCAACCTTCAGCAACGGCAGACTGTGGTCCACCGGCCCCTTCAGTTCACCGGCTTCCCTCAGCGCGGGAACATCCGCTTCCCGATTATTTCGCCGGTTGACAGCAAAATCCAAACTGCCGGTCGCGAACGACACCGAGACAGTTTTTCGAGCAGCCATTGCCTGTTCAACGGCGGCGAGAATCTTCTGTGTCAGGAACTGAGTGTAGTCTGAGACCTGCTGCTTCTGATGAGCATTCAGAGAATACATGCTGATCAGGTTGTGGCCCACAACGGGGCCGGTGTGTGTATGGGAAACGCAGAGAGCAATCTGGCTGCGCTGCAGCTGATGTTTTTTCTGCAGTGAATCGCAGATCGCCGTTGAAAGGTCCCGGCCGATGCCCACCAGATCCAAAGTCACCAGAACGAGCTGACGGCCCGAATCGTCCTGCAGCACCAGAGCCTTCGCCCACAGATCATGAAGCGTTCCCTGTGAAGGACGGTCTCGGGCAGCATAGCCGGACATCCACATGGATTCCGTCGGCGTGATCACCTGACGCCCCACGCCCGCCGACCAGTCATCGGCACCTGCACAAAAGCAGAAGGCCGCAAGTGCCATCGCCACCATGACAACCCGCGAAAACCTGTTCGTCACGCGTGCCATTTTCAAGACGCTCCCGATGCTCGGCAATGTTCGTTCGAGGCTCGAACAGATTGCAGTCACGATTGTGAGGAAGGAGGTCGCTGGAATCGTTGAGTCCTGAGAGTACCAGGCGATTGCAACGAAATCTGCGTCAAAAAAAGAGGGCCCTCCCTGGCCGGGAGCTCGTAGACTGAGCACCCGCTACCTCCGGTGCAGCGGGAGGGCGAACGATAAGCACATGATGTCTGTCTGTCAAAGTCGCCATGCAACTGTTTTCACAGAAATTCCTGATCCTGAATGCTGCGGAATCATCGGCAATTGCCACTGAACAAACAGTGCACACATCTCAATCAGACAACCGCCTGTCGATCAACGATCGCACCGTTGATCACACAGTGCCACGCACGTTTGTTGCACGCATGTGCCTTCATCTGACACAGCGTCGGGACACAGTGGTCTTCTGACTGTTTTTCGCTTCAAGTATCGCAAGGCAGTTTTGTCAGAGCATTTCGACGGCACATGCTTGCTTTTTCCCGGGCCTGAATTCGCTCTTGTTGCGTTTCGTGGAACCGGCATAAAGTGCGGGTTCTTTGACCTGCCGAAACGCCCCAAACGTGGTCGCTTCAGCAGAAGGGCTCGCTCATGAAATCACTTCGCCACAATTCATCGAACGCATCGCCGCGTTCCTTCGCTGTCCGACCGCGAGGCTCGCACGGCCGGAAGCGTGTCGGCATTCCGATGGCGGTGTTGTCCGGCCTGGCTTTGATTCTCGGCGGCTGTTTTTCGCCCATGCATACGCGGTTCCCCACGGTCTACACCGGATATCCGCGGTCGGAACGCATGGCGTATCAGCAGCAGGACCCGTTTCCGGACCCGGACATCGGACCTGACAGCTCAGGGCGTCCTCGAGAATACGCTCGCCCCCGCACGGCGCCTCGAAAAGCTGCCGAACAGCGGTTATTCCAGGGTCTGCCCAATACTCCGGAAAACATTCCCGGCGGTAATCCTCGCGGAGCTCAGACCTGGCCCGGGACCGTCCGGTAGTCGATCCGGAGCAGAACGATTGCGAAGCGGAACTCATGCTTCGTCGAGTCTCGAAATATCCCGATCCAAAAACGCCGACAACCCGATCGGTCACCAGGGCAGCGACCTGAGCCGCTCCTGATCACATCGGGTTGCTGTGTCTGGTTATTCAACTTTCACGAACGACAGGATGTCACTCGATGCGTCATCCTCCAACGTCAGGCGGCGATTAGAACCCACCACCGCCGGACGGTGTTTGGGCACCTTTCAACTGTTCCTGTTCCAGCCGATACTTGCGAGCAGCCTCGACCTGATTCGACAGTTTGAATTCCGGTCCGGCTACGAAGTACTGCACATCGTCGTCCAGATAGGTTGCCGACGGAAGTGTCTGGCCCCCAATGGATGTCTGGCATCCCGTGAAGAGAGCACAGGATGCCATTGCTGCCACAAGCGACAACAAAATCCGCTTTTGCCCTGATGATGTCTTCACGAGTTCACACCTTCATCAATTGCTGTTCGACAGACGATCTTCACCGTTCACTGATGTATCGCAGAACGATACCCTTTCACTTATCGTCGTCAGCTGGCCAGGGAATTGGCAAAACCACTGCAATCGCTAAAACTTTTCTGACCCGTTCGATCGGCCCTGAGCAAAACGGCAGATTCTGCCACCGGCTGGAAGTCTGCGATCCCTTCGCGAACAGCAGCCAGCCCTGCCACAACCTTCGGGCTCGAAAGTCCCCGTGATGGCAGTGGATGAAAGTTCGCGGGGAACTCACTAAGCTTCGTCATACTCTGTCCGGAACCACAGTCCTTCCGCTCGAGCCGTGGCTTTCAAAAACCGAGGACGACGGGCTGTCGCCGCAGGCGGCTCTTTGGCGAGTGCTGCTGCTTTTCTGCGTCCGGTCTGCAACGTTATTGCCTGAAACGTCTCTGTCATGCATTCCACACTTCAACCGGCGTTCGATCAGCTTGTCGCCGGCCACGATCTTTCTGCGGATGCCGTTCGCAACTGCATTGGCGCTATCATGGATGGTGCCTGCGATCCGGTCGAAATTGCCGCATGGCTGACGGCGATGACCTGCAAGGGCCCGGCGGCCATTGAAATTGTCGGAGCGGCTCAGGCCATGCGTGAACGAGCAGCCCGCATTGCGACGAGACGACGTCCACTGCTGGACACCTGCGGCACGGGCGGAGACCGGCTGCACACGTTCAATATCAGTACCGCTACAGCACTGGTGGCTGCGGCCTGCGGAGTGAACGTGGCCAAACACGGCAATCGCAGTGTTTCCAGCAACAGCGGTTCCGCTGACGTCCTGGAAGCTCTGGGAGTCAACATTCAGCTGACACCGGAGCAGGCCGGTCGATGTCTGGACGAAATCGGCATCACCTTCTGTTTTGCTCCTTTGGTTCACGGAGCGATGAAGCATGCGGCACCGATTCGGAAGACTCTGGGAGTTCCCACGATCTTCAATCTTCTGGGGCCACTCACCAACCCGGCCGGTGCCGATTATCAGCTGCTTGGAGCCAGCAGCAACGAACGAGCTCGGCTGCTGGCTTCGGCACTCAGCGTGCTGGGCTGCCGCAAGGCTCTGGTGGTTTGCGGCAACAATGAACTGGATGAAGTCTGTCTGTGGGGGCCGACTCTGGCTTTCGAAATCGCCGTCGGCCGAATTCAGGAGATCATCTGGCATCCATCGGATTTCGGTCTGAAGGAATGCACAGCCGCCGAACTCAGAATCAAGTCGTCAGCAGAAAGCGCCGCGGTGATTCGCCGGGTTCTCGAAGGAGAAGACAGCGCCGCCTCGCGGATTGTGATTGCCAATGCGGCTGCTGCACTGCTGGCTGCGGAAAAATCCACCTCATTGGAAGACGCCGTCCGCATGGTCAGGCTGACACTGACCGATGGCATTGCCGCCGCTCGGTTGAATGACCTCATCGAATGGACTCAGGCGGTTCGAACACAATAACTCTCGTGACACTCGTTTGTTCTCTCCGGCAGACTCATTATGTCGCCTCGAAAACGTCCGTTTCTGGATTCTGTCCTGACGACATCGGCGTCGGCGGTCTGCATCCTGGACGACGAACGGCGCATTCGGTTCTTCAGTCCCGGGATGGAACAACTCACCGGCTGGGCTTCCGATGATTTCCAGGGCCTGGTCTGTGATGTGGGAACTCGCCCGACACCCGACATTCGCGAACTGCTCACGTCTGCGCTGGCTCCGGGAATCGATGTTCTTCAGGGGCAGCCTGCCAGTGTGCAAACGGTCCTGCCTCGCGAAAACGGTTCGACACTTCCCGTCGTGC
Organism: Planctomycetaceae bacterium; assembly: GCA_041398865.1. Lineage (GTDB taxonomy): Bacteria > Planctomycetota > Planctomycetia > Planctomycetales > Planctomycetaceae > Fuerstiella. The sequence continues at coordinate 122,114 of JAWKTY010000003.1, forward strand.
TGACCTTTCTTCCCGTCCAGAATGAAGCCGGTCAGGTGGAACGCATTCTGGTGCTGTGCAGCGAAGGCAGCCTGCCCGCGATCGGCGCCGGACTGGCTCAGAGGCTTCATGCGGAAATCACTGCCCTGAGACTTGAGTTTCGCAAACAGTTTGCGGCGGACTCATGGATTGGCAGCAGCCCGAGCATTCGTCGAGCTCAACAGCAGGCTCAGCTGCTGTCACCTTCAGAACTGCCATACAGCATTGTCGGTCCGCCAGGCAGTGGCCGACGACATCTGGCAAAGATGATTCACGTTCAGGGAACTCATGCCGACTGCAGTTTTGTTCCCCTGGCCTGCCGCCTGCTGACTCGAGATCAATTGCTGGACACTCTGCGGCAGATGAAGGAGCTGTCCGGCGAGCACAACCGACCTCATCACCAGCACACCGGCACGCTGGCTCTGATTGACTGTGATCACTGCCCGACAGAAATTCAGCGATGGCTGCTGACTGAACGTTCTCAGGGAAACTCCACAGTCCGGCTGGTCAGTATCAGTGAGCAGCCGCTTGAGTCTGTGGTTGAGCAGGGCTGGATGGATGCTGATTTTGCCGACATGTTTTCCGGAGTCCGCATTCGAATTCCCGGGCTGCACGAACGACCGGAAGACATCCCCCTGCTGGCTCAGCATTTTGTGGAAGTCAGCCGCCGCCAGCAGCAGACTTCTGCGGAGGGATTTACCGATGATGTTCTGGAACAGCTGGAATTTTATCGCTGGCCCGGCAACGTGCGTGAACTTCAGCAGGTCATTTCGGATGCCTGTCAGAACAGTTTCGAAACCATGCTGACGGCGGATGACCTTCCGTTTGCGTTTCGAGCCGGTCTGGAGGCTCAGCAGCTGCCGCCGTCGGTTCAGGAAACGGAGCAGTCGCTGGAACAGATTCTGAACCAGTTCGAAATTGACGTGCTGACCCAGACGCTGGCTGCCTGTCGAGGCAACAAAGCGGATGCCGCTCGCCGACTGGGCCTGACTCGCCCGAAACTGTACCGCCGTCTGAAAACACTGGGCATGGACACCGAGGACCTCTGACCGGCGACCAGCGAAACTTCAGATTCGTCTGCGTGATTCACACGTTTCCGCCGACTGCCCGTCAATTGCACGGCCGTGACTTTCTGAGAACATACGGGACTGTCCGTGCGTTGGAGGTGGTGTTCAGACTTCGCACCACGGCCAAATCAGCGGTTCCGGCTGGCCCCGAGAGATACCCGATGAGAACAGATCGAACTGGTATGGCTTCCCACAAGTCTGCTGTCGCCACAGTGATCATTGCTGCGCTGCTGACAGGAATGCCCGGCGGCATTTCCGCATGTGGTGCTCAGGAACCGGATGCCGTTGTTCAGGCGTCCACGGCGGCGGGGCGTCAGATTCTGGAAGCATTGCAGCAGGACGACCTTTCTCAGGCTCTGAAAGTTCTGGGGACAATGGCTGACGTTCCGGTGCCGGATGATCGCCGAGTCGACGACGGGATGACGGCCGCAGCTGGAGCCATTCACCGCCATCTGATGCAGCTGGATGACGGAGAACGTTTCGACCTGCTGAAAGCGTGGACTCTGCCAACCGATGATCGCAGCCACGTTCGAGTCTTCACGACGCTTGTCCCGGAAGTCGTTCCGCCGATGGAATTCGCCCGAGCTCTGGGAGAACGTCCGAAAAAGGATTCTTTCCCGGTCGCGGGCATTGGAAAAATGCCGGGCATCTTCAGCAGCGCATGGCTGCTGGTCACGGCGGCTGAAGCATCAGGGAATCTCCGACAGCTGCAGACAGATCTGGATGCAGCTGTTCAGAAGAAAGTTCTGAATGCCGACTTCGTCCGACTGCTGGCGGACCTGCGGGATTCTCGAGTCACTGGCGATGATCTGGTGAAAAAACTGGAAGCTCGGATCGAACCTTCCGGAACAGTCCCGTCTCCGGCAGAACGTTCGGATGCCGTTCTGGTCGCCGCAGCTTTGCATCGCCCTGAACTGGGAAAGATCTGTGAATCAATTGTCGAGCGACTGAATCAGTTCGATTTGAAGACAGGAACGTCGGCCTTTGTGCCATGGCTGAGGCGGTTGCGAGCCGTCACGATTCTGCAGAATCGTGCTCCCGAGGCAGCTCCCGAAGAGCTGTTCGGGGAAACTCCGGAACTGTGGCTGGCTGCCGATGCCCCGGTTTCCCATGGACAGGCCACCGGAGCAGACAGCAGTGTCTGGCTGGTTCACGAAGACCACGTTCAGCGACTGGCCGGTCCCGGACAGGACCTGCTGTTCCTGAAGTATCCGCTCACGGGCGACTGGGAACTGAAAGCGGAAGTCGCCGAATTCGAACACGGCAGCGGCGGACTGACTTACGGCGGCCTGGCCTTCGACGCCAATTCGAACCGGTTCCGACTTGAGGAAGTGCATCGAGCTCACCGGGAAGATCGCATCTGGCCATTTGTGGCTCCGAAAGAACATCGCATGTTCAACCGCATCAATATTCGCAGTCGCGACGGAAAGGTTTCCTTCCTGTCGAATCTGCATCCGGGCTTCACAGAACCAGTGACCTCGGCTGATGGAGCTCAGTGGCTGGGACTGCATGCATCCGGAGTGGGCCGAATTGTTTATCGCAATCTGGAACTTGTCGGAACTCCCGAAATCCCGCGCGAGGTCAAGCTGACATCGGGAAGTGATCTGCGAGGCTGGTACGGAGATCAGCCGCTGGCAAAATTCATTCAGCCCTTTCCAACAGTGGAAGCTGCTCCGCTGAACGAAGTCCCCGGATGGACGATGACCGATGAGTCTGTCACCAGTCAGCAGCCATCGGGAGAGAATACAGATTCCGATGCGATCGACATGACCACCATTCGCTACATGCGTCCGCTGCTGGAAGGGGATTCCATCACGTACGAATTCTTCTCCAAGGCCGACACCACCATCGTTCACCCAACTCTGGGGCGAGTTGCATTTCTGGTGGAACCCGGAGGCGTGCGACTGCGATGGCTGTCGGCCGATCAGGAGTGGACCGGGCTGTCCGCTGACAACGCTATCACCGAACCGCTCAACCGCCGAGGACCGCGAACTCTGCCGCTCGAGGAAGACGCATGGAATACCATGCAGATCCGGCTGGACGACGGCAAAGTTCTTCTGGCTCTGAATGATACGGAAGTCTACCAGCGAGACCTGAGCGACATCCCGGGATCCACCTTCGGACTCAGCCACAACCGTATTTCCGAAACCGCAAAGTTCAGAAACGTGGTCCTGACCGGCAACTGGCCGGAAAAACTCACCCCCGACCAGATGTCCGACCCGATCGCTCGCAACTACCAGCCGTAAGAACAGCCGGATCGACTGGCGCTTTCGGATCAGACCGGCGCGGGCTGGCCGCTGAGGCAATGGCCTACTGGTCCGTCAATATTCGAATGAGTGACTGGAGGACGGCCTTTTCAGGCCGTCTTCATGAGCTGACGGCCAGGAAAGGCCGTCCTACTCAACAAATCATGGCTGACACTGCACTACTTCAGTTTCTTGAACAGTCGATCCAGTCCCTTCCCCAGCTGGTCGTTGACTCGCTGATTGATCTGATCCGTGACCTGCTGAGTTCCCAGATTCTGCAGCAGTCCTGCCACGTCCGGTTGCGGCCGGTCGATGGTCCCGCGGACAGGTACCTGCAGGGTTCTCGAGTTGTCCGGAGCCGATGCGTTCTTTTCCAGCGGGATCGTCAGAGCCAGTTGAACCTGTCGATCCAGGATTCCAACAGAACCGCGGCTGCTGATCAGGTACTGGCCGACCTGCATGCGCAGCCCGTCGTGAGTGACGACTCCGTTCTGAACATCAAACGGGATGTCCTGAGGCGGAAGTTCCAGTTGTTGATTTCGCGAACCACTGTTCCTGTCAATCAGTGCGAACACCTGAAGCAGTGGCTGAACCGATGGCCCCGGTGTCGCAACAGCCCGATGGACAGTCATCGTTCCATTCAGAGTTCCCAGGGACGGTTCCGACAGACTGCAGTTGAACTGCTGAAGTCTGACCGACAGCTGTCCCGTCACGCTGGCCGCATCCGCCATCATCGGCAGCAAATACCCCAGCCACTCGGAACTCAGTTCACGCGTCACATCCAGATTCTGAATGCGACTTCCCGGAGCCAGTTGAAGACGATTTGACGCGGCCTCCCATTGAGCCATCACATCCAGCTCGCCGGAACCGATCGCACAGTGCAGAGGTTCCGTCCGCAGAACTCCGTCTTTCAGTTCAGCCACGACGGTCGCCGGCCCCAAAGGCAATCCGTAGATGCGACCGCTGGTCCAGCCCAGTCGGCCGGTCACATGCAGCGGCTGCTGATTCAGCCCGGAAGCCGCCGCTGACGCAGACGGAGACAATCCGGTGGACTCAGCAAAGTCTGCGGCTGTCAACGCGGCTGGAACCCCTTCAATATGAAAGGTCTCCTGCCCCTGACCGCTCAACTGAAACACATTTCGCGATTCCGCCATCAGCTGGCTGCTGAGCACCGAAAGATCGTATCCGGTATTGGCGTCCAGATTCACCAGCAGGTCTCCGGATGCCGTCACGCTCAGCTGACCGTTCAGCGCAGCATTCAGTCCTGGCAGTTCCAGCTGCCCCTGCTGAATTCGATAAGTGCCCGGAGCAGCGTCGGCCACCACAGCCAGATCAAGTTTGGCCTGATCAATCGAAAGCATCGGCGACGCTGAGGCCACTGTTTTTCCTGAAGACGAAATCGTGCGGTACAACGACGCGTTTCTCATCACCGGATTTCGCTGAATCAGCAGCTGCAGAGTCAGCTGAGAAGTCGGGTCGGCACCCAGCCGAGCTGCCACAGTGGCCTGATCGGACAGCCAGTCGGCAGAATGCCACGGCGAAACCATGGTCTTAATCGCCGGGGCAGAACCATTCACAGAGAGCGTTCCGGAAAACATCCGCACGATGGATTCAGTCGGATCGATGGTCAGCCCGGGACTCTCCACAGTGACCTCATCGGATATCAGTGACAGCGATGACAGGTGAACTCGGGAATCCGCCCAGCGCACCTTCGCATTGGCCGTCAGATCGCTTTTCAGTCCGGGGCGAGGTATATCGACGATCTGACGAAGGTCCGTCCACAGCCGTTCCGGATTGACCGTTCCGGACAGCACCATCATATCTTCTTCGGGATCGGCGGAGAGTGTTCCGAAAGCTCCGGTCACACGACCACGGGAAACACGGACCGCATCCGCCGACAGCACACCCATGGCGTCCAGCCGAATCGGAGAATCCAGAGTGACCTGGCGTCCTGAATTCCGCACGCTGAGCGCTGAGGTCTGAGTTGCCAGTTGCCATTGAAACGACGCCGCCGACTGAGCAAACAGATTACTGCTGTCGGGCACGACGGGTTCCTGCTGAATGCGGACGGAAAACTGAACCGCTCCGGAATCCACCGCAACATCATCGGCGACATGCAGAGTGCGCGGGAGCATTCGAGTGAGCGCCGCCAGATCGAGCTGTCCGTCCAGACGCACCAGCCCGGCTGCGGCTGCCGTCGCTTCGGCAATGACTTCGCGCTGCTGAGCGTCCTGATCGGCAGCTGCGGCCGCGATTGCTTTGGCCGGATCCACCTTCGCCACCTTGACTTCACCCTGCCCTGTCATGGTCAGCAGCGAAGACGCCACTTTCAGGTCGTTGACCATCAGTCCGTCGTCGGCCATCGCCAGTGCCCCCTGTACCGTCACGGATTCCAGGTCCAGTGATTCGCCGACGGCCCAGTCCCGGTGTCTCCACCGAAGATTCTCTCCCAGCAACTGAACTCGACCTGCAAACCCGTCCGTCGAGTTTTCCTGAAGCAGATACGCCTGAACTCGACACGAAACATCTCCCATGCAGATCGTGCCCGGGAACACTCGTTGAATCACCGGTTCCAGTTCACCCAGCTTCAGTCGACTGGCTTCAAGGCTCAGAACCTGAGTTCCCGGGTGCTGAGGCGAATCGGAAATCTGAATCTTCAGCGACGGTTCGTCGGTCTTCTGCCCCAGCACAGCCAGCTGGCTTTCGGAAAACGGAACCAGAGGAAAGTCGCCGGCCAGTTCATTCAGAGATGCGGCGATTCGAGGATCAAGACCGGACTTTCGAGCTGCCTCAGGAGACTGAGCCACGGATGCCAGCGCTGCGGCATCTCCAATATCGGCGACCAGCGAAACGTCAGGAATCCAGTGTGCAGGATTCAGCGTCGAGAACGTTCCGTTGATTCCTGAAACCGCGGTATATGACGTTCCTGGGACCAGAGCTGCCGCATGGGTCGGCAACAGACGGATCAGTCCGTTTTCCACCGTCACGGAAATCGGAAATGTTCCGCCTGACGACTTCGCCTGACTGCCGCTCAGCGCCGCCAGCGTGTCTTCCAGATTCGTTCTGCCATCGCTCACACGCAGGTTCACCACCGGATTGGTGACGATCATCTGAGCTCCCTGGCCCAGATTCATTGCCAGCTTCCACAACGGTTCCACAGTTCTGACTGACGTTGCAGCAACGACCGGAACAGCCTGTCCGTCGTCGTCGGCGGTCACGTCGCGCACGGCCACATCCTGCAGCAGAACCGGAGACCACCAGTGAGCAGTGATCGAGCCAATGCGAACGTTGCGGCTGAATTCAGGACCGATCAGCTTTGTCAGAGCCTGCTGCTGACCGGACAAACTCAGCACGGACGGCAGCAGAAACAAAACAACCAGCAGGATCACGATCCACCGAAACCGACGAAGGACGGACGGCGACTCTTCCGGACCAGCTCCGGTTGCAGATGACTTCAGGTTTGACACGCCTTCGAACTTCGCTGCAGAACGAAACGAAAAATTCCCGTTTCTTTCTATCGACCGGCAGTTCCTCCCCAGGCGATCACGACCGGTTCTGCCCCTCCTGCCCCCCCTGTTTTCTGAGCTTCCTGCACGGATTACGAATCTGCCGAAATCCAGGCGACCCGCGCAAAGTTTTCCGTTCAGGGAATCTTCAACGATCTCAAGATGTTCGCAGGATCGCTCGGTCGTGCCACCACAGCGCAGCGAACAACAGCGAGAATGCCAGAGCTGACCACTGGTAGGCTGTCAGGCCGGCCGTGATCCGTGGTTCCGGGCGAATGAACTCAGTCAGAAAGCGGTACATGAAGTAGCTCAGAAAGTACAGTTTGATCAGCTGCCCCTGCTGAAGCTTTCTCTGATACATCCATGCCAGCATGGCAGCAGCGGTCAGATGGAAGAGGCTTTCGTAAATCTGAGTCGGATGGCGGGTCAGGTGATCGACGGATGGAAACGTCACGGCCCACGGCACTGTTGTTGGTGTTCCATAACAGCAGCCTCCGCAGAAACACGCAAGGCGGCCGATGCCGATCGAGACAGCCACCGGCACGGCAAACGAATCACCGGTTTTGACTTTCAGACGAATATGACGCTTGGCCACTTCCACCGCCAGATATCCGCCCACCATTCCGAACAGGATCGTCTTGCCGCTCAGCAGCAGACTTTCGCCCCCGGTAAATCCCGGGAGACCGGGAACCAGAAACGGCAGTCGAGCTCCGATCATCGCTCCACTGAACGCCGCCAGCCCGATCCACAGCCGAGTCTGCGGATCAAGCGCGATCCGGCTTCGATAATATCGATTCAGCACAAACCCCGCACTCACGGCCAGCAGCATGATGAGCGGATAAAGCTCAGGTGCGGTGCCTCCTGTCATGGCTGGTTCCTGTTCTGCTGGTGAGGTGGTCAGGTGATGAAAGCAGGAATCGTTCCGGAAAGAAAAGCCGTTCCGGCCAACTGCAAAATGAACACCGGTGACGCTTCGTGCCCTTCGTGTTCTTCGTGGTTGATTCTGTTCCTCAGGTTTGACCCTGGTCGGCCTCTTTGCAGAATCTTCAGATGCTGATTCTTCAGAGTGATGGGTTTTGAATTCACCACGAAGAACACGAAGGTCACGACGGATGCTGATCAATCAGCTCCGCCGCACGCAGTTTCGGCAAAGGCACTTTTCCGGTTCGATACAGTACGTTGTATGCGGAAAACGGAATGACATGCCCGCCGGGCAGCAGAAAATGGACGCAGGACTTCATCAGCTGTCGCACATCGAAATTGTACGCGTCCATGAAAGTCGTCGTGGTGATGCGAAACATGTCGGCCGGCTGCAACTGCTGGCTCATCGCCTGCACAAAAAAGCGTTCTGCCAGTTGTCTCTGTTCCGGTGTCAGATCGGCCGCGGACGAACGTGCGGGCTCTGAGGTGAACGGAAACACTGAGCCGCCGTCATCCGAACAGCCGCCCTGTCCGCAGGCCTGTCGCGACAGGTATTCGGAAATCAGTTCCTGAGCTCGCTGGCGATTGAACGTGATGCGTCCCGCCAGCAGGTCCAGGTGATTCTCCAGATCCACAAACCGAGCCAGCGGAAGAAAGCTGCTGTCACCGCGGATGGCGTAAGCCAGTGTGTGAGCGTTCGGATGAGCACACGGGAGCGGCGCGAAATCGTTTTCCCGCCACAGCCCGTCTGACTGCTGTTCCAGTCTTTGAATGATGTCCGGGAATGTGATGCGCTGATCAAGTTCTTCCGGAAGCACGCATCGACCGGAATAGACGGCGGGCTGAAAGCTGACACCGGTGATCCAGGGACGTTCCATCCCGAACGCGACGATGTCGCCGATTTCGTGATCATTGATTCCCGGCTGCACCGTACACACCAGAATCGTATTCAGCCCTGCAGCTCCCAGACGTTCAATCGCCTTCAGCTTTGTGTCCAGCAGAGATTCACCTCGAAGAACCACAGACGACGCATCGCTGAATCCGTCGAACTGCAGATAGATTTCCGTGCGATGTTTCTGACCGGCAACTCGATCCAGAAACTTCCTGTCCCGAGCCAGACGGATGCCGTTGGTGTTGATCATCACAATGTCAATCGGCTGCCGGCAGGCGTATTCGTGGATCTCGTGGAAGTCCGGATGGATCGTCGGTTCGCCACCGGACAGCTGCAGAATCTCCGGCTGTCCTTCCACTTCTACCAGACGATCAATGGCCGCTTTGCAGTCGTCGACGCTCAGATGAGTCCCCCCGGGTCCGCTGACGGCGAAGCACATCGGACATTCAAGATTGCAGCCGGATGTGATTTCCAGAAGGCCGATGCACGTGTGCTGTTCGTGTTCTGAACACAGCCCGCAGTCATACGGACAGCCTCGGTCCGCTTCTGCCCCGAACAGTCGGGGAACCTTTCCGGGAAGACTGTATCCCGTTCGATCAAACCAGCGGACGTCGCTGCAGACAAAGTCTTCCCGAGTTCCATGAACAGGGCAGGTCTTTCGGAAAAAAACACGCTGCCCCCGAGCCACAATCTTGGCCGGCACCACGTTCAGACAGTCCGGACACAGACTCTGAGTCATCCCCAGATAGGTGTAATCCCGAAACACGGTCATGGCTGCTTCTCCTGGTCAGAGGATAATTGCGACGCCGGTACGGGCAGCGTGGCCGACGCAGATGGCGGCTTTTCAGAGATCCGTTTCAGGAGTGCTCCGACGACAGACAGTCCCGCAATCACCGCCGCAAAAATGGAGAGGTCCATTCCAATGGCCAACATTGCGTATTCCTCCCCGGGTTGAGTCAGCGAGTTTGCCGTCATGACAACGCCCACACACGTGACGGCTGCTGCAGTGGCTGCGGCAACCAGCGCAAGAAAAAGAATCCCGATCCACGCAAGGACTGATGGACGTCTGTGACTGCCTGTCGCAACAGTGTGCTCTTCGGGTGCATCATAGGGATTCGAGGAGCGTCCGGATTCGGAATCTATGTCCATGGATCTGATTCCGGTGAGTCGCTGGGAGGTCTGTCCGCAGACGGCTCACGCGAAAATGACGTCACATCGGACGACGTGCTGGCCGGAGCACTCACCGGAAGCATCGCCCAGACGATCAGCGTCCCCGCTGCCGATGCCAGAATCAGCGATATCATCGAAGCACTGTTGTCTCCGAAATTATCAAAACAGATCACTGAACAGATCGTCGCCGCGATCACACCGACAAATGACAGAACCGCGGCCGCTGTCAATCGACCACCACTGAGTGTTGCCGGCGTGGTTTGCGGGTGTCCCGAAAACCGATGTCTCAGTCGAGTCAGCACCGGAATGCCGAAACGCAGCATCAAAACGTAGACCAGTGGAGTTCCCAGTACCAGCAGGACAATAAAGAAAGGGGAGATAAAAAACGCCCCGGCACACGTGAAAAAGAACGTGGCTCCGGACGCCACCACCGCCGCCGCGACCAGCATCGCCAGAGCCAGTGGATGCGGCCGAAGCACGGGCTGACCGTCAACCACCGGCGGCAGTTCTGCCAATGGTGCCTGATATGGATTGTCCTGTTCTCCGCCTGTCATCAGTTTTCGTCTGATTGAGTGTTGAAGCAGATGTCGCCAGCGCGACCCGACCAGGTTGTTGCACAATTCGCCCCGGCATTTCAGCCAGCGTAGCGAAAGCATTCCCTTCAAGTCCACTCACATCGTCGTGAACACCATTCCGGAAGTCAGACGTTGAGGCTTGCCTGCGCGCCGCTGGTCATAACCTACGACTTCAGGTTCTTTCGACGCAGACACCATGCGGCGGGCAGTGCAACCACGCAGGCCAGGGTTTGAAACATGGCGAACGCGGCGAAGCAGTAGTGCACCAGAAACGCAGCCAGCGGCTGACCTCGGTAAAGTTCCATGGGCTCTGCCGCACCGATTGTGATCAGTGATGTGGGAATCAGAAACGCAAGACTGAACAGCAGTCCTGCCGGAACCGCCCACCATTCGTACCTGAGAGCTCGCACACCAACCAGCAGTGACGGCACGTGGATGCTGAGCAGGATGATCAGAAACGGCAAAGCCGCTGCGCTCCAGCCACGCGGCATCGTGGATGCCAGCCCGAACGCCATCATCGCCCACAGGGCCAGCATCAGAACAATCATGGGAATCTGAATGGCGACAGTCACCAGCCCAGCCTGCCGGATGCGTTCCGGTTTGCAGACAGCATGTCGCACTCGACGTCGTCGAGTCACCGGGCGGATGGTGACCGGATCACCGTTCAGAAATCGTCGAAGATCGTCGAGCAGATCCTGGACGGACTGATACCGATCGGCCGGATGTCGTTCCAGACAGGTGCGGCAGACAAGCTGCAGTTCTTTGGGGATCTTCAGTCGGTTCGGCAGTTGAATGATTCGGTCCGATCGCACCTGGTCCATGACTTCGACAGCGTTGTCACCGGAAAACGGACGTTCGCCGGTCAGCATTTCGTACATGACCACACCCAGAGCAAACACGTCGGTCCACGGCCCGATTTCTTCCGATCGACAGGCCGCCTGTTCCGGAGCCATGTACAGCGGTGTGCCCAGCATGAGACTTGAGTGAGTTTCGTTCAGTCCCTGTTCGATGACTCGAGCCAATCCGAAATCCGTCAGCAGAGGCTGGCCGGGCAAATGATCGAGCGCACCGGACAGCAGAATGTTGCCGGGCTTGATGTCCAGATGCAGAACTCCGGAACGGTGGCAGAAACTGACCGCCTCACAAAGGTGACGCATGAATTCGGCGACGCTGTGCGGATTTTGGGGACCGGGATGTTTTGACAGCCATCCTGCCAGGTCGCCTTCGGAACACCAGTTCGAAACCAGATAGCAGACCTGATCTGTCACGCCAAAGTCGTAAATGGCGACCAGTCCCGGATGATTCAGCCCGGCGGCCAGCTGAGCTTCACGCAGAAACCGCTGCCGCAGGCTGGGGTTTCCGATCACATCCAGTCGCGGCAGTTTGACGGCCACCGGTCGCTGAAGCTGCTCATCCATCGCATAGAACACGTTTCCCATGCCGCCGCGTCCGACGAGCCTGACCAGTCGGAAATGTCCGACGGTCGACAATCGGGCATCGGGATCGACATCCATCGTGAACGATTCGTCAAACGGCAGGCCCGGTGCCGCGATGACAGTGTCGTGCCGGGATTCGGCCAGCAGCGAAGCGCAATGAGCATCCAGAATCCTCTGCACACTGTCTCGCAGCGGCTGATCTTCACCACAGGCCGCTTCCAGAAACGCGGGCCAGTCTTCCGGCTTGTGGTGTTCAATGGCTTCCAGAAACAGTGCTTTGACTCGGGAAAGATCGTTCATTCGGGGGTGCCGAGTTCAGACAGAAGAAAGGCTTTGGCGAAGATCCACTGGCGATACGCTTCAGATCGAGAGATCCCCAGTTCATCCGCCGCGCGAGCCACCGGCAGGCCTGCAAAGATCAGAAGTTTTGACAGTTGTGCCGCAACATCATCCTGGGACTGCAGCCTTTCCAGAGCTTCGTCCAGCAGCAGCATCTGACCAGGACTGTGAATACAGATCTGAAAATGCTGTTCGGTGAGATCGATCCGAGTCCACTGGCCGCCGTGGCGCTGAGCCTGCCTGCGGCGAGCTCGATCGATCAGAATTCGACGCATCGCTTCGGCGGCGGCCGCAAAAAAATGGCCCTGGGAATGCCAGGCGACCCGCTTCTCGTCACCCGAGATTCGCATCCAGACTTCATGAACCAAAGCCGTTGCCTGAAGCGTCTGGCCAGGGGGTTCATGCGCAATCCGGTGTCGTGCCAGCCGACGGAGTTCCCCATACAGCATGACCACCAGGTCATCCCCGTCAAGGTTCCGCTCGTCCGGTGGCGAATTCATCTCTGCAGGCCCCCGTAAACCGGCTCAATGCATCAGGACGAAAACTTGTCTTTATCCTCGATTGGTGTCACCACATTTCCTGCAAGGCAGGTGAAACTCTCAACGCAGGAAAAATTCTGATCACCCCTCAGACCTCATTGAACTGAAGTCCACACGTTTTGTCTTGAAATCTGCGATGGTTTTTTCTCGATTTCGGACAATTCACTGAACGACATCGAAAACGACGTCAGGTACGTTCGGCAACGACAATTCGGGCTTTCCCGTTGTGACGCAGGAAGAAGATGACTCGAGGAGGCCCGTCGCCTCGGGGCAGTTTTTTCTGAATGCTGTTGGCGTCGATTGCCAGCCGGCGGCACTTCACTTCACAGCCGGAGGCCGGGTGTTGCCGGAGATAGCGACTGAGTTCCCGGACGTTGTTCGGCAGCACCGCTTCAGTCGGAAGGCGGTGACGAACGCCGTGGCAGAATTTCCTCGGCGGTCAGATACTCTTCTTCCCGGTCGACGCGCTGCAGTTGTCGACTTTCCGCCAGAACGTCGATCAGTCCCGATCTCACCAGAGCCGGATCGGGGTCGAACAGATACTGCTGAATCGTTTCGGCCACCGGACACCAGGCCGACAGGGGATCGGCAGCTGCCAGTGGTCTCGCCCGGCAGCAGGTGCGTTGCTCGAAAGGAATGTGGTCCGGCCAGACTGCCGAACCAGACGGTCGCTTCGCGGCATTCTCGTTCAGACTGATCAGTTCGATTTCGCAGCCGGGGGAATTTCTGCATGAAGTTACTGGCTACAGCTTCAAAGCTCCGCCCGGCGGCCAGAGCTGTCGCCTGCTGCAACCAGTTCAGGTCCGGAACATATTGTTCCAGTCGCTTCGTCGGACGGTCTCGGTGAGCACGTCGATCGGGGTCCACATGCAGCAGCTTTCCTCGAATGTCGGACGTCACCACGTCGGCAGTGACGGTGCGCAGTCGATCAATGAGTTCCGGATTCCAGACCTCGTTATTCCAAAAACATCGCAGTGACATCGAAGCCGAAGAATCCAGTGCGGTGATCGGAACACCTTCGGTGCGGTGAAGCAGCGCTGCGGTGTCAACTCCGATGCCGCTGCAGCAGTCGGTGATCGGCTGGTCGTGAGGAAATCGAGCCGCCTTGTGTTGAGCCACCTCCCAGGACGTGGACTGCTCCAGGCCGGTGCGAGTCAGCCACAACCGGTCGGCGTGCGGAAGAATTCCAGCCGCTTTGCGACGGGCTTCATGGATCTGCAGCGCAGCAGTCACCACAGCGGGTTCGTAACGCTGTCGAAGCATCTGCTGCACAGCCAGCTCACTGCCGGTATGCTGCTGCAGCGTTTCAAACAGGTCCGGCAGAGCACGCAGCTGTTCCAGAATCGTCACATCGTCTGGAGTCGGGTGAGAAGTCGTCACGTGGCGAGCCTCAGGCAATCACAACACCGGATTGGCGAAATCTTTCGAACATGCCAACGGACTGCTGCCCGTCGGTCTGGCCGGTCAGATGTCGACCTTTGCGGCTCGCGATTCAACTTCTTCCAGACTGATGAAGTTTCCCTGTCCGGCCCCCGGGCAGTATTCACAGACTTCCTTCCATTTCTCCGGCGAAGTGAGGTTCGACTGCCAGAATGGCCACGTGCGACATTGTTGCGGGCGTGACGAGTAGACTTTGCAGTGCCGTTTTTCCGGATCGAAGAAGGTGCAGTCGCCGTTTTGAAATTCTGTCAGCGACACGCGGCCTCGGACAAGGCGAGTATGAAACAGGCGGATTTCTCCGACCGGCTTGTCCAGATGCCGGGCGATTTCCTGGATCTCTTCTTCCGTGACCCAGACAACTCCGGGCGCTCCGGTGCAGCAGTCGCCGCACTGGGTACACGTGAAGTTCAGGCCGCCCTGATACCACGGCGGGGCCGGACCTGCATCTTCGTTTTCAGCTTCTTCTGACATGAGTCTTCTCAATTGATCCCGTGATATGCGTGCTGAGTGAATCAGGCCATCCGGGACCCACTCGCAATTCCTGCCATTGTCCGAACACCCGCGCGAATGGTGTTTACCGGCTCAAACGAACGGCGAGTCGTTAATGAATTTCAGAACATTCCGCCGGACTGCTGCTGAACGAATCCAGAATTTGCCCGGTACAATATCGCTCGACGGCTCATCCGCAACTGATTCTCCTGAACACTGGCGGATGAATCGGAAGTTGTCAGTTTCGGCGGCGGAGTGGCCATATTGCGATCCGGGAGACTCTGGAACCAGGAGATCGAACCGGGCGAGTGAATCGCCCCGGGTTTCAGGAATCAAACGTTTAGTGTTGAAAATGTGACCCCGGATCGGTATCGTCCCGCGTTTCCGCTTTGCCCCGTGAGGCATATTCTGCGCCGAAATCGGCTGATGAATCCGTTCGCGGCGGCCGAAAACAGCTGTGAATTCGCGGAAAAACTCAGAAAATCAACTGTTTCGAGCCTGTCCGGTTGCTGGATGGCAGCGAGGTCGGACCAGTATTTCAACGACACATCTTTTCAGGAATACAGACATGGCGGAAGACTTTCGTCTGTCAGCTCAGCCTCGAACACAGCTGGGTTCTCTGCACACTCGGCGCCTGCGGAAACAGGGCCAGGTTCCCGCGAATCTCTACGGATTCAAAAAAGACGCGGTGAACATTGCGGTGTCTGCCGAACAGGTCGAAAAAATGGTGGCGGCTGGGTCCCGAGTCGTGGACGTGGAACTGGACGGCAACGTCGAAAAAGCCACCGTTCAGGAACTTCAGTGGGATATTTACAGCACTCACGTGAAGCACGTGGATCTGCAGCGAGTCGACCCGGAAGCTGTGGCGACGGTTGATGTGCCACTGCAGCTGCGAGGTGAACCACTGGGACTGAAAGACGGCGGTCAGCTGCGTCAGGCCGTCAAAAAGGTCACCGTGACGTGCCCGGCGTTCCGAGTTCCTCCGTACATCGTCGTTCGTGTCGGTGCTCTGAGAATCGGCGATTCCGTTCGGGTTTCGGACCTGCAGGCCCCGGAAACAGTGAATATCGATACGGAAGGAGCACGCTGGTTGTGGAACTGTTCGACCCCAAAAAGGTCGCTGCAGCCGCTGAGTAACTGACCGGGAACTGAGCTGGCGACATGCGTTTGTTGATTGGGCTGGGAAATCCCGGAGCTCAGTATGTCGGCACTCGACACAACATTGGATTTGATGTCATTCACGAGCTCAGTCGGAGGTTTTCGCTCGGGCGGGCTCAGGTGAAGTTCCAGGCGGAACTTCAGGATGTGATGATCGCCGGAGAGAAATCTCTGCTCATCACCCCAATGACGTATATGAACTGCAGCGGAGATTCTGTGTGGCAGTTCGTGAATTTTTACAAACCGGATTTGAGTGAAATCGCAGTCATCTGCGATGACATGAATCTTCCGGTGGGACGGATTCGCTGGAAACCCTCCGGATCTGCTGGCGGTCAGAAGGGGCTGTCCAGTATTATCCGGCGACTTGGCACAGAAGCCTTTCCCCGATTGCGAATCGGAGTGGGCCGACCGCCGGGGAAAATGGATGTCACCTCCTGGGTTCTGGGACGGTGGCAGTCGGACGAACAGGAAGCCGTTCGGCAGTCGGTGCTGGTGGCTGCCGATTCCATCGAGAAATGGTGTGCGGACGGGATTGAACTCACCATGACCACCTTCAATCGAAATCCCGCCAACGAGTAATCAGAGTTTCAATCGGGGAGCACCGCAGGTGTCAGTCGCAGCAGAAGCAGTCAAAGAAAATCTTTACGAAGCCATGTTCCTGGTGGACAGTGCCCAGTTCGCGAATGATCCGGACGGCACGACCGAAGCCATCATGGCGGTTCTGGAAAAGGCCGGTGCAACCGTGGTGGCTCATCGACCATGGCAGGACGGCACGCTGGCCTACGAAATCAACGGACACCGCAAGGGGCTGCACTATGTCGTCTGTTTCCGAATGCCGGGAGCAGGCATGACCGTGCTGACTCGCCAGTGTCAGCTCAGCGAAGTGATTATCCGACAGCTGGTTCTGAATCATCCTCCGGAACTTTTTAACGCCATGGTTGATGTTCTGAACGGCGTTGAAAGTGAAGGAGATGGAGCGGAAGCTGACGGTAAGGCGGCTGTCGGCGAGTAACTCGCGGTCGAAGCCTTCGACAGGAGGAAGAAATGGCATCGTTCAACAAGGTCATTCTGGTCGGCAATCTGACTCGGGACCCCGAAGTTCGGTTCACGACGGGTGGGACTGCCGTTGCTGAAATCGGTCTGGCGACAAGCCGACAGTGGACAGACCGGAACACAAACGAACGACGCGAAGAGACCACGTTTATCGATGTGACTTTGTGGGGACGGATTGCCGAAATTGCCGGCGAATACCTCGCGAAGGGTCGCCCCTGTCTGATCGAGGGCCGTCTGCAGCTGGATCAGTGGGAGGATAAGGAAACCGGTCAGAAACGCTCCAAACTGAAGGTCGTTGGGGAGACCCTTCAGCTTCTGGGTGGCCGTTCAGATGGTGGCGGGAGTCATTCAGGCGGAGGTGGTGGCGGCGGACGTGCTGCAGCAGCCCCTGCTCGCTCGGAATCTGCACCATCCGACCAAAGATCTCCGGATCAGACATTCTACGATGACGCTCCCGGAACAATGGACGATGACGTGCCGTTCTAGCAATGGTTTCCGGGCGTTTCTTTCCTGAATTTTAAAACACGAGGCTCACAGGCCTCCGGACAACACTGGACAGGATTTCATCATGGTTCACACATCTCGCCCTCGCGGAGTTGCCGGGTCGACGAACAGTTCGGCTGAGGTTCTGCTGGTACATGATATCGAACACCTCGGACATCGCGGCGAGATCGTCCGAGTCAAGCCGGGGTACGCTCGCAATTACCTTCTGCCTCACGGACTGGCGACCGTCGCTACGGAAGAAAACAAGAAGATGGTTGAGCTTCACAAGGAGAAGCTGAAGGCCATCGAAGCCAGTCGCATTCGCGAACTGTCCAAGATCGCCGAAGCTGTCAGCAAGTACAGCGCTACGATCGAGGCTCACGCGACATCCGACAACGCTCTGTATGGGTCCGTGGTGGCTCGGGACATCAGCGAAGCTCTGAAGGCCGCCGGCCACAAGATTGAACCTGAGCACGTAAAGCTGGAAGGTGCAATCAAGGAACTGGGCATGTACACCGTGAAGCTGAAGCTGCACGAAAAAGTTCAGACCGAGGTCAAGGTCTGGGTCGTTCCTTCAGCTGCAGGCGCCTGACCCCGAAGCAAAACCGTCAGCGGTCAAACTCAGATCCTCAGACGAGTCCTCTCGTCTGAGGATTTTTTTGTCCCGTGGAGACTGTGGTGACGGCGGGGATCCGCAGCACCTTGTCGACCACCCCAGGAGGAATTCAGGATGTCTATGTCTCCGAACTTCTCTGATGAAAACGGCGGACGATCGAAACGGATTCGACGTCGTGACGATCGCGGTTCGGCTGTGCGGGCCCTGCATGATCAGGTTCGGCTGCCTCCGCAGAATCTGGACGCCGAACGAGGCGTCCTGGGCAGCATCATGCTGATGAATGAAGCCATCGACGATGTCGGTGAAGTGCTGAAGCCGGATCATTTTTACGGCGACGCTCACCAGAAAATGTATCAGGCCATTCGTGACCTGTACGAAAACAACGTCCGGGGAATCGACGGCATTACACTGGCCAATGAACTGATCCGGAGGACTCAGCTGGAAGAAGTCGGTGGCGCCGCCTATATCGCTGAGATTCTGGAAGCCGTGCCGCATGCGGCTCACGTTCGCTACTACGCAGACATCGTCCGGCAGAAATGGATGCAGCGGCAGCTGATTTACGCCTGCACGGAAATCCTTGCCGAAAGTTATGACCTGACAACCAGCATTGAAGATCTGCTGCAAAACGCGGAACGCCGGGTTTTCAGTATCGTCGAAGAGCAGGAAAATGGTTCAAACATTGCAATCGGCGACATTCTGATTGACACGTTCCATCGCATTGACGAGCGAATGAACAGCGAGGGCGATGTTTCCGGGACGACCACCGGCTTCAAGGACCTGGATGACCACACCACCGGGCTTCAGCCGACAGAACTGATCATTCTGGCAGCTCGCCCTTCCATGGGAAAAACCGCGTTTGTGTGCAACATTGCCGATGCGGTGGCTCGGAAAGGAAAGAAAGGTGTCCTGCTGTTCAGTCTGGAGCAGTCGAATCTGGAACTGGCCGAACGGTTTCTGTGTATCAGTGCTCGAGTCAACGGGCATGATCTGCGAGCAGGGAACCTGAGCGTCGAGCAGCGGGATCAGCTGATGATGGCTTCGGACGAACTGTCCCGGCTGCCGTTGTACATCGATGACAAACCCGGCCGAACGATGGGCCAGATTGCAGCCCTGGCCCGACGCCTGCATCGCCGAAGCCCGCTGGGAGTCATCATCATCGACTATCTCCAGCTGGTGGAACCGGAAGACAAAAACTCCCCGCGCGAACAGCAGATTGCCGGGATTTCAAGACGTCTGAAGTTTCTTGCCAAAGAGCTGAGGGTACCTGTCATCGCTCTGGCTCAGCTGAACCGAGGCGTCGAACTGCGGGAAGACAAACGACCTCGGCTGGCCGACCTTCGGGAAAGCGGTGCAATCGAACAGGACGCTGACATGGTGATGTTTCTGCATCGTCCTGACGCTTATGACCCGGAAGACCGACCCGGCGAAGCGGAAATCGTCATCGCGAAACACCGCAGTGGCCCAACCGGCATTATCCGGCTGACCTGGCGAAAGGAATTCATGCGGTTCGAAAACTACAGTCCCATGGCGGACGACAATTTCAGCCATCTGTGACAGATGCGGGCCAGCGACACCCGCAATCTGAACACTCAAGGGTATCGCCAAGGAAGATGTATGCCCACGCCGGCGTGAGGAGATCGCCTGTGAGCAGATCGATGCGTTCCCGAGCATACAGACCTTCGTCGACACCCTCGACGTCATCCAGCCGCCGCAGACATTCCGGAGTGACTCGATACAATTCGCCGTGAATTGAAAGTCCTCGGCCAGGAAACCGAATCAGCCCCGGATACCGGCCCAGATCATAAAGGCGGAAATCGGGAGCTGTCAGGGCTTCCCGAACGAATTGCTGACCGGACAGGAGGCCGCTCAGGGAATATCCGCGTTTCAGGGATCCGTAGACGAAAACAGTCTCCGTGAAGTTTTCGCACCCATTGATGAGACTCACATCACGCCTTTCAGCGGCCGGTTGAGGCTTCCGGGGATATGCCCCCTTCTGAATGCACAATACTAAGAATTGACTCCATGACAGCAGAAACCCCGTCCAGTTCGCCAGCCCATTCCATGGAACTTCGAGTCCGGTACAGTGAAACGGATGCCATGGGGTTTGTCCATCATTCCAACTACCTGAACTATTTCGAAATCGGACGGACCGAACTGTATCGGGGACAGGGAGGTGACTATCGGGCGATGGAAGACGAAGGGTTGTTCCTTGTGGTGGCATCGGTCTCCGTCAGGTACAGAAAGCCTGCCAGATACGACGACCTGCTGACTTTAGTGACCCGAATTTCCCGGCAAACTCCAGCCAGAATTGAACACCACTACGAACTGCTTCGGGACGGAGAACTGCTGTGTTCTGCGAACACCGTCCTGGCCTGCGTCGACCGAAACGGGCACCTGCAGAGAATTCCGGAGCGGATTGAACAGCCGGAGAACCACAAATAAACAGATAAAACTGATAATTTGGGTAAAATATTTGACGAGAGCGATGGAACGTGGCTAGCCTTTCAGCTTCTGAAAAAAACTGCGGGCGGCCATGGTGGCTGCCCCTTCCGGGCTCCAGTCCTCACAGGGGCCGGGATTCTGCGTTCTGTCGAACATCATGAGAAAAGGGACAGAGTTAATGAAACAGATCTTCATTCTGGCCGTTGCTGCGACACTGGCAATGGTCTCCGACGCCGAAGCGGGCCGTCGTCACCGTCACCACAGCTGTGCTCCCAGCTACAGCTGCTGCCAGAGCTCCTGCTACACAGGCTGCCAGAGCTCCTGCTACACAGGCTGCCAGAGCTCCTGCTACACGGGCTGCGGTGTAAGCTACTCATCATGTGGCAGCAGCTGTTCATCATGCGACAGCTACTCATCATGTGGCAGCTACTCATCATGTGGCAGCAGCTGTTCATCATGCGACAGCTGCTCATCATGTGGCAGCAGCTGTTCATCGTGCGGCTCAGACTACTCAAGCTGCTCATCATGTGGCTCAGACTACTCAAGCTGCTCATCATGCGGCACGGGCTGCAGCTCATGTGGCGGTGGCATTGTTTCAGGCGGAGTCATTTCCGGTGGATGTGCTGACGGCAGCTGCGGCATCGTTGCTCCATCAGCTGATCCGGGAATTCCAGCTCCTCCAGCTCCTTCAGAGCCGGTTGACGCTCCTGCTCCTCCAGCCGAAGCCGCTCCTGCACCGCCAGCCGAAGCTGCTCCTGCACCGCCAGCTGACGCTCCTGCAGCTCCTGCCGCACCAGCAGAATCAGCACCAACCACGTAATCGGTCCGGTCAGGTTTCTGACCGTGAATTGATGACTGGAGACTTGAACAGGTGGCAGGGATGTCACCTTTTTTCATGCGCATCAGGACGGATTTTGACAGTCGTATGAAACACGGACGATCTGTCGAATTTGCAGGCTGGGCAATCCAGCGAAGTGTTGTGTTCCCAAAATGATATTTTCTCAGGATTTGCTTCCGCCTAAACTTGTAATCGATGCATGTGGAGAAAAACCGGATAGTGTTGCCCGTCAAAGGGGCCGGGTCTCACATCATCCCATCCACCCTCATCCCTCTCAGCCAACAACCTCCATCAGGAGTTCTCGACGGTGACGATCTCACCCACTTTTGTTCTGCCTCCCGGTCGAAAACTGCTCTGGCTCATGCGAGTACTGTGTATTGTCGCGATGGGCATCAGTGGTTATCTGGCATGGACTGCGCTGAACATGCAACCGGTCTACGGCTGCGGTGGTGGCGAGGTTTTCGATTGCAGCCATGTCCTGAACAGTCGGTTTTCCAAGATCTTCGGGGTTCCGGTCAGCGTTCCGGCATTCGGGCTCTACGCCAGTCTGCTGGCGGTTCTGTTCTTTATGAAAATGGAAAGCGGCTCCCGTCTGCTGCAGTTCGGCTGGGCATTTCTGACATTTGGCGGCCTGAGTGCCGGACTGGCGGCCCTGTGGTTTACAGGTGTTCAGGTTTTTGAGCTGAAGCATCTTTGCCCGTATTGTCTGGGAGCTCACTTCTGCGGTCTGATCCTGGCGGTCATTGTGATTCGAGCGAATCCGCTGGGCTGGTTTCGGACCTGCCAGTGCGGTGGTCTGGCCGTCCTGGGAATCGCCGCCCTGACCGCCGGTCAGATGCTGGCAGCCCCGCCTCAGACCTTTACGGTTGAAACCTACGACACACCGGCCGTTCAGAATCCGGAAGCTCACCTGACCGGTCTGAACTACTCCGACAGCGAATTCGCGCCTCCCATTGAATTCGAAGCTCCCGGCGAATTCTCGGCACCCGATGTGTTCGCTCCTCCGGTCATGGCACCGCCCGTGATTGCTCCACCTGAAACGGCTCCGGCAGCGGCGGTCACTCCACCCGCCGAGGAGAAAACTTCTGCGCAGCCTCCGGTGGCTCAGCGGTCTGACGTTCCTCATGAAAACAGGAACGCTGCCGCGCCTCAGCCAGAGCCCAAAGATGTGACTCCAAAGGAGAATGTGTCAGCGATCGAAGTTCAACCAGCTGGCCTGCAGACTTCAAAAACTCGTGAAACCCCTGAACAGCCAAAAGTTTCTTTCCCTGGCGTCGCCTACCTGTTTTTCCCGTCCACAAGTAAAATCGCTGCCAGACTCCTGACCGAGTTCCCTGATGATCCGGCTCCAGTTGAGCAAACGACCAGTGACTCTGAGAAAACACCAGCGCAACCGGCCGCCAATCAACCTGCGGATAAGCCAGCTGAGTCCCCGGCTCCGGTTCAGCGACTGGTTCCCGTGGCGGGAAATCGATTCAGCCTGAACCCGGTTCAGTGGCCTCTGCTGGGAAGTCCAGATGCTCGGTACGTGTTCGTGGAAATGTTCGACTACACCTGTCCTCACTGCCGACACACGAACAAGGCCATTGAAGGTGCCTTCGACAAGTACGGAAGCGAGCTGGCTGTGATCGCCCTTCCGGTGCCGCTGGAACGCAGCTGCAACGACGCTGCCAGTGGCAGCGGACATCCCGGCGCCTGCGAACTGGCCCGCCTGGCTGTCGCTGTCTGGCGATGCAATCCGTCACAGTTCCGTGAATTTCATCACTGGATGTTTGAAGGTTCCCGCACCCAGTCAGAAGCTCGAACCAAGGCCGAACAGCTCGTCGGTCGAGAGGTACTCACCGCCGAACTGGCGCTGCCTCATGCGTCTGCCTACGTCGCCAAGCATGTGGAACTGTATAAGCGAGTTGGTCGGGGTGCGGTTCCGAAACTGATGTTCCCGGGCTCAACCATGACCGGCCAGGTATCCTCTCCCACCACACTGGTCAGTGCGATTGAACGTGAACTGGCCAGCAAACCAGCTCAATAGCTCAATCGCTCGGATACATGGTGAAGTCCCAGCGGCCGGATCCGGAGTGTCTGGCCGGTGACACGGTGAGTTTCAGTTGTTGGCGTGGAAGTGCTCATTCTGGACCGGGATGGTGCAGTCCAGGATTGCTCGCAGCACTTCGGCAGGCGATCCGTTGCAGTCGATCCGCTGAATGATGTCTGGGTCATACTGTTTCAGCACCGGCGCGGTCACTTCTTCGTAGACCTGAAAACGGTGTCGAATGATGTCTTCGTTCGCATCGTCCGTTCGGTTTTCCCGAATCGCCCGACGCCGAATGCGATGCACCATGTCTTCCTGGTCTCCACACTCCAGATAGATGATTTTGTGGATTTCCAGGTATTCGCGGACCAGTTCAACCTGCTCAACATTCCGCGGCATCCCGTCCAGAACCAGCAGGTCCTCGCGAGGTTTGAACCAGGACAGAGCGACGTAGGCGTCCATGGCCTTCTTCCAGATCTTCATCGTCAGCGCATTCGGAACAAGTTCCCCTCGGGAAATGTAGTTGTACACTTCCTGCCCCGCGTCAGATCCGATGTCGATGGACCGAAAAACGTCCCCCACCGACAGGTGGAAAAATCCGGGGATGTGGGCCAGGATTTTCCCCTGAGTTCCCTTTCCGACGCCCGGAGGTCCGAACAGAAGAACACAGCGATATCGTTTCCGATCGGGCATGATAATTCCTGTTGTGTCTGTTTCGTGGTCTCGCCCCAGTTGCCGATTCGGCTGGGAACATCACTCCCCACAGATCCGATTTCAATGGCCTGATCTCTGCGAGATTAAGAGCTGATTCCACGGGGGCGAGCGACTTCGGAGTATTGCACTGCTGTCGTCTGCAAAACAGCGAATCCGGGGAGAAAGATTTCGAAATCGAGCACCTTCCCGAGGTTGGCAGACGGCCCGAACCTGGCCCTCCCGGGGGGTGCCTGCCTGTACGGGAGACCTGCAATTCCCCGCACTGTCTGCTGCGGCTGTCCGAGAGGTTGACGGAACGTCGTCCGCATCGCAGACTTGGTGCGCAGCATGAACCGGAATCCATCGTCTGGGGAGAAAACGGCCATGATCGAGATCGATGCTTCGTACGTGGACGCCGCGGCGCCGAATGCTGATGCCATTCGCAATGGAAGGGGACTGGTACTCAAGAACAAACTGGTCATCCTGCACAAGTCCGCCGATGAAACTCTGCTGTTCGGCGAGTGTTCCGGCAGCGGCAAATCCAACTACCGGGTTTCCGTCGACTTCATGCGGCCCGATCAGCCGACTTACCGCTGCTCCTGTCCCAGTCGCCAGTTTCCCTGCAAGCATTCCCTCGGACTGATGTATGCATGGGTGGATGGAAAGAAATTCACAGTCGCCGATGTACCGCCGGATATTGCTGACAAGCGCGAGAAGCTGGTACAACGAGTCGAAAAGAAAAAGGAAGCTGCAAAAACTCCGAAGAAGGTCAATAAGTCAGCCCTGGCCAAAAAAATCAAGGTGCAGCTGGAAGGACTGGATCTGCTTGAGAAACTGACGTTTGACCTGATCCGCATGGGGATGGGAAACACAACAGCGAAGACGGCCCGACAGATTGAAGATCAGGCTCGACAGCTGGGGAATTCGTACCTTCCCGGAGCTCAGGCGGCTTTGCACAACTACACGCGGCTGTTTGTCAGCGCGGACGGACGTTTTGATGCTGACGTTCCGGCAGCTCAGCGCGAGAAGATCTACAGCGAGGCCCTTGACCAGCTGAACCGACTGCAGTCGCTGACTAAACAGGGACGGACTTATCTGTCTTCGCGGCTGAACGATCCGGAACTGGCTCCGGAAACGGAATCGGCGATCGCCGCCTGGCTGGGTCACGCATGGCAGCTGGCCGAACTGATCGGAGCCGGTCTGGTGGAAAACGACGCTGAACTTCTGCAGCTTGCTTTCAATTCGTACGACGATGTCGCCCGATCGGAATACGTCGATACCGGGTACTGGATGAATCTGAAGTCCGGAAAAATTCAGCAGACTCAGACATTTCGCCCCTACAAAGCCGCGAAATTCATCAAAGGAGAAGACAGCTTCTTCAAGGTTGCTCAGGTGAAGGAACTGTGCGTCTATCCCGGCACCGTCAATCCCCGAATTCGCTGGGACGGCATGGTGCCGCGCGAACTGAATTCGCAGGATTTATCCAGTGTGCGCAAACATGCTCATTCGGATTTCGCGTCATTGATTAAGGAAGTCAAAGGGCACCTGAAGATGCCTCTGGTCGACAAGCGTCCGGTCTACGCGCTCAGCTTCGAAAAGCTTGGAGATGTCGATGGACACCTGGTGGCAGAAGACGGCAAGGGCGAACGTCTGGTGCTGACCGAAACCGGAATGGCCGAAGAACCTGCCAGCGTCTATCTGCTGGGGCTGCTGCCGCGAACCCTGCTGTCCCGACAGACAATGCTGGTTCGCTTTCACCACGACCTCGACACTCGCCAACTGAGAATCAAACCGCTGAGCATCGTTACGCCCACGGAAGTCGTTCGTCTGACGTTCTGACGCGGCGAAAGGTGGACCCGCCGCGAGCAACGCTTCAGAGTTCCGAATTCAGCAGGTATTCGATGGCTTTCCGATTGGATGGAAACGCCATGCGGTCCAGTGTTGAACGATTCGGGACAGCGAAGTTCCACGAGGACACCTCGGATTCCTGAGTCGTGATCTCAAAGTGATCGACGTCACAGACGAAAAAGGTGTCCGTCACCGGCAGAATCACTCCCTTCCAGTTGTAGCTGTTGGGATACGAAATCAGGTACTGCATGCGGGCTGTGGTCAGTCCGACTTCTTCCAGAATCTCCCGTTTCAGAGCTTCTTCAAGGCTTTCGCCGACATCCACGAAGCCGCCGGGAAGTCCCAGCATGCCTTTGCCCGGATCGCGTTCGCGAGTCAGAAACAGCACCTGGCGATCGGTATCGCGAATGATGGCGGCAACTGCCGAGCACGGGCTGAAGAAGTGGCTGTACCCACAATCGGAACAACGGAAGGGGTTGACTCCGGTTCGAGCTGCCTGTCGGCCACATTTCGGGCAAAACAGAAATGCTTCCGCAATCGGAACGGCTTCTGACATCAGGCCGCCCGCCGAACTGCGTTTCGGTCAGCAATATCCAGCACAGCACCAATCACGTCTGAAACGTCCTGATCGGACATGCGTGGTGACAGGGGCAGACTGACCATTCGGTTGTAGGCTTCCAGAGCCACCGGGAAATCGTTCGGAGCCCATCCGTATTTCTGAGCGTAAAACGAATGCAGGTGAATGGGAATGAAATGGACCGAACTGCCGATATTGCGTTCTGTGAGCTGTTCGATGAATCGATTTCGATCAATCCCCAATGAGCCTGTATTCAGACGCAGAACGTAAAGGTGCCACGCGTGAGTCACGTGTGAGCGATGAGCAGGCGTCTCAAACGCCGGATGATCTTCAAAGGCGGCCTGGTATCGAGCGACAATATCCCGGCGGCGCTGCTGCATCTGTTCGAATCGCTTCAGCTGCTGCAGACCCAGGGCGGCCTGGATATCGGTCATGTTGTATTTGAAACCCGGAGCCACAATGTCATAGGCCCATTTGCCACCGGCGGAATAGCGGCTCCACGCTTCTCGGCTCATTCCATGCAGACTCAGCATTCGAGCCTGTTCAATCAGCTCCGCTTCACCGGTCAGCATTCCGCCTTCACCCGTCGTCAGATTTTTGGTGGCATAGAAACTGAAGCACACCGGGTTCGCAGACGCACCGATCGGCTGACCTCGCCAGGCCGCTCCGATCGCATGAGCGGCATCTTCGATCAGATGAATACTGTGACGCTCAGCAATCTCACGAATGGCATCCAGTTCCACCGGATGTCCGGCGTAGTGAACAGCGATGATGGCTTTCGTGGCCGAAGTGATCGCCTCTTCGATCCGGGCAGGATCAATGTTCAGCGTATCCGGTTCGACGTCGGCAAGAACCGGACGAGCTCCCACGTGTTCAATCACGTTCACCGAGGCGGCAAATGTCAGCGGAGTGGTGATCACTTCGTCACCGGGTCCGATTCCCAAAGCAGCCAGTGCCAGGTGCAGAGCAGCGGTACACGAGTTCACGGTCAGAGCCGCCGGGCAGCGAGTATACGTCTGGAATTCTTCCGCAAACCGGCGTGTCTTCGGCCCCGTGGTCAGCCAGCCCGATCGCAGCGTGTCAATGACTTCTTCGATTTCTTCGTGGCCAATCAGCGGTGGCGCGAATGGCAGAAAGGTGTCCCGCATGTTGTCTTTCCCCAGCATCAGCTGAACAGAGCATTTTCAGGTTGAATCGGCACTTCCGCGGGAATCGTAGTCACAGCTCAAACTTCGCTGCCAGACCAAGTGAAACTGCTCGACGATGTGACTCGCCAAAGACGATTTTCCGAGACAAACCGGCAGATTTTGCCAAGTCTTCGCCGAACCCGCAGAAGCTGCACACTGCGAACTCTGCCTGATCATACGAAGCCGAAAGTCAGCGACCTCAACCTGGATTCCTGGTGACTTGCGGCTTGCCTGAGCCAGTCCGAAGCGAATGATGGTGCTGTGGGACGAGAATGTTCAGGGATGACCGTTCGTTCACAGATCTGCTCCGGATCGCAGCGATGAAAGCAAGCCGTTTTCGTGGCTGTTACCGTCGTTCAATGTGTCTGATCTGCCATGAAAACATTCACCCATACACTCCAGGCTTTAGGCATCTTCGCGCTTCTGACCGGTTCTCTCTGCGCTCAGGAAGCGGCTCGTCCCGGCGCCAACGATCCGGAAGTCGTTCGCCGCACCACTGCCGTTGCACTGAACTATTGCCGAGCAGCCCTGCATCGCATCCGCCGCGCGCCTCAGAAGGGAGTTCTGTACGAAGAGCAGACTCGGATTCTGAACAATCTGAATCTGAACCAGATCGAAGATGCGGAAGTGATCACGCTGTACAAATCCATTCTGGATGAAATCAGCAGCGTGGAAATCAGTGATCGCGAACGGGTCGTCATTCAGGAACAGTTTCGCCGAACCGTTCATCGCCAGCTGGGAACCAGCTTCTTTGTGGTGGGAGCTCAGGTTGCCACCGGGCAGCTGGGTTCTGCCATTCAGTCCGGAGCCAACAGCTGGTGGGACTATCGCAATCAGGAAGTCCGGCGCGACAGCGACTACTGGAAGGTAGAGAAAACCGAATTCACCAATCTGATGACTCGCTCCAGCAACTTCCTGGATAGTTTCTGGCGACTGTCCCAGAAGAACAATATCCCGGACCAGTGGCTGATTCGTGACCAGGACCTGGACCAGCTGGCCAGAACACTCAGCGAACCTGATGCCGAACAGCGCCTGCGCATGCTGACACGCCTCGAGCGTTTCATGGAATGTTATCCACCGTACTGGTATTACCTCGGCAGAACTCAGCAGCAGCTGGGGCGATCTGAAGATGCGTTGAAAACCTATCAGCGTCTGACGGATCTGGGCACCGGGCATTTTCGGCAGGACGACATGCTGGCCACCAGTATGGCCAACATGGCGCTGCTGCAGGAACTGGCCGGCAATCCTGACGCCGTTCACACTGCAGAACGGATCATGGAGTATTCAGTCCGCAACTGGGAAGCCAACCTGGTGTGCGCGTGGGTACTGGGCCGACACGAAGAATTCGACCATGCCGAGGAACTGATTCTGTGCAATCTGGATGAAGGTCAGGAAGCTCAGCAAAGCCGAGTCGCACTTGTGTCGCTGTACTATCATTCCGAGAACGATTCGCGACTGGCTGCCCTTCTGGAAGACGAGGCCGTCGTGCGCGACGTCCCGATTCCCGGGCTGTTACTGTGTGCTCGCCAACTGGGCGCCGAAAAGATGCCTCAGAAAGCGCAGACGTATCTGGCGTCAACGCTGTCCGCATCGGTGCGACGAGTCGGACGAGGAGACGCGATTACTCTGGCAGCGACGTCGGGCTGGAAGATCGAGGATGCTCGGCCGGAAGTGGCCGTCGGAGCTCAACAGTTTCATTCGGTGGGGTATCGCCCGGGAAATCAGATTGTCCAGGCAGACTTCGTGACAGAAGCCGGCGATGAAGCTCTGCCCGACGCCAGCACCATTCGAGTCGTTCTGAATTATCCGGGAACTCCGGCCATCCACGTGACGCTGAATCCGCTGCCACCGCCTCCTCAACAGTTTTTGCCGCGTCCGTTCGGACAGCAGCCCGTAAACGCTCGACTGTTTCAGCGCAGCGACACGAAATACGGAATTGGTGAAATTGAAGTCGACGGAGTTCGCCTGTCATTCGGCGACAGCACTCTCCGAGACGCCCGCCTGATGCCGGCCCCCGACGAACCGCAGTCCGTCGAAGCAGAAGACACAACAGTGCGGTCGTAGCAGAATCGGGCTCAGTCCCCGCAGGCGTCTCGCAGCGGAAACCGCTTTCGCAGATGAAGAAGTTCAAAAGACCGGCGGGGTCGGTCTGCATTTGGCATCCGGACCGTTATAGTGCGGGTTTACGAAGGGGGACTGTGAACACGATGTCCCCCCGTGATTCGGACAGTTGAAAAACAGGAATCAGGTTCTCATGCCTCACCCGGTACTGATCAACGGACAGTGGGTTGCTTCAGCAGCAACGCAGACATTTCAGGCGGTGAATCCATCAACGGAACAAAAGCTGCCAGGCGAATTTCCTGTCAGCCCGTGGTCGGAAATCGACGATGCCATTCAGGCGGCGGCTGATGCATCTAAACAGATGCGAGGCTGGCCGGGCAGCCGTCTTGCTGAGTTTTTGGAAGCGTATGCCGCTGAAATCGAGAAACGAGCCGACGCACTGGTCGCAGCGGCACACGCAGAAACCGGTCTGCCGGTATCGCCGCGACTCAAAGATGGTGAACTGCCTCGCACCACTAACCAATTGCGACAGGCAGCGACCGCAGCCCGCACCAGTTCATGGCGAAACCTGACGATTGATACCGCAACCGGCATTCGTTCGATGCTGTCGTCGCTGGGACCGGTGGTTGTATTTGGTCCCAATAATTTTCCCTTCGCGTTCAACGGGATTGCCGGCGGCGACTTTGCGGCCGCCATTGCTGCAGGAAACCCGGTGATCGCCAAAGGACATTCCAGCCATCCGGAAACGACTCGCCTGTTCGCCGAAGCAGCCGTGGCCGCCATCAGGGCAACCGACATGCCGGGGGCTCTGGTTCAGCTCATTTATCGGACCAGCCACGAAGATGGTTACCGACTGGTTTCGGACGCTCGCATCGGAGCGTCCGGATACACAGGAGCTCGCCACACAGGACTGAAGCTGAAGGCCGCTGCCGATGCTGCCGGCAAACCCATGTATCTGGAACTTTCCAGCATCAACCCGGTCTTTGTCCTTGACGGAGCATTGAAGGAACGAGCCGCCGGTATTGCGGACGAGTTCAGCGGCAGCTGTCTGATGGGAGCAGGACAATTCTGCACCAACCCTGGCCTGGTCGTTGTCCCTGCCAACGCGGACGGCCAGGCATTTGTGGACATGGTTGCGGAACGATTTCAAAAGGCAGCTGTCGGCACCATGCTGAGCGATGCCGTCCGGAACAGCTTTGCTTCCGGCATTCAGACTCTGCAGAACGCAGGCGCGAAACTGGTGACTGGCGGACAGTCTGGCGGAGGTCAGGGAGTCTGCTTCCAGAACACACTGCTGACAGTCAGCGGCAGCCGGTTTCTGCAGGATCCAGCCACATTCCAGACGGAAGCCTTCGGAAATGGTTCTCTGTTTGTTCTGGCCGAATCCACCGAACAGATGGCGGACATCGCTGAGGCCCTGGAAGGCAATCTGACCGGGTGCATTTACACAGAGACCTCGGGCAGCGACGATGAGGCCTATGCCGTCATCGAACCCGCACTGCGTACGCGAGTCGGTCGACTTCTGAATGACAAGATGCCGACCGGTGTTGCCGTCAGT
Organism: Planctomycetaceae bacterium; assembly: GCA_041398865.1. Classification (GTDB taxonomy): domain Bacteria; phylum Planctomycetota; class Planctomycetia; order Planctomycetales; family Planctomycetaceae; genus Fuerstiella. The sequence continues at coordinate 153,295 of JAWKTY010000003.1, forward strand.
CCCGCGATGAATCATGGCGGACCGTACCCTTCCACCGGACATCCCGGCTTTACTGCTGTCGGAATTCCGGCGTCCATTTCACGCTTCGCGATGCTGCAGTGCTACGACAACGTCCGTCCGAATCGCCTGCCGGATGTCCTGCAGAACAGGAACCCCGACAGCGCGATCTGGCGACGAATTGACGGGACATGGACCACAGCCGATGTCAGAACCAGCTGACCATGGTCTGAAGGCATTCCGCATGGCAGGGACTCTGACTCTGACCATGATCGAGACTGTGGCTTTCTCACTGATCGCGACAGCAAACTTGAGAACGACACCGGGGAACCGCATGGGGGAGCCCGAAAAGGTTGCGGCGGTTCTCTGGTCCGTCGAGCATTGGCTTGAACAATTGATCGCAACTGGTCATGCTTCGTCCGGAGAATTCTGCGGGAACGAAGGTCCAGTCGCCTTCAATGAGTGGAGACTCCGTTTGGGGAATCTGTCTGAAATGTTGTTCGCGGCCCGCGGGCTGACGGACGTTTGAACGTTATCTGATCTGGAAAGGATCTTTTTGATGTCAATGTATGTCGGTGAATCTCTGGTTGGTGAAGGTAATGAAGTTGCACATATTGACCTGCTGATCGGTGACAAGAGCGGTCCGGTGGGCGTCGCCTTTGCAAATGCTCTGGCTGATCAGAAGATGGGACACAGCAACCTGCTGGCTGTGATGGAACCCAATGTCGCCGTCAAGCCGTCCACCGTGATGATTACAAAGGTGACCATCAAGGGAGCCAAGCAGGCGGTTCAGATGTTCGGCCCGGCTCAGAAGGCTGTTGCCGACGCCGTCGCTGATAGTGTGAAGGAAGGCGTGATTCCCAAGGATCAGTGCGAAAACCTGTGCATCGTCTGCGGTGTCTTCATTCACTGGCAGGCCGAAGATGATAAGAAGATCTACGATTACAACTACGCCGCTACCAAGGAATCCATCGCTCGAGCTATGAAGAATGCGCCGTCCGTGGACGAAATGCTGGCAAAGCGCGACACCGCAGCTCACCCGTTCTTCAAAGGCTGATTCGGGCCGAGTCCGAATTCTGCTTCAGGCAGCCCCGCGGAAGCGTGGCGTTGTCGCTCCGGTAAAACGTCTGCGTGCCGCAGGGGCTTTCCCGGAGAGGGTTCAGTGTGGTCATATTCAAAAGCCGATTTGCAGGAAGGATTCCTTTCTGCAGATTCGGCTTTTTTCGTTTTCCCCGGTGATCATGAAAACTTTCCGGGGGTGTCCCGGACTCTGCGGTTGCAATGGATTCCATGCCGAACAGACCGCTCATTGCGCGTGTCCATGCTGTCAACCACTTCGCTGCTCACTGGCATCGCTCTTCAATGCAGAACTCATTTCCTCGAAACAAGCTCTGAAAACGCAGGAGATTCAGCTGTTTTGGGCAAATCCTGAATTTCCAGGATTTTCAGCGGAAATCTGGCGGGGTATTCCCGCATTGATAGATGTAGAGATGATCGCTGTTCACCAAAAGCTGGCGGACAGCGGTCCCCCCGGGGTGCAGGCATCGGTTTTCCGAAACTCACAGCCTCGGGTGTTGCGTGGCAATCTTTCGCAAAATGCTTTCCAGAACGGCAGACAGCGACAGATCTCACGCCGGAGATTCACCCCTCAACTCCCTCCGCATTCAGAACGGGCCACAGCTATGCCACCTGCCACAAAACCACGGGCGCTGACGGATCGTCAGATTCAGATCTTCGAGTTCCTGAAGGAAAACATTCAGACGAAGGGCTATGTCCCCACGGTCCGCGAAATCTGTGATCGTTTTGACATCCGTTCGCCGAATGGAGTTGTCAGCCATCTGAAAGCGCTCGAGCGAAAGGGGCTCATTCAGCGCGGAGCCAACAAGTCACGGGCCATCACACTGAAAAACGCAGCCCGGTCTCGCGCGCTGCCGCTGATCGAAACTCACACGGCAGGTCAGGTCCAGACCACGGGGCTGTCAAATGACGAACTGGTGGCGTTTGATTCGCTGTTTCAGGGAACAGACCGGGCCTGCCTGCGAATCGGAACCTCCAGGTTCAGTCGACTAGGGATTCTGAATGGGGACTACATCATCATTGACAGGTCCGGAAATGGCTGTCGCACGGGTCTGTTCGCCGTGCTGACGTCCAGCCATGAACTTTCCGTCTACCAAAGTGAACCCCACGGACTGGTGTCCGCAGTCCCCGAGACCACTGGTGGTGAACCTGTCTCCCAGGTTCTGGGTTGCGTGGTCGCTGTTGTTCGCAGTCTGCGAGGCGAACTGAAGACCGCTGGTCCGAATGTAACCAGCTTTGACGCCCCGAAATGAGGGCCGATCCGGAAATTCTTTTCCTGCGTTTCGGAGCTCGCCCGGATCTGGCCCCAACAGCAGGCCCGCCGTTGCAGCGACCTGGTTCGCAACCTGAACCCTTTACTTGACGGTCCCGGAAAATGTTCGTGCTGCTCGGGGAGTCACCCCATAGCTGATTTGTCGAGCTGGAACGGACCCACTGTACGAATTCGGAATCACCGGCAGACTGGCTGACTGTGGCACGTATTCGTGATCGCCGTAGATGTCTCCCTGAACCGCGACGTTGGGAGCCTGATAAACCTGAGGCTGATACTGCATCTGCGGAACGGTTGGAGCTGCATACACCTGCGCAACCGATGAATACGCCTGATATCCGGGAGCGGCATAGGTCTGAGTCGGATAGACTCCGGCGGTCATCACCGGAGCATTATAGACAGGCGCCGCCATTGCTGTCTGGACGGGCTGGTAGGCCAGAGTTGACTGCTGGTAGGTGGCGACCGGCACAGAACGATACTGAGTCTGATAGCTTGTCTGAGGAACGTACTGCGTCACAGCACGGTAGGTCGTCACCGGCACCTGAACCGCCTGCAGCTGCTGCTGAACAACCTGCTGCATCACCGGCGCGGCCGACGTACAGTTGCAGCCCGGTGCGACGGGAGCCACCTGATAGTTCATCATCGGAGCCGGAGCATAGTTGTAGCTGGGCTGATACATCTGCTGGCCATAGCCGCAGCCACCGCCGTAACCGTATCCACAGCCGTAGAAGCCAAGCCACGCGAATGGATCAAGCCAGGGAATGTACATGCAGGCGGAAGCACTGGAGGCGTTACTTATGCCCATCAGAAAAGCCAGGATCGGCAGCAGTGCTGAGCGTTTCATGGTGAGAATCCCTTTGCGTCCGGAGAACGGACCGTCGTGAGTGGCAGCATGGAAAGGAGGGAGGTTCCGTGCGGAACCCGTCGAAAGACAGAAGATTCTGCCCTGTCCTCCTGATCGGACCTTCCCACGACCGAACTTAACCCGAATTCAGAAAATCTTCCGAATCGATTCAAGTTTCGTTCCTCATGTTCGACTTTCCCTGATTTCAAGCACCGCCGAAGCACTCGATGGGCAATCGCGCCAACCCTGTCAAAAGTTGCCAAATTCACCACACTAACATTCTGTGAGCCCGGAATGGCCACTCGCAGATGCCGTCGCAACGCTGAAATTCGCGGGACCAGTGCGTTGCCGGTTTTCCGGCTTCCCGCCAGACTGTTCAGTGTCGACACCTTTTTTGCCACATTCAGCATTGTCCCTGGCCAACAAACATGCCCGTTATTCCTCGCAGAACTCAATTCGCAGACACTCTGGCTCCCGAAGCCGCTTTTGTGGTGCTGGCACGAGCCCGCCAGCTGAAGGCGGAAGGTCGGGACATCGTCGAACTGGAAATCGGAGACAGTCCGTTCGACACAACGGCCCAAGCTCGGCAGACCGGCATTCAGGCAATTCAACAGAATGCGACTCATTACTGCCCGTCGCCGGGACTTCCGGACGTGCGAGAAGCGGCAGCTGATTTTGTGAAGTCAGAATTCGGAATCCCGGCGACGATGGCCAATGTCGCGATTGGTCCGGGAGCCAAGATTTTCCAGCAGTTCTTCTGTGAACTGTTTCTTGATACCGGCGACGGAGCTCTGGTGTTCAGTCCCTACTTCCCCACCTACGCTCCCAACATCGCTCGCCGAGGTGCTCGCATGGTGCTGCAGCCACTGCGACAGGAGCATCACTTCCGACCTCAGATGGCCGACATCGAACGGTTTCTGAAAGCTGACCCTTCCCCGCGAGCCATCTTTCTCAACTCCCCCCACAATCCGACCGGCGGGGTCATGACGAAACAGGATCTGCGTGACCTCGCCGACCTGCTGAAAGGCACCGAAGTTGCCGTGTTCAGTGACGAACCTTATTGTCACATGGTGTGGCAGGGGCAGCATCATTCTCCGGCCGCCGAAGTGGGCATGCTGGATCGCTGCATGGCGGCGTATACATTCAGTAAATCCTACAGCATGAGCGGCTGGCGACTGGGCTTCTGCGTGTCGTCGCCGGACATCATTCATGCAACGGGCCTGATGATCAATACAACCCTGTCGTGTACACCGCCTCTCGTGCAGCTGGCCGGAAAAGCGGCCCTGCAGCACGACAGCATCGAACGTCAGCAGGTCATGCAGAAATTCAACGCCAAAGTCGAACTGCTGACGGAAGGCCTGAACCGCATTGATGGTTTTCACGCTCTGCCCCCCGCTGCGACCTTTTATGTCTTTGCGAATGTCGAAGAGCTGTGTGGCCGACTGGGCATCACCAGTCACGGACTGGCGCTGTATCTGCTGGAAGGTGCGGACGACGATTTTGGAATCGCCTGCCTGGGTGGTGAGTGTTTCGGAGAAGCCGGAGCGGGCTTTCTGAGATTCAGCTGCGCCGAACCCGATGAACGTCTGAGGCAGGCCATTGACTTCATTCCCGAGCGGCTTGAGCGGTCGGAACGAATCGCCGCATGGCGTGAATCACATCCGGATCTGCGGCTGTAAGAAACTTTGCGAGGGACACAGCCTGCCGAAGTTCTACTGAACGAACGATTCACGGCTGCTGCTGCCGATTGACAGTTTGACGGTGTCGTCTTCCGTGATCAGGACTTCGTATTCGATGCCCAGCTCGACCATCGTATCCTTGACGGTCAGAAACTCGGCGAACGAATCCCGTGATACGAACAGCTGAATGAACTGCGTCTTCGGATTGGCTCCCTTGAAGTGATCTCGCACCGTTCCGCTCGAGTTCGCTGCGGCGGCGTCTGTCGGAATCGGCACACCCGCTCCGGGCTTTGGTCGCACGACATTGACTCCGTCCTCGCGATTCACATCGCAGTCGTTCCTGTCCACGGCTAAATCCGGCGTGGTGACGCGAAACAGTCGACCGTCATCAATCGCGTACACCACACTGTCTTTCGTGGTCTTGCGGACCTGGGGAATTCGAGCCGTGCGGCTGGAAAGTTCCTGCAGTCGCTTCAGTTCCTCCCGAAGTTCCTGATTCCGGCGCTGAGTTGCATCGTATTCGGCTCGGTGCTGTTCCAGCTGCTGCTGCATCAGCGCGTTCTGCGAGTTGGTCTGGGTCACTTCCTGAACGGCATCGGACTTCTGTTCCATCAGCCGGACACGTGCTTCCGTCTGCTGCTGAATTCTGCCGGCCAGCTGGCGACTTTCTTCGCTGGCAAACCGTTCCTTCACCAGCTCCTGCTGCCGCATCTGGCTCGTGAGAACCCGCAGCTTTTCCTGAGCGGCCAGAATGTCGGCCTGGACCGTGGCCGCGTCGGCGACGGGGTCTGTTTCGGACTGAGCTGTCGGCTGTGAACGAGCCGTCTGCCCGACCAGCACGGCAACCAGCATCGAAATGAAAATCACCGCTCCGAACGTGTTGCAGATCGTGTCCAGCAGAAGTTCGAGACTTTCTGTGGAATCTCCGGCCGTCCGTCGAGTCATGGAGCACCTCCGGGCGCAGCTCCCAGAGCCGTCTGGTTTTGAGGCAGCAGGTCAAATCCGAAGGTAATGTTCTGTTTTCGCAGATCTTCCGACACCTGTTCGAAAGCGTTCGCGGCGTCCGGTTTCACGATCAGCATAAAGACGGCTCCGCTGCGATGCCGCTGCTGAATCCACGAGATCAACGCCTGTCGTGATTTGAATTCAAGCGGAGGCTGCTTCTTGCCAAGTTCGCCTGCCAGAAACGTTCCGCTTCCGGTCATTTCCACCAGCCAGCAGGTGGATGCCGAACTGGTATGAGCGTTGTAGACGACTCGGTCGCCACTTTTCAGTTGTCGCAGTTCTTCAACGATGCGAGCGTTCTCCTGCTGCAGTTGAGCCAGCTCCGAGGGCTGCAGACTGCGTTCGTCCGTCGCGCGTTCAAGCTCTGAACGGGTCTGCCGAGCGGACACCTGCTGCTGCCAAAGCGCGGTCAGGTCGGCTTTCGCCAGGCTGTTGTCATTTTCCAGTGTGAGTGCTCGATTCCGCAGCAGGTCCGGGTCATCAATCGCTCCGGCGGTCAGCAGAGTGATCTGTTCATCGACGGTCTGTTGCAGAGTTTCAATTTCCTGCGTCAGTGAAGCCGCCTGACGCTGCATCTGTCGGATGGTTTCATCAGCCTTCGAGACCGGAGCCAGCGCGGCACTGGAAATCTGCAGACACAGCATCAGCGTGATCAGCAGCATGATGCCCATCACGCAGGTGATGATGTCCTGAAAGACGAACAGCGAAAATCGGGAATGATTGCCGCGTCGACGTCGCCCCATCTGTTGTTCACTCCTTCAGCATGGCGCGTCCCGGGATGTGATCAGAACCGTCGCCCGCAATCGCGCAGTATTCTGAAAAGGACGCCTCCGCCAGTCTACCGGTCCCAACAGGTCGCGGCCAGTTGACGGATGGTCATTTTTCAGCCCGGATGATTAAGCCAGAGTCCCGAAGCGTGCCGCCGCACCGGCCTGACTTTCCACCGAGATGTTCAACTTTTCATGGCGCTGGGCTGAGCGGGGGCGGCCGATGCAGAGCCGCTTACTGCGAGTTGGCTCAGTTCGTGACCATCGGGGACTGCTCCAGCAGCAGCGGCAGGCCGGTTCCGTCGTCAGTTGATTCCGGGGCAGGATCTTCTTCAGCATGCTGCCGAGCTCGATGCACCAGAACCTGTTCGCGATAGTCACGAAGCGGCGTGATCAGCGTTCGTGTGAGAAAACGACGGCGAGCCAGCAGATCATGATCGGTCACTCCGACACTTCGCCCCATCTGCTGCATCACTTCCAGAGCTCGATTGGCGACTCGCACACAGTCATCCACGTCCTGCTGAGTCACTGCGGCAGATCCCGGCGAATAGCCCCGACGCCCTTCCCAGCGACGCACCAGTTCCTGCAGCATGGAATTCAGATAGTCATATTTCTGACCGACGTCTGTCAGCAGTTCGGGGTCTTCCAGAATCTGTTCCATGGCCTGCGACACCGTTCGAACGGACAGGTCGCCTGGTTCAGAAAAGTAAACCGTATGCAGACGATTCCGCAGCTCCAGCGCCGGACTGGGGTGTCCCGTCGCCGCATGGACTCGGACCAGTTCATGATGAGCAAAATACGTCAGCAGAGGTTCATAGCGATTCGTGAATCGACTGAAGTCCCGCAGCAACAGAGAATCCACGGTCCCGGTGGTGGCCTGATTCAGGAGCTGCCCGAGAGACTCAAAATAGTCGCGACGCAGTTCGTCTTCGGGATCTGCCTGCTGAACGACACTGCCGTTCTTCACGACTTCCATCGGTGGTCGAGGATTGCGCTGCATCTCCATCTTCAGCGACTTTCGGTACGGCCAGGGATTGTCCGGAAACGCCGAAACGATTTCCGACTGCTGCACCACAGAACTGAAGCGGCGACTGAATTCAGCGTACTCGGTCGACCGAGGTCCGGCATCTGCCAGTCTGACCTGATGCGGAGCAAATGTCTGCTGAAGCTCCCCTGCCTTGTCCGCCCAGCGATTGGCTTCAAATGGAAGATGAAGTGCCTGATGACCGCTGGCCACCGTAAGCGCTGCCGGCTCAGCTTCGTGTTCGAAGATTCCGACCGGATCGTTGGTGTTGATCACAGGCAGTGCGGCGACCTGAGACCAGTCCCATCCACTGAGCGACAGCTGGCGTACCACGTGGTCTCGGCTGATTCTTTCCAGCAGGCCCTCGTCCAGCAGCGGATTGGTTCCATTCCCGGCCAGAATGGCGATTTCCCCCGGCGACATCTGCAGCGCGATGACCTGAGCGAACTGACTTCGGACCGTGGCGACAATTTGCAACAGGTCGGCAGCTCCCAGATCATGCTGATGAATTCGCTGGCAGAACACGCCGTCACGAGTCAGACGAAGGGCGGCATGGCGATAGAATTCAGACGTCAACAGAGACTGCACCTGCAGATCCAGCGGGTTGCCCAAAGCAGCGACAATGACATCGAATCCGGTCGCTGTTGGCTCGCGAACTGCAAGACAGGGCGGACCAGTATTCAGAGTGACCCGGTCGTCTTCTTCCGGCGAGGTCTCCATCGAATTCCAGACACTTCGGCGGGCAATCTTCGTCGTCAGAGAGTCCGATCGGACTGCGTTGATGGTGTGAAGCGGGAAGTCGCAACACAAGCGCAGACCGACTCCGGAATCGTCACCCAGCAGCAGCACTGATTGCGCGTGCCGGTGAATGGTCAGAGGAAGCAGCGTCGTCAGCACTTCGGCGATTGGCTGCGGAGTCGTCATTGTATTGGCACTCAGTTCACCCGATGGCAGGCCACCGCGGCGAATCAGATATCGGTCGCCGGATGTCTTCCAAACCGTCAGCAGCTGCCCGTCCCCGGTGGCGTGCTCGATCAATCGGATTCCCTGCGATTGAAGAATGAGATCCGTCTCCATGCCCTGACGTCGAGCGGCCGCGGCCTGCGAATTGAACAGCAGACTGCTGCACTTCACTCCGTCAAATGGAATCAATGTCAGCAGCATCGCCAGAATGCCGGCAATGGACATCGATAACCTCGAAACGGCCAGGGGCCCCGTCATCGCTGACCGCTGCAGCAGAGGCAAACACAGCACCAGCACCGACAGAAGTCGCAGAATTCGAACGTCGACACCGAGCGTCGTCAGCAACAGCCCGCACCCGATGCCGGACAGCAGCAAAATCAAAACCATCGTCCAGGATTCTGAATTGAAAGCAGCCCGCGCAGAGATCCCTCCCTGTTGCGGATCACGAGCAGAAGCATTCGAGGAACTGACCTGCCAGCTCCGGAAGACCATTCCAATCAGCGCTGGAGGAAGCCAGAACAGTGCCAGTTGCAATGATCTCAGCAGGTGAAGCAGCCACGAGTTCCGGATTTCGGCATTCAGGTTCAGATTCAGCTCGATCAGACGATCTCCAAAGACAGGCCAGCCAGCCCAGACCAGAAACGCACCCAACAGAGTCGCAGCCCTGGATTTCCGCCCGGCACCACCCAACTTCAGGCTCATCATCATGCAAATCAGAATAGCCGCCGCCGTCAACAACAGGGCAGGATGAACGGGCATCATCAGGCGAACGTGCAGAACAGAACAGACCCATGCCAGTCCGATTCCGACAGCCAACAACACCGAAGTGCTCGGTGCTGGCCCGGATCTGACCGATTGCGTCGTCTGCGAATTCGACGTTTCGGAATCTGAACGCAACCACCATCCCGCCAGAGTGGCAACAGTGACGGTACTGATCACGGTCACAGCCATTGGAATCGTCACCAGACCATGCATTACCGGGATGATCAAACCACAGGCCAGTCCGGCCAGCATTGAACGCTCTGCCCCTCCGGACGGAGATGTGGACATCGTTCTGAGCCAAAGTCCGGCTGTGAACACCTGCAGAAGAATCAGGCTTCCGGGAATCACAAAGACCGCACCGGATTGAAATGTCAGAACACTGACAGCCGCCGACAGCAAATGATCCAGCGCAAAAGGCAATCCCGCAGAAACGACACCACAGATTACCGCCAGCAGCAGTGCTGCGCGGCTGCTGCCGAAACTGTGAGCCCACCAACTGCAAAGAAATATTCCCGAAGCGATCATGAACAGGAGGGTCAGTACGGATGCAGTACTGACGCCGCAGACAAGCTGCCAGGTCACACCACCCTGAGCAAGCATGACGGCTGTCGCCATGCCAACGAGAAACTGAACGACCGTGTTTTTCGACGGTGACCGGAACTTCATGGCATCCATGCCCTGAAAACTGGGAGCAAAATCGCATCAACCGGCGAAAGATACCGAAACTCGCAATTCGACCTCAAGACGGAAGTCAATTCCCCGAAATCGGCCGTGCACCGCTCAAGGATGACGCCCCACGACGAGCCGATTTCGAACCGCCGATTGTCAAAATGACAATTCTTCAACGGATCGATAACAGAGCTTTTGAAAACTTCTCCCTGCCCATTTCGCCGGTCAGGACCCGATTTCCTAACCGGCAAAGCCTGCCATTCGCCGCATCATGTTTGCTATCAGTAAGTTACGATCAATTCCAGACGAATTGAAACACATGAAGCTGGTTTGGCACACCATTGGCATTAGTCAGATCACAGTGACAACAAACAGCAGTTCTGACTCAAAGTGACCAGAACTGCGAATCCCAAGCAAAACTGTTTCAGGAAGTAAACGATCATGCTCGTACTGACACGAAAATCAGCAGAAACCATCCGCATTGGCGATGACGTTGTTATCAAAGTGATTAAGACAGCCAAAGGAGCTGTCAAAATCGGGATCGAAGCCCCCAACGACGTTCGGGTGATTCGAGGAGAACTGGTGGACATGGCTGCCGCTGTTCCGGTCGTCGAATCCGCCGTCAGCAAGCTGGCTCAGCACTTCAGCGTGATGTCTGACCAGTACCCGCATGTTGCCTGAGACTGCCGGCAACGCAACACCCCACCGATTCAATCGTCCCGGCTCAGAAAGAGTCCGGCTTTTATGAACTCAAGAAAGAGGAATCCCAATCATGCCCCGCATCCTTTACACAACACTTCTGGGACTGGTGCTCTATATTCCGCCTGCCCCTGCTCAGTATTCCGGTTCGCCTGGCTACGGTTCAGGCACATTCCAGGCCGATGTCCTGCCTCCTTCCGGTTACGGAGCTGGTTACGGAACCGGCTATGATTCCGGGTACGGGCTGAATGATCTGCGAGATCGATACAACAGCGAATACAACCGGCTGACACGAGGCTACGACTATCAGGCCCCATTGGACACAGCCGTTCAGGACAATTTTCGTCGTCCGCTGATCCCGGGTTACGATCAGAATCGATATTCGGGTCCATCATGGGGCAGCCAACGGGACCTTCTGAATGCCGGGTACAGTTCCGGACCGGATCCCCGTTATCCGCTTTCAGATCGCATGGACCCCTATGCAGGCCGAGTCAGCATGCCGGATCCGTTTCGTCTGCCATCAACAGGTGGATACGACGATCGACGGCTGTGGAGGCAGGCTCCGCTGAGTCGCGATACAGGAATCGATGCGGGCTACGAAAGCCGTTACCGCATCCCTCTCGACCGAGTCGACTACACGAACTATGAACGCAACTACCGACCAGGCACAAATGACCGATCGCGGGTTGACGACCGGTTTCTGCCGGGAGATTTTAACGATGGACGCAACAGTGGCCAGCCGATGTCAGGTTCTGACAACTCGTACGGCCCCGGACTCGATCCGTTCACTCCGCCACTGCCGCGACGCGATGGTGACAGCGAAGTGGAATCGATCATCAAATCCATCACGGCTCGGTACAGCAACCCGGTCAATGTTCGAGCCGTCCAGGCAATGACTCCGACTCAGGCTCTGGCTCTGTTTCAGGAAACATCTCAGCAGACAGACCAGCGTCATCTGGAGCCTACCTCCTACGACCTTCGAATTCGTCGCGGTCTGCGGGATCTCAGCCTTGCTCTGGAAGTTCCGGCTTTCACTCAGTCACTGGGAATTCGAGCTGATTCCTTTCAGGTTGATGGTTTTCGAACGACTCTGTCACGAATCGGTGAATCGATGCGAGTCACGAATATGAACGATGCGGTCAATGTGGTGCGGACCGTTATGCAGGAAGCGAATCGAGTCAGCGGGCTGAACCCCAGCGTCGTTGCCTTCGAATTCGCCAGTGCAACGGTCGACACGCTGGACAAGTTTTCAGCTCTGGAACCTGCCGAACCGGGACGTGGAGCGTCTCTGGACCTGCAGCGAGCTGAACATGTTCGCAGTGCATCCCTGGAAAGCGAAATCGTTGGTGTTGGTGTTGAAGTGAAGGTTCACGACAACGGGCTGGTGATCATGAAGGCACTGCGAGGCGGTCCTGCCGCTGAAGCAGGACTGCAGGCCGGAGATGTCATCACTGCGATCGACGGACGCAGCATTGCCGGAATGCCGATGGCCAACAGTGTGGACCTGATGAAAGGAACAGCAGGAAGTCGGATCCAGCTGCGAATCGTTCGCAATGGTTCCCGAGGCAGTGACCTCACGCTGACTCGTCGAATGGTTCGAATCTACACCGTCAATGATGTTCGGATTCTGCCCAACACGGACAAAGTGGCTTACCTGAGCCTGAGTCAGTTCGGACAGAAGTCGACGGAAGAACTGGATCAGGCACTCAGCCAGCTGTACAGCAGCGGAATGACGTCTCTGGTCATCGATCTGCGAGGCAACCCGGGTGGTCTTCTGAATGTCTGCGTCGACATCACCAATCGGTTTCTGCCCTGCGGAACCATCGTTTCCACGAAAGGACGTCTGCCTTCGGACAACATGATTGAAACAGCGACCTTCGATCGAACATGGAGCACACCGCTGGTGGTCCTCGTTGACGGTGACAGTGCCAGTGCCAGTGAAATCTTCGCCGCAGCCATTCAGGACAACCAGCGTGGTGTGGTGATCGGAGAACGCAGCTATGGAAAAGGCACCGTCCAGACTCACTTTCCTCTGTCTTCGGTCGGTGGAAATCTGAGACTGACAACGGCTCGATTCTACAGCCCCAGTGGTCGAGCCATGTCGGGCAGCGGAGTCACTCCGGATATCCATGTGACAGATGCTGATGGTCCGGTGAGTGGTGACAAAGTTCTGGAAGAAGCCATCAAGGTTGCTCAGAGCCAGCGGCTGAAGGATATTGCTCAGGCGGCCAAACAGTGCCGTCCGACAACATCCGGCGGGCAGCCTCAGAGAAGCGGGATGAAGGAACAAAAGAACGGTGAACAGAAGACGGCTCGAAAGTAACCGCATGGTCGCCTTTCTGAACGGTCAATTGCTGAACCAGGATGGTTCGCCGACCACTCCCGCCTTTACCGGATTTCTCAAGAGGAGAACTCATGTTGGAACGCCGCGAAACCAGTGAAAACCCCTGACCGGTTGGTCTTTCTTCGAGAAGGATCAACCGGTTTTGCGTTTTCCGGGTGAGCTGCAAACCATTGATATCAAACACCTTACAGAAACCCTGGGATTTACGGGAACTTCCGCATCCGGCAGGACGTCTTACCAGCGGTCCGGAAACCGGTGCTGTCGTGATCACCATCCGCTGAGCCTCCTAGAATTCTCCCACCTCCTGATCCTTCCTCCCCCAAGACCAGATATGTCTTCACCTGAAACAGAATTCAACGGCGCTGAATCTGCTGACGAGCGACTCAGTGAACAGTTTGATTGCGGTCAGTTGACCCTGGAGTCACTGTCAGAAACGGAACGTCAGCAGGTCCATGCGTGGGAAACACTGGGTGGACTTCTTCGTCAGCTGCCGAAATCGGCATCGCCGGACCTGACCAACTCTATTCTGGCCGTGATTGCGGAAACTCAGCCCACGGAACCAGTCGCGGTCTCTGGATCGAGTTTCGAAGCTCGCCGGGACAGCACACGTCAGCTGAAACGAGCATTGGTCACTCTGGCGACGTCATGTTGTGTGCTGCTGGTTGCCGTGAACGTGGCTCTGCAGGAGCAGAACCGACCGACGGGTGATCGGCTGACAGCCGCTGTGCTGCGCAATCCCGGGAACTGGGATGTTGTCGTGCTGGATGTTCCGGAAGGCCGTCAGGATGTCGTTTCCAGCGACCTGAAGAAACTGGTCGCTGCTCAGGGACGAGATCTCCAGCCACTCGCAGATGCCTCGCGGGAAACAACACGAGCCGTAGAGACAGTCATCACATCTGCGATGGCGGAATCAATTCCGGCCGATACAGGAACCAGTCGAGACGAGTCGCTGGTTGGCAGTTCGGTGGTTCTTTCTGAATCAGATCGGGAGGAACTGCGGCAGCGTTTCGCGGAATCGATGCAGACCCCGACTCAGTCAGATCACTATTTCGGCGAGATGTACGTTGTGCTGCCACGAACCGATGACATTCGGATTCAGACGTTGAATCACCCCGGCGAAACAAACATTGCCGCGGTTCCTCCTGCCGATTCAGAAATGCTGCCGAGTTCGGCTCAATCGACCGGTTCCGAGTTGTCTGCGGAAGATCAGTTGTCAAGGCTGCTGCAGCAGAATTCCGGTCGGCCCGTCCTGGTCGTCTTCCGTCGACGTGGTCCAGCAATGCCGGAAATTCAGGGCAGCCTCTCAACTCCGGATCACCACCAGGCCTGATTCACCCTGCGGCCGTTCGCAGTTGCACTGCCCGCGTCAGCCAGCTGGCTCCGCCACTCCGATGTCGACCAGTATGTCGAGAAAGCGAGTGTGCAGGTTCAGGAGATTTCTCAGACGGTCCACGTTGTTAATGGCGTCCTGAGTTTCGGTGACGAGCAGAAATATGCCGCTTCCAGCGGGGCGAGTTAACCGAAAGGATTCATGCACGGGCTTCTCACTGAAAGCAATCCGGCAGTCTCCGACCTGAAACACGGCTTCCCGAAGTTGCGACTGAGTCATCACCCTGGTCAAATCAGCCTCGGAACTTCCCGTGACATCGAACGCTTTGTCAAACACCTGGTCGCCTGAGAGAAAGGGCTGGCCGCCGATCAGTGAACGCAGTCCTTCGAAGCGGCCACGCGGCCGAACCAGAAAATCAAAGCCACTCGAATTCAGGACTTCGGACTCGATTCGAGTTCCGTTTCCTTCACCTGATGCCCAGGTCGTTAGCTCAGCGACGAACCCGTTGTGCGGGAGCCGAAAACGACCACCGCTCAGAAACGTCGGAGGAATAATCTCAGCTCCCGTTTCCCGGCTGAGCACCTCCCATGCAGCCGCCCAGCGCGGAGTGCGGGAATGATTTAAGGCGGACATCACCATGCGCCGCAGGGCATTGCCAAATCGCCGCAGAGTCATCACCCGAACTCCGACAGTTCACATACATGCACAGCCCAACGTGCCCCCCACCGAATATGGCGAAGACACCGTCATTGTCACGCTTATTCAAACGGATTTTTCGGTGCTGCCGACTTCTGCTTCGCAAGTTCCTGAGCGGCTTTCTGGTCAGCGGCAGACAGGCGTTCCAGCGGCAGTTCCAGTTCCTTGCCGTCTGCTTTTCGCTTGAGCGTCACACTGGTGCCCTTCAGTGCGATGAATTCAGCTTCAACCTTGAACGACCCCGTGTTGTCGGTCCACGTGCGCAGAGCTGACAATGCGGGCTTCCTGTCTGGTTCAAACGGATTGTCCCCGGCTTTCATTGCCTTTTCGGCTGCAATCCGCTTCAGATTCTCTGCTTCCATTTCAGGAGCGGCAACCTTCCATGTCTTCCACGCCATGGTCGCCATTCGTCCGGTTTGCCCATCCTGTTTTGCCAGCGGCAGAATCACTTCGGCGACCCGCTTCTCCTCGAGAAACGGCTTTCGAGCAGCCAGCTGAGCCAGCCGTCGCTGGACAACATGAACATCTGTGGACTGCAGTTCCTTGATGATCTCGTCCTGTTCGGCTTCCGTCCAGGGCTTGCCCTGAGTATTGATGCCGGGGTTCTTTTTGGCGAATTCCTGTTTTTCACTGTGTTCCCTGTACTGCTCATCCGTCAACCGTGTGTAACCGACGGTAATGGGAACCGAGATTTTCGTCTTCTGAATCTCGACCTGATAGTCATACTTCATATCAAGAGATTCCGGCATGTTCACCCTGCGATTGAACACGAACGCTCCTTCGCCGGTGATTGTGACTGCAGAATCTTTGGCATCGATCGCCGGCGATGTCAGCTTGTAGTTGCGAGTCACATGAACGAGATCACCTTCGGTGCGAGCAATCTTATACCGAGTTTCCTCGGACCCGCCCGTCTTGACCGTTTTGTTCACTTCGCGAAACGGACCGCCGCCGAATCCGGTATCCTCCTGTTCCGTTACAGTAATTCCCTGCCCCGATCGCCATGACGCCTGAGCGTCATCCGCAAGTGCCTCCAGCGGAAGAATGGACAGGTTGCCGAGCATGTAAGGAATCTGTGAATCCCGCTGCATCGAAACGACTTCACCGTTCGGACGAATGGTGACCAGTGACGTCGTGTTCGTCAGCCCGTCAAAACGGATGGCATTCCGATTGAACAAACCCGGCGGCGGACCACCGGGACGCCCCGGACCTCGAAAACCGCGAGGTGGTCCGGAACTCTTCGACTGAGTGCGGCTCTGCAGACCTCCGGAATACTCAAGCTTCAGCTGACCGTCAGCATCCCCCTTTCCCGTATAGCTGATGACACCGCTCATCGTGTTCTTTTCGCCGGGAGTGTCCACAACAATGGTGACCCGGTAATGAACGCTGGCACCGTCTGCCAGCGCATATTTCATCGCAACAGCATCCTGAGCAGACAACTTCGCAGCGACAGCAAAAGCCGCCAATACACAAACAGATCGGAGACAGGATTGAGGCATCGGGGTTCTACCTGCTACAGGAAAGGGACAAAACGCCCGTCAGTCTAAGGAGCCACCTCAGAATTGCAACGCTGAAAAGTTCTCCCCAATCGACGACGAAATCCTTTCCTCTACAATCCCAACAGAAACTTGAAACCAGCTTCTGAACGACTGTCGCCAGAGATCTGGGGTGACTGTGACGAAAGAGGAGTCAGGCAGATGACATGGAGGGAATGGTACAACACCCTTGAGAAACCATCGTGGACGCTGGCACCGTCAACGATCGGGCTGATCTGGCAGATTCTCTACCCGATCATCCTGATCACATTCCTGTTCGTCTTCGTGCAGGCCGCCCGAAAACATGTGCCGCGTAATGTGGCATTGCCGTTCGCCATCAACCTGGTCGCGAACCTGATCTTCACACCAATTCAGTTTGGACTCCGAAATCTGCCACTGGCCGCACTGGACATTGTGATCGTGTGGGGAACGATCATCTGGATGGTGGTGGCAATCCGGAAGCACTTCCTCTGGATCGCGGTGGCTCAGTTGCCGTATTTCGTTTGGGTATCGATTGCGACCGTGCTTCAACTGTCAATCACATTCTGGAATCGAAGCCGGTAACCCTGGCTTTGCGATCCGGAAAACGACCACTGAGTTTAACGCAATGGTCGGTGAAGTAGCAGAGGTCCTGAACGAGCATCAAGCCGAACAATGGCAGAGCATCGCCGACCATGTGAGGCGAACGTACCTGCCAGCAGGGTTCAGAAAGAACAGCAGACTGCTTCAGGCATCAACCAAATCGCTTGACGGCGTTTCCGTTCGAGCCATCGAGATCAGCATCACGTCAGGCAGGTCGGTTTGGCCTGCCTGACGCAGCATGTTAACCAGTTGTGCTGTTGTGTATTGGGCGTGGGTGCAGATGTGGAGCAGGATGTCTGAACGTTTCGTTGCTGCACGCTGGCCGGAAAGTGAACTGACCTTGAAGACGGCATCTACAAGGTCAGCGTCCGTGAGTTGCTCAAGATACGTCTGCCATTGAGCGTCGAGATCTCTCCGGCGATCCTGAAGACAATGGGCATCACCTGCTCCATGAGCGACGCTGGCTACTGTTACGACAACGCGGTCATGGAAAGATTCTTCCGGTCCCTCAAACATGAGCGGACCAACCACCATCAATATGCCGATCTGGAAGAGGCTCTGCAGCGTCTTCAAATACATCAACACGTTCTACAACACCGTTCGAAGCCATCAGGCCCTCGACTACCTGACACCAGACCAGTTCGAACGAAAACAACAACTCACAACAGCCATCTAATTCACGCCCCTCCGTGTCCGCCAGTAATGGGCTATCGCAGGACATTCTTTTGTCTGCGGGGACGAGCACTGGCGAAGCCAGCGCCACGCGGTACATCAACGGGATATCTGACAACGCTGCGACCTAAACCGGCAGGAGTATCAGTCGACGATCCTATTCCTTTTTCTCACCGAAATCTCCGGCCATGCAGATGAACAGACGGTCCGGCTGGATGTGTTTTCGAAGTGCCTGGTTGACGTCGTCCACTGTCAGGCTGCGGACTCGATCTTCAAAATCTGCCGTAAACTGCATGGTGCGGCCTGTTCTGAGATGCGTTCCCATCAGTGAAGCCAAAGCCGCGTCGCTGGCTCGGCCCAGTTCCTGGTTCTGCAGCAGCCCCTTGCGCTGTTCGTTGAGTTCATCTTCCGTAATGCCGTCTTTCAGCAGTCGGTCCAGTTCTTCGCGAATGACGGAATGAACTTTGTCTGTGTTCAGCGGATTGGTGATCGCGTAGATGTAGAAAATACTGCGGTCATCCACCGGCGAGGCCTGATATGCAGACTGAATTGTGTAGGACAACCCTTCCGTCTGACGAACTCGATTTCCCAGACGGGATGACAATGCTCCGCCTCCCAGAATGTAATTGCCGACGATCAGTGCCGGATAGTCCGGGCTGGTATCTCGCAGCGGAAGCGTCATTGCGGCGAAGTAAGTCGCCTGAGCCTTGTCGGGGGTATTGATCTTTTCCATGGCCCCCTGAACATTGTTCACAGAGACTTTGGGAATGTGTTCAAAGGCCACGTCAGACGTCCAGTCGGCGGTCAGGTCGCCCAGCACCGGTGTTAGTTCTGCTGGATCAAAGTCCCCAACGACCGAGATTTCTCCGTGCGTTCCGGACAGCATCTCCGAGTAAAGCGTTTTGATCTGGTCAATGTTGACACCACGGATGCGGTCGATTTCTTCGGTCAGACTCGCCATATACCGAGGATCGTTGGGAGGATATTCGGCAATTTTTCGCTGCACGCTGTTGGACGCGTTTGAGGTGGGATCGCTGAGGTTTTGTTCCGCCGATGCCAGCTGTTGTTCTTTCAGCAGATCAAGTTCGTCAGCAGGAAACGATGGCTTTCGCAGAACCTCCTGAATCAGTTTCACCACGGGAATCAGGTTGCCCCGCAGCGTCTTCACCGTGACCGTGACAGATCCCGGATCACTGCTGACTCGCCGTTCTGCACGGTATTTGTCGAAGGCATCCTGGATCTGCTGACGGTCCATCGATTCTGTTCCGCGAAACAGCATCGCACCCAGGTATTCGGCCGCAACGGCCTTGCCCGTCAGTGCCTCCAGATTGCCGAATCGTAATGTGATCGCAGGTTGACGGTTTCTCCGAATGTCTTTTTCGGCAGCAAAGCAACCTTGATGCCGGACGGCAGCTTCGCTGTGAGCAATTCGCGACTCGATGGCCTGCGAGCAGTATCGAAGGCTTCTCCCTGAGCGATCTGCTCGCGTCCGTGATAATCGCCGATCATGTCTGCCGTGGGGAGTCGTCGGCACAGTGGCGCGGGAAGGCTCCTTGGTGGGTTCGAAGAGTCCCGCCGTGCGGTTTGAGGAAACCAGATAAGTTTCGGCAACTCGCTGGACATCCGCAACAGTCACCGCTTCCAGGCGATCCCGGTACAGAAACGACAGACGCCAGTCGCCCTGAGCCGCCCATTCGCCGAGCTCGATGGCGATGCCGCGCGAATCTGCCACCTTCAGTTCGCGTGCCTTCATCAGTTTCTGTCGAGCTCGTTCGACCTCTTCGCTGAATGGCTTCTCCGTACTGCTTTCGACAACATCGATCATGTTCTGCAACAGACCGGGACCGTCGATGCCCTGAGCCGCTTCGGCGAAGAACATGCAGATGCCCGGATCGTGCAGAGCAAACGTGATCCCCGCGACAGATGCGGCCTGTCGCTTCTTCACCAGCTGATCATACAGCCGGCCGGAGGGTTCTCCGGAAATCACCTTCGCCAGCACATCCACGGCGACATAGTCCGGGTGAGCTCCGGACGGAATGTGATAGGTAAGTCCCGCCATCGGAACTTCGCCAACCCGCGTGACTCGCACCATGCGATCGCCGTCCTGAGCCGGTTCTTCCGTCCATGTGGTGTTGAGGACTCGGTCCGGACGCGGCAGGCTGCCGAAGTACTTGGCAGCCAGTTTCAGAGCTGTCTCCGGTTCAAACTTTCCTGCCACTACCAGCATCGCATTGTCCGGCTGGTAGAAGCGCTGATAGAACTCTTTCAGATTCGCGACCGGCACCCGTTCAATGTCAGCTCGGTTCCCGATGGTCGACTTTCCGTAGTTATGCCATTCGTAAGCCGTGGCCGTCATGCGCTGCATCAGAATTCGAAACGGATCATTCTCTCCTCGCTCGAATTCGTTGTGAACCACGGTCATTTCAGAAGCCGGTCTTCTCTTTGATAAAACTGTTGACCATTCGATCGGCTTCCAGGCGAATGGCGAATTCCAGATTATCATCGCTGGCCGGCAGAGTTTCGTAGTAGTTGGTGCGGTCCAGCCAGGTGGTTCCGTTGAACTGAGCTCCTCGTTCCTTCAGCACTTTGGGAATGTCCGGATGATTCGGTGTTCCCTTGAAGACCATGTGTTCCAGCAGATGAGCCATCCCGGCTTCGCCGTAGCCTTCGTGTCGGGACCCGACAAAGACCGTCAGGTTGACGGTGACCTTGGGCTGCGACACATCGGGAAACAGCAGAATGCTGAGCCCGTTGTCGAGCACATATTCTGAGATGCCTTCGATGGACCGAATTTTTCGGGGCATGGCTTCTTCCGAAACGACTGAACCGGCACAGACAACGCAGGTCAGCACAGACAGGAGGGAACAGACAGAACGTTTCATGAAACGAATTCCACGGGGACGGAATTTCAAAAACATTGTGATCAGTCATACGGGACGGCGCTGTTCCCGGAACAGCTTGCTGCAATTCCAACCGCAAATTGATGGTGGTTGGGCTGTACCGTCCGGATCGCATCAGAACGGCGTATCGGGGTCTGAATCCGGGTTGTATTCGCCCTGGTCGAAAGGATTCTCGTCGTCGAAGTCTTCGTCATCATCGTCGTCGTCAAAGTCATCATCCAGATCAAGATCAGGATGCAGCGGATCTCCGGGGGCGAAGAAGAAATCGCCGAGCCCCATGGGGACTGAGTTCCCGCCGAGCGACTGATTGCGGCGTCCGGCCAGCGACTGCAGGTCGGCGGCATCTTCTCCCAGACAACGTTCCAGTGCTTCGCGCCAGGCATCGTCCCGAGCCAACGGATGGCTGGGATCCTGAGCCATGCGTTTCAGGGCAAACCGAAGGATGTTGATGCCGTCCCGGGTTGAGAAATCGAGATTCAGAGTGTGGGCTTCCTGCAGAAAGCTGACGGTCATGTTCAGCATATCGTCGTCGGCAAATGGCAGATGATATTTCAGAATCGCCATCTCGTCGGTCCGGGACGGATGTCCCAGCGTGAGTGTCGGCTGAAGTCGGCTGAGAATATAGTCCGGAATCTCAAACGTCGACTCGTCCTCATTCATCGTCACCGCGCAGCGAAAGTCGGCATGAGCGTGAATGGTGACGCCGGCCACAATGGATTCCACATACCGACGATGATCCAGCAGCGGCGCCAGGCTTGCCCATGACTTTTCGTTCATGCGGTTGCCTTCATCCAGAATGCACACGCCTCCGGTAATCATCGCCGTCACCAGAGGAGAAGCGTGATACGCGATCTTTCCGCTTTCGGCCAGCACCGGCGTCACGAGAAGGTCTTCCGGTCGGGTATCCGCCGTGCACTGGTAGATGTACAGGTCCTGTCCGCGCTGGCGAGCTCCCGAAATGGCCAGCGTTGTCTTGCCGATGCCCGGAGTTCCCACCAGCCGAGGTGTCAGCGGAAGGTCTTTACTGTCAACCACCAGCCAGCATGCCAGCAGCTGTTTCAGAACCTCACCCTGACCAATCCATTCTCCGCTGCTGGTATCGGCCGTTGAAAGATGCAGGTGAATGCCGTCAAGAGAATGAATACCAGCCATAGAATTCGAGCGATCACTTCAGAGTAAACCAATCCGATGCACGGTCCCTCCCGAAGCTCTGAAGCTTCAGACGCACCACCGGGCAGGTGGAATCAGCGCGTATCCGACGGGAATTGTCAACCAAGGGCATTCATCGGTGTTTGAGCCCGCCGCTTCAGCCAATCAGGCACCCGCAATCGGAGTCCAAACATCGCCGAACGGTTTCAGTCAACGTAAGCGATGTTGCCAGAGCAGAAACTTTTTTGTGCCGGCACGGCAGCTTCCTCCTGAAACGGATGCGAGCAAGGGGCGTCAATCTTTTCTGAGTGGCGCAGTCGTGTTTCCGGGTGTGGGCTCGAATGGGGATTGGGCACTGCCCAACGCCGTGAAGAGATTTCCTGAGGGGAATGCCGCCGGAATTATGGAAGCCGGAATTCGGCGACACATCACCCCGGAAAAACTGACCTAAACTGACCGAAACCCTGAAGGGGTTTCACAAGGTTCTGTTGCGAACTTCCTTCCTCTGTTGAACCCATTCAGGGTTCTCGTGTATTGATGAACACGAACCCGGGGTGCGCCGCTTCGCGTCGACCCCGGGCGATGTTGTTTTACCCGTTCCGGGTTGAATCGCTGTGCTTTCCCACCTGAAAACTCTTCACGGCGTTGGGTACTGCCCAAGTCAGGATTCAACTCGGCATCGAGGCAGGCCGGTTTTCAGCGTGCGCAGGCCTTCCGGGCTGAGACGCGTTTCTGTCAGGCACAGCGTTTCCAGATGTTTCAGCTTTTTCAGCTTCGGAACACCTTTGTCGGTAATGTAGCAGCCGCGAAGACTCAGGCTGCGAAGTTCCGGGCAGGTGGCCAGATGAGCCAGGCCTTTGTCCGTGATTTCGGTGTCATTCAGTTCCAGCCACTGAAGGTCCGCCATACTTTCCAGCCATGCCAGACCGTCGTCCGTGATTTTGGTTTTTCTCAGCCACAGACGAACCATCTTCTTCAGGCCTTTCAGATGTTTCAGGCCTTCATCCGTGATGTTGTTGTCACGGATCAGCAGCACTTCCAGTTTCTTCAGCTTCTTCAGGTGAACCAGTCCGGCATCGGAAATCTGCGTTCCGGTCAGCCCCAGCGTGTGCAGCTGAGTCAGAGACGCCAAATGAGCCAGGCCAGCGTCCGTGATGGACGTATTCGCCAGATAAAGTTCTTCAAGCCCGGTCAGCTCCGCAAGGTGCGCCAGCCCGGCATCGGTGACTTTGCTTTTTGACAGAACCAGCACTTTCAGGTTCTTCAGAGGCTTCAGATGAGCGAGGCCTTTATCGGTGACCGCAGTCCCGGTCAGTGTCAGGCGATTCAGATGCCGAACGTTCTTCAGTCCGGGCATTCCGGCGTCAGTGACCTTTGTGCCGTTCAGATTGACGTCACGAAGTTCAGAAAGCTGCGCAAGATGCTCAATCTCACCGTCCCCGAACTTGGCCCCGACAAAGGTAATTCGCGTGACATGTCCGCCAAATCCAGTCCCGAGAGATGCGCCAGCGTCCTTCAGTTTGGAGCGGGCAATGTCCGGTTTTGAGACTTCCGTCACGGTTTCTTCGCTCATTCCGCTGCCCCTTGAAGTGTGAGTCACCCGTTGGCGTACACTCTACGGGAATTGCTGTCAACTCACAATTCGCCCACGGATTCTGCCGTATTTTGTGACAAAACTGTCATGCGCGAATTGAATGACCGTCATTGTCCGGAGAGTCGCCGGGACAGCGGGAAAGTTGCCGGAACAAGCAGGATCACGGCAGGAATCTCCGCCGGTTTGGCTGTTTTCTCCTGAAAACACAAGGTTTTTCAGTCGGAGTCGCCCAGGGGCTTCTTTCGCGAGGTTTTCGAAGGGACCCAGGTACTGGAACTGGTCGAATGCAGATCGCGAGCCTGTTCGGCGGTGATGGGCTGATTCGTGCCGACCGGCCCGCTTGAGCGGCGATCCCGAACTTTTCGAGGCCTGTACTGAGCCGCCAGGCCGTCGTCGGGATGGTTTTTTGCCACGGAATGCCAGAATGCCAGTCGGCCGTCCGTCGGAGCAGCGTATCTGAGCCACATCAGGCACAGAATCAGCACAAAGGCCACGACCGGCACCACCATCACCATTGTGTCGCCCAGTGCCGAGCCATCAATCAGGCTCAGGAAACAGCACAGGCCAGCCCCCAGAACAATGATCACGACGGTCGCCAGCATGCTGCCGCCGTCATCCCGTCGATGCCCCCACTTTCTGGCCATCTGATCTGCTCCTGGAGAAAAACCTGCCTTTCGAGTCTACCACAAAGCCCGTTGTCGTCGAGCCCTCGTTTCGAGGCCGGCTTTTCGGATTGACCCGATCTCCCCGTGTTTTTCTCTGGAAAAAAGCGAAACGGTTTTCGACAATCCGGCCGGGAAATTCTGCACGGACGCTGACCGCTGCGTTTTTCGGTCGACCTCATGAATGAGGCTCTTAAACGATGGTCATTCAAACACCTCAGCCCTATCAACTGCTGATCGCTGACGACAACCGCGACTTCCGCGAAACGCTGCGTGAGTTCCTTGAGCCGCGCCCACTGCTGTGTGTGCATGAAGTGGAATCCGGTGAGGAGGCCATCGAGTACGCTCGGGACGTTCAGATCGACATCGTCCTGCTGGACATGCACATGCATCTGATGACAGGGCTCGAAGCACTTCGCATGCTCAAGGATCAGGACGCTGTTCGCCCCTGTATTCTGATCACATCCGAAGCCACGGAAGAACTCAGACGATCGGCCGCCGCAGCTGACGCCTTCTCGGTGCTCAGCAAACCCGTTCGCCGTGTCGAACTGTGGACCACGGTCGCTCAGGCTCTGATGGATGCTTACGATGACCCGACTGTATCGGGATCGTTGTGAGCTCGATGATCACACCCGAACAGGTCTGCCAGTCCATCCATGTTGCGCTGCCGACAGACCGCAGTGTGGGGATTGGCTGTATCGGCGCCGGGTTTATCATGGCCGACTGTCATCTGGTGGCCTATCGACAGCACGGCCTGAACCCCGTGGCCATCACTTCCAGAACTCGAGCGACCGCAGACGCCGTTGCCGAACGACATCACATTCCTGTTGTCTGTTCGACTGTGGAAGAACTGGTACAGCGGCCGGATGTGCGGGTTCTGGACGTCGCTGTTCCGCCGGACTGTCAGGCTGATGTGATTCGCCGAGCTCTGGGGCAGAAGCATCATCTGCGGGCCATCCTTGCTCAGAAACCGCTGGGACGCAGCGCCGCAGAAGCCGCGGACATTGTTCGCTGGTGCGAAGATTCGGGCATTCTGCTGGGTGTCAATCAGAACATGCGCTACGATCAGTCTGTGCGAGCCTGCCATGCGGTTTTGAAGTCCGGTGTGCTCGGCGAACCGGTGCTGGCCACGATTGATATGCGAGCCATTCCGCACTGGATGCCATGGCAGGAACGACAGGGCTGGGTGACGCTGCGCATCATGAGCATTCACCACCTGGACACCTTTCGTTACTGGCTGGGCGATCCCGATCGCATCTTCTGCAGCGTTCGTCCGGATCCTCGAACCAGTCGCCGTTTCCCACACCAGGACGGAATCGTTCTGTCGGTGCTCGAATATGATTCCGGTGTGCGAGCGTCCGCGTGGGACGATGTCTGGGCCGGACCGTCAGCCGAAGGCAGTGGTGCAGACATCGGTATTCGCTGGCGAGTCGAAGGGACTCTGGGAATGGCCAAAGGTACCATCGGTTGGCCGGCGTATCCACAGCGAGTCCCCAGTACTCTGGAATACACGACCGTGTCCGACAACGGAAACTGGCATCGGCCACAGTGGGATTCCGTCTGGTTTCCGGATGCATTTGTCGGACCGATGGCCGACATTCTGACCAGCCTGGAACAGGGAACAGACCATCCGTGCAGTGGTCGCGACAATCTGAAAACCATGGCTCTGGTCGATGCCGCTTACCGTTCGGCAGAACAGCACCAGATGATCACTCTTCGCTCAGAAAACTGAACATGACTCGTCTGCAAATCACTTCGCTGGTCGCTTTGTGTGCGCTGTCCGTGTCACTGTCGGCTCAGGATCCGTTGCCGCCGCCCCGTCCGGTTCCTGCCGATCACCCGCTGATTTCCCGCATCGCCTTTGGTTCCTGTTCGACTCAGAACGATCCACTGCCGATTCTGAAAACCGTTCTGGAATGGGAACCCGAACTGTTCATCTATCTGGGCGACAACATCTATGGCGACACTCGCGATATGCAGCTGCTGCAGCAGAAGTACGACCGGATGGCGGCCAAAAAGGAATTCATCAGTCTGCGTGCCGCCGTACCGACCATCGCCACATGGGATGATCACGACTACGGCGAAAACGATGCGGGTCGTGAGTTCCCGTTCAAAGCAGAATCAAAAGAGATCTTTCTGAAGTTCTGGAATGAACCGGCAGACAGCGTCCGCCGCAGTCGCGAAGGAATCTATACCAGTTACCGGTTTACGGACCCGACAACTCGAAAAGTGCTGCAGATCATTCTGCTGGATACTCGGACCTTTCGAGACCCGCCGCTTAGAAATCCGTTTTCATCGTGGAAGAACGATTACCTGCCCGACACCAACCCGGAAAAAACTCTGCTGGGTGAAACTCAGTGGACATGGCTGGAACAGCAGCTTCGAGAACCGGCGGACCTGCGAATCATCGGAAGCAGCATTCAGCTGGCTCATGAATACAACGGCTGGGAATCATGGACCAACTTCCCGCTGGAATTGATGAAGATGGTCAGACTGATTTCCACCACCAGGGCCAATGGTGTTGTCTTCATTTCCGGCGACGTCCACTGGGGAGAACTGTCTGTGCTGAAAGCACCTGGCTGCTACCCTCTGTACGACCTCACCGCCAGCGGTCTGAATCGCGACTGGGAAAACGTCGAACCGAATCGGCGACGCCTGCAGCGACTTCCATTTCGGAATGCTGGAAATCGAATGGTCAGAACGCCCGACCATTCAGTTCCGCATCCACGACATGACCGGCCGAGCCCGAGTCCGCCAAACCGTCCGGCTGTCAGACCTGTCCTTCTGAAAATTGCCCCAACCGGAAAACGCCCCCGCCGAATATCGCAACGCCTGTCGGCCCGAGATTTTCGCAGCGTCAGATTCCAGGAGAACAGGAACTCGTCAACGACCGTGTCGAGCGGCAGGCCCTCGTTATGATGCTGCCAGGCCAGAGTCGTGATGATCTCCGTGCCGAATTCACCCCGCTTCGGCACGCCGGGAACCCGAGGAGCTCGCCCATCGGCGGCATCGATGTGATCAGCAACCAACACCGCCTGGCCATCAATGATTCGCCATGCCACTCGGGAATACCGAAAGGTGCATTCTTCCAGTTGATATTCGGTCGGCCAGATGTCTTCTTCCCGAGTCGCCAGCTCCAGCTTTTCAGCCGTCGTGATTCGCCCGCGTCGCCCGGACTTCCCCTTCTTTGGCTTTGACTTCCCATCCAGCTGAGCCGCTTCGCGACGCTTCTCCAAACTCCCCAAAATCGGCGCAGCAAAAAAGCCGTAAACCATTGCGGTTTAAGGCTTTAGGAGTGGACCCAGCAGAACTCGAATCTGCGACCTCCACGATGTCAACGTGGCGCTCTAACCAACTGAGCTATGGGTCCGGAGTGATCGGGAATCGCTGGCCGGGATTGTATCGGGCCACGACCCAAAATCAATTCAGACAGGTCCTGGGATTTCCTGAATGGCGGGTTCTGACGGGAATGGCAGTCGGGCAGGAAAGAAGCTCAGGGTGGACTCGCCAATCGCTGCGGGTTCGGCCAACTCCTGAGATGACGATCGTCGATCGACCTGAATTGAACGTAACCGTTCGGGAAGACAGCGCGATGGAACTGCTTCGTTCGGATCCGAAGAAGATGCCGGGCACACAGGTTCCGTGCGAGGTAACTGCCGTGTTTCCACGATAATCAGAGCACGGCCGCGCGCCGAGTTCAGACCGGCGAGACAATCAACCCCCGATTCAACACAGTGAGACTAAGGGGAACAGTGAATAATCAGTCAATATCTGCCACGCGAGCTCGGATATTGCAGCCATCAAACCGAGGAGACGCCGATCAAGAACATCGGGGTCTCCCCACATCTCCAAGCTTCCACACAACAGCATGCTGAGCGTCCCTGCTGCTTAATGAAACTTTCCAGAACATTTCTGTT
The DNA here is from genome assembly GCA_041398865.1 of Planctomycetaceae bacterium. Taxonomy (GTDB): domain Bacteria; phylum Planctomycetota; class Planctomycetia; order Planctomycetales; family Planctomycetaceae; genus Fuerstiella. The sequence goes on from JAWKTY010000003.1 coordinate 181,429, forward strand.
GAAGTTCTCTCAAATTCGTGCACAATAGTCCAAAACCTTTCACAGAAAAGTGACTGATTTTGATGATAACCGACGAGCGGCGGACGAAAATCCTTCAGATTGCGGAAGAACTTGGCTTTGTCTCATTGCAAAGACTGGTGGCCGAGGTCGGGGTGAGCGAATCCACGGTTCGCCGGGATCTGGAATACCTGGACGCTCAGGGGCAGCTGCATCGAACCCGAGGCGGCGCGGCCTATGCCGGCGACTCACTGACAGATTTTGACATTCGCCAGAATCAATCTTCTGTCGAGAAACGTCGAATCGCTCAGCGAGCTGCGGACCTGATTCTTCCAGGAGAAACGGTCCTGCTGGATGGCGGGACAACAACGCTCGAAGTCGCACGGCAGCTTCACGGCAAAGCTCTGCAGGTGGTGACGAATTCGCTGCCCATTGCTTCGCTGCTGATGAATCAGCCGGGTGTCGAGCTGATCTTTATCGGAGGTTATGTGTATCCGAAGACCGGTGTTGCTTTGGGAGAGCAGGCTATCGCAGCGTTGAAATCGATCAACGTGTCGCGGCTGGTCATGAGCACCGGCGGGATCACGGCAGAGGGATTATTCAACAGTAACGCGCTGCTGGTGGAAACGGAGCGGCAGATGATCGAAGCGGCTCAGCTGGTCACGCTTGTTGCTGACAGCAGCAAGTTCGGTCGGCGAGCGTTGAGTCATCTGTGTTCTTTATCTTCTGTGCAGGAAGTGGTTACTGACGAAGGTGTGACGGACGAATGGAAACAGGTCATGAGGAATCATGACATTCGACTGGAGATTGTCCCCGGGAGTGTCACCCGAGTGACGATGTAGTTCAGCACGGCGGACAGACTGCCGGTTGCTGATGATGCTTGTGAGCTGTTTGGAGAACAGCTGTGGAAATCACGGAAGGGAACGATGTCGGGAAACACAGAATGGTTCCAGCGGCAACTTTGAATCGATCAGACGTCGAACGCATTGTGCGGGATGTGCTGGCTCGTCAGACACTCAGTCGCACCGGCAGTTCCGGCGGCGGAGGAATTCCTGTTCTGCGCGGGGCTCTGCCGACAACCGCGCCGACGGTCCTGCCGAATCGCAATCCGCTGGTCGTGAATATATCGGCTCGCCATGTGCATCTCACCGATGAGCACGTTGAGATTCTGTTTGGCAAAGGGGCAACTCTGACGCCTCAAAAGGATCTCTATCAGGACGGCTATTATGCCGCTGAAGAAACGGTGGCCGTCGTGGGGCCTCGACGCCGAATGCTGCCCAGCGTGCGGGTTCTGGGCCCCTGCCGCGGGGATTCGCAGGTTGAGCTGGCATTCACCGACGGAATTTCGCTGGGAATTGATCTTCCTGTGAGAATTTCCGGGAACGTTCAGGGGACACCGGGCTGCGTGCTGGTGGGACCCAGAGGCGTTGTCGAGCTGCAGCAGGGCGTGATTCGAGCCATGCGGCACGTTCACATGGGCCCGGAAGATCTGAAGTTCTACGGAGTAAGTGACAAGGACGTCGTTCATCTGCGAGTGGAGTCTCCGGGCTGCACGACGGTTCTGGAGGACCTCGTCGTGCGAGCCGGTGAGAACATCAAGCTGGAAGTTCACTTGGATACCGATGAAGGCAATGCGATCGGACTGGATCGTGCCACAAAGGTGGAACTGGTGAAGCCTGAAAAATGTAAGTGTCAACACTAGAGGGGTTTTGGGGTTCAGGTTTCAGGCCGATGCGAAAGACATCCACCCTCCTGAAACCCGTCACCCGAAACCCGAAGCCCTTTTTCTGAAAGAAAACCGAAATGGCGAAATCGATGGAAGCACTGGGAATGATCGAAACGAAAGGCTTCGTGTGTCTGCTCGAAGCAGTCGATTCGATGTTAAAAGCCGCCAACGTGCAGGTGGTGGGCTGGGAAAAGATCGGCAGCGGGCTGGTGACGGCGTTCATCGTGGGTGATGTCGCTGCCGTCAAGGCCGCGATCGACGCGGGGGCTCAGGCCGGATCCCGAATCGGGCAGGTCGTCAGCGTGGAAGTCATCCCGCGTCCGCACGAAGAACTGGCAGCCGTACTGCCTAAGCCGAAAGCAGCGAAGTAGAACTCGGTTTTCAGTGTTCAGTTTTCAGAAGCTGCAATCAGCCGTTATGAATTCGGACACTGAATAGACTGAATCAATCGAAGTGCTGCTGATCATACCGGACCGCAGGCAACAGGCCGTGCGTTTTTCTGAACACTGAAAACCGAACACCAATAATTTTTCCCAGAGGAAACCCCATGTCTGAAGCAATTGGAATGATTGAAACCAAGGGTCTGGTCGCTCAGATCCAGGCATCTGATGCGATGCTGAAAGCTGCCAACGTGACTCTGGTCAAGCAGATTCCCACCGGCGGAGCATTCATCACGACCATCATCAAAGGTGACGTTGGATCCGTCCGAGCTGCTGTTGATGCCGGTGCTGCCGCCGCATCGCAGTCAGGCGAACTGATCGCCGCTCATCTGATTCCTCGCCCGGAAGCCACTCTGCTGAGTCAGTTTATTGGTTAGTCGCCTGCGGCGACGGGTGTTCAGTTTTCAGTGTTCGGTTTTCAGTCGTGCTGAGAACAGATCCGCGAATGCCGAACAGCACGCCGCAGGAGGAGTCCGCGGGGAGCAGCCTGCGTTTTCTGAACACTGAAAACTGAACACCGAAAACTTCGAAATGAAAGTTCTTGTTGCCAATCTGGGTTCGACCAGTTTCAAGTACAGATTGTTTGATCTGTCCGATGAGACTCAGCTTGCGCGCGGGGGGATTGATCGGATTGGGGATGCCGGCGGAAGCAGTCACTGCTTTGTGGAAATCGGCAATCATCGGGCCGAGGTGACTCAGAACATTCCGGATCATGCGGCGGCTGTCAGTATTTGTCTGCAGCAGTTGACAGACCCGGAGCAGGGATGCCTGAAGTCGGTGGAAGAAGTCGCCGGAATCGGCTTCAAGGCGGTATTCGCAGGCAGCCTGAGCGGTGTGCGGATTGTGAATGAAGAGTTGCTGCAGAAGATGGAGGCGTTGTCGGATATTGCTCCGGCTCACAATCCTCCGTACGTCCGTGCGATGCGGCAACTGCAGCAGGCGTTTCCACAGATTCCGCTGGTGGCGGCGCTGGAAACCGGGTTTCACGAAACAATTCCGTTCGAACATCGAGCCTACGCGGTCCCGTATGAATGGTATACGGACTATGAAATTCGTCGCTGGGGATTTCACGGAGCGTCTCACCGGTTTATTGCCGGTCGAACGGCGGAGATTCTTGGTCGCAAAGATCTGAAGATCATCAGTTGCCATCTTGGCGGCAGCGCTTCGGTATGTGCGATTGATGGTGGTGAAAGTCGAGCGGCTTCGATGGGCATGAGTCCTCAGGGAGGTCTGCCGAACAACAATCGTGTGGGCGATTTCGATGCGTATGCGATTCCGGTCATCATGAAGGCGACCGGGCTGACCTTTGAGCAGGTGCTGAAGGAAATGAGTTCCAAAGGCGGACTGCTGGGGATCAGCGGACTGAGTGGAGACTGCCGCGATCTGGAGGAGGCAGCGCAGAAGGGACATGATCGAGCCGAGAAAGCTCTGAAGCTGTTCGAAGCGTCGATTCGGTCTTATGTCGGCAGCTATATGGCATTGCTGGGCGGCACCGATGTGATCGTCTTCACCGGCGGCATTGGTGAAAACAGCGAACGCATTCGAAGCAACGTCTGTCGCGATATGGAGTGGGCAGGTGTGAAACTGTGTTCCGAAAAGAATTCCGCCGTTCAGCGAAACACGGAAGTCCGCATCAGCGCGGACGACAGCAAAATACAGGTGTGGGTGATTCCCACGAATGAAGAATTGGTTGTGGCAAGACAGACACGGGACGCGATCGCGTAGGCGATCCCGTCGCGGGTTTCGGGAGATGGGTTTCGGGTTTCAGGCAAACCCGCTGTCCGCCCTGAGACCTGAAACCTGAACACCGAAACCCTGATCCCTATGTTTCTAGCACGCATCACCGGCAGCATTGTTTCGACTCAGAAGGCGGCTGAGCTGGTTGGCCAGAAGCTGCTGATCGTTGAGCCTCTGCGGGTGGACGAGAAGGATCAGAGTCGCCTGCAGCCGACAGGGCGGTCGTTTGTCACCGTGGATACGGTCGGGGCGGGACAGGGAGAAGTTGTTCTGTGTGTGCAGGGCAGCAGTGCTCGGTTTACTCCGGGAACGAAAACACTTCCGATCGACTGTGCCATCGTCGGCATCGTCGATTCGGTGACGGTCAAGGATGCCGTAATTTTTGAAGGCGAAAGAATTGAATAGAAAGTTTTCAGTGTTCGGTGTTCAGAGAACACAACCTCCCCCTTGCTGAACACTGAAAACGGAAAACTTTGTCCCATGTCCAATCCATATTCCGCACCGAATGAAGTTAACGACGCCGGCTCCCAACTGGCTCCGGCGGCTGACGTGCGCGGAATGAAGATCATCACCCTTGCTCTGATCGGCGGGGTGATGCTGTTTATGCTGATCTCACTGATAATCACCGGAGGTGCCCTGAGGACACAGCCGGACCTGCTGTCGTGGATCGGCATCGGTTTCTTTGTTCTGAATTTTCTGACGTACCTTACTATTCCTGGCAACAACCGACAGAGACTTCTGAATCAGATTGACAGGGAATCGTTCGGCGACCGGTCAACGAGTGAAAAAGCGGAGTTACTGCTGCCCGCGTTCCGAGGACCTCACATCATCGGGTGTGCTGTCCTGGAAGGAGCCGCCTTTATGAATCTGGTTCTCTATATCACAACGGAATTCGTCGGCAATCTTGCCGTCGCGGCCATCGTCGTCGTTCTCCTGGCCTTCAACATTCCAACCGCAACCCGTGTCCGATGGTGGATGGAAGAACGGATTCGTGAGTTGGAAACGGGCTAGGGGTTCGGACGACGGGTTTCAGGTTTCGGGGAATGTACCGAAGCGGAAATCCGGCCCCGACGTTCTCCCGAAACCTGAAACCCTGAAAACTGAAATCCCAACACGATGCAAGCAACAGAACAAGCCGTTCGACAGATTGTCCAGGAAGTGCTGAGTCAGCTGACTCGCAATGGTTCCTCCAGTGGCTCGAATGGTCACGGCGGAGGAGGAAACTGGGGCGTGTTCAACGATGTTGATGCGGCGGTGACGGCAGCTCAGGCCGGCTTTGAGCAGCTCAGCCGGGCACCGATGTACCGCCGCTGCCCAAGCGATCGACATTGTGAAGACAATGTGCGACCAGCAGGCGGAAGAGCTGGGGTTGCTGGAATTTCAGGAAACAAAAATCGGCCGCCTCGAGCACAAGATCGGCAAGCTGAAAGTCATCAAGTCCGTGCCGGGCATGGAGTTCATGAAGTCGGAAGCCGTCAGCGGTGACCATGGGCTGACGGTCACCGAGTACGCTCCGTTCGGCGTCATCGGAGCCATCACCCCGGTGACTCATTCGCTGCCGACTCTGGCCGCGAACTTCGTGAACATGGTCGCTGCCGGGAATACGGTCATTGTCAATCCTCATCCCAGCGGCAAGAAGATCGCTGCCGAGGGTGTTCGCCGGTTCAACAAAGCCATCTTTGAAGCGACCGGTCTGAAGAACCTGCTGGTGATTATCGGCGAACCCACCATCGAGTCGGCTCAGGCGATTTTCGATCACCGCGGAGTCAAGCTGCTGGTGGTGACCGGCGGTCCGGCGGTGGCTCGAGCGGCTCTTGGAAGCCCGAAGCGAGCGATCGTTGCGGGGCCGGGCAATCCTCCGGTCGTTGTGGACGCCACAGCCGACATCGAAAACGCAGCAAAGTCGATCGTGGCCGGAGCTGCCTTCGACAACAACCTGCTGTGCATTGCGGAGAAGGAAGTGTTCGCCGTGAAGGAAATTTTCGACCAGTTGATGAATGCGGTCAGTCGCCACGGCGGGTATCGCCTTGACGCTCAGCAGACCGCCGCCTTCACGGCCAAAGCCTTCAGCCCTCCGAAAGACGCGAAGGATCACTACCACCTGAATCGCGACTTCATTGGCAAGGACGCGTCATGGCTGGCGGCTCAGATCGGCCTGACCATCCCCGCAGAGACTCAGATCATCTACGGCGAAACCGACGAACACAACCCATTCGTGACCGAAGAACAGATGATGCCCTTCGTGCCTTTTGTGAAGGCCAACTGTGCCGACCACGCCATTGATCTGGCGAAGAAATACGAACACGGCTTTGGCCACACGGCTCTGATTCACAGCCGCGACGTTCACACCATCACAAAGATGGGCCGCATCATGAATACAACAATTTTCGTCAAGAACGGTCCGTGCATGGCCGGACTGGGACTGGGAGGCGAAGGCTATCCATCCTTCAGCATCGCCACCCCAACCGGAGAAGGCGTCACAAGTCCGATGACGTTCACACGACAACGACGATGTGCAATGGTGGAGGATCTCAGGATTATTTGAGGTTTTCGGGATTCAGGTTTCGGGTTTCCGGGGGGACGCGCGGGCCGAACGGAGAAGCGATGTTTCAGTCATTTGAAGACCTGGAGGTGTGGAAAATTTCGTGCCAGTTGGCCGTGTATGTCTACGAACAATTGAGACAGTCAACAGACTTCGCCTTGAGGGACCAAATGCAGCGAGCTGCAGTTTCGGTCGCATCGAATATCGCCGAAGGGTACGAAAGGTCAGACAAAGAGTTCTCTCGCTTCCTTGCGATCTCCCGGGGATCATCCTCGGAACTCAGAACACAGGCATACATTGCGAACAAAATTGGAACGATCACGGACGACGCTCGCACTCATATCGTCGAAGAAACGAAACGTATCAATCGCATGTTGTACTCACTCGCGAAATCCCGATCTGCCTCATCGTCTGAAACCTGAATCCCGAAACCCTAAAGCCCCCGAAATGCAATCTGCCCTCGTCATTGGAAACGCGACGTCCACTGTGAAGCACGCTTCGCTGGCGGGCTGGCGATTGGTGGCGCTGCAGCCGTTGAATATTCGTGATGAACCTGATGAGTTTCCTGTGCTGGCCATCGATCGACTCGGTGCCGGCAAAGGTGATCGAGTGTTCTTCACCAGTGATGGAAAATATGTTCGTGAACTGACCGGGCGAGACGACTGCCCGATTCGGTTTGTTGTCCAGGGAATGATTGAATATTGAATAAGGGGGTTTCAGCTTTCGGGGTTTGGGTTTCAGCAGTGCTGCCACCCGAAACCCGAAACCTGAAACCCGAAACCCGATGAGCTTCAGCGAATCTCAAATCGAAGCGATCACACAGGGCGTGCTGCGGGAACTGAGTTCTCACGGGATTGCCGTGGCTGACGATTCGGGTTGCACAGCGTCGGTCTCGGTGCAGGCCGCCGCTGTGCAGCGGGCGGATGTGGAACTCAATGACCGAGTCATCACGGAAGATCTGCTGGCGGCTCATGTTGCGGCACAGAAAATCGTCGTTCGACCGGATGCGGTGATTACACCTTCGGGACACGACTTTATCCGTCGCAGCAGAGTTCCCGTCATTCGGGGAACCGGGAGCTCACCTAAGAATTCGGTCGGTACGGTGTTTGTCATTGGAGACTGCAGTTCCGTCACGGCTGCGTCAGCATCGGCAGGCTGGGGCACGGTGAAAGCCGGTTGTGAATTCGATGCCGCTGAAAAATGCTCGTCGCTGATCGGTCAGCGTCCTGTTGTCTGTTGTGGCGGCGAACCGTCTGTGACTGCGTGCCTGTTGAATCGCAACCCGGCAAATCGAGCTGCCGTCGTCTGTCCGGCCACAGACCTGCCGCGTCTGATTCGAAAAATGAATCCTCAGGCCGTCTGTCTGAATCCATCAGGCTGGTCATTTGTCGATGTCGTCCGCCTGCTGCGAGCACTTGGTGATCTGAAAGCGGCAGCTCCGGAACAATGGAAGGAGCTGCCGAGATGAGATTCATGGAATGCATTGGCAAAGTGACTCTGTCGAAGTGTCATTCGTCGCTGACCGGAGCGACATGGAAGCTGGCCGTTCCGCTGCTGCACGACGGACTGCTGGGAAAGGAAACCGGAAGAACCGAACCCATCGTTGTTTTCGATGCTCTTGGAGCCGGCATCGGCAGCCTGATGGCAGTGAGTGAAAGTGCAGAAGCGGCAGCTCCGTTTCATCCCGATACAAAACCAGTCGATGCATACAACGCAGCGATCCTGGATCACGTTAATCTCTAGTTTTCAGTGTGCAGTTTTCAGTCTTCAGAGTGCGGCAGGCATCATCTTTCTGAAAACTGAACACCGAAATCTGAACACTTATTTTCAACAAGGTGAGAAGAACATGTCCAAATGGAACTCCGGAATTAACGACCGAGGCCTGAAGGAAGAGATCTGCGAAATTGGTCGGCGGCTGTATGCCAAGGGCTTCGCAGCTGCGAATGACGGCAACATCAGTATTCGTGTCGGTGAGAACGAAGTGTTGTGTTCGCCAACGATGATCTGCAAGGGCTTCATGAAGCCCGAAGACATCTGTGCAGTCGACATGCAGGGGAATCAGATCGCCGGAATTCGCAAACGGACCAGCGAAGTGCTGCTGCATCTGGAGATCATGCGGAATCGCCCTGACGTCAAATCGGTTGTTCACTGCCATCCGCCTCATGCCACGGCCTTCGCTGTCGCGGGCGAACCGATTCCTCAGTGTATTCTTCCGGAAGTGGAAGTCTTCATGGGCGAAGTTCCGATCGCTCCATATGAGACTCCGGGTGACCAGCGTTTCGCCGAAACAGTGACTCCGTTTCTGAAGGCAACGAACACCATCATTTTGAAGAATCATGGCACCGTCAGCTTCGGAAAGAGCGTCGAGGACGCCTACTGGAAGACGGAAATCCTGGATGCCTATTGCCGCATCCTGCTGCTGTCGCGGCAGATGGGGCAGCCGGAATATCTCAGTGAGCAGAAGAGCCGCGAGCTGCTGGATCTGAAAAAGAAGTGGGGATTTGATGACCCTCGGTTCCACAACGAAAACTGCGACCTGTGCGGCAACAGTGCCTTCCGGGAAGGCTATAAGGAGAACATCCCCGTTCAGCGAGCATTCGCGACAGCTCCGTCGTATCCCGGCATTCTGCAGAAGGCCTGTGGAACAGCCTGCGAGACAACAGCCGGTGCCGGCGAGGATCTGGTTCAGATGATTACCAATCAGGTCCTGGCAGCGCTGGGCAAAGCAGGTTAAAGCGATTTCGGAATCGGGAATCCACCGGTATAGTAGATCCCCGACCCACCTGAAAGGAGCTTACATGCCTGTTCATAACTGGAACACAATCTTTGCTGGTGCATTCCACCATTTTCATCAGTCGTGGATACTTGAGCTCTGCCGTTGTCTGAATTCCGGACTTCTGCCGGAAGGCTACTATTCCGCGGCGGAACAGGTGACCGGAGGTCGAAGTCCCGATGTGGTAACTCTGGAAGAAGACGCAGGCAATGGCCGTTTTGATCCGACTGCATCCTCCGACAAGGGTGGCCTGCTGCTGAAGGAAGTTCCACCGAAGGTCCGTTACGAATTCGAAGCAGACGCGGAGACATATGCGGAAAAGTCTGACCGAGTCGCCATTCGACATGTCAGTGAGAACCGAGTCATTGCGGTGATCGAAATCGTTTCCCCCGGAAACAAACACAGTCGTCGCGAACTGAACGCTCTGCAGGACAAGGTCTATGCTCTCCTGGCCGCTCGGATTCATCTGCTTCTGGTGGATCTGATTCTTCCCGGGAGTTTCGATCGGGAAGGACTGCCAAGGGCACTGGAGGTTGTTGATGAGTCCGTTGTCCCGGCAGTCACTGCAGATCAGCCGCTGTCGCTGTTTTCGCTGCGAGCTGATCCACCGCTGCATGGTTATATCGAACTGTGTGCCATGAACCAGACGTTGCCGGACATGCCCCTGTTTCTGACCCCTCAGCGATATATCAATATTCCACTGGAAGAAACCTACCTTGCCGCCTGGCAGGGAGTTCCGCGTCCATGGAAACATCAAATCGAAACCGGCGATCCTGCCTGATTCTCAAGAGAACCCGAAAACTGAAATTCGAAGACTGGAAGAACTATGAAAGTCAGCATCATTGGAGGCGGTGGTCTTGTGGGTTCCTGTGCAGGGTTTGCTCTGCAGGCCGGGAAAATCGTGAAAGAAATTTCCCTGGTGGATGTGAATCAGGAACTGTGCGAAGGCCAGGCTCTGGATTTGATTCACGGAGCATCATTGATGGCTCCTCAAAAAATCACGTCCGGCGGAACGGAACAGTGCAAAGACGCCGACGTCGTCGTGATCACCGCGGGCCTGCGTCGCAAGCCGGACGAAAGCCGACTGGATCTGATCAACCGCAACGTGGCTCTGTTCCGCAGCATTCTGGCCGACGTCAAGAGCCACGGGCTGAAGAAGGATGCCATTGTTTTTGTGGTCTCGAATCCCGTCGATGTGCTGACCTATCTGGCTGTGAAGGACCTGGGACTTCCGGTGAATCAGGTGATCGGACTGGGAACGGTTCTGGACACAACCCGCCTTCGCAGCATGCTGGCCCTTCGCCTGAATGTCCCGGCGACTCAGGTGAACGTCACGATCTTTGGCGAGCACGGTGACAGCATGGTGCCCATCTGGTCACAGGCTCAGATCGCCAACCTGCCGCTTGATAAGTATCCTGGTGTGACATCGCAGCTGATTGCCGAAGTTGAAACGAAGACCCGTGGCAGCGGTGCCGAAGTGATCAAGAAAAAGGGCGGAGCGGGCTTTGCTGTGGGTGTTTCCATCGCCGATGTTGTTCACAGCATTGCTCTGGATGATGAACGAATTCTGCCGGTCAGCAGCCTGCAGAACGGAGCCTACGATATTCGGGACGTCTGCCTGTCTGTTCCGACCGTCGTTGGTCGCAGCGGCGTGAAGAGTCACATCGAAGTCGATCTGTGGACGAAGGAAAAAATGGCTCTGCAAAAAAGCGGCAGCGTGCTGCGGGAAACGATCGACAAGGTGCTGAACGGCTGATTTGAGGTTCCGCCAAGGCATTTATCCCCTGGCGGCGGGCCGTCCGACTTGCCGTCGTACCGCGAGCTCGTCATCTGTGTGGTACCGGCTTCGCCAGTGTGTTCTGTTGGCGGCAACAGGCCCTGATGGAGACCGTGTTGCACACGAATTTCGTTTCTGAAGTTCAGTCGATTCGTCTGCCGAATCGTCGCCGCGTCCACGACGGGACTCGCTCATCTGCCGCTCCGCTTAACGGACGATTTCTGTGCCGACTCCCGTGTCGGAATAGATTTCCAGCAGAACAGAATGCGGCATGGCGGCGTCCACGATGTGGACTTTGCGAACTCCGGCATCCAGAGCATCCAGAGCCGCTTCGACCTTGGGCACCATGCCTCCGGCGATAATTCCGTCCGTGATCAGCTGTCGAACCTGACTGACAGTCACATGCGACAGACGAGATCCAGGGTTGGCGATGTCCGTCAGAATGCCCGGAATGTCGCTCAGAAAAATCAGCTTCTCAGCGTTCAGTTCCCGAGCGACAGCGGCAGCGGCAGTGTCTGCGTTGACGTTCAGACGATGACCGTGAACGTCCAGTGCGATGCTGGGGATGACGGGAATGGTGCCTGTCGAGCACACACGAACCAGGAGCTCACGATTCACGTGAGTCACATGACCGACGTGCCCCAGATCAACAGCGGACCCGTCGGCAGCGGTCAGCTTCAGCGGTTCGGCAACCAGAGCGTTCTCGGACTGAAAATGCAGGCCCGTGGCGGTGGCTCCCTGAGTTCGCAGAGACTGAACGATGTCTCCGCAAATGCTTTCCACCAGCACCTTCGAAGCGATGTTCAGAGTTTCCGCGTCGGTGTAGCGGCGACCTTCAACAAATCGAGGCTGAATTCCGGCTGCTGACATCGCGCTGCTGATCGCCTTGCCGCCGCCATGAACAATCACGGGCCGCATGCCCACCGTGGCCATGAAGACGACATCGGTCAGCAGGCTGTTGACGGCTTCCGGCTGATCCAGAGTGCTCCCGCCCAGTTTGACAACAACGAACCGCCCTTTGAATCTCTGGATCCAGCCCAGAGCTTCCACCAGCACCGTTGCTTTGCGAATGGCTTCGTCCATGGAACACTTTCTACCGGAATTGCCGCGGGACATCAGGAAGCACAACACAGGGACCGGATTTGACCGACGCACCGAGAACGTCGGATTCCGGCACAATCACCGGCCGTCAGACTGTTCCGCTCAGGCTGTTCCGCTCAGGCTGCGGATCTCTTCTGCCGTGAATTTCCTCTGCATGCGAGCTCCCAGCTGACTGACGATTCTGGCCGCGGCGTGTGAGGCCAGATGTCCGGCCTGTTTCCAGCTCATGCCATTGGTAATGCCGTACAGAAGTGCTCCGGCATACATATCTCCGGCACCGGTCGTGTCGATGGCTCGAGTCGAAACGCCTTCAATCGCGATGGCTTCTCCGCCATGCATCAGAACAGATCCGTTGGGGCCCAGAGTCATGGCGACGTTTTCGGCGTGACGATGAATTTCTGCCGCGCAGGCAATTGGATCCTGCAGCCCGGTCAGGCTGCGAGCTTCTTCTTCGTTGCAGAAAAACAGATCCACCGGGCCTTCAATCAGAGAAATAATTTCGTCTCGAAGCAGATTTACCAGAAACGGATCGGACGCCGTGAAGGCCACCTTGATTCCGTGTTTCTTAGCCAGCTCGATCGCTCGATAGGCCGCGGCTTTGGTGCTGTCTCCGGTCAGCAGATAGCCTTCCACGTAAACATACTTTGACTGCTTCAGTTCGTTCTCGTCGATGTCATCCGCAGACAGCGTTGCCGACACTGCCAGGTTGGTCATCATGGTTCGCTGAGCGTCGTCGGAAATCAGTACCGCACAGGTTCCGGTCTGTCCGCTGGTCGCCGGAGAGACTTCAATCGTCACGCCGGTATTTCGCATGTCCTGCAGAAAGAACTCGCCCACTTCGTCGTTCGCCACTTTGCCGACGTAAGCCGCTTTTCCTCCAAAGTCGGCAACGCCCACAATCGTGTTGGCCGCCGAACCTCCGGCACAGCGGTTCAGCGGCAGGCCGTTCAGTCTTGCCAGTAGCTGCTGCTGTTGGCTGTCATCCACCAGCGTCATAATGCCTTTATCAAACCCGGACGCCTTCAGCAGGTCGTCGCTGACCTGAGCCTGAATGTCGACCAGAGCATTTCCGACGCCGTAAACATCATATTTCATCGTGACTGAGGTTCCCTGCAGGAATGGTGAGAACAGGACACTGCGTACCGCGTGCCCGCGAATCAGGCTGCGGACTTTCGCACACGAGCAGAAAAAAGCAATTCAGCAGCCCAGCATGCCGGTTCGCTGATCAAGCCCCAGCAGCAGATTCATGTTCTGAACAGCAACGCCGCTGGCCCCTTTGATCAGGTTGTCGGTTGCAGATAACACGACCAGCTGATTCCTGTTCATCCGCACGGAAATGTCACAAAAATTGGTGTGTGAAACGTGTTTCGTGGCCGGAATATGATCCACGATTCTCACAAACGGCTGATCAGCATAATAGCGACGGAACACATTCAGCAGTTCTTCAACGGAACGCTGCTGCTTCAGCCGAGGATACATCGTACACAGGATGCCTCGATCCATGGGCATCAGGTGCGGATTGAAGGCCACCTGCACGGCCGAACCGCTCAGGTCGGACAGCACCTGTTCAATTTCCGGAGTGTGCCGGTGATTGCCGATGCTGTAGGCCGTAACACTTTCGTTGCATTCAGAAAACAGAGTTCCCAGTTTCGGCGTCCGTCCGGCTCCGCTGATCCCGCTCTTGCCGTCAATGATGATGCCGTCGGGTTCAATCAGGCCCTCGATCAGCAGTGGTGCCAGGCCCAGAATAGACGTACTGGTGTAGCAGCCGGGGTTGGCGACCAGTTTCGCATCGGCAATGCGGACTCGATAAACTTCCGGCAGCCCGTACACCGTGGTGCTCAGCCGAGTTGGGTCGGTGTGGACGTGGCCGTACCAGTGTTCGTACACGCCGGGATCACTCAGTCGATAGTCAGCACTCAGATCGATTACCCGGCACCCGGCATCCAGCAGCAGCGGCACTGCCTCCATGCTGGCCGTATGCGGCAGAGCACAGAAGACGATGTCAGCTCGCTGTCCAACCTGTTCGGGTGTCAGGTTTTCCAGGTGCAGATCAAAGAGTCCGGTCAGGCAGGGATGGATTTCGCTGAGATGCGGGCGGTTGTCCTGCCGGGTTGTCAGGGCTGTGACGTCTGCCTGAGGATGACGAGCCAGAATTTTCAGCAGTTCGACCGCCGTGTAACCGGTGGCGCCAAGGACAGCAATTCTCGCCATGAGCAAATCGGTACCTCTTAAATGTGACGCACCATATCGGTGGTCGATCCGGAGAATGCCGGGCAGCCCTGAAGCGTGAATGCGTTGTCTTCCGCGGCAGAGGCTGGTTCCACTGGAGGAACCGGGCCAGCCGATTCTATTCCGCCACCGAACGGGCTCAACGGGACCGATTCGGTCGGACCACAGTTTCGCTGAATCGAGACAGACGGCATTCCCAAAGGTTCACTTCGGCTGCTGGCGGAAACCGGACATACCCGTCTTTTCGAGCAACAAAAAAGCCTCGGCTTCCAGAGAAAGCCGAGGCGAGCAGAATGTAATGTGAGGTTCTGACAGAAAAAGAATGCTCGCACGAGGCGAGCATCCATCCTGAACGTCGCGGTCAACTTTTGAACGCAGCCGTCGGGGGCGTTTCCAATTCTGATTTCGAATTGGACACGAGCCCTGCCCCTATCTGCCGGATTATCGCCGGAATCACTTCCAGAATGACCAGATGCTCTTGCTGACAGTGGCTGTTTTGCCCCAGATGCCGGAGGTCGAGCAGTTAACAATGGACTTCAGAACATAGGCGTTGCCGGTCACTCTTGATCCGGACTTGCTGATGTTTGTGTCGCAGTCAGAACTGCCGGAACCAGACTTACTGCCGGAGGCAGCGTCATGGCCGTATCGGGACTTGCTGGAATTTGACTCGCAGTCCGCATTGTCCGAACCGGAATTGCTGTCGGTCGACTTGCCGGAATCGTCGCCGTGGCTCACGTCGCAGGATGATGAATCATCGCCGTGTCCCGGAACAGGTGTCGGTGCACAGGCGATCGGAGATCCTCCGGAGTGGCTTCCTTTGTCGGAATGTCCAATGAATGACCACAGCCAGTCGAATCCGTCATGGCCAATGCCTGAGTTGTCGCAGCCGGAAGAACTGTTGTCATCGCTGCTGCTGTGTGATCCGTCGTGCTGGCCGTCGGAATTATGTGAGTCGTCGTCACTGCCGTGTGATCCGTCGGGTCCATGACCGTCAGAATCGCCACTGCCGTCACAGCCACTGCCAGTCGGGTCTGCTGGGTCTGCTGGGTCTGCTGGGTCTGCTGGGTCTGCTGGAATGGTTGGATCTGTTGGGGCCGCTGGATCCACGACCATCACGGTTGCCGTTGCCGTGTCAGTTCCGCCATGACCGTCGTCAATCTGGTAGACGAAGGTGTCTTTCCCAACGAAGTCGGGGTTCGGGATGTAGTCAAATCCGCCGTCCGCCTGCAGAGACAGAGTTCCGTTGGACGGACCGCTGACGAGGGTGACGGTCAATGCGTCGTTGTTGGCATCGTCGTCATTGTAGATCACGCTGTTCCAGTGAGCTGCATTCTTCGTGGTCATGAACTGGTCGTCCACCGCAACCGGAGCAATGTTGCTGTTCCCCGGGGCAGGAACATCGTTGATGTCGACTGCGTTCACAACGCCATCGTTGAACCGAATCTGTTCAACATTCGTCAGAATGTTTTTCACGACCGAGCCGTTCAGTCCGGGGCCTTCCATCACGATGTTGCCGTCCGCATCATGGCTCAGGCTGTATTCGCTCTGGTTGCCTTCGTAGCAGACCAGAACGTCAAATCCGTCGCCGCCGTCAACGGCATTGATGCCCATCGATGCCTGAATGTAGTCGTCCCCGGAACCGGCTGTGATGATGTCGTCGCCTGCCGAATCGCTCAGCCAGTCAGCCCCGTCCGTCCCGACAATTTCATTGGGAGACGCAGACATCAGGATCATCGGTTCGAAGGATTCAACCTGATTCAGCTCATTCATCTTCATCTGGAAACTTTCCTCGGTCATGGTGGTGCGCTCGGCCCGCCTGTTCATCTCCCGAACAGAGCAACTTCAGCCGGTCGTTGTGTTGGGTCCACTTTGCCCGATTTCAGAAGGCCGAAACCGAATTTCTGATTTTCCGACCCGAAAACTCAGCGCCGCTCTGAGAACCGCAATCGTCGGTCGCAGAGGGTGACATTTGGCAGCATCCGGTGTTGAGACGCGACAACCAACCGGAACGCCAACGGACGGCGTGTTCGGAAGAAACTGACTGCGGCGATCCTGATGGCTTTTCAACCACCGACGGTCGCGATGAATGCAGCGGCGACGCAGTTTCTGCGGGTGAGTTGCGTTGCGAAAACAGCAGAAACCTTCCGCACTGCGGCGGCAGTAGGGTAGGTTTGAAGTGTTGTAAAACCTCTCGGAGAAATCATGCGCCGATCGGAACGGCGAGTTTCCCGGAATGCAGTGTCAGTCGTTTTGTCGGCCCTCCCGTCGGCTGCGGAACGAACATAGTCGGACGCCGTGCAGATGCCCAAATCGTCTTCCAGTCTTACTCAGCAGACCCGTCTGTTCATCGCCGAAACGATGGATGCCGTCCGGCGTGGATTCGGTGCGTCTGACATTCTGCCGGTCGGAGTTGACGTCACGGCACTGGAACAGCGACTGCTGATGAGTGCGTCGCCGATCGCTGCCGTGGCCGAAGCCTCTCCGGAAACGGTCGAAGCAGCCACAGCCACAGATCCGGCCGATAGCGAGCAGGATTTCGTGTCCGAGATCGTTCCTGCTGACGGCACGTCCGCTGAAACTGATGCTCCGGTGGAAAATATGGCTTCCGACGCGGTCACAACGTCCGTCGAGCTGGTGGTGATTGACCCGTCGGCCAGCGGTTACGAACAGCTGATCGCCGACCTGAAGGCTCAGACATCCCGACATTTCGAAATCCTGCTCCTGAATGCTCGACAGGACGGAATCGCTCAGATCACCGACACTCTGAAGTCACTAACAGACGTGTCGGCGGTCCACCTGGTGTCACACGGCGAAGACGGCGAGATTCTGCTGGGAGCCAGCGTGCTGAGTCAGCGGTCGCTTGGGCGTTATGCGCCGGAACTTCTGAGCTGGAATGCGTCACTGACGGCCGATGCCGACCTGCTGATCTATGGATGTGATCTGGCGGCCACGGACAACGGACGTCAGCTGGCGGAATCGCTGAATACACTTCTGGGAACAGACGTCGCGGCCAGCACCGATGATACCGGTAACGCTGCTCTGGGTGGAAACTGGACTCTGGAATCAACCATCGGCACCATCGAAACCGATGTCGCCTTTAGTCAGGACCTGCAGGACGGCTGGCTGGGACTGCTGACCGCATCAACATATCGCGATGCATTCTCTGCACAAAGCTTCAACAACTCGGACGGAAGTCAGTCCTGGGCGACGAGTGCCTGGCAGGAAGCCGGCGAAAACGACGGAGCCGCTGCGGGCTCGATTTCGATCCAGAATTATCTCGGCCACAGCGCACTGAAGATCAGCGGGGCCGGAAATACGGCCGTGAGGCAGGCCGATCTCTCCACGGCACAGAATGCCATTCTGTCTTTCGACTATGCTCAGCAGAACTTTGTCGGCGGCGAAAACGTCACGCTGGAAATCAGCACTGACGGAACGTTGTGGACAATTCTGGACACGTTTTCCAGTTCGGTGAATGACACGGCGTTTCAGTCTGCCAGCTACAATATCACCAGCTTCGTTTCGCCGACGACTCAGTTTCGCCTGACTTCCACAGGAACCGGCAACCAGGCTCTGTATATCGACAACTTTCTGGTGTCGTTTACCACAAATGTGCTGTCGTCGGTGGACGAGTTTCGGGTGACAACAGCCGCTTCCGGCAACAGCCTCGTTCAGGAAACCAGCAGATCACAGGCCGTGGCTTCGGCGGCCGACGGCAGCTACGTCGTGGTCTGGTCGAGCCAGAACCAGGACGGATCCGGCTGGGGCGTGTACGCTCGGCGCTTTGATTCCGCGGGGAATGCTCTGACCGGCGAAATTCCCGTCGCCGAGACAACCCAGGACGATCAGAAGTGGGCACGAGTCGGGTCGGCGGCTGATGGCAGTTTTGTGGTGACGTGGAGCCAATTCGATGGCAGCGGGAATGCGACCGACGTCTATGCCCGCCGGTTCGATGCTGCCGGAAATGCGCTGGGATCGGAATTCATCGTCAACCAGACAACGGCGGGCACGCAGACGAACTCAAGTATCTCAGTCAACAGCATTGGCGAGTTTGTGATCGCATGGGAAGGGTCCGGCCCGGGCGACACAGACGGTATCTTTTTACGCCGTTTCCATGCTGACGGAACGGCAATGGATTCCACGGACATTCTGGTCAACACCGACACGTCGATTACGGCAACGAATGCAGCCACAGCGATGAATGACAACGGCCTGGTAGCCGTCACGTGGCAGGCTTCAGCAAACATCCTGCTGGCAGAATTCGATGCAACCGGCGCAAAGGAATTTGCGGACGTCAGTGTGGTGAACTCATTGGCGGGCGAGACTCTGCCCGTCGTGGGAATCGACGCGGCCGGTAACACGACAGTGATCTTTCGGTCGACCGGCATTGTTGTTGGTGCCGGGGTCTGGGGGCGAAGTTTTGACACAGCGGGTAACGAAAGTCACCCACTGTTTCAGGTCAGTGACCCGAGCTTCACAACTGACAATTCGCGGCCCTCCATCACAATGGACGCGGCTGGCAACTTTGTTGTCGTCTACGACGGCACGGCGGACGGTGACGGAGCCGGCACGTCCGTCAAAATTCATTCCTACAACGCATCGGGGGTTTCTCAGGCGACAGCATCGGTGGTGAACACGTCCACGACCGGCAATCAGCAGATGGCATCGGTCGCGATGCTGGACCCGCTGAATCTGGTGATTGTGTGGAGTGGTGCAGGTGACCAGCCGGGGAACGCAGATACCGAAGGTGTCTTTGCAACGCAGATTCATCTGGAGCGTCCCGTTCTGGATCTGGACGCGAATAACAGTTCCGGAGCCAGTGGTCGGGACTTTCTAGCGGACTATCTCAGTGGATCGACGGCGACTTCCATCGTTGATTCTGATGCCGTGCTGACTGACGCCGACGGCACCAGTCTGCAGTCACTCACGGTGACGATCACCGATCAACAGGACGCCGGCAACGAAGTCCTCGCCGCGGTGACAGCGGGCACGAATATTTCGGCGAGCTATTTCTCGGGCGTGCTGCGTCTCACGGGAATGGATACCGTTGCCAGGTATCAACAGGTGCTGCAGTCAATCACTTACGTCAACAACCGGAATCCGGCCACCGGCACTTCGCGAACCATCACCTTCGTCGCCAGCGACGGCATGACATCCAGCCTTGTCGCGACGACGCATCTGACGATCACCCCGTCAAATCAGGCTCCGGTCAATACCGTTCCGGCAACTCAGACAGCGCCGCAGAACACGCCCCTTGTCTTCAGTTCTGCCAACAGCAACGCGATTTCCGTCAGCGACCCTGACGCAGGCAGCAGTTCCGTCCAGGTCACACTGACAGCCACCAACGGCACCCTGACGCTTGCCTGGCCTTCTGCAACAGCAACTGCAGTCGGAACAGAAGTTCAGGTCAATACGACCACGTCGGATACTCAGTCCACTCTGGACGGAGCGTTTTTCGGCCCCGACACGAATGTCTTCGGTAGCCCGCGAGCTGTCGCATCCGATCCGGCCGGGAATACAGTGGTGACGTGGACGAGTAAGAATCAGGACGGCGACAACTGGGGCATTTATGCTCAAAGGTTCAACGCGGCCGGTGTAGCTCAGGGATCCGAATTCCTGGTGAACACTACGACATCGAAAGCTCAATTACAGTCTTCGGTCGCGCTGGATGATTCCGGCAACTTCGTGATCACCTGGTCCGCCGATTCGGGCGGTGGGCCGGGATTTGATGTGTATGCTCAGCGATACAGCGCAGCAGGAGCGCCGCTCGGGGCGGAATTCCGAGTCAACTCCACAACGAACAAAGATCAGATCGGCGCCAGTGTCGCCATGGCAGCCGGCGGCGATTTTGTGATCACCTGGTCCAGCAAAGACCAGGACGGTGACAACTGGGGTGTTTACGGTCAGCGATACAGTGCTTCCGGAACCGCTGTCGGTGGAGAATTCCGAGTTAACAACACGACGGCGAAAGAGCAGACAGCGTCATCTGTCACCATGGCGGCAAATGGCAGCTTTGTTGTGACCTGGTCCAGTAAGGATCAGGATGGTGACAACTGGGGCATCTATGGTCGGCGATTTGATGCGGCCGGGGTCGCCGCAGGCAATGAATTTCAGATCAACACCACAACAACCAGAGAACAGCAGTTTTCGTCTGTCGCTGCGGACGATCAGGGAAATTTTGTGGTGACCTGGTCCAGCAAAGATCAGGACGGTGACAAATGGGGCGTGTATGCTCAGAGGTACAACGCGGCCGGAGTTGCTCAGGGGGGCGAGTTCCTCGTGAATCAGACAACAGTTGCCGAGCAGCAGCATTCGTCCGTTTCCATGGACTCTGACGGCGATTTTGTGATCACATGGACCAGCAAGGATCAGGATGGAGATGGTCTGGGAGTTTACGCTCGGCAGTATTCAGCGAGCGGTACAGCCAAAACCGGTGAGGTTCTTGTCAATGCCACGACATCCGGAGATCAGTTTGCATCTTCGGTCGCGATGAACGGCAAGGGCGGCTTTGTCGTGGTGTGGTCCGGCGAAGGGGGCAGTGACACTAAAGGTGTGTTCGCTCAGCGATTCGAAGTTCCAAACGCGGTGACACTGACCGGCGGAGATGGAATTCGTGATACGTCTGTCACCCTGACCGGTTCGATTTCGAACATCAATGCCCTGCTGAACGGACTGACATTTTCTCCGACAGCTGCATTCAACGGGACGGCATCGATCACGGTGGCGACGGATGATCTGGGCAATACCGGACTCGGCGGTGCGAAAACCGATACGGACACGGTAAACATCACGGTGGGAACTGCCAACGCGGCTCCGGTAGTCGCGGTGTCGGGCGGCACAGTGACCTGGACAGAAAATTCAGCAGCGGTGCTGGTCGCCACTTCTGCCACCGTGTCGGATGCAGATTCGCCCAACTTTGATGGTGGGCAGCTGACTGTGTTCTTCAGCGCGAATGGTGGTGTTCATGACCAACTGCAGATCAGCCATCAGGGCACGGCCAATGGTCAGATCGGCGTCAGCGGCTCGAATGTGACGTACAATTCGGGTTCCGGAGCCGTCGTCATCGGCACGTTTTCCGGAGGCACAGACGGAACAACTCCGCTGATCGTTCAGCTGAACGGCAGCGCGAACGTGGCGGGTGTTCAAAGCCTGATTCGCCGCGTCACATTTCTGAACACTTCGGATGACCCGGGTTCGTTGACACGGTCTGTTGGTTTTCGACTGTCGGACGGAGACGGAGGTGTCAGTTCCGTTGTGCAGAAGTCCGTGACGGTGATTCCGGTCAACGACGCTCCGGTCATCGCATCCGGACAAACCTTCACCATCGCGGAAGATGCCGCCAACGGGGAATCGCTGGGCATCGTTCTGGCCACGGATGCGGAAGCCGATACGGTGTTTTCCGGCTGGCAGATCACGTCAGGCAACAGTTCGGGTGCATTCACAATCAACAGCACGACCGGTGAGCTATCGGTTGCGGACCGCACCAAACTGAACGCGGCAACTCAGTCCACCTATACGCTGAGCGTCAAAGTGTCGGACGGAACCACAAATTCAGGCGTGCAGACGGTCACGGTGAATGTCACGGATGTGGCCGACGTTTCTTCGGGGCTGGTGCTGCATCTGGCGTTCGACGAAACTTCGGGAACGACAGCGGCAGACAGTTCCGGCCAGGGAAACAATGCTGTTCTGTCACCAGCCGCCGATAATGGGTGGACGGGCGGTGTCGTCGGCAGCGGAGCTTACTATTTCAACGCGACCAGCGGTCAGCCGGATTTCTTCACCGTCCCCGACAGCGCGACTCTGCAGAATGTTCAGGAAGGCAGCGCCTATTCACTGGCGGCATGGTTCAACCCGGATTCCGTGCCCACCGGTGGTGCGAATCTGGCTGCGAACGACTATGCCTATGCCCTGATCGCCAAAGAAGGCCAGCACACCGGGCTGTGGTACAACTCCAGTCAGAAGTTTGTGTTTGAAATCTGGTTTGGCGGAACGAATTACCTGACACTGGAAAGCACAACGGTTGCCGCGCCGGATCACTTTTATCAGGTGACCGGAACACTCGACCGTGCCTCCGGTGTGGCAAAGCTGTACATCAACGGAACGCTGGAAACCACCGCAACGTTTACTGCCGGAGCGACCGCGGGAGAATACGGAACGGAAACATGGAAGGTCGGCACAGCTCGCGACGTTTTTACGACAGATGATTACGGTTACACGGCAACCGGCGTCATTGATGATGCCCGGATCTATTCTCGCAATCTGTCCGCTGCCGACGTCGCAGCTCTGGTGTCTCTGGGATCAACGACCAACGCAGATCCCGTCGCCGATGCCGGCGGAAGCTACAGCCTGAATTCCGGCCAGTCGCTGACACTGGATGCTTCGGGATCAACCGACGCGAACGGAGACACGCTGATCTATCGCTGGGACCTGGACAACGATGGCAATTTCACGGAAAGCGGTGAACCGACCGGAGTCAGTCCGACCGTTTCGTGGGCAACGATTCAGGCATTTGGAATTGACAGCATCGGCAGCCATACCATCGGGCTGCGAGTCGAAGACGGGCAAGGGGGAGTGGAACTGACGATGACGACAATCGTGATCGCCGTAGGGAATACAGCACCCGTGGCCGGCATCGGCACGATTTCGTCCATCACCGAAGGTTCCAGCCTGACACTGGACGGCAGCAGTTCGTCCGACGCGAATTTCGACACCGATCCCAAAGGAAACGGGCTGAAAGTGCTGGATGTGTCAGCACCAAATTCAGGGACGGTCGTCAATAACGACAACGGGACCGTGACTTACACGCCGGCAACAGGGTTCACTGGAACAGCCTCATTCAGCTCGATTGTGACCGACAGTTCGGACGGACTGACTCACTACTGGGGTCTGAACGGCGATGCAGTGGATTCCGTGGGGACAGCAAACGGAATGCTTCAGAACGGAGTCGCGACAGTTGCAGGTGCCTACGGGACGGCTCTCTCGTTTGACGAAGTGGATGATGCAGTCGTCATTCCGGGAGTCAGCTACTCGAGTGAATTCACGGTCAGTTTCAAGTTCAGGGTTGATGATTACTCGGGCGACTCGTGGATGTACATGTACAGCCATGGCGATGCCGATCTGACGCGAAGCCTGAACGTGATGCTGGGAGAAGATGCTCACACCGGATTCGAAGGCAAAATCAAGACGATCTTCAGCGACGATAATGACGCCTATGGTCTGAACGCTCTGGTGTTCGATGCGACTGCCGCTCTGGATGGCAACTGGCACACCTATACACTGACCGTTGATGCAGCCACCGGATCAAATGTCTATCTGGATGGAGTGTTGAAGGTTTCGGATGCGACGCGCGGCGGCGATTCGTTTACACCGATCGGAGATCTCTATCTTGGAGCCCGGGAAGACCTGGACCCGATTCGATATTTCGGCGGCGGACTGGATTCCGTTGCAATCTTTGATCGTTCTCTGCAGCCGTCAGAAGTCGCGTCGCTGACTTCGTCGGCGTACTCATCCAGCGCCACAGCTTCGGCCAGCGTCACGGTGACTGTCTCAAATTCAGCTCCGGTAGCCGCGATCGGAACAATTCCGTCCATTACGGAAGGGGCCAGCCTGACACTGGACGGCAGCAGTTCGTCCGACGCGAATTCCGACCCGCTGACTTATGAATGGGACCTGAATTACAACGGCACGTTTTCCGCTGATGCCACCGGAGTCAATCCGACGATCAGCTGGGCGACTCTGAAGAGCCTCGGAATCGACGATAACGGCACGTATCAGGTGGCTCTGCGAGTTCACGACGGAGCTGCATATTCATCGATCGTACAGAAGACTCTGACGGTGACGAATGCGGCTCCAACTCTGACGGCAACCGGGTCATCCACAGCCGTCGCTGGCAACACCTACACACTTAATCTTTCAGCCTCCGATGCCGGAGACGATACGGTTTCTGCATGGACAATCAACTGGGGTGATGGAAACATTCAGACGGTCGCGGGCGGTACAACCAGCATCGATCACGTCTACAGCCAGACCGGGTTCACGTATTCTGTCACCGTCGCAGCGACAGACGAAGATGGGACGTGGACGGATTCCGATGTCTATGTTACCAGCCACGGCAGCAACCAACTGTTTCGCATCGACGGGAACTCCGGAGCTGTCGTGAGCAGCTCAGTCGCATCGGCCTCCCCGGTTGCAGTGGTCCTTGGACCGGACGGGCTGCTGTATGTCAGCGAATACGGCACTCACGATATTGACCGCTACAACCTTCAGACCGGGCAGTACGTTGACACCTTTGTTTATTCCGGCAGCGGCGGCCTGAACCTGACATCACGAATGGCCTTTGGACCGGATGGGAACCTGTATGTCAGCAGCGAAGGCACCGGCGAAATCCTGAAATTCAGCGGAGCCGACGGACGGTTCCTGTCAGTGTTCACAGACACGGCCGCCTCCGGCATCGGGCAGCCGGACGCCATTCTGTTTGGCCCGAACGGTGATCTGTATGTCGGCAGCGCGACGGACGGATCCATTCGACGGTTTGATGGGGCCACGGGAGCATCTCTGGGCGTCTTCGCCACCTTCGGAACGCCCACACACCTGGATCTGCATTTCGGGCCGAATGGGAATCTGTATGCATCGTCCACCACTCTGAATGTGATTCGGGAATTTCAGGCATCGACGGGAGCGATGGTTGGCGATGTCGTGACGGCAGGCAGCGGAGGCATGGTGACGATCGGCGGTTTCCAGTGGACTCCGGATGGAAACCTGCTGGCGGTGGACTTCAATGGCAATCGAGTTCTGAAGTATTCGGCTTCCGGCACGTTCCTCGGCGAATTCGTCGGCACCGCCGCCGGAATGAGCTTCCCGCTCAACGTGCTGTTTACACCGTCTGTTCAGGTCACTGTCAATGCAGCTCCGGTTGCTATCGGCGATTCGTATACGATCAGCGAAGGAGCCTCGCTGAACACCACTGTGGAAGGCAACTGGTTCAATTCGGGCTGGAAGGATCGTGTCGCGGTTTCGGTCGACAATACGGCTCAAACATCCAGCCTGACCAGTGTTCCTGTCCTGGTGAGACTTCACGCGACGGCCACGAACGCCGTGAATATCGACTTTTCAAAGGCCGGAGATGTTGGCCAGGACCTGCGTTTCGTCGACAGCAGTGGCAATGTGCTGGCTCATGAAATCGAAACGTGGAATCCATCGGGGTATTCCGAAATCTGGGTTCAGTTGCCCGCGCTGACGGCTGCTTCGACGAACAGTTTCTGGCTGTACTACAACAATCCGAGTGCCTCGGATGCTGACCGGCTGGCTCCGGCATGGACGTCCACTGACGTCGTCGTGATGCACCTGAACGGAACCACGGTCGATTCTTCATCGGCGCAAAACAGTGGCGGACTGACAAACGTCTCCGTCGCCACGGGAATTGTGGGATCAGCGGGCAGCTTCAACGGCAGCACCAGCACCGTGAACCTGGGTTCGGATTCCTCTGTGGATGACGTGTTTGTCGGTGGAGGAACGATTTCCGCATGGATTCAGCCGCGGAGCTGGGGAGAAGGCGGTTACGGCCGGATCGCCGACAAAGCGTCGACAACATTCGCGACCGGATCAAGCGGAGACGGCTGGGCATTTCAGGTCGGCGGAACCGGCAGTTCGGGTTACCTGCTGTTTGAACAGGGATTCTCGACCGGCATCGGTGAATGGAAGACGGCACTGGGATCATTGAATCTGAACACATGGCAGCACGTGGCCATTGTTTACGACAGTTCGTCCGCATCCAACGTTCCAAAAATCTACATTGACGGAGTCCTGCAGGCCTTAACAACGAACAGCACCGGCAGCGGATCGGCTCGTTCTGACGCTGCCCTCAACCTGACGCTGGGGAATTTCAGCCAGAGTGCAACCCGAACGTTTGACGGAAACGTTGATGAATTTCGGGTTTCGACGAAAGCACTGACTGCCGCCGACATCGCCGTTCAATATGGAGTTGTCGCCGGAGGACTGGTGGCTGGCGGAGTCTCGGGAACGGGCCCAGGTGGTTTGCTGCAGAATGACTCTGACGCCGATACGGATCACCTGACTGTGTCGTTGGTATCCGGCCCTTCGCATGCCGCATCAGGATCGTTCGCTCTGAATGCTGATGGTTCTTTCACCTACACCCACGACGGCAGCGAAACGACATCGGATTCGTTCGTCTACGCCATCAGCGATGGATTCAGCACGTCTCAGGCGACCGTAAGCATCTCGGTTACTCCGGTCAACGACAACATTCCGGTGATCGATTCAGGCTCAACACTCAGCGTTTTTGAAACGGCCGCGACCGGAGCCGTTCTGGGAACTTTGACGGCAACAGACATTGACCCAGGAACCACTTTCAGCAACTGGACCATCACCGGCGGGAACACAGGCAATGCCTTCGCCATTAACGCCACCACAGGTCAAATCACGGTTGCGACCCCGTCAGCTATCGACTACGAAACTCTGACCAGCTATTCACTGACTGTCACGGTGTCCGATGGCACGAATACCTCCGCCGCAAAGACGGTCTCGATCAATGTGACCGATCAAAATGATCAGACTCCTGTGATCACCACAGGACAGTCATTCAGTGTTTCGGAAACAGCCGCCTCCGGAGCCAACGTCGGCACCGTATCGGCCACCGATGGTGACGCCGGAACCACTTTCAGCAACTGGACGATCACCGGCGGAAACACGGGCAACGCCTTCGCCATTAACGCCACCACCGGTCAGATCACCGTCGCGACCCCGTCAGCCATCGACTACGAAACTCTGACCGGTTACACACTGAACATCACGGTATCGGATGGAGTTCACACATCGGCCGCTCAGACTGTGACGGTGTCCGTGACCGATCAGAATGACAATACGCCCGTCATCACTGCCGGGCAGTCATTCAGTGTATCGGAAACGGCCACAGCCGGGGCCAGCGTCGGTACTGTGTCAGCCACCGACAGCGATACCGGAACGACGTTCAGCAACTGGACCATCACCGGCGGAAACACGGGCAACGCCTTCGGCATCAACGCCACCACCGGTCAGATCACCGTCGCCACGCCATCCGCCATCGACTATGAAACTCTGACCAGCTTCACTCTGACAGTCACCGCTTCCGACGGAGTTCATACGTCAGCGGCTCAGTCTGTGACCGTGTCTGTGACCGATCAGAATGACAGTTCACCCGTCATCACTGCGGGGCAGACGTTCAGCGTTTCAGAAACTGCTACATCCGGAACCAGCGTCGGCAGCGTATCGGCCACCGACGGCGATGCCGGAACGACGTTCAGCAACTGGACGATCACCGGCGGAAACACGGGCAACGCCTTCGCCATTAACGCCACCACCGGTCAGATCACCGTCGCCACGCCGTCGGCCATCGACTACGAAACTCTGACCGGTTATACGCTGAACATCACGGTGTCAGACGGAGTTCACACATCGGCGGCTCAGTCTGTGACCGTGTCTGTGACCGATCAGAATGACAATTTACCCGTCATCACTGCGGGGCAAATCTTCGGAGTCTCAGAAGCAGCAACGGCGGGCAGCGTGGTGGGCGTTGTTCAGGCAACGGACCCAGATTCCGGAACGACCTTCAGCGACTGGGCCATCACCGGTGGCAACGCTGACAACATTTTTGCCATCAACGCCTCCACGGGACAGATCACAGTCAATGATCCCGCAGCACTGGATTACGAAACTTCGACATCGCACGTTCTGCAACTGACGGTCAGTGACGGAACTCAGACGTCAGCGGCTCGTTCGATTACGATCAACGTCACAGATGTCAACGACAACACTCCGGTGATTACTCCGTCGCAGACATTCACGGTTGCTGAAAATTCGGCCGTCGGCACGTCGCTGGGAACCGCGGTCGCCACCGATTCGGATTCCAATACGGTCCTCAGCAACTGGACCATCACCGGCGGGACGGCAGTCGGAGTTCTGCAGGTCAATTCCACGACGGGGGAAATCACAGTCGCCAACAGCGCTGCTCTGGACTTCGAAACCATTCAGTCGCTGACAATGACGGTCACGGTGACGGACGGAGTCAATATCTCGGCCGCCTGGTCCACCACGGTCACCATCACCGACGTGAATGATGAACTTCCCGTGATTACCGGTGCACAATCGTTTTCGGTTTCCGAAAGCGCCGGGAACGGCACAGCAATCGGAAACGTTCAGGCAACGGACGCTGATGCCGGGACAGTCTTCCAGCAGTGGACGATTGTCAGCGGCAATACGAACGGCGTCTGGGAAATTGATGCGAACACCGGCGATCTGTCGGTTGCGAACTCCGCGGGGCTCGATTTTGAAACCCAAACGGTCTGGACGCTGCAGCTTCGAGTCTCAGACGGAGCTCACACGTCAGCTACGGAAACGGTGACTATCAGTGTCCTGAATGAAAATGATACGGCACCGGTGATCACTGCCGGGCAGCAGTTCAGCGTTTCTGAATCGGCGACAGACCTGACGACCGTGGGGACAGTGTCCGCCACAGATGCTGACGGAGCCACCACGTTTTCCGGATGGACCATCACCAGCGGAAACGCAGATGGTGTTTTCGGCATCGACGCGAACGGTTCCGTTTTCATCGCGGACCGAACAGCTCTGGACTTCGAAACCCGGAACTCATATTCGCTGACCCTGACGGTTTCGGATGGAATCAACACGTCTGTCGAGAGACCGATCACCATCAGCATCGCAGACGAAAACGACAATGCTCCGGTGATTACTGCGAATCAGTCATTCAGCATTGCCGAAACAGCGGCCAACGGCACGGTCGTGGGAACTGCGGCCGCAACGGATCGTGATTCCGGCACCGTGTTTTCAGGCTGGGCGATTGCAGCGGGCAATGACGACGGAATTTTCGAAATTCGAGCTGCCACCGGAGAACTGATTGTCACTGACCGCTCGCTGCTGAACTTCGAGACCACATCCGCATATACCCTGAGCCTGACAGTATCCGATGGTGTGAATGTTTCGGCAGCGACTGACGTCACGATCAGTATTCTCGACCGCAACGATGAAGTCCCGGTGATCACAGCCGGGCAATCGTTCACGGTTTCAGAACTGGCCGCCAACGGCACTTCTGTTGGCACCGTGGCGGCAACCGATGCTGACGCCGCAACTGTGCTGCAGAACTGGACAATCACAGGTGGGAACTCTGCCGGAATTTTCAAAGTCAATTCCTCCACCGGGGAAGTTCAAATTCGCGACAACAGCGTTTTGAATTTCGAAGCCCAGCCCGATTTTGTGCTGACTCTGGCTGTTTCTGATGGTTTGAACACCGCGGCGGCTCAGACTGTGACGATTCATGTCAGCGACGAAAACGAAGCTCCGCTGCTGAACGTTCCCACATCCGTTTCCGTGACGGAAGATTCGGGACAGACGTCTGTGAATCTGACGGCCTCCGACCCCGATGCCGGAACGGCAGCGCTGACAGTGACGGCTGTTTCTGCCGACCAGAACCTGATTCGTGATGTCGACATTGTCATCAGCGGGACTGACCCAAACCTCCAGTTGCTGTTCAGTCCGGTCGCCAATGCGTTCGGCACGACTCAGATTACAGTCTCCGTCAGCGACGGTGTGCTAATCACGACTCGAGTGATGAGTGTTACAATCACTCCGGTCAATGATGCCCCGCAGATCGCGCCCCTTGCCAACATGATCATCGCGGAAGATACGGCATCGGGAGACATCCTGCTGACCCTGTCTGACGTCGACACTCCGGCGTCATTGCTGACAGTTAGCGCGACGTCTGACCGACAGGATCTGATTTCAAACAGCGGTATTCACATCACGGGAAGCGGACAGAACCGCATCCTGACGTTCACGCCTCAGCACAACGCGTTTGGTGGCCCGGCCACCATCACGGTCAGTGTTTCCGATGGTCAGCAGACTCAGCAGATTTCGTTTCAGGTCACGATCACCCCCGTGAACGATTCACCGTTCTTTGCCAACGGCAATACTCTGAGCTTTCAGACCAATGGTTCGCTGTCAGTAACAGCTGCGGCTCCGGGACTTCTAAACGGGGCAGTGGATCCTGAAGGTGACCCGCTGATCGTTGTCGTCGTTAATCAGCCCACGCACGGAAATCTCACGGTTGCCGCGGATGGATCCTTCCGCTACGAAGCCGACCCCGGATTCTTCGGCACGGATTCATTTTCGTATCTCGTCAGCGACGGGAATAACGCCAGCGGAGAAAGTCTCGTTCAGATCAACGTTCCGATCAGTGTGAGTCAGTCTGTCGCAAGCACTACGACCACAACAACGGCGGAACCAACTCCGGCAAAGTCGATAACGACAGAAACGACCACCGCCGAATCGGCGGTTTCGGCTCCGACAGTAACTGCCGTCACGGCACCGCAGCAGCAGGCCCCGGCCGGACAGCCGCCCGTGGCTTCCGGACAGTCGCCGACCGCAGTCGCAGCCGACGACAGTGACGACGGGAAATCCGGGAACCTGGCTGTGGACAGCAAGGGGCTGATGATGATTCTGGCGGCAAACGACAGTGCCATTGTCGCAGAGTCACTGTCGTTGGGACAGCAGTTGACGATTTCCGTCGCGGAAGGTGATCGAGTTCACGCGAATGGCCTGCGGGATTTCAACCTGACCGGTCAGGATCGTGATTCACTGCATCAGATGACTCAAACCACGACCACGGGCAGTTTCCTGCCCCAGAACCTGTTTACGTACGAACGATTTGCTGAACTGAAAGGAACGGTTCAGCAGATCACCCGATTCGAAGAGAACCTTCAGTCCGAGTATCGCATCGGCGACCTCACAGCCAGTGCCGTTGCGGTCACCGGAACATCCATCGCTATCGGAACCGTGGTCACGGCGCTCAGAACCGGGATGCTGGCGCTGGGCTTCCTCAGCCAGCTGCCCGTCTGGACTCTGTTTGACCCGCTGATGGTCATGGACGGAGTCGGCGGGCACGATGACGATGACTCACTGCAGGACCTCGTCGATCGTCAGGCTCAAAAAACGGATCGAGTCGAAAGAGATCGATAGACAGACCTGTATTTTCCCGGCCGATGGCCCAATGAAATGAATTTGAACTGAATCCATTAACCCTGTTTCGGCAATCCGCGTTTTCTCCGGCAGATGATCGGTTTCCGACTGCCGTCCGACCCTTCGGACGAAACCCGAACTGTTCATGAATTGAGTACGACCTATGTTCCGAATGTCCGCGGCAACTCGCATCACACTGGGCCTGGTGTGTTCCATGCTGGGCATCCTGATGGCTGCCAATTATTTCGGGCTGATTCCCGACGAAGAACAGCTTTCGATCCGTTCCCGCGCGCAGCTGGTGGAGGTGATTGCCTTCAACACGGCTCCGATGATCGAAGATTCGCATTACGAAAAACTTCAGGCTGTCTTTGAGGCGATTGTAGACCGCAATGACCAGGTTCGATCAATGGCCGTGGTGCTTCCCGATGGAACTCCGCTGGCCTGTGCCGGGCTGCACGGCGCAATCTGGCCGAACGATCTGGAGACGCGATCGACCGAGCAGTTTATGCAAATCAGTCTGTCTGCTCGGGAAATCGAACGGTTTGCTCAGCTGCAGATCGCCTTTACGCCGCTGCGTCCGGAAACTCTGCTGGGGCAGCTGGTGACTCCGATGTCGCGGCTGCTGATGCTGGCTGCCGGCTTTGGATTCTTTTCATTCCGCTGGTTTCTGACCATGGTGCTGAAAAACCTGGACCCGTCTCAGGCCGTCCCGCGTCGGGTCCGCGAAGCTCTGGACATTCTTTCAGAAGGCCTGATGATTGTCGGCCTGAACACACGCGTTCTGCTGAACAACATGGCGATGGAAGTCATGACCGGCAGCGGCAACAACAAGCTGTTGGGGATGAAAGCCAGTGAGCTGGGGTTTGCTCCTGTTGAAAGCACACCAGATTCCCGCATGCCCTGGGACATTGTGATCGCGGAAGGTCACGCCGTTCCCAATGTGATGATGCGGCTGAACTCGGCAAAGGGCAGCGGGCGAATTTTCCGAGTCAACTGTACTCCGCTCGCCGGCAACGACGGCGAAAACCGCGGCGTGATGGTCACCTTTGACGACGTCACAGCTCTGGAACAGAACAAAATTGCTCTGCGTCTGGCTCGTGATGACGCGGAAGCCGCCAACAAGGCCAAGAGCGATTTTCTGGCCAATATGAGCCACGAAATCCGCAACCCGATGAACGCGATCGTCGGGTTCACGGAAATCCTGCGCCGTGGCATGGAAGAGAACGAAGCCACTCGGCGGGATTATCTCAACACAATTCACGCCAGCGGAACTCATCTGGTGGGTCTGATCAACGACATTCTGGACCTGTCAAAGATCGAATCCGGCAAGATGGAAATGGAAATCTGTTCCTGCAGTCCTTACCAGCTGATGTGTGAAGTCGTCAATGTGATGAAGATGAAGGCTCAGGAAAAAGGACTGATCCTGGAACATTCGATCACGGGAACAATTCCGTCCGTCATTCAGAGCGATCCGACTCGACTGCGACAGATTCTGATGAACCTGGTCGGCAATGCCATCAAGTTTACCGAAGAAGGAAGGGTCACGATCACCGTCGAATCACATACCGATCGCGGGATTCCTCAGGTCCGCTTTCATGTGACGGACACCGGTATCGGAATGACCAAAGAACAGTGCGGACGGGTCTTCGAGGAATTCGTTCAGGCCGACAGTTCGGTCACGCGACGATTCGGTGGAACCGGCCTGGGACTGGCGATCAGCAAACGGCTGACACAGGCTCTGGGCGGCGACGTGACCCTGGTCAGTACGCCCGGAAAAGGCACCACGTTCACCTTTGCCGTGAACACCGGAGACATTTCCTGCGTTGAATCGATCACCACAGAACAGGCTGTGAAGATCCAGCGAAATCAGCAGACCGGAATTCAGCAGACGTCCCTGAACGTTCGCTTCAAACCGGCTCGAGTCCTGGTGACGGACGATACTCCAGCCAATCGACAGCTGGTCGGTCTGGTGCTCAGGAAGTCCGGGCTGACGGTTGAAGAGGCCGAAAACGGACTTCAGGCGTTCGAACGTGCAACGTCGGAAGCATTCGACCTGCTGCTGATGGATATGCAGATGCCGGTCATGGACGGCTTCACGGCGACCCGCAAACTGCGCGACCATGGTCTGACCGTTCCGATCTTTGCTCTCACCGCCAACGTCATGGAATCTGATCGCAATCGATGTCACGAAGCGGGTTGCACCGGGTTTCTCAGCAAGCCCATCGATATCGATCGCCTGCTGACCACCCTTTCTGAAGTTCTGGAAATCGATCACGACTGGGTCGAACCGGAACCTGTGAGGACGGAGAATCTTTCTGAATCACGGCCGCCCGTGACAGGCACTCAGGCCGCAGAGAAAGTCAACGTTTCGAGATCCGATCGAGGAGCCGGCAGCTCAGCGACAGCCAGCCTGGACAATGTGATGAACCTGGTCGATCGCCTTCTGGCCGACACCGATCCAGGAATTCCGGAAAAACCGGTGAGGTCACCGACGCCAGTCGGCCCATCCACTTTGCCTCCCCTCAAATCAACTTTGCCGATCGAGATCCCCGAATTCCGGGAAATCGTCCGGCAGTTCACCGAAGTCCTGCCTGTGATGCTGGACGACATGAACACCTGCTGGCAGAACCGGGATTACAAAGGACTGAACCGTCTGGCTCACAAACTGAAGGGAACCGGCGGAACGGTAGGCTTCAGAGAATTCACGGAACCGTCCGAACGACTGCAGCAGCTGGCGGAGTTGCGACAGGAATCCGGCATTCCCGAATCTTTGGCTCAGCTGAAAGAACTGGCCTCCCGCATCGAACCGATCCATGAACCGGACACAGCCGTCAGCCTCTGATCAGAGTTCGCGTCTGTATCAGAGGTGTCTGCCAGTCAGTCGCCTGAGCAATCGACCTTTCCTTCCCGTCATTGCGACGACTGCAACTCCTGAGTCTCACGCAAAGACGCGAAGACACAAAGGTCGAGGCCGGTTGGGGGCGTTCCTGAGAACAGATCTCGCGCAGAGGTCGGGCTACCTTTCTGCGTCGTCATACAGCCTGACATCCGGGAACTTCGTGTCCTTCGTGGTGAATTTCGTTGTTCTGATTGATTGGAACCGGGTGTTGTCCTTCCAGAAGCCGCGCGAATGAAGCCTTCCTTCGCGTCTTTGCGACTTTGCGTGCCCCATTTCCACCAAGGCGTTTCCGGGAACATTCTGAGTCTCACGCAAAGACGCGAAGACGCAAAGGTCGAGGCCGGTTGGGGGCGTTCCGGAAGACAGATCTTGCCCGGAGGTCGGGCTACCTTCCTGCGTCGTCATGCCGGCCTGACGCCCGGGAACGTCGTGTCCTTCGTGGTGAATTTCGTCCCCGATCGAGCGGAAGTGGGTGTTGTCCGGTGGAAGTCCGGCCTCCCGCGGCTGAAAATCGGGGCTGACGGAGATTCCGGCTCTGTCGACCTTTCTGCGGAATTGCCAAAGTCTGAGGGCCGTTCTTGCCTCGGCTCAGGGCAGACGCCTATGATGGTCGATACCGACATCAGCGTCGCTGTGGTTACCGCATTTCGTCAACCTGCCGAGCACTCATGTCCAAGAAACAAGTCATCCTCATGTCTCTGGTGACGGCATTGCCCGCAGCCGGACTACTGGCCGCGATCGTGCTGAGTGCCGTGGTGGGCGGACACGGTGGCAACATGTTTTCGGGCCTGATGACCGTTGTGGTTTCCATCACCGGACTGCTGGTGCTGATGCTGTCGGGTTCGCCCTTCCTGTTGATGGCCTGGTATCCGAAGGAAGGTTTCGGAACTCCGATGGTTGCTCCGCCACCCGGCGCTGCCGGACGCCCGGGCAGTGATGACGACGGTGATGAAGGCGACGGTCAGGCAGACCAGTTCGACGATGACGATGGCGGCTTCGACGACGATGGTTTCGACGACGGCGGATTTGAGGAAGACAGCTTCGAAGACGAATACGAAGAATTCGACGACGAAGAATGGAGCTGACATCGGTCGAACCCAGCGCTGATCGTCATCCCCCGTTCCGTCTGATGGCATGGCTCAGACTGGTGCGGCTGCCTACCGTTCTGACCGCACTGTCAAATATCCTGTGCGGATACTTCATCAGCAGTTCCGAACGCAGTCTCCCGCTGCTGGTCGCTGAAAAGAAACTCTGGCTGCTGCTGCTCAGCAGCGCCTGTCTTTATCTGAGCGGTATGGTGCTGAACGACGTGTTCGATGCGCCGCTTGATGCCGTGGAACGTCCCGAACGTCCGATTCCTTCCGGGCAGATCTCCCGTCGGTCGGCCGCAATCTTCGGAAGCATTCTGATGGTGGCCGGGATTGTCGCCGCATGGCTGGCCGGGTCGTCAACGGCACACTTCAGCACCAGCCTGCTTGTGGCCGTCCTGCTGGCGGTCTGCATTCTGCTGTACGATTCCCGGCTGAAGAATACCCTGGCAGCTCCCCTGGGAATGGCGACCTGCCGATTTCTGAATCTGCTGCTGGGAGCATCTGTGGAATTCTCCTTGCCGGACGTTCCGAATCACGTTCTTGTGGTCGCGGCATCACTCGCGATCTACGTCCTGGGTGTTACGTGGTTTGCAAAACATGAAACCGGTGAAGCATCCGAACGACCGCTGATGTTCGGCCTGGGAATTGTCATCACCGGACTGGCCGCTCACGCCCTGCACTGTGCCTGGCGGATGAGAGAACAGCCCAACAGCGCTGCGTTCGGAGCTCTGATTGCTTTGGGACTGGTCACAGCCAACTTGCTGTTTCGAATCGTTCGAGCCATCCGAATCGGCCGACCGTCACTTCTGCAGAAAACTGTCGGCCTGATGCTGCTGAACCTGGTCTTCATCGACGCGGCCATGACCTTCTGTCTGACCGGCAGCGCTCGACTGGCTGCCGCGATTGTGATCCTGGTGATCCCCGCCACGCTTCTGAAACGCTTCATCCCGATGTCATAGCAGTTCAGCAAGCAGCGTCCGGCAGGACCGCTTCGAATCAGCTGGTGTGAGGAGGGCGTGGGGCTTCCGTGGTCGAGCTCCCGTCTGCCGGATGCTCGTGTGGAAAGGGTTCCAGATGAACCAGCACATCCCGCAGACACGGAAAGTCTTCCAGCAGCCGGTCCTTCACATCGTGGCCGATTCGGTGCCCGGCCGCGACGGACAGGTGCTGATCGACTTCAATGTGAATATCGACGAAGAATTCCAGGCCTGATTTTCGAACCCACAGGGTCTCGATGTCTTCGACTCCGGCAACGGTTCGAGCTGTCCGACGAATGTGATCAACAAATTCCGGGTCGGCCTGAACATCCATCAATTCGCTGGCACTGTTTCGAAACAGCAGAGTTCCGGACCAGATAATCGCGGCAACAACAACCAGCGAAGCCGCCTCATCGGCCCATGCGAATCCCGGTCCGCCCCAGCGAACCGCCGCCAGACCGGCCAGCACGGCCAGAGCACACAAAGCGTCCGCTCGATGATCCCAGGCATTCGCCACGATCGCCGCTGATCCCGTCCGCCGTCCGACTCGCATCTTGTACTGATAAAGCATTTCCTTGATCACAACGTTCGACGCCGCGATCCAGAGTGTCCAGCCCGGCGGAGTCGAATGATCCAGCCACAGCCTCTGAATCGCCTCCCAGCCCACCAGCACCGCCGAAACAATCACGAGCGTGGCGACATTCGATGCGGCAATTCCTTCGGCTCGAGTATGCCCATAGGGATGTTCGGCGTCGGGTGGGCGCTGAGCAACTTTCAGGGCAACCAGAACAACAACGGTGGCAATCACATCGCCGATCGAATTCACGGCATCGGCGATCAGAGCAAACGACTGGCCGAAAACACCTCCGGCCAGTTTGGTGATTCCCAGCGCCAGATTCACGACCAGCCCCAGCATCGCCGCGCGAGTGACTTCAGTATAGACCTGCGATATCGGGGAACGGTCAGCCAAGGCTGCATGACTTTCGGAAAATGACCACCGGGTAAGCAAAACTACCGGCTCACCAACGCCGTCAAGAGTTTAGAATTTCCGTCGATCAGGCTCCTGCCGGACAATCTGTTTTGGCGACCGATCCGTGTGAGGCAGCACAAACATTCCTGTCTGCAGGCAGCACAAACATTCCTGTCTGCAGGTGGCACAGACATTCCTGTCTGTGGAGTTTCGTTCTGAAGCTCCCTGCTCACATCCATCGCAATCTGGAAGCTGACGCCACCTGCTCGGCAACAGTTCTCAGTTCAACAGCCAGTCCACAACTCGCCAGTCCATCCAGCGGTTGTCCGGATCGACACCCTTCCGACCGATGAAACCCAGATGCCCGCCATGTCGAGTCGCACACACAGTGATATTCGGCGGCAGAAGATCCAGTCTTCGCCAGGGTTCGGCACAGACCAGCGGGTCGTCCTCCGAAATCAGCACCGTCGTGTGAACCTGCACCTTGCTGAGATGGTTTGCGGCCGAAGCAAACTCGTAATAATGATCGGCCGATTCGAAACCTGATGCCGGAGCTGTGTACGATTCATCGAAGTCGATCAGACGCCGCGGCGGACGACGCATGTGAGCCAGTGGAACATCGTCACGCCATTGAGGCGTTCCGGTTACATCACTGACCAGCTGTCGAGCAAAATGCCAGTCGTAACGCTGCCCCATTCGACTCTCGCCCAGCCGAGTCACGCAATGCTTCAGATCAATCGGCGGACACACAGCGACGGCCCGAAACAGACTGAGAGGAAGCGAATTCGGCTGATCACCGAGGTAACGCAGCAGCAGATTTCCGCTCAGTGAAAAACCGGCAATCGAAATCGGCGTTTCAGGACACAGACGTTCGATCAGGCGAATCGCCGCTTCAAGATCTTCAATGCGCCCCGCGTGATAGGGATGTTGAGCCAGCATCCGCCCGGCTCCGCAGCCTCGATGATCCATCCGAAACACCCGAGCCCCCCGCGCCAGCAGTCGAGCGGCGACTCGCACCATGTATCCGCTCTGATGACAGCCGCTCAGTCCATGCATCAGCAGCACGACGTGGTCGCCCCGATTCCATTCCTCCGGCCGGTTGTCGTGAAGTACCGCGAAGTCGCCGTCCGCGAATCTCAGTTTGCGCTGAAGAGTGGCTGCGATCGCCGGGCGCGCGGGCAGCAGAGTCCCGTACAGAGTCTGCAGATGACTGTTCGCCAGCCCCCGAGCCGGAACGAATTCCGGAACGCCGGGAGGGCAGCCCCACTCGATCGCCTCGCCAGTGTCTGAAGTGTCGGCAACAGCCTCCGGCCGACACTCGTCTTCGGACGAGGATTCCGGTGATGATTCCTTCTGGTTTGGCATCCGTGCAGTCATGAATCCGTGCGGAACGTTCAACAGTGATGGGAGAGTGTCTGCAGCCATCAATCGCTAAGGTGGACAATGGTGCAGGGTGGGTCGTGGAACGGGCATCTTCCGGATCATGAATTCATCTGTCCAGCCCGGATCTCCGATCGATGCACGATCTGTCAGCAACAGGATTCAATCGCCGGCGGCCTGGGTCGCCCCGGATTGCCCGGGTAAATGCCGGATTCGTCTGCTGCATACCAGTCCTGCAGCACCTGATGCCAGGACGCCGCATCCGTCGTCTTCACAAACGCCGCGCGAACCATGTCACCCCGAGGGTGCCAGTCGGCGTACCGCAGCGAAAACTTTCTCAGCTGTCGAACGGCTCGATGTTCGGGATAAACCTGAGCTGCCAGACGAAAATGTTCCGCCATCACATCGCGCTGCTGGTGAACGGTGGGTGGCGGGGGAAGCGGCTTTCCTTCCAGAAGTGCCTGAGCCTGCTGAAATATCCACGGGTTGCCGATCGCTCCGCGAGCGGCCGTCACTCCACTGACACCGGTTGTCTGCAGCATGCGGACACAGTCTTCCGCCGAGAACAGATCGCCGCTTCCCAGAATCGTCCGCGTCGGAAACTGACGACAGACATCCGCCAGAAATTCCCAGCGACTGGGACCGACATAACGCTGCATCACCGTCCGGCCATGGATGGTCGCCGCACTGATGCCTGATTCGAAGGCACCTTCCAGGATCTGAAAAAACTGATCGCGGCTTTGATCGGAATCGTCAATTCCCCGACGCATCTTCACGGTTACAGGCATGTGATCCGGAACAGCGTCGCGAACACGGCGAACGATTTCCAGAGCAATTTCCGGTTGGCCCAGATGAAATCCACCTCGACAGCGGCCCAGAACTTTCTTGACGGGGCACCCGAAGTTGATGTCAATGACGTCGAAACCGGACTCCACAAGTCGGCGGGCGGCTGCCGGAAATTCCTCAGGGTCCGCTCCCATCAGCTGAGCTCCGGCCGGATGGTCGTTGTCGGTGACCATCAGAAAGTGTCGAGTCTTCGGGCGATTGGTCAGCGACGTCACGAATGTGTCAATCATCACTTCGCAGATGGTGTATGGAGCTCCCATCTGCCGCGCCAATGCCCGCATTGGCCAGTCGCTGTAACCGCTGAGCGCCGCCTGGACGACAGGAAGGGACATTTCGAATTGACCGATTTTCAGCATGGACGCCGGGTTTCCGCTCAGAGAAGCCGCGCACTCATTCGGGTGGCGATGACCGACTGATTGTCGCAGTCCGTGTCCGCCTTCAGCAAGACTCAGACCCGCCAATTCAGACGGCCGAGCGAAGATCGAGCAGTGTCTGTGAGTTTCCCGCAGCGGTTGTTAACGTACGCCCCGTGATGAACTTCAGACAGCCTTCCGAGTCTCACGCTGTCAGATCCTCGCACAGTGCGCGTATCTTTTCTGAGCGACGCAGTCGCGTTTCCGAGCGTTCGCTCGAATGGGGTGTGGGCACTGCCCACTTCAGGTTGGAAGCGGTCGTTCCTCTTCGGAGCCGTTCCGGAAAGAAAGAATTTTGCATGTCTGCCAGTGGTCCCGAAAATCATCCGGCTCGAATGGGACACGTTCCGCCGTTCGTGACAGAACCCAGCTCGCCCGCGATTTACCAGACAACGGCCTTTGATGTGCCGGACCTGGATGTGCTGGCGGCCATCTATTCCGGTTCCGCTGAAGGGTACATTTACACTCGGGACAACAATCCCAACCATAC
The DNA here is from genome assembly GCA_041398865.1 of Planctomycetaceae bacterium. Lineage (GTDB taxonomy): Bacteria > Planctomycetota > Planctomycetia > Planctomycetales > Planctomycetaceae > Fuerstiella. Next base: position 221,842 of record JAWKTY010000003.1, read on the forward strand.
CGCACTCGGACGATCAATCGCCGAACTGGAAGGTGCGGAATCGGCCAATGTGTTTGCCTCCGGCATGGGTGCTCTGGCCGCAGTCACCCTGACACTGTGCGAAGCCGGATCGCATCTGATTGTCGCTCGATCGCTGTACGGAGTGACGCTCAAACTGATGGCTCGACTGGAACGTCAGTTTGGAATACGAGTTGACTATGTTGACGTGATCGACCCGAACGGCATTACCGAAGTGCTTACCCCTGAAACTCGAATGTGTCTCATCGAGACGGTTTCCAATCCACTGCTGGAAGTTGCGGACATCTCCGCCATTGCGGCTGTACTTGGAGATGTTCCACTGGTTGTCGACAGCACGTTCACGACCCCGATGCTGATTCGTCCGCTGGAACACGGAGCAACTCTTGTGGTCCACAGTGCCTCCAAATATCTGAACGGTCACGGCGACGTGATGCTGGGCGTCGTAGCCGGGCCCGGCGAACTGATGAAGCGAATTCGGGGAACATCCAGCGTCTTCGGTCAGAACGCCAACCCCTTTGAATGCTGGCTGACTCAGCGAGGTCTGCGAACGCTTCCGCTGCGCATGCAGCAGGTCTGTCGGACGGCCGGGCAGATGGCGGCCTGGCTGCAGACACGACCTGAAATCGCCGCCGTGATCCACCCGTCCCTTCCCAATCATCGGACTCACCGGACGGCATCGTCGCTGTATCCGGATGGCACCGGCGGCATTGTTTCCTTTGTGCTGAAGTCCGGTGGTCGATCAGCCGTCAATCGGTTCATGAAAGCGTCGCCGTCCATTCCGTTTTCACCGACTCTGGCCGATTCCCGAACCACAATCTCACATCCCGCCACAACCTCCCACGCCTTTATGACGAAAACCGCAAGAGCGGAAATCGGCATCACCGATGAACTCATTCGCCTGTCCGTCGGCCTTGAACCCGCAGAACTGCTGCAGCACGACCTGGACATCGCTCTGAAAGCCGCTGCCACGGTGTGACAATTCCGGGAAGTTCCGAAACGAAGTCCGCACTGTGACGGCATGCACCGCGCACCTTTGCGTCTTCGCGTCTTTGCGTGAGCCCCGTCCGATTCCTTCTGTCGAATCGAAGTTTTCTCACCGGCGTTCCTGAGACTCGCGACTGAATTCAGACCGCTACGGCTCAACGTTCGGAAGCCCGCCGAACTGGCGAATGGCTTCATACGCGACAGTGTTCATCGTGCTGGCGAGATTCAGGCTGCGAACCAGATCCAGCATCGGCAGCTTGATTTTTCCGCTCGGACACTCGTTCAGAATGCCGGACGGAAGACCTCGGGATTCACTGCCAAACAGCAGAATGTCGCCCGGTCGAAATTCTGCTTCCCACAGCAGTCGCTGAGCGGTCTTGGTCAGATACCAGACCTGAGCTTCAGGCAGACGATTCTGAACTTCCGTCCAGCTGTCGACGGCTTCCCAGTCCAGGTGCTGCCAGTAATCCATCCCGGCACGCTTGAGATAGCGGTCGCTGAGCTGAAAGCCCAGCGGTCTGATCAGCCACAGTTTGGCTCCGATCGCAACACAGGTGCGCCCAATGTTGCCCGTATTCTGAGGGATCTCAGGCTGGTACAGCACCACGTTCAGAATCGGTTTCATCATCAGGGAATCGGTTCCCGGTCGGTCTGGTTGAGGTTCGTCTCCGCGGCACAGTGAAAACGTCAGCCGGGAAGAGTCTTGCGGAATAAATTCATTGCCGTTCAATCGGCCAGCTCCATCGCAAAACAGCGCCGGGCAACACTGTTCCTGAGGTCGCTCGTGGCTCCGGCTTTTCAATGTTATCCTGGGCAACCGGTGCAGGGAAACGTGGCGAAACCGAGCTGCTGAAACACTGCTGCAGAGATGCTCTTTCAGTCGAGCCCTCGTGTGCGGCCGGTGCTGCCGGTCACCTCGCCGTCGCTCACCTTTTGCAAATTCAGACGCAAGGGACGATCATATGTGTCGTGTCCCGTGAAGATCGTCGCAGCTGATGCCCTGGACTTGCGGGAACTGTCCTCCCCGGATTTGTCGGATCTTCCTTCAACATCGAGACATCATGAAACCACACTTATCGTGGATGAATTTCGTCCTGCTGACTTTGGCGGTGTCTGCCGTGAATTTCGTCAGCGCCGATGAAACCGACGGAGACGGGGCCGTGGTTACTTACAATGTCCACATCAAGCCGATCCTGCGTCAGTATTGTCTGAAGTGTCACGGGGATGATCGGCAGGAAGCGGACCTGAATCTGCAGCAGTACGGTGCAGTGCTGCGAGGCGGAAGTGGCGGGAAGGTGGTCGAACCCGGTCGGGCCGGTCAGAGCCTGCTGCTGAAGGCGATCACGAATCCCGACCCGGATGCTCGAATGCCTCCCAACAGTCCGCCACTGCCCGACGACCGGATTGCAATGATTCGAAAGTGGATCGAAACCGGCCTGCGAGAAACCTCTGAAAGCCGGTCCATGGTCCGAAACCGTGATCTGGAACTGGCTCTGTCTGCCACAGACGACCAGCGGCCCGTCGGGGAACCGGCGATGCCGGCAGAGAATCTTTCGCTGGTTCCCGCGGTCGACGTGCTGCGACCGTTTCCGATTCTGGCCATCGACAGCAGTCCGTGGGCTCCGCTGCTGGCTGTGTCTGCTCTGCAGCAAATCCGTCTGGTGCATGCTGAGTCAAAACAGGAGATCGCACGGCTTGCCTATCCGGATGGTGAACCTCATGTCCTGCGTTTCAGCCGCAACGGCGAGATTCTGATGGTGGCCGGCGGCCGACCCGTCGAACAGGGAAGCGTTGTTCTGTTCGATGTTCGTTCCGGCCGACGCATTGCGGAAGTGGGAGATGAGGTTGACGAAGTTCTGGCCGCAGATCTCAGTTCTGACCGCCAGCGCATCGCGCTGGGAGGATCGGGACAGCTTGTGAAGGTGTACTCGACCACCAGCAGCGAATTGCTGTGTCGCATCGACAAACACACGGACTGGATCACCTGCGTGGCCTTCAGCCCGGACGGCAGTCGACTGGCGACGGCTGACCGAGCCGGCGGCATTCACCTCTGGGATGCACTGACCGGCGGCATCCTGCTGAATCTGGCAGAACACAAAGCGGCCATCCGAGCACTTGACTGGCGTTCGGATGGCCGCATGCTGGCATCAGCTTCAGAAGACGGCAGTGTCATCTGGTGGGACGTGACGGATGGCTTTCCGGCGATCAGTCAACCCAACGCTCATCCGCCTCAGCGACCGCCGGGAACATTCGGAAACATTCCCGGCGGAATCCTTGCCTGCCGGTTCAGCCGCGACGGTCGACTGGCAACCGCCGGGCGGGACCGAGTTCTCCGAATCTGGGATGCCTCCGGAACTCAGCAACGGTCATTCGGCATCGAATCCGGGATTCCGATCAGCCTCGCATGGACCGCCGACAACAGCCATGTCGTCGTGGGCGACAGCTCAGGACAAATCAGCTTCCACGCCGTCGGTGATCATAACAAATAGAGCCGTCCCGAGCCGTCCCGAGCCGTCATCGGGCACCGGAGCGATGAATTTCGGACGAGCTGCGATGTTCGCCCACAACTCAATGACCATGGACTTAGGCGATTGGTCAGTTGGTTCGTACCGTTTCGTCGTGGAAGGGGTCACGAGTCCGGAGTTCGCTCGTGGTCAGCCACGGAACGTTTCAAACAGCCGATGGCGTTGCGTCTGGATCCATGACGGCTGAATCGCTGCTGAATCTGACTTTCCCGTGTCACACACGCAATTTGGTTGAGGACAGCACTTGTGCAGATGTGCTCAGGTCCGAAGGGCATGAATCGCAGGAGTGCCTGACTCGAACCTGGGAGACTGGTCAGTCCGTCCGTACCGTGTCGTCGAGGATGAAGTCACGAATCCCTGCCTGGGACTCTCTGCATCGTCTGTTACGGGAGAATTGAATTGGCCGATCGTCTTAGCCCCCGAAATCTCCCACGGCCCGGTCTGAGGTTTACAGCCCCGGACTGAAGATTTCCACGTCGCCGCCCCCCCTTCTGAGACGGCGGCGAATTCCGAGGAAAAAAGCTCGCAATGAGAAAACCGTTTCCCGCAGGGCTGATTTGTGATCCGGTTTTCCGGCACCCGCGTTGTCGAAGAATCACGGCTGATTTAAAACGTAGCCCCTCGCCAATCTTCCCTCTTCGCAGGACAAACGTGAATTCACTTCTTTCGGATGTCATCTGTATCGCGGACGGAATGCTGCCAATTCTGCTGGGGAATGAACCGGCCGGAGCTGTCTGGGGCGTTCTCGTTGTCATCGTTGTCAGTCTGGCAGCGATTACCAAAGGCGGCGATCTGTTCACGGATGCGTCCGTTTCGATTGCGCACACGACTCGCATCCCACCGGCCATTGTTGGAGCAACAATTGTCAGTACAGCGACATCGTTCCCCGAGTTCATGGTGTCGCTGACAGGAGTGTTTGCCGGCTCGACCGAATTCGCAGTGGGCAATGTGGTGGGATCATGTCTGTGCAATATCGGACTGATTGTCGGGCTGTGTGCTGTTCTTCCCAGCCTGATGAAAAGTCAGCGAGGAACCTGGACCGGACTGTTTGCGGAACGCAGTATGCTGCAGGGGCCCGGTATGTTTATGCTGTTCATTGCCGTTCTCACATGCGTCTTCGCGCTGTTTGGTTCAACACAGCCACCGCATGCTGCTTACCCTTACGACATTTCGCGATGGAAAGGCGTCGTTCTGCTGCTGGGTCTGTTGTGGTACATTCTGACGTCAATTCGTTCGGCCAGAACCGCCCGTCGGAATTCAGCCGCTGAAATGCTTCCGGTGCCGGCCTCTGCAGATGACTTCGAACCTGTGGTGGCTTCTGGCCTGCTGAAGACTGCGGTCATTTTTGTACTGGCCTGCGGAATGGTTGTGATCGGCAGTCGTCTGCTTGTTACGAATGGCGAAGCGCTGGCTCTGCGTTTCGGAGTTCCGAAACTGATTCTGGGACTGACTTTGTTTGCCATCGGGACGTCCCTGCCCGAACTGACCGTTTCATTGATGGCCGTGCTGAAAGGCCATCAGGATCTGGGAATCGGCAACGTGGTCGGATCCAATATCGTGAACATCTGCTGGGTCCTGGCCACCTGTGCGACGGTGGAAACGCTTCCCGTCGCGGCTCAGACGGCACTCATCGATCTTCCCGTCGTTCTGCTGCTGTCTGTGATGCTGGTGGCAATTCCATGGAAAAGCGGGACAATCTCCCCCCGAGCCGGATGGGCACTGCTCTCGATCTATCTGCTGCATGTTGTCGGCGTCAGTCTGGCTGGAATGGCCGCCGGTGCCTGAATCCTCGGAAGCCGGTCTGAGGTTCAATTCAAATGAGCTCTCTTCAAAAAGCATGGCGATGCGACTGGTCAAACGAAGCGGGGTGAACGGCAGACACGCAGTATGGCTGTTCAGCAGCGTGATCTGCATCACGGGCTCAGGTGACATTGCGGCGCAGGATTCGCAAACAACGCATGCTCATTCGATCGCTCAGACTGTGACGGACGAAGTGCCCGTCGTGATCGCTCGAGGAGGAGCTTCCGGGTACCTGCCCGAACAGACGACAGAAGCAACGGTCTTTGCCCATGCTCTGGGAGCCGACGATATCAGTCTGCAAGTCAGCCTGTCAAAGGATGGCATCCCGGTCGTCTTTCACGATCAGGTTCTTCCGACGACGAGCACCCAATCGCGGAAAGTCGCTGACCTGACTCTGGCAGAACTCCGACAACTGTCCGTCCGGCCACCGATGGATTCTCCAGCGGGCCGTTTTCCGTCGGACAGGGGCAGGTTTGCCATCGCCACTCTTGAAGACCATCTGCAGCTGATTCAGGGGCTGAACCACTCACGTCATCGCACTTGCGGAATCTGCATCAAAATTGGCGCTGCGATCAAAGGACAACAGACCTCAACTGATGATGTCCGGCGGGTTCTGGAAGTCCTGAAAAGCTGTGGTTATCAGAAACAGCAGGATCGAGCGTCCCTGATGACGGATGACGAAGTGCTCGCTCTGGCCATCAGAACAGAACTGAAATGTCCGCTGACGATGATTCAGGAATTCAAGGTGATTCCCACTCCGGAACAGCTTCAGAAGACGTCCCGTGTTGCGGATATCATTGCCCTGCCTCTGCCATTGATTGTGAAAACTTCAGACGAAGGTACACACCGTCTGGCTGAAGTGGTGGCGGCAGCTCACGGGTTATCTCTCCAGGTCTATGTGAGTCCATTCGCGACTGATCGCCTGCCGGAACTCGGGGAGACCGTGGAATCACTGCTGACGCGGCTGGTTCGCGACGGCGGCGTGGACGGAGTCTTCACGGATCAGCCGGACGTCGTGCTGCAGTGGAGATCAGAACGGCAAGGCCAGCGTCGAGCTCGCACGCCGTTTCGTCTGCTGAACAGTCAGTCCGATTCTTCAGACGAACGCTGAACCGACTGTTGACCCAATCGAAGTTCCTGCTCAAGGACGTCTTCCAGCTTCTTCCGGTGCTGATCGGTCATGGCCGTGACGACCTGTTCGCCTGAGCTCAGACCGGCCACAATGCAGACGGACGACTCGTTGGCCTGTCCCAGTTCGACTGGTCTGGACTGCAGATCATGACCATCGAATACGAACACAAAGTTGTGACCGGCGATTCCCGTCACGGCCGTTCGTGGAATCTGCAGAGCTTCCGGATCGTCATGCAGAGTCAAAGTCACCGTGACATCAGATCGCATCTTCAGCAGCGACGCCTGTGCTTCGGTGGGCAGCAGCTGAATGTCGATCCAGTAATCCTTCACGCCTGGAGTGTATGAACTTCGCGGACGGGGATATTTCGAGATTTCCACAATCCTGCCGGCGACTTTCTGGTCGTCGTATCCCGCGGGAGTCACGCTGACCGGCATGTCTTTGTGAATCCGGTAAATCAGGGCCTCATCTATCGGAATACTGACCTTCAGATGTCTGAGGTCAGGAATTTCAAAGACCTTCTGCAGCTGGCGAACAGTGGCACCTTCTTCAATCTGAGTAATCCCCCGGCTTTTCAGATACCACGAATTCCCGTACATGACCTGTCCATCACACGGAGCTCGCAGCGTACAGGCCTTGATGCTGTCGATGGCCCGCTGATAGTACCGTTCATAGATGCGGACCGTCTTTTCGTAAGCCAGAGTTGTCAGCTGAGCTCGTGTTTCGGCCAGACTGTTGGACAGCATGGTGCGAGCGACCGTGCGCTGAGCATGACTGCGGGTATGTGCCAGCTGAAGCTGGGTTCTGGGATGAGTGAAGCCGGTCAGCAGATTCAGTTTCGACTGCAGGACGTCATGCTTCTGACGGACATTCAGCAGCGTTGCCGAGCTGCGGGACATCTGGCGAGAATCCACCAGCCCCATTGCCCACATCTGCTCGACTCCGGAAACCTTGTCAGCTTCGGTCGCCAGCTGTCGGGATGCGATGCTCAGGTCCTGTTCCAGCTGCTCGACCTGCTGCGGAAACGTCCCGTGCTGATATTCGTCCAGATTGTTTTCCGCTGTGGCGAGGCGATGTTCCGCGGCTGTCAGCAGTCGTTCGCTCTGCGTTGTCAGCATTTCCTGTTCATGCAGAGCGTTGTCGAGTCGGCCTCGGTAGCGAATGAGCAGCACTTCCCGAGTTCGTGCATATTCTTCGATGTCCGCTGAATCCATCACGCAGACGACGTCACCCGCCTGAACCCAGGTTCCTTCGGGCACAATGCTGAGAATTCGCGTCGTCCAGTAACAATCGGAATGAACAGCCTGAGATTTCAGGGGCTCGACAATTCCCGGACGCTGAATCTCCATTCGAAACGATGACGGTTCGACCGTCGTGACGCCGATATCCAGCGGAGCGGAGTGGCGTTCCACGGCTCCGGTCAGCATGCCGATGACCGCTGTCAGTACAACGGTGGCGAGACACCAGCGCACACGATGAATCAGGACACGTCGACGCCGACCAGCAGTGATGCCGTGAGAGTGTGTCATGAGCGGACTCGTTGCGACCGAGGTGGGAGAGGTGGTCGCGTTTGGGAAGGAAGCAGAGGCGGGAAGAACGAACCGGCGGGAGTTGGAAGGGTGCCTGCCAAAGACTGCCGGAACTGACTCGAAATCTAGCCTGATCATCGGTTCTTTTCCACACTTTGATGGAACCTTCCAGGAGTCGGGGACTCGAAATTCCCCGGAAGTCCCAAACACAGGAGCAATTCCTGCGTTCTGCCCCTCGAAAACCGATGTCGCCCCCGGCAAGTGCGGCGTTTTTTCCAACGCAGGGGCCGGTCGAGTCGTAAAAAGTGCGGTTCTGCTGCGCGCGGATCCGGCCTGTCAGGGAGGATTTTGATGACTTTGATCTGGTTCCGGATGTGCGTTCACCTGATGTCCGGTTCAGGGACGGTGGTTACCTTCCGCCTGACGATCTGATCTGTCAGGCAGGAGTCTGACCTGCTGAGACCTGGATCTGCAGCTGGATTTGCTCCTGTTCAGATTGACTGGTCACTCCATTCAATCCGTGTTCTTACTGTAAGGTCTGGTTGTGACTGATCCCGCTGAATCCAATCCTTCCCCGTCTCCTTCTGAAGAAACTCCTGAATCTCAGTCGGCGTCGGAAGCTGGTCAGGTTGTCGGTATGTCCCCCGCTGAGGACGAACTGCCGGACGACTATGAGCTGACGCCGGAGCTGGTTGAGGAAGAAGCGATTCGAGGCGACTTCATGCTGCGGTGGGCAGCGATCTTCCTCGCCGTGCTGTTCGGTTTCAGTCAGATTTCCGATTCGCGAACTCTGGTCCATGTGCGATCCGGAGAATACCTGCGCAGTCATGGATTTCTGCCGATCGGAAGTGACCCGTTTTCGTATGCATTGGATGGTCGTTCCTCCGGCAACGTCAGCTGGCTGTTCGATCATCTGCTGAGTCTCGCGTATGCCGCCGGAGGTCCGATCGGCCTGACGATCTTCAAGGCCGCGATCGCTGCCGTTGTTGCGTGGCTGCTGTCTCATATTTCACTTCGAGGCATGCCGACCTGGTGGAGTTCCATCTGCAGTGTTCTGGCTGTTGCCGCGTGTTCCGTGGATTTCGTCCCGACAACGGACCTGATGACGCTGCTGGGGCTGTCCATCACACTGCTGTTGCTGCACCGATTTTCCGAAGGGAATGATCAGGGGCTGCTGTGGAAGTTTCCTTTGCTGACGGCGGTCTGGTGCAATCTGGATTCGCGCGCATGGCTGGGGATCATCGCCATCGTGCTGTACGCTCTTGGAAATCGCTTCCGAAAGTCGGCCGCCGAGAAAGCCAACGAAGCCCCGGGACAGGATTCCGGAATTCTGTGGAAGGCGGGGGCACTGTGCGTGGCGGCTCTGCTGCTCAATCCGTCACCGCTGGCCAGCCTGCTGTCTCCGGTCGCGACGTATTCCACCGAATACCCGCTTCAGATGTCGATGAATCCGCTTCCCCAGGGCCACGGTCTTCTGGATGGACGCACGGAAAGTTACTCGCTGCTGGACGAAGGCGTTCTGACCAGTTTTGAATTCGCGTATGTGGCGGGATTCGCTCTGATTGTGATTGCCGTCATCGTGCTGCTGATCAGCCGCAGTCGGAACGATGTGCCATGGGCTGTCGTCCTGCTGGGGTTCACCGGCCTGGCGGTGCTGAAGCTGCATGAGCTGCCTGCCGCGTCACTGGTGGCGGCTGCCGCTGCCGGCACGGCCGCTCAGCGCTGGTACAGTCGCACGTTCCGTCAGGAATACAGCACAGATACGATGGAAGTGCTGTTCTCCCGAGGCGGCCGCGCGGTGACGGTGTTCGGCATGGCTGCACTTGGATTTCTGGCCGTGGCTGACCGGCTGCCCACTCGCAACAGCATCGGGCCGGGCTTTGACCCCGAACTGCAGGCGACGATGGAATCACTGGAAAAAGAACTGTCTGTTCTGCCGGATGATGCCCGAGTCCTGAATACACATCTGACACAGGGCGACTTACTGATCTGGCACGGTCGCCAGGCTTTTGCCGACAGCCGACCACTGGCATTTGGCCGAGTTGCGGATCCGCTGTCCGTGATCTCACGATTTGACGAACTGCGTCGCAGTCTGCTGGAAACAGATCAACCTGCCGATCAACCAGCCGGAAAATCTTCCGACGAAACATCGACCGAACCAAACTCATCAGGGACTGCAACGGCAGGCGTCAACCCCGACTGGAAGAAGAGCTATGACGCTGCCGGAATCACACACGTGATGCTCAGACTGTCTCCGCCAGGACCACCGGCCTATTCACATGTTCAGGCCTTCAGCCGAGCTCCGCAATGGACGCTGGTCGAACGGGGTCCGTCCGCCGCCATCTTTCGCTGGACCGGTTCCGATCCGGATGGTCCGAAGTTTTCGTTGAGAGACCTTGCGTTCCGGACCGAACTGCCGGACGACCATCCTGATCCCGAACGCTTCGACTATGCAGGCGATCCCGGATTCTATCGCGAGTACCTGTATGAGTCCCGCGATCCTCTGCCGGCTCCGATGCGCGAAGCTCAGAACATTCTCCAGCTGGACATGCTTCCGGCTCAGGGCATTTTTCAGGTGGCGCAGGCCTCCGGCGGCAATCCTCAGCAGAAGGAACTGATGGACGTCCTGGGGCGGGCTCTGGCTGGACCAACACTGGCTGTTCGTCGCGCGAATGAAGCTCTGCGAACGGATTCCGACAATCCTCACGGTTACCGAATTCTGGGAGCTGCCTATCGCAGTCTGGGCATGAGCGAAGAAGCGATTGCCCGAGCGATGGGAGGGTCGTCTGCAGCCGAAACCCGATACCTGCAGACCGTCCTGGCTCTGCGTCAGTCCGCTCGCCTGGATCCGAAAAACAGTGCCGTCTGGCAGATGCTGAGCGAAGTCTACGGAGAACGCAATCGCATTGACCTGGCGCTGGAATGCATCAACCGGTTTCTGGAACTGGACGAAGAACGTCTGCTGCTGAATCCGGATGCTGATCAGTTTCTGACTCAGGTGTACGAACAGCGAGCTGCCTGGGAAGGGCAGGTCGAGAATGTGAAGACTCAGCTGCAGACAGTGCTCGAACAGGCCGCCCCGGAAGATCCTCAACAGCAGGCAATTCAGAAGCTGCAGATCGTTCAGGAACTTGCCGGAAACGGTCACGTTCGTCTGGCTCTGGAACAGATCAGTGCCAATGAAAGTCTGCTGCAGCCGATTCCTCCGGCCGAATTGCTCCGAGGTAAGCTGCTGCTGGAAAGCGGAAACGGAGAAGATGCGTTTCAGGTTCTGAACCGACTGGCCGAAGTCGCTCGTGAACGAAAAGACTCGCCGGAATTCGCCGGTCTGTCATGGCACCAGCCGGTCGCCGTCAGTCATCTGGGCAAGGCCGGATACGCCGGAGCGATTTCCGCTTACCAGACGTTCCTGAGCTTGTTTGATCGAGCCGACACCGCCAACCCGGAACTGTCCAGCGCTTTGCTGAAGACTCTGCCTCTGGTCGCGGCCGTGGATTCCCGAATCGGCGGACCGCTTCCGGTCTGGCCTCTCAGTCTGCTGCAGACCGCCGAAGTTCCGATGACAATGATCCCTCGCGGCAAGCAGGAAACCATTTTCCTGAAAGCACTGGTTCATCTGGAAGAAGGCAACCTGTCCGCAGCCCGTCAGGAGCTCGAACGGATCATTTCGGACGGCGGTGATACCACGTACCGGCCGCTCGCCGCGATTTACCTCATTCAGCTCACCGACGACGCGATGCCGCTGCTGAAAGAATCGTTCGTGAACTCGTGGGAAGACTTTGAATTCCCATCCGCCGCAGTAAAGGCGGCCGATGCGGCTGATCCCGGGAAAACCGAAACGCCTCAGGGGGCCGATGCAGCGGGTCCCAAACCGGAAGTCGCGAAGCCAACTGCTGATCAGCCCGCAGAAGAGCTATCCGAGAAACCAGCTGACGAAGCTCCGGCAGACGATTCAGCCTCCACGGAATCCGCCGATGGCAAGTCGGAGCAACCGAAGCCTGCTGAGTGACGTCGGCGCACTTGATCCGGTTATGTTGCGACGTTCTCGGGGACTCGCATTTCCCAGACGGATTCCACAGGGGAAGGAGCATCCTCGTCGAGTGCTTCCGGGCACTTGAAATCCTCGTTCATGTGATCAGCGACCATCGACATTGACGATGTCGAACTGTCGCCTGGCAGCAGCAGAATGCCTGGACACTGAACCTCACGCCCCTTGACAGTGATCGATAACTGAGGCCAGGAAGGTGATGTCGTCAGCAGTTCGTTCGCGGATTCGCGACACAGCATGCTGTCGCCCAGCAGAGCCGGTCCGACGGATGGATGCCAGAACGCGACCGAAGGAGTTTCCAGCACCTCGTCGGAATCCGGTTTGATCTGAGCTTCCCGCAGGCTGTAGCCGATGACATCGCCCTGGTCGGCCAGCTGCCACTCGCTGCCCATGCCGAACTTTTCGAAGATGCGGTGTACCTTCTTCCAGATTTCTCCCAGACGTTCGCCGTGTCGAGTAAAAAACAGGCCGGTGGCATGAATCATGACCGCCTGCTGATACGCCTGCCACAGTGTCTGCGGAACTCGCTGAAGACAGACTGTTCGGGTGACTCCCACATGCAGTCCCCAGCGTCGAGCACAGCAGGAGATGACAGCGAACTCACGGATGGGTGTTTCGCCAAAGGTCCAGTGGCGATATCGCTCGTTGCGTCCATCGGCACACACCTGGATTCTAGCCGCGGCCACGGTTCGCTTCAGCAGTCGGTGACTGACTTCTCCGGCCACTTCCGATTCCGTCACTCCGGCTCGAAGATGATGAGCCGTGGATTCAACGGCATGCACCGCCACCCGACTCAGCATGCGCAGCCGTTCAACTTCCAGTCCTGTCAGCGGAGTTCTCAGCCGGCGAATTTCTACGCCAGACAGAATCGCTCGGGGAACACCTCGGTCTGCCAGGACTCGACGGCCTCGACACAGATCGCCGATGAGAGCTTCGTGAGGCTGAAACCATTCACGCTGCTTCAGCTGGAAACCCAGGCCGAAGGCTTCTCGTTCGAAGATCTGAGCAGAATCCACAGAGTTCGTGGCGAACAGACGAGCTTCGGGAGTGATAAACAGACTGGTCGAATTGACGGCCGGATCATCGCCGGAAAACCGGGACAGGTCAGTTCCGGCGGTTGCCCAGGCAATGTTCGCCGGGTCCTGCAGCAGCAGGGCGTCTGCTCCGGCTGATTCCAGAAATCGAGCAATTCGCTGATGTTTCAGTTCGACATCTTCCAGTCGGGCAGCATCCTGAAGCAGCAGCCGCCTGGACTGCGATTCCGGCCTGAAGTTGCTGGTCATGATCACACTCCGACTGGCCCACGTGCGCTGCAGAATCCCGGTCATCCACGAATCCGGACTCAGCGGCACGAACCTCAAACCTTAACGCGAAAACTGAATCTCTGAAGTTTTGTTTGCTCCGATTGCCGTGTTTTTGTGTGTGACAGGTCTGATTTTCACGATTGCCGCGTCTCAGCGCCCCTGAAGCGCATGAGCCCGGGCCATGGCGTCTTCGGCCTCAAGAATCCGTCCGCAGCGCTGATAGATCACGGAAAGCTGAGTGAACGAGAAGGGATCGGTGGGTTCAATTTCCGTGACTCGGACCGCATACCGAATGGCGTCTTCCAGCCGTCCCAGCTTCTGCAGGTAAACTCCCAGAGCCATATTGGCATGCAGATGATCCCGATCGGTTTCCACAATCTTCAGCAGCAGTTCCACGGCACCTTCCAGGTTGCCTGCTTCTTTCAGGCCTGTTGCCTGATCGTACATCTGGTCGGGTGTCTGTTCAGACATGTCCGGGCTTTCGAAAAATTCGCGTGATGAAATCGTGTGCCTGCGTATGTTAGAGTCTTGAGAAATCACTTCAATCCGACCCGCCCCTGTTCTGCCCCGTCGAATTAAGACGCCCGAACATCGTGCCGGTCCGCCAGGTCAGACCCGTAGGTCAGGCTCCCGCCTGACAGCTCCGATCGAATTGTCAGGCGGGAGCTCGCACGTCCCGTAGATTTTCGTGAACTTCCAGCGCGCCCACCGATCGAGCAAATTGCTCGATTCAAATCAATAGACCGACATTCGGCCGCGAAGGTTTCGCGATGTGGTCAATTCCGGCTGTTTCTAAGGCATCCAGCAGAGCCTGAATGCCGTGTTTCTGTTCCAGTCGACGTTCTTCGGCGTAGATGGGAAACAGTCGATACAGCTGAATGGAATTGGTAAACGGCAGTCGGCCGTCCGGTGGAATTGAGCGATCGGCCAGCAGCAGCCAGCACGAATACGGCGTCGATGGCGAAAAGCGTTCCGGTGGTTCACCATTGGCGATGATCGTTGCCGGACCACCCAGCCACGTTCGGTTGCGTTTTGGATAGTCGGCGATGTTCAGCAGCCATTCCAGCGGCCATCCGGCTTCCGGATCTTCGAACGGCGAGGGCCAGTCCGGAGCCAGTTCCACATACAGTTCTGCTCGCCGATAATCGTCGTTGCCATCGGGAACCCGCATCTCATGCAGTGACAGTCCTGACGTGAACATCACCAGGTTCTCGCATGTGGGTGACGGCGAAATCATCGACACACTGACCGGAGGTTTCCGCCCAAAGATTCCGGCCAGATCCATTTCGTGACCAATGCCGAACGCGTCTTCGAAGTGGGCCTCAATCAGGTCAGTCTGCAATTCGAGTTGCTGAGCCTGACCACCCAATCCCAGCTTCGCCGCCAGCCGCCCGAACACCCCCGGCCCTCGAGCCGCTTTCTCCGCCGCCAAAGCTTCTTTGGAAGTCATCGCTCCCAGGCTGCGCAGGTAGTTGGCGATTTCTGTTTCTCCGCGACTCTCCGCATACCCCAGCGCCGTGAACTCGGCATCGTACAACCGGCTCAGATCCGCTCCACGATGAACAAGGAGTTTCACAATGTCCAGATTGCCCGAATAGATGGCGCTGATGACAGGACGCCCCAATCGGAAGTCAGCATTGTGGCGCAACAACATCTCCACGATTCTCAGGTGGCCTTTCGTCGCGGCCTTCTCCAAAGGTGTCTCACTGTAGCACGTCGTCTGGAAATTTGGATCCGCGCCACGCTCCAGCAATCCCGCCACCGCCGCTTCCAATCCGTTGTATGCGCATCTTTGCAGTAGTGAGCCACCGTCAATTTGAATCGTCAGTGATTCCGGTTCTTCATCCACAGTTCGTAGAATCTCTTCCTCCAGCCTGTCGGAAATATAACTCCACAGACGCGTGTCCAGCTTCAGCACGAAAACACTCCGTTAAGGATACCTGACAGGATTTCCAAACTTACCACCGTTTTGCCCTAAAAACTCCGCAATTTCTTCCATGGCTCTTCGCACGTGAACCTTTGGATCGCCGCCAGTTTTGATGGCTTGCAGGAGGGCACTCTGAAGCTTCAGATAAACGGACTGGGCGTATGCTGCAGAATGGTCCCAGTTCCTTGCCCACACAAGACTATAGAGCGTTTCCCCCGTGCCGTTCTTCAACGCTGCTGCAGCAACTCGAGCTGAGGCCTTGTCATAGAGTCCGTCAATCCCCACACTTTTCAGAATCTGCTTAGACAGGTTGTTATATTTTGCAATCCACGGAAGGTGCGACCAAAGCCCTTTCATCACAATGTGATGAGCGTGTGGCCGGATCATTCCGGAGATTTTGGGGACGACGGACTCCAGAATCTTACACCAGTTGTGAACCAGCAGAGAATTCAGCCCGACGGCATAGTTCGGATCCCCATCGACCTGCAGGTTACAGACTTCGAAATCATCTTCCCACTCAATCTCAACATCGTCGACCACCAGCTGGCGACCATTGTGACTCAGCAACACGTTCCCGGCCTGAGCTCCTGTTTTTCTCTTAGAGGCCGCGGACAAACCCACTCTTCTGAGCGACATCGTCGCGTTTCCGAGCGGCAGCTCGTACCGGGTCAAGGGCAAAGCCCTTGTTATGCTCGATCGATCGGGAAGGGGATGACATCGCGAATATTGGTTGTTCCGGAAAGGACCATGATCAGGCGGTCGATTCCCAGTGCGACTCCGGAACACGGCGGAAGACCGGCGCTCATGGCCGAGTTCAGTCGAGTGGCTCCCGGAAGCTGATGCGATTGCTGCTGCGTTCGTCGCCGGTTCTGAGCTGCATCTCTGAGTTTCAGTTCGCGAACATCGGTGAGTTCCTGGTAGCCGTTGCAGATTTCAAGGCCGCGCATGTAAAGCTCAAACCGGCAGGCGGTGCGGGCATCATCCGGATTCTGTTCCGCCAGAGCCGCCTGAGAAATCGGGTAGCTGTGCAGAAAGACGGGGTGCTGACTTCCGAGGTCTGGTTCGACGCATTCCGCCAGCAGGAGATTCAGCAGATCGTCGCGGTCGTGAATGTCGGTCGACCGTGTTCCGATGGATGTGTGTGTTTCGACGAGTTGCTGCAGATGCTTCGTATCGACACTCAGAATGTCTTCCTCGCCGACGTCACAGAATGCTTCGGTGTATGGCAACCGACAGAACGGCTGTTTGCTGAAGGCGATCGAACATGCGGTGGATTCTGACTTCATACGAATGTGCGAGACATCTGACTGCACCTGGCGCACGAGGTCTTCCGTGAGCTGCATCTGCTGATGCCACGTGGTTCCGATTCCGTACCATTCCAGCATGCTGAATTCCGGATTGTGCCGCTGCCCGCTTTCGTCCTGCCGAAATGAACGAGTGATCTGAAAGATCGAACCGGCTCCGGCGGCGAGCAAACGCTTCATGCCGGCTTCCGGGCTGGTCTGCAGATACAGATCTGACCCGGTTCCGGACATTCGCACACAAAACGGTTCCAGATGAGCGTCCACGACAATGTCATGAGACAGCAACGGCGTTTCGACTTCCAGATAGCCACGACTGTGAAAGAGCGACCGAATGGAATTCAGGACGGCACTTCGCAGATGCAGAGCCTGCAGGGTGCAGGTCGGTTTCCAGTCGTCGTCAGCGGTCGCCGTCATGCGGGATGCACCGCTTCCGTCGGCGCTGTCGGCTTCGTTCGAGGTTCCAGCCGTTTCGCTGCCTGATAGGCGTTTTCCATTTCGTCCAGTGTCGCGGCCTGCATGCTGATGCCCTGTTCGCGCATGGCGGCTTCGATGGCCTGAAAGCGTCGGCTGAACTTTGCGTTGCTCTTGCGCAGAGCTTCTTCGGGCTGGATGCCCCAGCGCCGAGCGATGTTGGCGACCACAAACAGCACGTCGCCGAGTTCACTTTCCATGCGCTGGCGGCGTTCCGGGTCAGCGACGGGTTCGTCCGGCAGCATCGGCGGAGCTGTGGTGGCCGGAATGTTCGGGTACTGCCCGTCATCGAACAGTTCTTCAACCAGTTCCTGGATCTCTTCCGACAGTTTGGCGAACAGCATCCGTCGATCGGGGAAGTCATAACCGACGGACGCTGCTCGGGCCGCGATTCGGTAAGCTCGAGCCAGCTGAGGCAGTGACGCGGGAATGCCGTCGAGCTGGGACTGGCGTTCCTGTTTTTCCTGATTCTTCGCGGCGTTCCAGTGCACCTTGACATCTGCAGGCGTGGCGGCTGTGGCGTCGCCAAACACATGCGGATGACGGCGAATCATCTTGTCGGCAATGCCTCGGATCACATCCACCAGCTGAAACCGACGTTCATCCGCTGCGATTTGAGCATCCAGAACAACCTGCAGCAGAACATCTCCCAGTTCTTCCTGAATGGCAGCGTTGTCGTTGGAATCGATGGCCTCCAGAAGTTCGTAGGTTTCTTCCAGTGTGTAGGGTTTGATGGTGGCCAGAGTCTGCTGGCGATCCCACGGACAGCCTCCGGGAGCTCGCAGGCGCGCGATCACTATTACACAGCCGCTGGAATTCGGGCAGCAGTTCTGCGAATTCCGAGGCCTGCCGAAATCGTCGGATGGATGCAATCTGAGCTGAAGATGTGTCCATGCAGCGGATGATAGAGCTTCGTCAATCCGCTTGCCAGGTCGGGACGAATTCTGATAATGCTGAACGGTCTTGCCGCTTTGCTTCATAACCAGGAAACTCAGAAATGTTTTCAGAAACCGGATCGTGCATCCGCCTGATAATTGTTGTCCTGCTGACTTCAGCATTCCGGAACGCTGCTCAGGGCCAGGAATCGCCGGGGAACCGTCCGCCGAAACCGAACATCGTTATCATCAACATTGACGACCTGGGTTATGCGGACATCGGGCCGTTTGGTTCGAAGATCAACCGCACGCCGAATCTGGATCGGATGGCTCGGGAAGGTCGCCGACTGACATCCTTCTATGCGGCTCCGGTCTGCAGTCCATCCCGCTCGTCTCTGATGACAGGTTGTTATGCCAAACGAGTTCTGCCGATTCCGGGCGTTTTGTTTCCCGCGGCTGCAACGGGGCTGCATCCGGATGAAGTGACGATTGCCGACGTTGCGAAGTCTGCCGGATATGCGACGGCCTGCGTTGGCAAATGGCATCTGGGAGACCAGCCCGACTTCCTGCCGACTCGCCAGGGCTTTGATCAGTATCTTGGTATTCCGTATTCCAATGACATGGGCCCGGCGTCGGAAGGCGCCAAAAGCAGCCTTGGTGATCCACTGCCAAACGCGAAGAAGGATGTCGCTCGGCCTGCTCTGCTGGAAGCTCATGGCGGCGGGGAGACCGGACTGAAGGCCAACCAGCAGCCGCCGCTGCCGCTGCTGGAAGACGATCGAGTTGTGGAACGAGTTCGGCAGGATGAACAGCAGGCCATTGTCGAACGTTACACCACAGCCGCGGTGGATTTCATTCGTCACCATCACGCCGAGCCCTTTCTGTTGTATCTGCCTCACAGTGCGGTTCACTTTCCGATCTATCCCGGGAAGAACTGGGCCGGAAAGTCTTCACACGGTTATTACAGTGACTGGGTTGAGGAAGTTGACTGGAGTGTCGGGCAGGTTCTGGACACCCTGCGCGAACTGAAACTGGATTCGCAGACTCTGGTGGTGTTCACTTCAGACAACGGCGGAACTCCCCGAGCCAGCAATGCTCCGCTGCGAGGTTTCAAAGCGTCGACATGGGAAGGCGGCATGCGAGTTCCCACGATCTGCTGGTGGCCCGGGCAGATACCCGCAAACACATCCAGCGACGCGGTTGTGGGAATGATTGACATGCTGCCGACGGTCGCCGGACTTGTCGGTGTTCCGCTGTCGGACGACCGGAAGCTGGATGGGCTCGACATCTGGCCGGTACTTTCCGGTGCGTCGAACGCCGACGGTCACGATGTCTTTCACTACTTCAAGGGTCTGAAACTGGAAGCTATTCGAGCCGGTTCGTGGAAGCTGCATCTTGCTGAAGGCGGAAAGGCTGCAGGCAAAGCGGGCAAGCGAAATCCCAGCGGGGCGCCGACCGAAGTTCAGCTGTACAACCTGACCGACGACATTT
Organism: Planctomycetaceae bacterium; assembly: GCA_041398865.1. Lineage (GTDB taxonomy): Bacteria > Planctomycetota > Planctomycetia > Planctomycetales > Planctomycetaceae > Fuerstiella. The sequence goes on from JAWKTY010000003.1 coordinate 241,247, forward strand.
CCGAAAATCAAAACGTGGCCGACCAGCATCCGGACATTGTGAATCGGCTGAAAGACCTGGCCAGCCGGATGGAAGCTGATCTGGGGACAAACGGCATTGGCCCCGGCTGTCGGAAGCTGGGCCGAGTTCCCGATCCTCGCCCATGGATCGCGCATGACGGGACATTCCGCACGCCGTGAGAGATCAACTTCGCATCAGTCGAACAGATGACTGACGGATTCGTTCCGGTGAACTCGGCGAATGGCTTCGCCCAGCAGCGGAGCGACACTGACGGTGGTCAGGTTTCTGAGCAGCGGGTTGGAAGCCTGTGGGCAGGAATTGGAAACCACAATGCCATCGACATCGGCCTGATTCAGACGTTCGACGGCCGGGCCGCAGAACACGCCGTGTGTGGCGGACACGTAGACTCGCCGAGCCCCGTGTTCGCGGACGACTCGGACAGCTCCGGTGATTGATCCGGCCGTCGTGATCATGTCGTCGAAAATCAGACAGGTCTTTCCGCTGATCGGGCCGCCGATCAGGTTGGCCTGTCGAGTCTCCAGTGCATTGGCACGACGCTTATCCACGATGGCCAGCGATCCACCCAGATTTTCCTGATGGTACAGACTGCGTTTGATGCTGCCTTCGTCCGGGCTGACAATCACCAGTTCGTTCTGAGAAATCTCAAGCGACTGGAAATGGCGGTCCAGGATCGGCGCCGCGTACAGGTGGTCCACGGGAACGTCAAAGAAGCCCTGGATCTGAGCAGCGTGCAGATCCATGGTTAGAACTCGGTGAGCTCCGGCCTGAACAATCAGGTTCGCGACCAGCTTGGATGTGATGGGAACCCGGCCCGAATCCTTGCGATCCTGGCGAGCGTAACCGAAGTAGGGAATGACAGCCGTAATTCGAGCCGCACTGGCTCGGCGACACGCATCAATCAGAATCAGCAGTTCCATGATGTTGTCATTCACCGGCGGCGAGGTCGCCTGCACAATAAACACATCACTGCCGCGGATATTCTGGTTCAGTTTGACGGAAATCTCACCGTCCGGAAAATTGGACGTATCGACGTGCCCCAGCCCGATTCCCAGGTACTCGGCGATTTCCGCCGTCAGAGCCGGGTTGGATCGACCACTTAAAACCGTCAGGCGTTCATACATCGCAGATCGCTGCTTCCTTCAGGAAACTCAACCGGAACCACGCTTTTGAGGGGAATTCCCGAGCATCCGGCGTGCCCGCAGAGGAACAAAAACCCGGGATCCGACGTCCGAAAGCCGAATGCTGACAGCCCCTGTGCCTGAAGTCAAACTGCACAGCCTGCGATATCCAGGAGGGAGGTATTTGCAGCCCCGACCATCGATTCAATTCGCACCGCCGGGCATGTTGGCAGCCAAAAAAATTCTCACCGACGGTCAGTGACGAACCGCAGCAGTTCTTGCTGATGATTCTGGTTTCGGTCCCCCGTCGTGTTCGTTTCGGTATGTCCGCGTTCGCATTCGATCGGCCTGCCCTGCCCTGCATTGCCCCGCACGCTCGCTTTGTTGAAAGCCACTTGCGACGATGCGCGGCGCTGACCATTCCAGCTTCAGTTGCTACTGCGATTGATCTCCATGGGCCGAATTGAAATGAATCAAAGCAAAGCTGAACTCCCGTCCGCACCTTCCGCGATGCAGCAGTTTGCGTGGCACGCCACAAACGGACTGCCGGTTCTGGGCGTTCTGATTGCCATCGGAGCCGAATCTGTCACAGCGTTCATTCTGGGGGTGATGATTGCGCTGGCGTTCGGGATCGGGAACCATCTCAGAAAACAACAGAATTTAAAGTCAGCGGGCGAAGTGCGGCTGCGGCTGGGGCCAATCACCCCGATTCCACCGAAGAATTCAAAGTTCTATTTCGCCGGGCTGGTCTTCTTTGCCGTCTGTACGCTGAGCATGCTGATTATCGACGACATTCGCCAACTGACAAAGGTCGCCATGGCGATTATGTCGGCGGGATTGACGGTGACCTTTGCCGGTCTGATGCTGCCGAAGCTTCGCAGGCCGTTCGTCCTGGTGTTTGCTTTGTCGTTGTTTGTTGGAGCGGCCCTGATTCTGTTCGACGCTGCTGCCGTCTACCGTGAAGGTGTGGAGCGGGCGACCATCACCTTTGTTCGGACTGCCGCCTTCGGATTGTTGGTGCTGGTCGGCGGCTTGATGACCACCTTGTCTGCGCTGCAGATTGGAAGCCACAGCAGGACACCGGTTTTCGACACCGGGCTATTCACACAGTGGGGATTCATGCCCTGGTCGACACTCAGGATCTCCTTCGGACGTCAAGGAAATGAAGACGTTCTGCGTGGCACCGCCTTCAACGGGTGGACGTTCCAGATGCCCGTTCCCACAGAAAACATGGAATCACTGCGGCAGATCCTGACCGCAGCCAGCGTTCCTGTTTTGGAATCTGCCTGACGAAACAGCAACATGTGATTCAAAGAATTCCGGCATCGTTGATCACGCCGAGCCGCTCGGGAAGAATTGGGGACCACACAATCTCTGCTGGCAGTTTGCCCCACTTGATTCTGCGATGAAGACGCAGTGAGCCATAGAGAACATTTGACGAGTCCTGCGGCGGATCGTCACGGCAGATATCGACAGACACCGGCGAGAAATTGCGGAAGAGTTACTCGACTGAGCAGCTGAGAACGAGATTCGTTCACGGAAACAACCGGCTCATCAATCTCCGATTTCTGCAGCGGCCAGCGGCGTCTGAGACTAAGCCAGTTGCTCTTCACGGGATTCCTGCTGGGCGGCACACAGACGTCGAGCCACATACATTCCGGAAATCATCGCGTCTTCGATGGAGCACACGTTGTGGTCGCCGATCAGGTACAGCCCGTCGCCTCGATCAGCTTCCAGAATCTCCGCTCCGATGAAGAACGCGGGGTCCCAGTGCCGACGTGCAATCACTTCGTAACTCTCGAAGTAGCGATTCAAATCCGGTGACGCTCGGCGTGAATACAGAAGCACCGTCTCATTTGTTTCATGGACCAGACCGATCTCGTTCTCTGTCGCCGGGAACATGAAGATCGATCCGTCCCGAAATCCGGGCCTCAGGCGACCCCGAACATAGACCATGTATGCGGATGACGGTGGATTTGTTTCTTCTGTCACGGGCACCAGCGTGCAAAGTCCACATTCATGAGGTCGCCAGTGCCATTTCGCGTCAGAAAGTCTCACACTTTCTGCCAATTGCGTCCAGCGTTTCCATTTTGCAGAAGCTTCCACCATCGTCACGGTTTGCGCAGCAGGCGGGAAAAAAACGGCGAGATGAGCTTCTCAAGCTGAAATTCAAACTCATAGGTCGGAATGATCAGCGGCGGGCAGCAGGCTGCGAAATAGCCGGAAAAACTTCGTCAATCCGTCGAAGGCAGTGGAACAAACCAGAGGCTCCAGATGAGATTCGATCCACGCCCCGAAGTTTCAGCGCGTTTCACCGGATCCCGTTACCCAAGGTTCGCGAAACAACGACTTCAGCCATGTAGGTCAGCCTCCATTGCTTTCTTCTGAGACATCCGTTCACTGCGGTTCTGAGGTTCTGATAGTGCCGAGCAAACCTCCCCTTGGGAACCACCAGAACCACCAGCCTTTGCCACACCATGTTCGCCAATGCGGGATCCGGTTGCCGTGCAGCCGACGGCCATTCAGCATCCAGGACGACATCTGCCATGCTGATTCTGCGTTTCAGTGTGACGTAAGGCAGAAAATTTCTGTAGTCGAAACGCACATAGAAGAAGCTCCGTAGTTGACCTGTCCGTCAGTGCGACAGGAATTCGACCTCTTGAGCTCATCGCCGATCACAAGGAAATGACAATATCCCCGGTCATGCAGTTTTCGAGCACACGAGGCCGGCAATTCCACTACCCACAATGATGGCGTCAAAATTCGGTCACCGTTCCGCTGTCTCTCACAATCCCAACCGCGCTCACGTCGTCTCGATTCATTTGCTGTCGTTCCAAACCCATAAGGGCTCACAAAACCGGAGCTGACTCCCGCAAGGCGGCAGAAACCGGTTGAAATATGTATATCGGGATTAGGCCCCGTCAGCTTTCGTGAGGGCTCAGAAAACGGCCGTGCTGAGAGGAATAATTGATCCTTGCAGGCTTCGCATTCAATGCACACCGGAAACGCCACGCATTCAGCGGTCGAGCGACGGGAATCAGGGAGGGAAAAATGTCATGGAAGCATGTCACTGAACAAAAGCGAGGCAAATTCCCGTTGCTTTCAGGCTCTTTTGGGGGGGCAGCTGTCGAGAGTTCGAGGAACGCTCAAGGTTAGCGCGGCTCACGGGCGACGGAACGTGACTGGCAAGTTCAAATTCCATGCCGCAGGAGAAGGCTCGTTCCTTCCTCTCAGTTACCTCAACCTGGCATTTGCGGATCCATCCACTCAAAGTCTGTATTCCACGAAAAGAACCCAATGGAATGGGGAGTCTCAGGAGCAGTGTCTACAGCGGGCCGCCCCGCGTCTCGGTATGACGGCAGTCGCCGGCATCCAATGGCAAAATCTCTTTCGTCACGTGGACAGAGCAGGCGTTTGCCTTTAGTATCGAATGAAGTGCGGTCCTCGGACATTGACGTCGTGCAGCAAGGGCAAAATTGCCCTCTACCATGGAAACTAGAATACGGCATGTCTCGGCAGACGGATGATTCAGTTCCAGTTCCTGATCTCGAGGGTCCCGGCGCAAGAAAATGTTTCGACGCTGCTGAGCGAGTGGCTGCGAACAGGCTGAACGCAGAACCGGAATTCCACCGGGAGACGCCGTCGGAACTTACCGGCTTGCTCGTGGCGATGTCAGCGACTCGCTCGCGTTAGCGGATCGCGGCACAGTGATTGCTGTGCCGCAGGGAGTGCTGGCGATGGACGAACTGCGGCGGCGAATGGAAATCACCCGACGCCTGCGGGATCTGCATGAACGACTGCAGCAGTGGACGGCTCAGCAGCCGGTGTCAGTCCGGTTGCGGGTTCGGGAACGTGTAATGGAACTGCGTTCCGCCACACCGGAAGACACACTTCAGTTTCTGGCCGAACTGGAGCGAAACGCTTGAGCACTCACCTGATTCTGTCCACAGACGGCAAGACGCTGTCGGCCGACGGTGCCATCACTGAACTGGCGGCCGATTCCCAAGGACGACTGGAAGCGGTTCCGTCGCTGGTCCGCCACATACCGCGATTTGCTGCGTCACTCATCGTCGCGTGACCAGGCCGCCGGTCTGGTCGCTCTGGGCCGCGAAATTCACGACTGGCTGAACGGTGCAGCAAGTTGGATGCACTCAATCCGAACCCGCATCGTCGCCCCGCTGACTGTGGAATTGCGAACGACCGCCGGGAATCCCGGTTTGACGACGTCCTTCTTCGACGTGCCGTGGGAACTGATTCACGACTTCGGTTTCTGGACCGTTCACACCGACATCCGCATGAACGTGCTGCGTCGTATTGGCAGCCCGGAACCGGACAAGCGGCGACCGCCGTCACAGAACCGGTTGCAGGTGGTGTTCATGGCGGCATCGCCGCTGGGGCAGGACGTGCTGCAGTACGAAGCCGAAGAAGCCGCCATTCTGCAGAGCCACCCGGGCGAAGATCGGTGTCGACCTGATTGTGGAGGAAACCGGCAACCTGCAGTGGCTGACGGACCTGATCGCATTGGAAAGTCGCAACCCCGATTCGGCCGGGCCGCACCGATTCCCGTGGACGTACTGCATCTGTCGTGTCACGGACGCAGCACGCCTCAGCCACGTCTGGCTCTGGAAACGGACACCGGCGAACTGGAACACGCCAACGCGCGGATCTGGCGAGAATGCTGGACGGTCGCTGGCCGTCGCTGCTGTTCCTGTCGGCCTGCGAAACTGGCGGCAACGCCGGGCGATGCACCACCGGGAGTCACGGATTCTCTGGCGGTGGATCTGCTGTCTCGTGGGGCCACTGCGGTGCTGGGCTGGAGCGGCAAGGTCAAAGACGAAGCCGCCACGCAGTTCGCTCGGGAACTGTATCGTCGGTTGGCTCCAATTCGGCGATCTGGAATCCGCCATCGCGGCGGCTCGTCAGCATTTTGCTGGATCCCGGTGACGATCCAGCCCGCCGTTTGACGACTGGCATCTGGCTCGGTTGTATCTGAATCCTGCTGGCGGCGGAAAACTGACCAACGGTACGGCTGCACGACAACAGGACGCGTCGTACGTCGACAAGATCTTTCTGGACAGGCACGTGATCAGGAAGTTCCCCGTGGCCTCGCATCGCGAATTCGTCGGGCGGCGGCGGCGGCGGCGGTTCCGCAGACGATTCTGCGAGAATTCCTCAGCCGCACACACGCCGGAAAAGGCCGGCATCTGCATTTATGCGATCGGTCGTCAGGGCAAATCTGTGCGCTGGCGGCCCGTGTCTGTCTGCGGATGAAGGATCACCTGCCGGTGGTGCTGTTTGGCGAAGAAGTGATTATTCAGCCGCCACCATTCTGCGAAAGATCCGCGACCGCGTGACGGTTCCAGAATTGCATGACATCGTTGAACGGGCTTTGAACGAACTGCACACCAGCCCGTCGCTCTTTGGTGACGCTCTCAAGCAATTGCTGTCCGGACCACTGGGAGACACCGAACGCAACGGCACAACGTGGAAACGTCAGCCGATCCTGCTGATCTTTGACGACTTCGAACGGGCCCTGAACGAATCATCGAGCGATGTGTACAGCGTGAAGGCGGACCTGCTGGAAGTGCAGCGAGCCGTCGTGCGGGCGTTTGCGGCCGCGGCCACCAGATCACGCGTGCTGTGGACGTGCCGGTCAACATTTCTGCTGCCGGATGACGGCGGTGCGGATCTATTCGATCGTCATCTGCAGCCGCTGCCGCTGCCGCCGATGTCTCCGGAAGATTCCCGCAAGCAGGCGTCGAGTCTGCTGCGGCTGGCTCGATCGCAGACAAAAAGCACCATCGACCGTCCGGACCCGGATTTTGAAAAGCGGATTGTGGCCACCGCGCATGGCAATGCCGGATTGCAGGCGCTGTTGTTTCGCCTGGCCATTGAGGCTCGTGAATCCTGCGAAGACGCTCTGCAGCAGACGGCCGATCACTTTGCCACCGGAACCACACCAACACATGCCGCAGTCGTCGCGTTTGTGGAAAAACTGGCTTTGGACAAACTGTGGGCGTTGTTGCGAGATGACGAACGACAGTTGCTGCAGGTTTCGACATTGTTTCAACTGCCCGTGCCGCTGCCGATTCTGCAATCGCTGGCCGATACTCTGGGAATTCAGACGAAGGCGGCGCAGCGATTACTGAGTCTGGGCGTGTGGGAACAGTTGCCCGATCCATTCGAGCCCACCGGCAATACAACTGCCGTGATGGCCAACGCGCTGCTCGCATCTCGTGTGGACGATTTGTCGGATGAAGATCAAACCGCACTGGCTGCGGCCATCATCGACGACCTGCTCGCCCTCTGGGGCGGCACCGCCGGCCGGATGCGTCGCGGTTCCTCGCTGGACATCGAACTCTGCCGCCTGGGCCTGCTGGCGGGGGCCACCGATGTCGTCGCGGCCACAGCCACTGATGCCATCAATGCCTTCGACAACGCTTTTCGGTACGTCGCTGGTGCCGACATCGGGCGACGTGCCGTGCAACTGCTCAACGAACACACTGTCGAGCCGCCGTTGTTGCTGCTCAAGTTGGCGGGAGAGCTCTGCGTCCAAACCGGAGACACGCCGACCGCCCGGACACTGTATCAGCAGGCGCTGACACAAATTGGCGACAGCGAACCGCAGGACGATGACGAGGCTGAAGAATTCGCAGCGATCGCAATCTCACATTCGCGACTGCTGGCACAGGACGGAAAGATTGACGAGGCGTTGCCGTGGTTGGAGCGGGCGAACAAATGGCTGAGCCGCCCAACGATTCGCCCGCGAACGTGCCATCGTTCTGGGTGACATCGCTCGGATCAAGGTCTCTCGTGGCGAGGTGGAGGCGGCACTGAAGCTGCACGAAGAGAGGTTGCGTGTGTTCGAGGGTCTGGGTGACCAGCGTTCGCGCGCGGTGACTCTGGGTGACATCGCTCGGATCAAGGTCGATCGTGGCGAGGTGGAGGCGCGCTGAAGCTGCACGAAGAGGAATTGAAGGTCTACGAGGGTCTGGGTGACCAGCGTTCGCGCGCGGTGACTCTGGGTGACATCGCTCGGATCAAGGTCGATCGTGGCGAGGTGGAGGCGGCGCTGAAGCTAAACGAAGAGAGGTTGCGTGTGTTCGAGGGTCTGGGTGACCAGCGTTCGCGCGCGGTGACTCTGGGTGACATCGCTCGGATCAAACGCTCTCGTGGCGAGGTGGAGGCGGCGCTGAAGCTGCAGCTCGAACGCCTGCAGGTCAATCGCGGACTCTCTGATCAGGACGGCATTGCAGCCGCGCAATTTGACGCCGCACAAATCGACCTGCAACAGGAAAACTATCAGGCCGCGTTCGAACGACTCGCGGAATCCTACGGAATCCTTCTGCAGCTCGGCCGGTTGGACGGCATCTGCGTTGTCGGTCTGGATCTCGGGCAGTTGCTGTGTGCCGCCGGGCAGACAGAGCAGGGACTGGAAATCCTGGAACGTTCCCGAGCCGGATTCGAAAAACTCGGCCGCCTCGACTACGCAGAACACACTGCGGAAATCATCAAAAAGAATTCAACGCCCTGACGAGGCTGCCCAGCCAGAGAACGCGGCAACCGACAATCACCCGCGATGCCAGGGAAGACGTCCGAACGCTGCAGAAGAATGCGTCTCATAGACAAGCTTTTTGGCAGGCTCGAAAGCAATGCCTCGATGATTCATCGTCAAGGTTTGAGAGGAACGATGTTCGATGATGCTGCCCGACCATTCCGCTGAACAGCCGGGCAATGTCCTTCACGACAGAACGCCAGCCCTCTTCGGTCGGCTTGAGCGGTAGCATTAGCTCAGGTGCACATCTTGGCGTACACCGGGTTTGCCTGAACAACTCGTCGAGCCGTCCCGTCGAACAGTTGCAAAAGCTGAGGCGTCGACATTGGGAGAATGCCTTCGTTGTGGGACAGACAGGAGTCCCTGAAAACATCCGCCCCAACCTTCGCTGTGCATTCCGACTGAGGAAACGGGGAAGGAATCAGATCAAGTTGTTTTGTGTTTTCAAACATGAAGGATCGGACATGGGCATCTTTGCCCGATTCCTTCAGCGACGGTGTTTCATTGCGGCCTGCATTTCCCGCTGATGATCCTGTTTTCTGAGCTGTTCGCGTTTGTCGTGGCGTTTGCGGCCTCGGCACAGGCCGAGGCGGACCTTGACGTAGCCTCGCGAAAAGAAGACTGACAGCGGGACCAGAGTGCATCCCTGGCTTTCACCGGCTTCGGCGAACTTCCGGATTTCGCTGCGGCGCATCAGAAGGCGGCGTTTGCGGCGGCGTTCGTGATTGAACATGGATGCCTGAGGATATTCGGCGATGTCGGCATTGATCAGCCAGACTTCATTCCGGTCGACTCGAGCGTACGCGTCTTCAATGACGATCTTGCTGTTGCGGATGCTCTTCACCTCGCTGCCGTACAGTTCGATGCCGCAGTCGATCTTGTCCAGAATCTCGTATTCGTGCTTCGCTTTTCGATTGCGACACACGATTCGGGAATTCGGGTCTTCTGCGTTTTTGGTGTTCTTTTTGGCAGCCATGAATGTTGTCCGGAATCTCGGGAGCGATCCGTCGAGGCGGCAGCTTCGCCCGCGGCGGCCATGGTGAAGGATTTTGATGTGCGAAACAAGCCGGAACCAGGGGCGGTCCTTCCCGTTTCCTGAGGATTCGAACGACACATCGCCGGGTTCTCGGGTTCGTGGACGGCGGTGATTCGGTTTTGGCCTGTTTGTGCAGGTGTTCTGTCAGCCCGTTGAAAATTGTCTCTGCAGGAAACTCGCCGCGTCGGACATCCCTCGCTGACGCGGCGGGGTTCTGTTTCAGCGCCTGGGCGAATGTCTGAACTCCATCGCGGCTTCGGGATCCTTTCGACGAAATGTGGCAAGTCGGCGGCTTGCCGGTTAGACTCTCCGGACCTGCCGACTGTGAAAATCAGCGGCTTCCTGCCTTGTGTCCCGCCTGTTTAAAGTCTCACCATGTTGCTGTCGCTGCTTTCTCCTGAAAGATGGGTGGCCATCTGCTGCGCTGCGTGCTTTGTGATGTCCGGGTCGGAAGCATGGGCAGCTGATCCGGCTCAATCTTCTGTTGACTCGTCGGCAGTTGAATTCTTTGAAGCTCGAATTCGGCCCGTTCTGGTTCAGCATTGCTACGAGTGTCATTCGGCGGACGCGAAGACCGTTCAGGGTGGCCTGCTGCTGGATTCCGCTGCAGCTCTGAGACGCGGCGGAGATTCCGGAGCGGCCATTGATGCGGACGCTCCGCTGAACAGCCTGCTGCTTTCGGCGATGCGGTATGACGGAATGGAGATGCCTCCTTCCGGACGGTTGCCCGATCATGTGATCCAGGACATCGAATCCTGGCTGCGGAACGGAGCCGTCGATCCGCGGACGGCCGAGGCTGGAGATCATGCTGTTGGGAATGAGATCAACATCGACGAAGGTCGGCAGTTCTGGGCGTTTCAGCCGCCTCAGTCTGCTGATGTGCCGGATGAACTTCGCGGACAGTCCATGTCGCAGCGAATCGATTTTCTGGTGCGTCGACGTCTGGCAGCGGAAGGTCTGACGTCGGCTCGTGCGGCTGACCGCCGGACTCTGATTCGTCGGCTGAGCTTTGATCTGACCGGGCTGCCTCCGTCGTCTCAGGATGTCGATCGGTTTGTGAATGATGCCGATCCCAATGCTACAGCGGCGCTCGTGGATCGGTTGCTGAATTCCGCAGCCTTCGGAGAACGGTGGGCTCGAGTCTGGCTGGATGTGGCGCGTTATGCCGAAGACCAGGCTCACATCGTGGGCAGCAACAAGGCTTTGTTCTATCCGAATGCCTGGAAGTATCGGGAATGGGTCATCAACGCTCTGAATTCTGACCTTCCGTATGATCAGTTCGTGACGCTGCAGCTGGCGGCTGATCTGGTCGCGGCGGATGACCTGCAGGCTCAGGTAGCTCTGGGGTTCATTGGGCTGGGGCCGAAGTATTACCGTCGAGGCGATCCGGAAGTGATGGCTGAAGAGTGGGAAGATCGAGTCGACGTGGTGGCTCGAGGACTGCAGGGGCTGACTCTGGCGTGTGCTCGCTGTCATGATCACAAATTCGATCCGATTCGGACGGAAGATTACTATGCCGTTGCCGGAGTTTTCGCCGGGACGGAAATGTTCAACCGACCGCTGGATGGAGCCGAAGCCGATAAGAATGGCCAGGCGAAGAATCCGGATCAGTCGCTGCACGTTGTTCGTGACAGCGGGCCCAAAGATCTGAATGTGCTGGTTCGCGGCAATGTGAAGAACAAGGGTGCCGTTGTTCCTCGCGGTTTCGTTCAGGTGGCATTCCCGGGTGAACGACGCACGTTTCAGAAAGGCAGTGGCCGAGCGGAACTGGCTGCGGCCATCGTGGATCGTTCCAATCCGCTGACGGCTCGGGTCATCGTGAATCGCATCTGGCAGCAGTATTTCGGTCGGGGCATCGTGGGAACTCCCAGCAACTTCGGTCAGCTGGGCGAACATCCGACGCATCCCCATCTGCTGGATGATCTGGCGGTCGGGCTGATGGATCACGACTGGAGTCTGAAGTGGCTGCATCGGCAGATCGTGCTTTCGGAAACGTATCAGCAGTCGTCTGATCTGACCGCGGCGGCGGAACACGATCCCGACAACCGGCTGCTGTGGCGGATGCCTCGGCGTCGGCTGTCGGTGGAAGCGTGGCGCGATGCGGCACTGGCGGTTTCCGGTCGGCTGGATCAGACCATCGGCGGCCCGTCAATGGCTGCCGATGACCCGGCTCAGAATCGTCGCACGATTTATGCGGAAGTCAGTCGCTTTGAACTGAATCCTCTGCTGGCTCGATTCGACTTCCCCGACCCCAACACTCATTCGGCTCGCCGAGTGGAAACGAATACCCCGCTGCAGAAGCTGTTTCTGCTGAACAGTCCTCTGATTCTTGCTCAGGCCGACGCACTGGCGGATGCCGTTGCTTACAGTTCCGGGACCGATGGCGAGGCAGAACGGCAGGTTGTGGCTGTGTTTCAGGCGGCGCTGCAGCGAGTACCGGATGCGGATGAAGCGGCCATCGCCACAGCGTATCTGCAGGAGCATCCCGAACAGGGTCTGAAGCAGCTGGCTCAGAATCTGCTGGCCAGCAATGAATTCTGGTGGCTGGACTGATACGTCCAGCACCCGGTTGACAGAAAGCGTGTGATGAACAATCGATCCGATATGCAACACATTGGCAGTCCATTCAGCCGACGACGAAGTCTGCAGGCGGCCGGAGCCGGTTTCGGCTGGCTGGCGGCTCGGGGGTTGCTGCGCGCAGATTCGGCTTCCGGTCTCGGGCAACGTCCGGCGAAGGCGAAGCGAGTCATCTTTCTGTTCATGAATGGTGCCCCGTCGCATGTTGATACCTTCGACCCCAAACCGGCACTGCTGAAATACGCCGGTCAGAAGCCGGATGACACAAACGGTCGCAACACCAAAGGAGCCGGGTATCTTCCGTCGCCGTTTCGATTTCGGCCGTATGGCGAAAGCGGGATGGTGATGAGCGAACTGCTGCCGAATCTGGGGCGTCTGGCCGATGATCTGTGTGTGATTCGGTCCATGCATACGGATGTTCCCAATCACGAACCGGGTCTGTTGATGATGCATTCCGGGCATCAGCAGCCGGTCAGACCCAGCATGGGGTCGTGGGTGTCGTATGGTCTGGGAGCGGAAAACCGCGACCTTCCCGCCTTTGTGGCGCTGTGTCCGGGACGTCCAGTGGTGGGGCCCCAGCTGTGGTCGAATGCGTTTCTTCCGGGAGAACATCAGGGAGTTTCCATTGATACGAACAACAGCGAGATCGGCAGTCTGATCGCCAACATTCGGCATCCGCAGCTGAATCGAAATCAGCAGCGCGATCAGCTGGATCTGCTGCAGATGCTGAATCGCCGACACTCCGAACAGCGGCAGCATGAAGGCAGTCTGGAGGCTCAGATTCGTTCCATGGAAATGGCGTTTCGCATGCAGGATTCGGCCGAGGAAGCGTTTGATCTGTCGAAGGAAACGCAATCCGCGCACGAACGCTATGGAACGACGGTCTTCGGACGAAGCTGCCTGCTGGCTCGGCGACTTGTCGAACGCGGCGTGCGTTATGTGCAGGTCTATTACGTTGATCAGAAGAACAAGCAGCCCTGGGACACTCACAGCAACAACAATTCCGGGCACGTCCGTCTGTGTGCTGACAGCGATCGAGCCTCGGCGGCGCTGATCTCAGATCTGAAGCAGCGTGGTCTGCTGGACGATACGCTGGTGATCTGGGGCGGAGAATTCGGACGGACTCCGTATGCTCAGGTTGATAAGAGTGGTGACCTGACGAAAGCCGGCCGTGATCATCACAACACCGGATTCAGCATGTTTCTTGCCGGAGGCGGTGTTCGAGGCGGCCTGACGTACGGCAGCACGGACGAATTCGGCATGAACGCCGTGCAGGACCGAGTCCACGTGCATGATCTGCACGCCACAATCCTCAACCAGCTGGGCGTCGATCATACTCAGCTGACATACCGCCATTCGGGCCGCGACTTCCGGCTGACAGATATTCACGGTCAGATTGTGCACGGAATTCTGACCTGATCCCTGCGGATGAAGATCAGCCTGCCGGGCACGTGCAGTCAGGAAAGGCGAAGTCCGAGAGGGGGGACTTGAACCCCCACGCCCTTTCGAGCACAAGATCCTAAATCTAGCGTGTCTGCCAATTCCACCACTCTCGGATGTCGCGTCTTGTAGAGTTTCCCGAGCTGATCATCAACCCTGAGCCTCTGAATCAGTCGTCCAGGCCCCATTTCCCGTCCCAGAAGACGAAGCCTTCGATGGCCGCGTATTCGGCCAGACCCAGAGCATCGTACATGCGAGCCGTGTTGGCGTTGCGTGCTTCAGCTCGCTGCCAGAATTCACGCATATCCGGGCCGGGAAAGAGAGCTCGGTCTTTCTGTGATTCGTGTTTGAAAATCGCCTGACGCTTTCGTTCCACTTCCATCGGGCTGAGAGGCACGGCCATTTCGATCTGGTAGATCGGCCATTCCTGCCATGCACCCCGGTACATCAGAACTTCGCATTCCGCAAACCAGGGGTCATTGCGGCAGATGTCACAGGCTTTGATGATGGCCTTCAGGCAGATGCGATGCGTTCCGTGAGGATCGGAAAGGTCGCCGGCGGCATAAATCTGGTGTGGTTTCAGATCCCGCAGCAGTGCGACGATGATGTCAATGTCTTCCGGCCCCAGTGGCTTCTTTTTGACTCGGCCGGTTTCATAGAACGGCATGTCCAGGAAGTGGGTTTTTTCACTGGGAACTCCACAGCACCGAGCTCCCGCACGAGCTTCGCCTCGGCGAATGATGCCCTTCAGCTTCTGAACTTCGTCACTGTCGACCTGTCCCGGCTGTTTGTTCTTCAGGAATTCGTCGATGTGAGCTTCCAGCAGTTGAATCTGTTCGGTTCCGATATCAAAGGCAGAACAGAATTCGGCCGCGAATTCGGCAAATCGAATGGCATCCTCATCAAAGACCGCGATGTTGCCGGACGTCTGGTAGGCAATATGCACATCGTGCCCCTGGTCCGCGAGGCGGATCAGAGTGCCGCCCATCGAAATCACGTCGTCGTCCGGATGAGGTGAAAAGCAGATGACGCGCTTGGGAAAGATATGATCGAAGCGGCCGGGCCGGTCACCGGGACGTTTGGCGGAATTGGGTTTGCCGCCGGGCCAGCCGACCAGAGTTCCCTGCAGATGGCGAAAGACCTCCAGATTGATTTCGTAAGCAGATCCATATTCGGCCAGAAGCCCCTGCAGACCTTCTTCGTTGTAGTCAGCATCCGTGAGTTTCAGAATGGCTTTTCCCATCTTCTCTGCAAGCCAGATGACAGCTCGCCGAATGATGGCGGGCGTCCACTGAACATGGCTGACCATCCAGGGCAGCTTGCTGCGAGTCAGTTCGCTGGCAGCGGCGGGATCCAGCAGCATTTCGACGTTGCGATGCTGCTGCAGGTAGGTTGCCGGCACCAGCGGCGACGGGTCACCCTCGACGGTTCGGGCGACAATCGGTGCCTTGCCTTCACCGAACGCCAGGATAAAGATTTTCCATGCCTTCAGGATCGTGCCAACGCCCATTGTGATGGCTCGGCGCGGAACGTTTTCTGCTCCGAAGAAGTCACTGGCGGCGTCAGTTCGCGTGACGGAATCCAGAGTAATCAGACGTGTGCGGCTGGTTTCATCCGAACCCGGTTCGTTGAATCCGATATGCCCGGTTCGCCCGATCCCCAGCAGCTGGATGTCGATGCCGCCGGAATTGGCAATCGTATTCTCATAGTCCTGACAGTAGGCGGCAATGGCGTCGATCGGGATGGTGCCATCGGGAATATGGACGTTCTCAGGAGCAATATCGATGTGGTCAAACAGGTGTTCCCGCATGAACCGCACATAGCTCTGCAGTTCCTGAGGCTGCATCGGGTAGTATTCGTCCAGATTGAACGTGATCACGTTTTTGAAGGACAGGCCTTCCTCGCGGTGCATTCGGACCAGTTCGGCATAAATACCCACAGGTGTCGACCCTGTTGCCAGGCCCAGCACACAGTTGCGTCCCTTTTCGGCTCGATTTCGAATCAGGTGAGCAATTTCCCGAGCCACATGCCGGGCTGCGGCGGGAGCGTTGGCGAATACCTCGCAGTTCAGCCGTTCCAGTTTACTCAGATCCTTGAGAGCGGACATCGATTGCCTCAGTGTTGGTGGGTGTCTATCAGTTTCGGTGATTCTCAGTGCCGCTTTGCTGCGAAGCCGGATGGTCCCGCCGCAGTTAAACGAGTTTCACGTCTTCTTCCGGAAGACAGATGGAAGAAGACGTGCCTCAGATTGTTCAGCCTTCCGCCACGTTGACGTAAACCTTCAGAGCATCCTTGTCTTCGACCAGCAGCCGCATCATTTCGGCGTAGCTGTCCAGGCCATCGACGGGGTTGGTGAGAATCTTTTCGATCACACCCGGGAAAGTCACTTCTCCAAGAGCCAGGTCGGAGATTCCGGATTCGAAATGACGGAAGTTCGCGTTGACTGATCCCACGAGCAGTTTGTTGCCCAGAACCCAGTGCAGGTTAATCGGGTCGCTGGGCACCTCGATTTTCCGATCGCCGCCGGTGATGCTGGTCCACACCATGCAGCCGTTGTGGCCGAGCAGTTCCATGCAGTTGAAGGCGATGGCGCTGCTGCCGGTGGCTTCCACAATCAGATCGGGCTTACCGTGTTTGTCGGCCAGTTCCTGCAGAGACATTTCCGAAGTGCTGACATAGGTGGCTCCCATTCCTTCTGCGATTTCGGCTTTCAGGTTGGGCTTTTTTCCTCGTGCGACGGTGAACACCTGAATGCCGCGCAGGCGCAGGATCAGTGTCGACAGTAGTCCGATCTGGCCGGACCCCGTCACCCAGGCTCGTTTGGGTTCCCAGACCTGCAGTCGCTTCTGAGCCAGAAAAGCCTGCTCGACGGCCTTCGCCGCGCAGCTCATCGGTTCCGCCAGCACATGCAGATGCTTCAGGCCGACGGGCATTCGTACCATGAACTCTTCGTCGTCAACGAAGTATTCGGTCAGATAACCGTGCAGCAGGTTGATGCCGCGTTCGTAGTATGTTTCTTCGCTGGTGATGTCGGAACGCCCGATTCGGTCGAACAGACTGCCGCCCGGTCTTCGAACGGTGCATGTGACGTAGTCACCGGGTTTGACCCGAGTCACGCTGCTGCCGACTTCCTCGACAATTCCGAAGCACTCATGTCCGATCACGAGGAAGTCGTATCCCGGAGGTGCGTTTCCGTACAGCGCATCGTTGATTTCTCGGTCAGTTGCGTCGACTCCGACCTTTAGAGTTCGCACCAGAACACCACGCCCGTTGGGAACATCGCTGACCGACGGCCGATCCAATTCGGCAAGATGTACACTGTTGGGTGTGCCTGGTTTAACCGCAATCGCCTTCATTTTTGGTCTCGAACAACAGAAGTGTCTGGTCAGCAAACAGCGTGAAATTCACGACGAGCGAGGATTCTAGGGTGCGGCCGAAAATCATTCAAAGCGCCGCCTGATGGGAATTGCAGGGTCTCGGGAATGGATCGCCCCGGTGCGAGCGGACATTCTGCCGCGGAGCTCCACCGGGCATCGGAGAGCCGGATCAGCGGGCTCGAGCACGGTGTCGCAATCCATGAGGTATGCGCGGACGAAGGGATCGTGCATTCAGATTGCGTAGTTTCCACATTGGAGGTGATTTCCGCTTCGAACGGCCTGAAAACTGCCTTCGGCAGTCCAAAAGTTTCGGAAAAACAACACCTGGGCCGTCCTGCTCGTAGATTGTGACCTAGCCTTCCATTGAGTCCCGTTTCTCCATCGTGGATTTGGTTATGTCTCAATCATCTCTTCCCACCCATGATCTGCTGGAACTCCAGCTGACAGAACTTCGGCGTCAGGTCACCAGCCTTGAGCAGCGTCTGCAGCGTGCTCCCGACCCGAATTCCATGAATCTGCTGGTCTTTGACAGCAGCAAAGATCGGTTGCTGGCGGCGTTTGTGATGGCGACGGGGGCCGCCGCGTGCGGGATGAACGTGTCGATGTTCTTCACATTCTGGGGAACAGCCGCCCTGCGAAACAGCGGTCCTCAGCAGGGGCGCAAGTCGCTGGTGGAGCGAGCCTTCGGGTGGATGCTGCCTCGGGGGCATCGCCGGACCAAACTGTCAAAGATGGATATGTGCGGCATGGGGCGCATGCTGATGGACCGTGAAATGAAACAGAAGAACATCGCCAGTCTGGATGATCTGATCGCCACCGCTGCGGACCTGGGAGTTCAGATTCGAGTCTGTGAAATGTCCATGCGACTGATGGGAATTCAGCGGGAAGAGCTGATCGACTACCCGGGTCTGAGCTACTGCGGGGTTGCCAGTTTTGCCGACGAAGCGTCACGAGCCAATACAACACTGTTTATCTGACACGGCTGCCTCGGACAGCATCCATGCCAACGTCGACTTCAGTTTGTGCAACTGCTGATGATGCCGCTGTCTTTGCGCGCATTCAGGAAACACTGCACGAACTGACGTCGCTGGTGGCAGAATCCGTCGAGGGTGCGGACACATCGCGAAACCTGACATCCGCAGATCAGCTCCGGACTCGCCTGCAGGAACTCAGCTCGCT
Organism: Planctomycetaceae bacterium; assembly: GCA_041398865.1. GTDB lineage: Bacteria > Planctomycetota > Planctomycetia > Planctomycetales > Planctomycetaceae > Fuerstiella. The sequence goes on from JAWKTY010000003.1 coordinate 259,550, forward strand.
GAATCAACAGTCCCGAAACCGGATTTGTCAGGTTCGGGATCGAGCTGACCAGCTGGCCCATGCTCAGGCCGATGCCATCGTGCGGTCGGCCGAAATCATCGACGAACTCGAAGAGACACGACGTCAGCTGTCCGAAGCTCATCAGATTGCTCGGGCTGCCGCCGAAGACACTCAGCGTCTGGCGGATACCATTTTTGAGCGGACACACGATGCGGTTCTGATTCTGGAGAATCAGACATGCATTGCCTGCAATGACAACACCACGCGGCTGTTCGGAGTCCCGCGGGAAGAATTGCTGGGCCACTGGCCGGTCCCGTTTGATCTCGCCAGGCTTGACAACGGCGGAAACCTCCGGAATGTGCTTTCCGAAGTTCGCGCCGGAAGGATTTCCCGCTGCGAAGCCGAAATGATTCGTCCCACGGGGGAATCCTACTGGTGCGAAGTCACATTCAGTCAGCTGGACCGTAACGGCGGAAGTCAGGTCCTGGCGATGGCTCGGGACATCAGCGGTCGAAAACAGTATGAAGAACGACTGACTCGCCATCGCGACTTTCTGAATAACATCATCAACGCCGTTCCTGACCAGCTGTATGTATCGTCGCCGGAGCGCGGCGTGGTCCTGGCAAACGATTCCTTCTGCCGCTCAAGGAATCAGCAGTCGGACGATGTCATCGGGCGGCCGGTTACGGATTTTTTTGATGACCCTCTGGCGAGGCTGATTGCCGATCGTGAACGCCGCATGCTGGAAACCGGCGAAACTGAAGACCATGAAATTCAGCTGGTGGATCATCTGCAGGAGACTCGAGCGTATTCGGTGCGAAATTCCATCCTGGACGACCCGTTCAGTGATGATCGGCTGGTGGTTTCCACAGCTCGTGATGTGACATCAGAGAAGGAACGGGAACGTCGTCTGAGTCTCCTGGCCAGTGTGTTTCAGCACGCTGCGGAAGGTGTGGCCATTCTGACGCGCGATGGCCGGATCTGTGAAGCCAACCCTCAGTTCATGAAGCTGTTCGGATTGTGTGAAGAATCCGCAGCCGGGCTGTCGCTTTCATCTTTTCTGCGAAGCCCTGGACGAGCCTTCAGGAACGACCTGGCGATGGCTGCCGAGGGGCAGTCGTGGAACGGAAAGATTGAACTGGAAGTTCACGGAAAAGGGCAGCGCTGGTTCTGGCTGTCTCTGAGCCGCAGCGAAGACACCGGCCACGTGATCGCCCTGTTTTCAGACGTCACTGAGCTGGAACTTTCGCAGCAGCAGCTTGCTGAACAGGCACTACGGGACAATCTGACCGGGTTACCCAATCGGCGTTTCTTCCGCCGGTACGTCGAACAGCTGGTTGTGGAATCTCATGAGCGAGCTCGAGGGTTTGCCGTCTGCTTCATCGATCTGGACGACTTCAAGTACGTTAACGATTCGCTGGGCCACGCCGTGGGTGACGAACTGCTGCGAGCTGTCGGGCGGCGACTGACGGATCTGCTGGGAGACGACTGTTTCATTGCGCGATTCGGCGGAGACGAATTTGCAATGGTTCTGCCGGACATTGGAGTTGATGATCGAAAGGTTACGGAATGCTGCAGGGAACTGCTGCGTGTGTTTCGACAGCCGTTTCGACTCGTCGAAGCCGACGCCAATGTGGGGCTGAGTATCGGTGTAACGCTGTATCCCGACCATGCTCAGGATGCGGAATCGTTAATGCAGAATGCAGACATCGCGATGTATGTTGCGAAGTCGCAGGGCAAGAATCAGGTCCGCATCTTTTCGTCCGACATGCAGACTCCCATCGAAGAACGGCATCACGTTCAGTCCAGTCTGCGTCAGGCTCTGCGGGAAAATGAAATCACCCTTGTTTATCAGCCGAAAGTTGTCGCGGAAACCGGTGTTCTGGCAGGCTTCGAATCACTCGCTCGATGGACTCGACCTGACGGTACAAAGATTCCCCCTGATCGGTTTATTCCGGTGGCGGAACAAACCGGACTGATCATTCCGCTGGGTGATATGGTCCTGCTTCAGGCGGCGCGGCAGTACCATGACTGGCGGAACAGGGGATTCCATCCGGGAACCATCGCCGTCAATGTTTCGCCCAAACAACTTCGGCACCCGGACTTTCTGGATCACCTGAAACAGCTGCTGGATGAAGCCGGTGCCGAACCCGAATGGTTTGAACTGGAAATCACCGAATATGCCATCATGGACGACGTTCAGCACGCGATTCAGATGATTGACCGCATCGCTGGAATGGGCTTCCGGATTGCCATCGATGACTTCGGAACCGGGTATTCATCGCTGAGCTACCTGCGCGACTTCAATATTCACACACTGAAGGTCGATTCGTCGTTCATCGAAAACGCTCTGCGGGACAAAGCGTCGGCCGCCATCGTGCAGGCGATTGTTTCGCTCGGGAAGGGGCTGGGACTGAGCGTCGTGGCGGAAGGCGTGGAGACATGCGAACAGACTGAGTTTCTGCGGTCGCTGGGCTGTGACATGCTGCAGGGCTATGGGATCGCCCGACCGCTCAGTATTTCAGACGCCGAAGCATGGATGCAGGAATACACGGGTGCCGTGATCAGAAACTGATGCAGGTTCCCTGCTGAGCCAGTTCCACCAGAGTTGCGAAGCCGGCAATTTCGGTTTTTTCCAGCATACGAGCTCCGCTGGGAACGTCCGGACCGCCCGAACTGCACGTGCGGTGACACACCGAACACAACAGCAGACGTCCGCCCACATCCAGATAACCCTGGATCAGGTCCAGCAGTGGAGGAAATCCCTGAACGGCAATTCCCTGAGCACTTCCCTGGTAACCCCAGACAGCGCCGTCGCTGGTCAGAAAGATGGCCGTCGGCTGCCCCAGTGCCAGAGCAGACATCCCGCAGCTGAAGGCCAGAGTCGCGTTCTTGCCGTTGTCGGACTTTCCGGACGTCAGCATGATGACTACGTTGGATGCGTCTGCCATAGTTGCCTCAGGGGTTCAGGAATGGATTGATCACGAATCTTCAGGGGCGCCGCATCGGCTGGAAGTGCATGCCGGGACGTTCGACCGGAACCGCCGTTCCTGGTTATGAAATCTGAATGACGGCCCGCAGAACTTCACCCTCGTGGAATTCCAGAATCGCATGTCCCGTGCGGCGCGACCAGGCTTCCAGATCAAGCTTGAAGGCAAGATCGGTTGCCGTGACTTCCAGCGTCTGCCCGGATTCCAGGGTCCTGACAGCGCGAGTGATCTCCACGATCGGCATCGGACAATTCAATCCTTCACAGTTCAGCTGACGATCCGCCATCTCACATCCTTCAGAAGTGAAGCCATCCGTTCACCCGCCCCGCTATTCTGAAGAAGTATGCCGTTTTCAGCAATGCCGTTCTGAAACGACAGGTTCAGGCATCGACCGGAATGACTGTGGCCGGATCAGTCATTGGAAATGGCATCATCCCGTTCGCAACTTCCGCTGCCGGAATGCTCCGTCCTGATTGCAGATCGTGTTCGATGGAATGCGATCGTGGCGAAATGAAAAAGGCCGAGTCCGTGTGACGGAATCGGCCTTTTGTTGGAACGGAGGCAGAGAGCCGGGTCAGATCAGGCCGTAAGTTTTCAACGTTGATTTCAGGGACTGCAGTTCAGTGTCGGACAGTGGAGTCATGGGCAGTCGGACCGGGCCGCAGTCCATGCCGATCAGAGCCATGGCGGCTTTGACGGGGATGGGGTTGGTGGCCAGGCCCAGCATGTCGCGGCACAGAGGGAACAGTTTATGATGCCATTCCTGTGCTTTCGCCAGGTCGCCGCTGCGAAACGCCGACACCAGACTCAGCAGGTCCTTCGGCACAATGTTTCCGGCAACGGAAATGATTCCGCTGCCTCCGATTGACATCAGCGGCAATGTCATGCTGTCGTCGCCCGACAGGATTGTCAGATCTGACGCGGCCAGAATCTGCGATGCCTGATCCATGACACCCGTGGCGTCCTTGACCGCGACGATCTGGCTGCTGGCATCCGCCATCCGGCAGATGGTGGCCGGTTCAATATTCTTTGCCGACCGACCCGGAATGTTGTAGACGACCAGCGGAAGGTCGACCGCTTCTGCAATGGCCATGAAGTGGCGGAAGAAACCTTCCTGTGTCGGCTTGTTGTAATACGGCGCGACCTGCAGAGATCCGTCGGCTCCGGCGGCCTTCGCGTGCTTTGTCATGCGGATGGCTTCGGCGGTACAGTTCGATCCCGTCCCGGCCATCACGCGAATCCGACCGGCAGCGTGTTCACACACCACGTCAATGACTCGGTCGTGTTCCTGATGAGACAGTGTCGGGCTTTCGCCTGTCGTGCCGACCGGGACCACGCAGTTTGTCCCCGATTCGACGTGAAAGTCCACCAGTTGCCGCAGCATGGATTCGTTGAGAGATCCATCGGCATTCATGGGAGTAACCAGGGCCACGGACAGGCCCGCAAACATTTCGCCTCGTCGAGTCATAGGGGACACAGTTCTGAATTCTGATTGCTGTTGAAAAAAGTGTGTTGAAGTGAAAGAAACAGACAGATGGCCGGCATCGTCCTGCAAATCATTCCCGGCACGTTATTGACACCGGAAGACTCATTCGCGGGTATCGACTGAATCAGACGACGCTGCGATCGTCAAAGGACCAGCGTTCGGGAATTCGAGCTCCCTTTTTGACGACGACGATTCCGTCCCGCACAGCGACGTAGTCGTAGTCTCCGTCGCCATCACCGGCTTCACTGGCCACAATCCGGGACCGAGGTCCCACGTGGACGTTCTTGTCCACCAGGACTCCGTCAATCAACGCGCCGTCGCCAATGCCGATCGTTTCTCCTTTTGCGACACGGGTGTCATCCGGAAAATAATCGGCTCCCATGATCACGCTGTTACAGATCGTGACATTGCTGCCGATCTGAGTTCTCACGCCGATCACGCTGTTTTCGATAGTGCTGCCCGGCCCGATGGTGCAGCCTTCAGCGATCAGACTGTGGCGAATGGTACAGTTGTCGAAGCGACTCGAAGGCAGAAACCGAGCTCGGGTAAAGATGGGCGCCTTGTGGTCGGAAAACGTAAACGGCGGACTGGTGTCGGCCAGAGCCAGGTTGGCGTCGAAGAAGGCTCGAATCGTTCCGATGTCTTCCCAGTAGCCATCGAACAGATGAGTCTGCACGTGGTGCTGACGAATGGCCATCGGGAAAATGTCTTTTCCGAAGTCCTGCAGGTCTGTCGACTCCAGCAGACTCACCAGCAGGTCCCGATTGAACAGATAAATTCCCATGCTGGCCAGGTATTCACGTCCTTTGGACTGAATTCCCCGCTGGTCGATCCAGGACGCCGAGGTTCGGACCTGTGCCAGTGCTTCGTCTGTCTGAGGCTTTTCCACGAAATCGGTGACACGTCCCCCGTCATCCAGCTGCATGATTCCGGAAACCTCGGGCATCTTCAGCGGTGACGGGAATGGTGGATGAATGCGAAACATCGGCTCCGGACAGGATATGCATGTTCAGCATGTCACGGAAATCCATCCGGTACAGCTGATTCCGAGAATCAGCACATACCGCAGACCGGGTTCCTTCAGCAGTCGCAACTGCTTTCTGACGGCATCCGCTGTGCCCTGATACCAGTCAGCACCTTCGTCGGCCGCTCGCTGAGCAGCCAGAATCTCGTAAACCCTTTGCTGAAAACGTCGAAGTTGTAAGTCTGCCGAATGTGCCGATGTAGGCTGACGGAATTGAACTGCGTCAGGACGTAAATTCGATTGATGTCGCTGTGAATACAGTTGGAAATGGGCACATCAATCAGTCTGTACTTTCCTCCGACCGGAACGGCAGGCTTGGAGCGATACTGCGAGAGGCAGGCGAGTTCCCTTGCCTCCGCCCAGAATCAGGCTGATGATGTGATTGGCCATCGATGTTTCAGTTCTTGTCCTGGAGTCTGAAGCCAGTCCGGCTCGCCGCCTACGCATCTTTGCTGACCAGTCGGCGGTCACACCCGACACCCGGATTGCCGGGCAGCACTCTGGAGCTGGAAGAAGCAGCGGATCGTTGTGACGTCTCCGCGACTGTACGCCGTTGGAAGCAACGGGAAGTATGGTATCGACGGTCTGCGATTCCGCGAACCCAGCCCGTCAGAAAGCCGTACAATTTGAGTTAACGCGAGAAAAATCGCGCTGGCCGCTTGCGGCGACGGGCCGGACAGCCGTTCAGCGGAATCTGACCGCAGGCGCAACAAAAACAGCACACCCGCGGAACGGATGCGCTGTCGAAAAGCTCAAAAAATGCAGAGCTGTTACTGGCGGATGACCCGTTCGAAACCAACGCCCTTGACCGAGCCCTTCGCGCTCTGTTCATCCGGAAGTCGGCTCTCTCCCGTCAGGTAGTTGTCAACCCGAGCATTCTTTTTCAGGTTTTCGAAGGTGCTGGCCACCATGACCTGAACTTCGCGTTCCAGCAGTTCCTCGTGCAGCTGAGCCTCAACGTCTTTGGGGTCGTGTTCGACGGGCTCAGTCATGCCTTCATACTTCATGATCACATACTGATTGACGTCAACCTGAATAACCCCGGAAATCTCTCCGGCAGTCTTCATCCGGAATGCAGCCTTCCGGATTTCTTCGTGAGCGCCTGAGTTCTTACGAATCGGTGGGACAGCTCCTCCCAGTGCGCGGCTGTTGGGTTCAACGGAATAGTCTCGGGCCAGATCTTCAAAATCGTCCGGGTTCTTCTTCAGCTTGTCGCAGATCTCAACGGCGTGTCGCTGGTTTTCCAGAACCATCATGCGAACCTTGCCGCGGGGACCGTAGTCTTCGCAGGCCTTCAGCATCGCGTCCCGAGTAATCTGAACGTCTTTGCCGGCAAGTTTTTTTCAGTGCGAGCATCGGCCAGATCATCGCGCCGATACTGAACAGGTGTCAGTCCCCGTTCGGCCAGCAGGTATTCTTTTCCCACGGGTCAGACCGGCAGTCCGGAACTTCTGCTGATCCGAGTAATCTCTGTGTTGACTTCGGCATCAGAAACGGAAACCCCCCGCTGAGCACAGGCCTGCTGAATGAGCGTTCTGTTGATGACGTTCTCAAGGACATCATTTCCGGTTCGCTGAACACACTCAGAAGCCAGTTCGTCGTAGGAGATTGCCTGGCCATTGACCCGAGCAACCGGCTTTCCGGTCGGCGCCACAACGGCTCGACCGGCCGCTGTCGGCTGCTGTTCGTCCGCAGCTTTGCCGTTCTGACTTCGCCAGACCTGCATCCCGATTCCGGCCGCCAGAATCACGATCAGTGTGCCGCTGACAAAAACTGTTCCACGAGAAGCATTTTTGACCGGTACGGGAGAGAGAGGTGCGTCCTGCATTGCATTGGCTCCGCTGCCAGCTGAACCGGACCGAAGTCCTTTCGGTCGGAAAAATCAGAAGGCACAAGGGAAGGGGAAAAGGGAGGTCGAGGGAGAGGTCTGGTGCGAGGCGGAGATGTTTCGGGTTTCATTCCGTCCGCCGCCCGACTTTTCAAACTTTTACAGAAAAAGCAAAAATCGGGTCAAGTTCAGTTCATCGAGTAAAACGGCTGTCAAAACGGGAAAAACACGCAGAAAATCCGGGTTAGAGCCTCGAATTGTTCGGTCGGTGAACAACGACCGGAATTTGGCATTTTCGATGAATATGTACTCGCAGTTGAAAAAAAAGCGTGTAAAGTCGCAGGCTTCAGATGCTGCCTAAAGCGGCACTCCTGAACAGCTCGTCCTGCCACGCGCCATCCCCAAATTTCCTCAAAAAAACTCGAAACTGCCTGTCATTCAGACCTTCATTCGAGGCTGCTTCATCTTCTCTGTTCTTCCTGTTTTTGTTATTCTGTGTCGTTTAGCTCAGGCGCAGGAGCGATCGGGGAACGGAGAGAAAACTGAGGTTCGCCGGAAAAACAGGGCTGGCCAATGGTTGAGTGTCGGCGAAAGATGCCGACGGCACGGAAACCACCTTTACAAGAATTCACGGGAGTCAATGTTTTATGATCACGGCTGACGCGGATTGTCCGAGACTTATGCCGTCTATCCCATATCCGGAATATGCTTACTTCCCCGGCTGCGGTCAGCCGCACCCGGTTCGTGACCCCAAAGGCCACAGTTACGGTCGCAAGAACATCGTTGGCCACGGTCCCAAAGCCCTGGCGCAGGAAAACTGGCACGAGAACCGAAACTACCTGCTGGCGATCGACTTTTTCAATATGGGGTTCTACTGGGAAGCTCATGAAGAATGGGAACGGCTGTGGCGTGTTTCCGGCGCTGACACGACCTCCGGTCGTTTTCTCAAAGGTTTGATAAAGCTGTCGGCGGCCGGAGTCAAAGTCCGGGAACCCAGCATTCACGGCGTCCGACGGCATGCTGCATCTGCCGGAGAAATGTTTGCGGATGTGGCTGCTGAAGCGGATACCGACAGTTATTGCGGGCTGGATTTCACACGCCTGCAGTTTGCGGCCGACCGAGCTGCTCAGTTGGCCTACAAGAAAGAGCATCCTCCGGGTGTCCCGGTACGAGTCTTCCCGTTTCTGCTGAAGCCGGAACTGTCGCCCGGACCGAATTAGTCGGCTTTGGTCGTCATTCGGCGTCGGTCATCTGCAGATCAATCGCCGGGATTCCTGAGCTCAGACCTGCAGAACATGAAAAATGAAATGGCTCGCGGTATCCTGCCGCGAGTCATTTTTTTTGGCAGTGGCCGGGCGGGTGGACTTCCTGCCGGGCAAAAATTCCGAGCTGGTTCAATCAGAAGAATCCGGAGTCATGAGAATACTTGTTGTTGGTGAAGGCGGTCGGGAACACGCGCTGGTCTGGAAGCTGTCACAGTGTGCCGGTGTCGAAAAGGTTTATTGCGCCCCCGGGAACGCCGGGACGGATCTGGACGGAGAAAACGTCAACATCGCCTCCAGCGATCTGGGCAGGCTGATGTCCTTTGCTCTTCACAACGGCATCGACCTGACCGTGGTTGGTCCGGAAGTTCCTCTGGTGGCGGGCATTGTCGATGAATTTCGCTCGCACGGACTGAGGATTTTCGGCCCGACCAAAGCGGCTGCTCGCCTGGAAGGCAGTAAATCCTTCGCGAAGGACATCATGAAAAAGGCAGGCGTCCCGACAGCGGCGTACAAGTCATTCACCCGTCTGGAAGAGGCTCACGCTTACATCGACGCCATGGAAGATGCTCCACTGGTCGTCAAAGCGGACGGGCTGGCGGCCGGCAAAGGAGTCACGGTCTGCAGTAACGTGGCGGAAGCAAAATCGGTTGCGGCAGGGATGCTGCAGCGGGATGCCTTCGGGGCAGCAGGCCGAAAGATCGTGATCGAAGAATGCATGGAAGGACCGGAAGTCAGTATTCTGGCGATTGTGGACGGCGACACCATCATTCCTCTGGAAACCTCGCAGGACCACAAACGTGCTCACGACGGGGATCGAGGCCCGAATACCGGCGGAATGGGAGCATACAGCCCGGCGACACTGGTGACCGATTCGCTCATGGACGACATCGTCCGACAGATTCTGATTCCCACGATTCATACCATGAAAGTGGAAGGCCATCCATTTTCCGGAGTGCTGTATGCCGGACTGATGCTGACGAAGAGCGGTCCGAAAGTTCTGGAGTACAACGTTCGTTTCGGCGATCCGGAGGCTCAGCCTGTCCTGATGCGTCTGCAGAGTGATCTGGCTCAGGTATTGTCTCTGGCCGCGACCGGCCGACTGGCCGAACTTGATGGACTGACCTGGGATCCAAGACCCGCTGTTTGCGTCGTGATGGCCTCGGAAGGTTATCCGGGCAACTACGAAACCGGTCGTGTGATTGATGGCCTGGGTGCTGCGGCAACTCTGCCGGACACCAAGGTCTTTCACGCCGGGACGAAAGCCAAAGACATGCGAATTCTGAACCACGGCGGCCGAGTTCTCGGCGTAACCGCTCTGGGCAGCACGATCGCGGACGCCAAGTCGAAAGCTTACAGGGCTGTCGACCTGATCAGCTGGGAGGGAAGCTGGAGCCGCAGGGACATTTCAGACAAAGCCCTCAGCTGACTGCAGCCGGTTGAGACTCCGGAATGTCGCCACCACCGCCTTGAGATGCGTGATTGCGGGGCGGTGGCGTTAATCCATTCTCAATCCGGCTTTTCACGCTGTCCGGGACCGGAACCATTCCCCGGTTTTTTTCAGGCCTGCATCAATTGTCGTCACCGGCCCCTGCAGCTCGATCAGGCGATCGGCGTTCAGCAGAGATCTTTCAATGTCTCCGGGCGTTTTTGCTGGGCGTGAGCGCTACGGAACGCCCGATTTCGCGCTGAAGAATTTCCGCCAGCTGTCGAGTCGAAGTTTCCTGCCCGGTGCCGACGTTCAGAATCGGATCGGGAATCCGGTTTTCCAGAGCCGCGATATTCGCACCGGCGACGTCATCAATGAACACATAGTCACGGACACATCCATCGTCGCCAGACGCCTTTCGTGCATTCACCTGAATGGATTCTCCGGCAATGATCCGATTGCAGAAAATTGCCACAACACCTGCTTCGCCGTGAGGATCCTGTCGAGGTCCGTAGACATTGGCGTATCGCAGAACCGTGTACTGCAGTCCGTGTTCGATCCGAAAACACTCGAGGTACTTCTCCACGGCAAACTTGCTGCACGCATAAGGACTGATGGGTACTGGTGAGAAATCGATTCCCGCTCGGATTCCTTCCGGGACTTCACCATAAATCGCGCCACCGGTGCTGGCAAACACGATTCGCTGCACCTTCTGAGCCACACATGCGGCAAGAATATTCAGAGAACCCAGAATGTTGACATCGGCATCCATCTGAGGTTCCCGGACGCTGACCGCTACGCTGGCCTGAGCTGCCTGGTGACTGACCAGAGTCGGCTGAAAATCAACAAAGACGGCATTCACAGCCTCCCGGTCGCGAATGTCCACCTTGAAGAACTCGGCTTCCGGGGGAACATTTTCCCTGTGTCCTGAGACCAGGTTATCGATAACGGCAACTTTCCAGCCCTTCGACAGTGCTCGGTCCGCCACGTGACTTCCAATAAACCCTGCTCCACCTGTGACCAGCAATCGCATCGTCCGAATCCTGCCAATGATCTGAAAAATACCGGGAAAAACTGTGTTCACTCGAATCGTTTGTGGCCCTGCAGCATAGTTAGCATATTTTCCGCCGTCTGCGAACTCCGGTCGGATTCGGACCTCCAGGTTCCCAAAACAGGCCAGTTATCTACACTTCTAAGCTGGGGTCATTTCTGAAGGTGAGCGGCAGATGAGAGCCTGTCTATGAACGTCGTGGCTTTGTTCACTCGGACGTTTCCATGTGTTGCCCCGTGAAAATCTTCTCCGTCGGTATGCGTTCCTGATTTCGGGCGTGGACACTGCATTCATGTTGGTTCCGATCATTCTTGGTTCTCAGTCTCCTCGGCGCAGGACGCTGCTGTCGGCAGTTGCACAACCAGGCCAGCTGCGAATCATGCCGCCTTTATCTTCGGATGAGCCCGGTTTCGAGAATCTGACGACCACGGCTTCGATCGACGAGCAGCTTCGGAGAATCGTTCAGATGAAGTTCGAGGATGTCTCGGGTCAGCTGCGGCAGAATCGGCCTTGTGATCGTGTCTGCGTCGTGTGCGCCGACACGATCGTGGTTGCAGCTGAATTCGATGGCAGCCGGATTGTGCTCGGAAAACCGCCGGAATCGGACTGGCAACCCGCAGTCAGACGCTGGTTTCGAGACTACTATTGCGATCGGCCCCATGAAGTCTGGACGGCATTCTGCGCGGCCGTGGTCGATTCGAACGGAGTGCAGACTGACGCGTTCGGGCAACAGCTTGTGAGGCAACAGACTGTGAAGACTACGGTTCAGTTTCATGCGGTGAGTGATGAGCTGATCGAGTGGTATCTGGGGACTCAGGAATCCGTCGGGAAGGCGGGCGGTTATGGCCTGCAGGATCACGCTGCAATGTTTGTGAAGTCGATTTCCGGCAGTATCACAGGAGTTGTCGGTCTGCCGATGCTGGAACTGACGGCCGCCCTTCACGACCTGAAGGTGCTGCAGCTGACATCATGACGGATGGGCATCGGACTGATGAGAGGTCGCAGCAGTCGGTCACGATCGGTGGCCGACAGCTGAGCAGTCGTTTCTTTCTGGCTCCTCTGGCGGGTTATACACATCTGGCTTTTCGCATCATGCTGCGACGGACGGGCGGCCTGGGTTTGGCCACCACAGACCTGGTGCAGGCTCAGATGCTGGTGTCGCAGACCCGCAAGTCTCTGGAACTGGTCGAAACGTGTCCGGAAGACCGTCCGCTGTCTGTGCAGATTTACAGCGGAGTGACGTCGCAGCTGATTGCGGCGGCTCGCTGGCTGGAAGAACGGGGCTATGAAGGGATCGACATCAACATGGGCTGTCCCATGGCCAAAGTCAATGGATCGGGCGGCGGAGCTCGGCTGATGTGCGACACGTCCGGAGCGACGGAACTGGTAGCACGTGTGATCGACACCGTCAGGCTTCCCGTGACTGTGAAAATGCGGCTGGGCTGGGACAGCGACAGCCAGACAGCTCCGGAACTGGCCGCAGCCTTTGAGAAAATCGGGGTTGCTGCCGTTACTGTCCACGGAAGAACCCGACAGCAGGGCTTTCACGGAACCGTCAATCGCGAAGGCATTCGCAATACCGTTCAGGCCGTGCGATCAATGCCGGTGATTGCCAACGGCGATGTCCGGACGCCGGAGGATGCGTTGTCCATGCTTTCAGAGACCGGCTGTACAGCGGTGGCGATTGGTCGGGGCGCTATGCTGGATCCGTGGATCTTTCGGAAGATCGGTGACGCCGAATGCGGCAGGCCCGAACGCCCTGTGACTCGGGATGAGCAACTGCAGTTCCTTCACGATCATTTTCATCTGATGACCGAGCAGCACGGCGACTTCAGCTGCCGTCTGTTTCGCAAGTTCGCTGCGTGGTACGGTGCGACGCTGGGAATTCCTGAAGACCTCGAAGATCGGCTGCGGCGATTTCAGTCGGTGAAGGAGTTCGATGTTCTGCTGAATGAAATTGGCAGTCGTCATGGTGAACGCGAGAGCACGATTCCCACCGCTCTGATTCGAACGCCGAACGGTCCTGTTGAACACTGGTGAGCCAGCGGTCATGCTGCGAGGCGAATTCTACTGACGAGTGATGCCGTCTTCAGTACGGGCGACTGCTTCCGGAACAGTTTCGCCTCGCAGATGCTGAGTGATCGTCGGCAGCTGAGTGAGCAGGTTAACGGGTTCGGCATCGGGATCGTCGAGCGCCCGAACGCTTTCAATTTCTCGAACGACTTCGTCGGCATGGCCATCGCGGATCTGTTCGCTGATGGTGTCGAGCAGCCGACCGACGTCCGCGGTCATCTGACGGTTGATCACGACTGCTGTGCTGAGTGCTCCGGCTCCGACGGCCATCAATACAACCGTTCCCACAAAGATGGGAGCACACCAGTGCCGCAGCCAGCGAATGTTTTTCGATTCACCGACAACCCAGCCCCACAGCATCCAGCCGGCGAACAGCGTCAGAAAAATGGGGATCAGAATCATGGGATCAGCTGTGCTTCGTTGATTGAGGAAGATCACCCCGAGCGATAAGTCCGTTCACCGGAGGCAGGCTGGGCTTCTCCGTTCAGTCATCGCAATCGATGAAACCGTCAGAACGAGAGATTCCGGCAGATTCGTTTTGGTCCATTCCGGGAGATGGTCCGGCGAATACGCAGGCCGGGTCTCTGGCAAGTCTGCCTCAAAATGCCGGGCGGATCCGGGAATTTTGCCGTTCAGCACCGCGTCTGAGCCCTATGATTCCTGAATCCGACGTGATTGGGGCGATTGTGTCGACTTCAATGGAGCAGACGTTGCGTTTCATTTCGCTCGGCACCACCATAAGCGGTCCGGGGTTAACCCCTCGTGCGTATTTTTCCTCGCCGCGGGCGGATTCTCCGGCAGGTGCGGGTGGATGATGACCAGCCGTCGAGGTTCCGGAGCCAGGAACAGTTTTCATGTCAGATTCGATTGTCATTGAATGGGACCGCCAGCGATTGCTGGCGGCCCAGGGGACCCTGGAAGCTCGAGCAGTTCGGGTTACTCAGGCGCTGTCGATTGCACGTCAGGATGGCCAGCTGCCTCGGGAACTCGGTCAGGATCTGGGTGATGCGCTGCGGAAGGCCCGGATCGAAACAACGTCCGCCATCGTGGTGTTTCCACGAGATCTGGTGACGTTCAATCGGATTCAGCTGCCCAATCTGCCGGACGGCGAACTTCCTGACATGGTTCGACTTCAGGCAGCAACGCGGCTGACGGTTCCGGTGGAAAGCGTCTGTCTGGACTTCGCACCGCTTCCGGTGACGGCCGGAGCCACGTCTCGCGACGTGCTGCTGGTGACGGTTCCGCAGAAGCACGTGAACGACGTCCGCGAGACGCTGGCGGCGGCCGGTCTGAGTCTGGATGGCGTGCGAGTCAGTTCGTTCGGGCTTGCGGCGGCGGCCGTACATGCCGGACTCCTGTCGAAGGACATACAGTTCGGAGCGGTTGAAGCAGTTGTTGCGATGACGTCCGACTGCATCGAGATGATTCTGATGTCGGAACTCAGTCTGGCGTTTTCGCACAGCGGAGCGGCGTGGACGTCGCCGGAAGGAATCGAACAGGCTGTCCGGTCTGAGATTTCCCGAGCAAGACTGGCGGCTGGCGAGGATATGGGGAACTACAGCGTCAGCCGACTGATCCTGATTGGTCGGCCGGATGCAATGGCGGCCGTTCCGGATTCCATTTCCCGGCGTCTGAACGACGCAGAGGTCGTACGATTCAATCCGGACAGTCTGTTGCAGGGACACCTGCCGGATGATCTGGACGCTTCTGACCTGCTGCCCGTCATTGGAGTCATCGCAAATACGCAGGCATCCACGGTCACAACAGTGGACCTGATCAATCCCCGAAAATCGCCGGAGAAGAAAGACTACCGTCGACTGATTCAGCTGGTGGCCGGGGGTTCCGTTGCACTGGCGCTGGTGGGCGGCTGGACCTGGAGAAATAACCAGGTCAACAGTCTGACGAAGGAAACGGAACTTGTCCGTCAGGATGTTTCGGATCTGAAGGATAAATACAAGCTGGGTGAGACGGACCTCAAGCTCGATGCGGACCTCGAAGAATGGCAGGCTCGGGATCTGTCCCTGCTGGACGAACTTCAAAAGCTGAAGGAACTGATGGGCGGGACGGACCGCGTGTTCATTCAAAGCCTGAAATTCGGCGTTCGTTCCGGAAAATACATCGCGGCGATTGAAGCTCAGGGTTTTGCCAAATCTCGTCGCGATATTGACGACCTGATGCAGGTTCTGTCGGATGCCGGCTACGAAGTGGCACCCACGGAAATCAATCAGAGCCTGCGAGACCCTGCTTATAAAATGGAACTGCGTCTGGAAGTCAGCATTCCAGTGGTACAAGCCGCAACGGCCCGGAAGAAAGTCTGAACAAGTCGATGGATCAGCAAAAACGTACAAAACTTCTGGCAGGTGGCCTTGCCGGTATTCTGGCATTCGGAGTCCTGAAACCTCAGGAAACTCTGATGAAGCCGATCCGTGACGCGGAACGCAAACTGCAAAGCGCTGAAAGCGATCTGGAAAAGGCAGAAGCCAGTGACTTTCAACTTGAAACAGCTCGGGAACGAATTCGGCAGGGACGGGAGACCAGTCTTCCGAATCAGTCCGCGGATGCTCAGCGAGTCTACCAGAAGTGGATTACCAACCTTGCCGAACAGTGTCGGTTCGCTCCGCTGAAAGTTGTGCCGGGACGTCCGGACAGCCGCAACGGACGGTATCTCACCGTTGATGTGGTTGTCGAAGCCGAAACGGATATGGAGGGTCTGAGTCGGTTCCTTTATCTGTTTGAGCAGGCGGACCTTCTGCACCGCGTGACGTCACTGGATATCAAGAGCACGGGAGCGACCGGAAAGCCCCGCATGGAAATCAGCCTGACAGCTCAGGGAATGAGCGTCTACGGATCGCCGGATCGCAGCGATGTCTTTCCGCTGACTCAGCTGCCCGAAGCCACGGCGCCTGCCGACACGATCATGACCGTCGCCGATACCAAAGGCTTTCCGACCAGCACCCCATTCCTGGTTCAGGTCGGGCGCGAAATGGTGAATGTGACCGAAGTTAATGGTCTGAAGTGGACGGTTGAGCGAGCTCAGCAGGGCACTCAGGCCACAGCTCACGTGGCGGATGAATACGTTCAGCTGTTTCCAATCAGCTATCGCACGAAGGACGTCACCTTCGAAGATTATGCGGCCCTGGTTCAGGCATCGCCGTTCGTCAAACCCGAAGTGCCCCGACAGCGGACACCTCGCCTGACTTCCATTACCGACAAGACCATCGCTCCGGGTGAAACGGTTTCAATGACGGCCAAAGTCGAGGACATCGATCCGGATGTCGGCGAGGTTGTGTTTGTTCTGGAGGATCCGACAGACGGAATGTCCATTGACGCGGAATCGGGTGAATTCAGCTGGGCTCCGGCTGGTGATCTCGCTCCTGAAACCTACAGCACCAATGTCGTGGTGACTCAGAAAAACAATCCCGACCTGAAACTCGAAAAGAAGCTGAACATCACGATTAAACTTCCCAACGACGCTCCTCAGATCACGGTACCCGAAAAAGGAATCGTGGTCCTGGGCCGGGAATTTCATCTGACAGCCACCGCAACAGATGATGGTCCCGCCAGCGCTCTGAAGTTTGCTCTGGACGGCAGCGTTCCGGAAGGCCTGACGGTGGATGCGACCTCCGGAAAACTCAGCTGGACGCCTCCGAAAACATTCACACCCGGCGATTATCCGGTGACGGTCAAAGTCACAGATGGAGGCAGTCCTGCCAGGTCGGCGACTGGTGCTGTGACTCTGACGGTGAAGGATGATACGGCCGAGTTTACCCGGTTCACGGGTTCGGTCACGCTGGACGGCCAGCAACTGGCCTTCTTTCGCAACCTGGTCGAAAACGTCAATCCCCAACTGAAGGTTGGCGATCACATCACGGCCGCAGAAATTGACGCTGAAGTGAAGGAAGTGGCTCGTCGACACGTCCTGCTGGCCGACGCGGAAGGCATCTGGCGGTTGAATCTGGGCGACAACCTGAGACAGCGGCAGCTGATTGAGCCTGCCGCGCCGCCTGAGGATTCTAAAGCAGAACCGGAAGCAACTCAGCCCTCGGATTCGACCAGCTCTGACAATCAACCCACCGCCCCCGCGGAACAAGCTGAACCGTCCACGGCAGAGCAGGACGAGACGGCGAAGTCGGGTGCTGACGCTGAAGAGCCGGCGGCAAACAGTGAAGGTGCTTCGTCGTCAGCCGGGTCCGATGTGAACTGAACTGATGCCAGGACTGTCAGGGAACGCCTGAGCACTGGTTCGGAAGATCAGTCGTCGGAATCCGGCAGAGCCAGAATGTCGCCGTCACTGTCGTCCGAGCCTGGAAGAAAGTCATCAGCTGCCGGCGAAGCTTTGCGAGGAGCATCAACAGCCGTCAGCAGTTCGTCGCTGTCGTTGGATGACGTTGAATCTGCCTCTTCGGAAGACAGAGCTGTCGACCGCACAGCGGGAAGTTCCATCGACGATGCCGAAGGATCCGTCAGCGGAGCGGCCTGTGCTGCCGGCGCTGCCTTCGCCGAGACAGTCTTCTCCTGAACGGGATCCAACGGTTTGTGGGGGAGCTTAGGACCTGCCGGAGTCTGGCCATCGGCAGTCACTTTCGCCGAAGTCGGCTGGCCATTTCCGCTTTGCCGGCGTTTCAGAAACTCCTTTGTTTCGCGGACAAGCCGGACTTCGATTTCTCGAAATCGTTTGACCATCTCATCGACCGTTGACCATCGCCGATCCGGATCAACTTCCAGCCCTTTCATGATGACTTCGGCGATTTCGGAATCAACCCGCGGAACCAGTTCGGTGAGTGGAACCGGGGGCTGGTTGATGTGCTGCATCACCGCGTCCAGCGTCTGAGCGGCTTCCCACGGGTGTCGACGAGCGTACATTTCGTAGCAGGTGACTGCGTAGGAAAACACATCAATGCGCTGGTCGGTGGGCCGGCGTTTGATCAGTTCCGGTGCCATATAGTTGGCAGTTCCGGTACGGTTTCCCGGCTTCCGAAAGTCCGCTGTGTTCGGAACCGTCAGACCGAAGTCGATGAGCCTCACCTGGTGGTCATCGGTGATCATGATATTTCGAGGACAGATGTCGCGATGAATCCAGTTCTGCTTGTGGAAGTAGGACAGTGCCTCGCCGATCTGAATCATCAGGCGGATGCGATACCGTCTCAGATCCTCCGACTGCAGATCCACCAGCAGACTCAGCCCCGATCCTTCGACGTAGTCCATGATCAGGAACATCTCATCTTCGAGTGTCCAGCCGACTTCGTGGGTCTTCACGATGTAGGGATGCTGCAGTGATACGGCAATGTCGCCTTCGGTCGGCTTGTTCAGTCCCTTGAACCGCTCTTCGAATCGCTTCGTCTTTTCCTTATCAAGGACTTTGACAGCGATCGGCTTTCCGCTCATCTTGTCCTCAGCCCGCCAGACCCGGGACATACTGCCCTGCCCGACTCGACCAATCAGATGAAAGCGCCGCGTCAGGTCGACTTTTTCAACTTTTGACCGACTAAATAGACTCATAACTGTGTTCTGTGTTAACGGCTGCCTCGGGACAGCACTTCCAGTTCATCCAGTCCGCCTCCTTCGTCGAAGGGCCGAACCTGACGATACCAGTTGCCCCACGCATTGGCGGCACGAGTTCTCCATTCGTTTGCCGTTTTGACTCGAGTTTCTTCGTCCGCAGTGTCAGCGCCTTCCAGCGGATGAATGGGCAGCCCGAAACCGTTCGGCTTCCGGGAAATGTAACGCAGTGCCAGCAGGGCTTCCATGTTGACGTTGACGTTCGGATCGCGCAACGCCTTAAGCATTTCAGGAATCAGTGAGAAGTCGCCGGTTCGTCCCAGAGCCCAGCAGGCCACCTGCCGAGTTTCCGCATCCGGATGGACCAGCATCTTCATCAGCAGATCCTTCTGTCCAACAAGCTCTTCCTTCGATCCAAAGGTGATCTTTTCCACGATGGCACTGGCTTCTACTTCGTCGAGCTTGGTCAGATCTTCCTTCATCATCTGATCCAGCAGTGCATCCAGAGGTCCCAGTTCCTTCTTCTCTTTCTTCTTCTCTCCAAACAGATTATTCAGATCCCGCCCCCCCTGCATCAACCCGCCGCTGTACTGCTTGTCCAGAATCTGCTGCGTGGACCGCATGAAATAGAGAATGGCAAAGCTGGTGCCGGCGTTTTTGCCCTGATGGTTGTCAAATCCCCCATCTTCGCTCTGAAGGGTCAGAAGACCATCTCCGTAAGTTTCGAACCAGCCATCCTTCAGCTTAGCCAGAGCGGACGCACGTTCCAGGGCGTAGCAGAAGTAGATTTTGTGTTCCGCCTTGCTGACAGGTGAAAAACGAGCATCGTTCCATTGCACGCCTCGTTCAACCACATCATCCAGCGCCGAAGCCGACGTTTCTGACTTATATCCGGCGAAAGAGTCCCCGTCAGGTTCGCTGTGTCTTCATCGACTTTCTGCAACAAGCCGAATTTGGCAGTCTTTTCCTGCTCCGGGGTTTATAGTCTTTGGGACCGTGAATCAGCGTTCGAACAACCGCAACGGATCCTGCTCCCGCCAGTGTCATGTTGTGTGTGGACTTGCCCGCTCCTGGGCCTGCAGTTGTTCCCGGGCGGTATCCCCATCCACCGTCACTGTTCTTGCTGCGAGTCAGCCAAAGTGCTGCGCGATCAAGGGCCCGCGGGGAAACGTTTGCACCTGCTCGTTTTGCGGCCCAAAGAGCCAGCACCCCGTACTGTGTCATACTAACGTCGCCGGGTTCGGTTGCATTGTCGCTCCATGAGCCATCGGCGCGCTGAACCGACGCGACGTAGTCAGAGATTTTCTGAATCGCCGGATAGTTGGTGTCGTCTTCGGTATCGGCAAGCAGCATGGCGTCTACGCCGGCCAGATAGATGTGATCATAGCCCTGATAGGAAACTGCTTCAGCGCGACCACGCGCCATTGCAATCCCTTCCGCGACAATCTTTTCTGACGTCGGCAGGCCGGCCTTTAACAGCGCGTAGGATACAAGAGTATGATCGCGTTCGCCGATCTTCGTCTCGTTGGCCTGAATATGGCTCACCGCCTTTGCAACGGCCGCGTCAAATCTTGGAACCTTCGTCGACTTGATTGCACCGGATGCACCGGACTGCAACAGCATCAACACCAGCACAAACGAACATCTCAGTACCATTGCTTCCTCCGGAGACCTGTCGCGACGGACCAAGTGTATCGGTGAGCTGGTCAGGAGTCAAAGAGGATACGACAGGCGGAACTGCCATCGAACCGGATCTCCTGCTACACTCCTGTCGGCCGTTGTCAGGCCGGTGCGATGCCGGCTTGCACCGTCGATGGACAGCTGAATTACTCATTCTGATCAGTCGGAACCATTCATGACGAACTCGTCGAATTCCCGGATACTCGTGACTGGTGGCGCTGGGTTTATCGGGTGTCAGCTCGTTCGAGCACTCATTGAATCTCCGGCGTATGCCGACTTTGACATCCTCGTGCTGGACGACCTGTCCGGCGGCTTTCAGGACAACATTCCGGTCGATCCTCGAGTGTCTTTCCGCCGGGTGGACATTCGCGACAATCAACTCATTGATGCGGTTTTTGAGGGTTCAAATATTCGTATTGTTTTTCATCTTGCTGCATACGCGGCGGAAGGGCTGAGTCATTTCATTCGCCGCTTCAACTACCAGACGAATCTGGTGGGCACCATGAACATTCTGAATGCGGCGGTACGTGCAGAAGTTCAGCACTTTGTCTTTACAAGTTCCATCGCCGTCTACGGCGCCGCTCAGGTACCCATGCGGGACGACACGATCCCCCATCCCGAAGATCCCTACGGCATTTCCAAGTGGGCTGCGGAACTGGATCTTGCAGCAGCAAGAGAGATGTTCGGCCTGAACTACACAGTGTTTCGTCCCCACAATGTTTACGGTGAGTACCAGAATATCGGCGATCGGTACCGTAACGTGGTCGGGATTTTCATGAACCGAATTCTGCAGAATGAACCGTTGCCGATTTTTGGGGATGGCAGTCAGCAACGAGCATTCACCTACGTGAAAGATCTCCTGCAGCCAATGCTCGCCGCTCCGTTTACGCCGGAAGCCAACGGGACAGCTTTCAATATCGGGGCAAACCAGCCGGTCAGCGTCCTTGAGCTCGCGGAAAAAGTCTGTGACGTCTTTGGTGTTAAACCTCAACTGAGGTTCCTGCCCGCGAGGAGCGAAGTCCATCTCGCATGGTCCGATCACTCCCGTTGCCAGCGGGTTTTTGGAAAACTCCCGGAAACCGACCTGGCAGAAGGTCTGCAGAGCATGGCAGCCTGGGTGCAGACAACCGGTGCCCGCAGCAGCAGTACGTTTGAGAACATCGAGGTCACAAAGAATCTGCCGGCGAGCTGGAAAGAGCCCCTGAAATCCGATAAGGCCAGTTAAACATCTGAATACAGTTTTTTTGAATCCGGCCACGATTGACGAGGAAGTCGTGAAGTCAGACACGGGGCTCTGATGGGTTGCACGAATCGAACGAGAGTTCAATCGACTTTGGTTTCCCATGTCGCCCGTCAACGGGGACACCGGTCCAGCGCTGCCTGCATTGCATCACGGAGAACCGGGTAATTTGCCGCCACTGAATATCGTTCAACGACAGTTCGACGTCCGCGCTCCCCCATCTGCTTCCGGAGTTCCGGATTCTCAATCAGCATTTTTAATGAGTCGACCCACTCGGATGTCGTCTGTGCATTATATCCGTTGCGGTTGCCGTCAATGATCTCAGTGTTGACTCCGACTGGTGCAGCGATCCCCGGAATGCCCAGCGCTAAATGCTGGATAAGCTTCAGGCCGCACTTGTAGACATCCCATTCCTGATCAGGGAATAGGGGCATCAGGCCAATGTCAAAGGCCTGCATCTGCGAAATCTCATTTTCCGGGTCCCATGGAACATGGACCAGGTCTACTCGGTCAGATCAACGTTTGACAATTTGGTGATATCCGGAACGACCACACGAAAATTCAAATTGATGGGTTGCGGCGACGGTCCCTCAACGCTTCGGCAATGACTTCCACGTACATCAAATTGCCTGCCGTTCCAATCCAGCCGACGACCGGAACATCATTTCGATTTGGCTTACGAGCAGATACTGATCCGTATCGACACATGTCGGAACATGTGCGGTCGCGGGATTAAGGAGGCCAGTTT
Organism: Planctomycetaceae bacterium; assembly: GCA_041398865.1. Classification (GTDB taxonomy): domain Bacteria; phylum Planctomycetota; class Planctomycetia; order Planctomycetales; family Planctomycetaceae; genus Fuerstiella. Next base: position 281,860 of record JAWKTY010000003.1, read on the forward strand.
CTTTTCCAGAAAGTGATTTCCGCAGACAGCAAAGATCAGACATCTCTGCAGGAGCCGCTCGAATTTTTCGGGATATCGCAGAAACACGGCGTCGTCGAGGTCCAGCACAAATGTACGGCACAGCTTCCGGAACCGTTCTTCCATATCGGAGGATTCATTGTCGAAGATTTCCCGATCCACAAACACCACATCAAATCGCTGCAGTCGAGCGAGAATTGCGTGCAGGTGGCGAATACCTCGCTTCAACAGCTGACTGGGCCGAAATCCCAGCCAGGGGAAATGGTCGTATTTTTCGGGCAGACTGTGGGCGACGACACAGTAATGACCATCTTCCCGAAACTTCGGAACAAACGGCAGTATTCGAAAACGAGCCGACGGGCAGCGTGGCCCGGAAGAAAGAAAAAGAATCTTCACGTTCACTCCTCCACTTTGCAGCTATCCGCAGCCAAAGCGTTCTCTTCCACGGCGCGTTGCGCCCGCACGGTTATTCGACCACCCTGGCGAATGGCAGATAGAAAATGGGCAAGCGGGCTGAGCAGGATCTGAATCCAAAGCCTGGGAGCTTCCGGGTAGTGCAGCAGGCGATTTCCGATGCGTCTGCAAAGTGGAATCCGGCCCAGAAATATCCCCAGACTGCAAATCAGATTGAACACATTTCTCTGATGCTGTATGGAAACATCCGTGAATCCGACTCTCTGCAGGAGCTGGCGGATCGAAGTCGGAGTAAAGTGATGCAGGTGCCGAGGGACTTCCCAGATAAACCACGCCGAACGAAAGACGTGTGGTTCCCAGCATCCGAAGTTTGGGATACTGAGGAGCAGTTGCCCGCCCGGCTTCAGCAGGCTATACAACTGGCGAAGCGTCACTTGAGGTTCAGGCACGTGTTCCAGAACCATCCAGGCAGCAGCACAATCGAATGTTTGCGGGGGAAGTGTGACGTCGTCAAGAATCCCTGTGTGTACATTGAGCCCGAGCTGACGAGCGACAGCAGATGCATCGGCGCTAGGTTCCACACCTTCCACAATCCACCCCCGGGACCTGAGTCGCATCAGATAGGTGCCGGTTGAGCAGCCTAATTCGAAGACTCGCTTCCCGCACGAATCGGCCCCGCTGTTCCCTTCATCCGGACAGGGCTGTCCCAGATCGTTCATCAGCCAATAGTAAAACGCACGCAGACCGGGGATTCTTTTGAGCGGGAGGTATTGCAGGTACCACGGGACGGCTTTCTGACTGTTCTGTGAATCCGCTGTGGTCTCTTCAGGAAGGAGCAAGTGGGGAGAATAGTTCGACGGATAACACAAATAGAGTGTCTCTTCTGTCGGTCGGGGATTCATGTAGAGATGCCCGCAGTCGTCACATCGACACACTGTATAGACGCCGGGGACTCCGCACAGAACATCCGTCAGCCGCTGTATTTCGCGTGCGCTGCTACAGCGGCACATGGGGCAGGAAATGGATTCCAATGTCGGAATCTTCATTGAATTTCACTTTCTACCTGCCGCGCAGAGCGCAAGCGAGCCCAAACGGTCAGCCAAAGCGGGGTCTGGATGAGTCCAATGCCGATTAGATATCCGGTTCCCGCTCCCGCCACAGAATAGCTGCGACCCATCACAACAACCAATAAAGCAACGGACACGCTGGAAATGATCGCTGGAATCAGAAATGGATCTCGCTTGAAGGCTCGAACATAGATGTTCACGCACAGTGCAGGCTGCAAAGCCACAAATGCAAGAGTAAACAGGCACACAGCTTTCAATTCCGGAAGCCTGGCAGCGATTCGCTGGAGAACTTCGCCGGATGCCTCGTTCAGTACCCAAACCCCGGTGACGAACATCGATCCACCTGCGGTCAACAACAGCATTGATATGCCTGCGGCTCGAAAAAACAGGCGGTCAAGCTGGCAATAATCATGCTGTGCAATCAATCTGCCGAATTCAGGTCGTCGAGTATCCACCCACGTCATTGATGCTCCCTGAATCGCCGTCAGAATGGTCCACATCAACCCGAACTGCCCGCCAATGATCTCTCCGTGAAAATGAAACAGGACAAGTCCGGCAAGGTGAGTGGCGAACCAGTGAAGGACCCCCTGAACAGCGATTCGCCACTGTAATGGCAGGACTTCTGCCTGCCAGTCAATTTCAGCGTCTCCCTGACTCTGATGGATTGACGAAAAGAACGATCGGTAGAAATACAGTGATACATACCCCTCACCCAAAACCCGGACAAGTGCGGAAGCCGCCAGAGTCCAGAGGCCGAATCCCAGACTCAACGTTGCCCAAACGGCGAAAGATGCCAAAACGCTCTGCCAGAATCGAAAGCGATTTATGGTCTGCAGCTGTCCACAGCCTTCCAGAACCGACGTTCGGGGCAACAGAACGAGTTGAAGGCTGTTCAATAATACCAGAAAGATCCAGGGCAACAGCCATTCCGGCTGTTCCAGCCGGGGCACGTCGGCACTTTGAGCGACAGCGGCAGAGTCAGGTATTTGCCCGCTCTCGGAAAAGTAGAACATTCCAGCTGCTGAGACGGCCAGTGTGAACAGAACGGCTGACCACGCGTACCACCGACCGGATGTTGTGACAAGGCAGTTCAGCCGCGACAGCTGCGCTTGCGTTTCCCTCAACACGCTGATTCACCAGTTCCAGTCCGGCCCACTCGTGACTGGCCGCGTTAATCAGGACGACATGCAACCCAAGTTCGACGAATATTTGCAGTCCCAGAAGGTTCAGGAAGGCGTAATAGTACCCCTGCTCGATTCCGCTCAGGCAGAAAACGATTAACAAAGCCGTGATCTGTCCCGTGAGAACCTGCCACACTCGCGATCCCAATGCGTAAAGCACGGCAGGATCCAGCTGGAGAGCTGCAGCCAATCGCCTCAACATATCCCGTGCCATGTGCTTGATTTGGTACCGGAGTCACTGGTTACAACAGACCGCAAGTCGCGGAAGGGGCACACTGAGCAACAGCCCACGTCCTTGCGAGCTACGCCGCAGGACCATGTGGCGCCCAATGAAATCCGGGTCCGAAGCACTCGATTACTGATAAATCCGAACGGCCGGAGTGTCCGAACGCGAAAGTCGACCGTGATTTCGCCACATATCTCGCCATCTGCGACGAGCAACATGCTTTGATTGCGGTCACCAACTACATGCGCTTTCTGACCCGGCGGTAGAAGTGGGTGGCACTGGCCGATGATGCTTTCGGCGGCTTCCATCAGGGTTTCTGACAGCGTCGGGTGAGCGTGGATGGAGTCGGCGATGTCTCGGGCGGTGGCGCCATTTCCAGAGCGATGACGGCTTCGGCGATCATTTCTCCGGCTCCCGGCCCGACCATTCCGATGCCCAGAATCCGTTGTGTTTTCGGATCGACAATCATCTTTGTGATGCCTTCCGTTCGACCCAGAGTCTGTGCTCGACCGGAAGCTGCCCACGGGAAACGATGGGCCGAATGTTCAATGCCTTTGGCTTGCGGCTTTCAGTTTCCGTGATGCCGCACCAGGCGAGTTCCGGGTCGGTGAAGACGACCGCCGGAATGGCAATGCTGTCGAATTCCACAGGTTCACCAGCCAGTGTCTCCACGGCGATTTTGGCTTCCCGAGTCGCTTTATGAGCCAGCATCGGTTCACCGGCGATGTCGCCGATCGCCATCAGACAGGGATCTGCGGTGCGCTGATTGCGATCGATTTTGATAAAGCCTCGCTGGTCGATTTCCACCTTTGTGTTTTCCAGACCGCAGTTGGCACTGTTGGGCCGACGACCGATCGAAATCAGCACTCGGTCAAAGGTCATTTCCGGATCGACGCCTTCACCTTCCAGTGAAGCCACAATGCCTGCATCAGTGGCCTTCAGGCCGGCGACCTTTGTGTTAACGTGGATCGCTGCGAAGCTGGCAGCCAGTCGCTTCTGCAGCGGACTGACCAGGTCACGATCAGCGCCCGGAAGCAGCCCGGGGGACATTTCCACGACCGTGACTTCCGACCCCAGAGCTGCGTAGACAGACCCCATTTCCAGGCCGATGTAGCCTCCGCCGACGACCAGTAGTTTTTTCGGAATATCCTTCAGTTCCAGTGCACCGGTCGAATCCATGACTCGGTCATCGCCAATGTTGAACATTGCGGGAACCGTGGGCACCGAGCCGATGGCCACGATGCACTTGTCAAACGTCAGAGTGGACGTGGATCCGTCAGCCGATTTCAATTCCAGCGTGTTCGAATTCACGAAGGTTCCCCGGGCTTTGATCAGTTCAACGCCGCGACCCTTACACAAACCTTCGATGCCTCCGCATAAAGAACCCACAACGTGGTTCTTGAAGCCTCGCAGCTTTTCAATGTCGACGACCGGCGGCTGAAACGTCACTCCCCATTCAGAGGACTCCCGGGTTTCGTTGATCAGTTTCGCGACGTGCAGCAGAGCTTTGGAGGGAATGCAGCCTCGATTCAGGCAGACGCCGCCCGGTTGAACACCTTCATCGACCAGAACGACCTGCATGCCGTGGTCTGCGGCCGCAAATGCTGCCGGATATCCGCCAGGACCACCACCAAGGACAACCAGTTGAGCGTGTTTGGGCATGACGTGAGATTTCATCGCAATCGAAAGGAAACTTGGTTGCTTGCTGATCACGATGCCGGCACGGCGCAAGCATCGTTTCTGAGCGACATTGTCGCGGTTCCGTGATGTGGCCCAGTCCCGTGGTTTCGAAAGTCCGTGTCGGTTGAGCTCGGAACTCCCAAAGACCCCGCCAGGTTCAGAACAGTTCGAAGAAGTTGGTCAGACTTCCGGACAGCTTCACGATGAATCGTGCTGCATCCGCTCCGTTGATGGCTCGGTGGTCATATGACATGGACAGGGGCAGCATCAGACGCTCAGCGATCTTTTCGTCTTCCATCACCAGTGTCTGCTGCCCGGCTGACATACCCAGAATTGCCACTTCCGGAGGATTCACGATGGGTGTGAAGTATGTTCCGCCGATGCCGCCCAGATTGGTGATCGTGAATGATGCACCCTGCATGTCTTCCGTTTTCAGTTTGCGTTCGCGAGCCTTCAGAGCGAGTTCCGTCAGTTCGGAGGCAACCTGAAGCACATTCTTCTGGTCACAGTTTTTGATGACCGGAACGACCAGCCCGTTGGGAGTGTCCACCGCAACGCCGATGTTGTAGTACTTCTTCAGAATCAGTTCGCCGGATTCCATGTCAATGCTGGAATTCACTTTCGGGAAAGCCCGCAAGGCCCCCACGACGGCTTTCACCATAATGGCCGTCATCGTGATTTTGGGTGACCTGGGATTATCCTTCACGTAACGCTTGCGAGCCGCTTCCAGTTCAGTGATGTCGGCCAGGTTGTGCTGGGTGACGTGTGGAATGGTGATCCATGCAGTTGAAAGATTTGACGCTGCCGTCCGAAAGATCTTGTTCAGCGGTTCTTTCTCGATCGGACCAAACTTCGAGAAGTCCGGCAGAGGCGCGGCGGCAATCACTCCCAGACTCATTCCACCTCCGGAAGCGGCGGCAGGTTGAGTCATTCGACGATGAACATGGTTTTCAACGTCTTCAATGGTGACGCGTCCGCCTTTGGCCGAACCCTGCACCTGAGACAGATCGACACCCAGTTTGCGAGCAAGACGACGGGTGGCCGGGCCCGCTGCAACCGGGATGGATCCGTTGGATGAGACCGGAGTTGTGGGCGGAGTTGCCACGGTTCGGGCCGGTGACGCTCCCGCCGACGGCGAGCCGGCTGAAGCCGAGACAGAAGGCGCAACACCTGCAGCAGGAGCCCCGGATGCGGCCGGTGATGTGGTTTCAATTGTCAGCACCGGGTCACCGACGCCGATTGAAGTGCCGGACGAAATGTGAACCGCGGTGATCTGACCCGCATACGGACAATTGATCTCAGTGACGGCCTTGTCTGTTTCCACTTCGCAGACGGCAGCTCCGGCCTCAATCGTCTGCCCCGCGCTGATCAGAACTTCGGCAACATCGACCTTTTTCACACCTTCTGAAACTTCCGGAAGCAGAAACTGAACCGTCCGTGGTGCTGCGGATGATGCCGCTGCGGGAGCGTGCTGAGCAGACGAAGGAGAAGAAGCCTGGACCGAACTGGCGGGCGCGGCCTGAGTCGCTGGAGCAGTCGGAGCTGCGGCAGCCCTGGTGTCTCCTGAATCAGCGGGTTCCAATTCCAGCAGTGGCTGTCCAATGGCGACGGAATCCCCCGAAGACACCAGCAGTCGGGTGATCTTTCCGGCATGCGGGCACGTGATTTCGGCGACGGCTTTGTCCGTTTCGACTTCGCAGACGATTGTTCCGGATGAAATTGTGTCCCCGACCGCAACCAGGATTTCGGCGATATCAACAGACTTGACGCCTTCGGACACTTCCGGCAGTTTGAATTGCATAGCCATAGGAATTTGCTCACAAGTCGGAACCGGCCGACGTTGAAGGTAGGTCTTGTGTGTGTCGACAGCTTCTCAGCAGTGGTGCTGCTGAAAGAGTTCAGTCGTCGTCAGCGAGTACCCTGTCCAAAGTGATCAGAAATCTGCCGCTGCCTCAGTTTGTACATCTTCTGTTCGATCAACACCGAGACAGCCCGCGGCATGAAGCTGATTTCAGGAATGCAGAAAAACGACTAGGCATCGATCGGGAAGACGGCGTCGGATTCAATCCCAGTCCTGAAGGGCCGACGTCAGCTTTCCTGCATCAAATGCTCCCATTCGTGCCATGCCCTGCAGAGCTGCATAGGCGGTGGACTCGGCATCGATTCGGAAATGGCGACGCAGTTCCTGACGCGTTTCACTGCGTCCGAAACCGTCGGGTCCCAGAACAATATATTCCCCGGGGATCCATTCACGAATCTGGTCCGCGACCAGGCGAACGTTATCGCTCGTGGAGACGAACGGCCCGGTCACGCCATCGAGAACCTGTTCCAGATAACTGATTCGAGCCGGTTCATTCGGATGCAGATCGTTCCAGTGCTGACAGGCCATTGCTTCCCGGCGCAGTTCGCTGTAGCTGGTGACGCTCCACACATCTGACCCGATGTTGAAGATGTCCTTGAGAATCCGCTGAGCTCCCAGAGCACTTCGGAGGATCGGTCCGCTGCCGAACAGCTGAGGCCGATGGACCTGCCCCCCAGCGCTGTCGGTGCTCTGAAACCGATACATGCCGCTCAGAATTCCATCCACGACGAAATCGTTGTCGGGCATTGCGGGATGTTCGTAGTTCTCATTGTAGACGCTCAGATAATAGAAGATTTCCTCACCTTCCGCATACATTCGACGCAGGCCGTCCTGAACAATGACGGCCAGCTCGTAACCCCAGGCCGGATCGTAGGCTCGCAGCGTTGGTACGGTGGTGGCCATCAGCTGACTGTGTCCGTCTTCATGCTGCAGCCCTTCACCGTTCAGGGTTGTGCGACCGGACGTTCCGCCGCACAGAAAACCCTTGCACCGAGTATCAGCGGCACACCAGATCAGATCTCCCACGCGCTGAAAGCCGAACATCGAGTAATACACGTAAAACGGAATCATGTTCGTGCCCAGATTCGCGTACGCAGAACCGGCAGCAATAAACGACCCCATCGCCCCGGCTTCGTTGATGCCTTCTTCCAGCAGCTGCCCGTTGGTGGCTTCCTTGTAGTACATCACGGAATCGGCATCAACGGGCTCGTATGTCTGCCCCTTGCTGGAATAAATGCCCACCATTTTGAACAGGTCTTCCATGCCGAAGGTTCGGGCTTCGTCCGGAATGATGGGAACAATGCGATCCTTGATTCCCTTGTGTCGAACCAGACCGCGAACGATGCTGCCAAGCGCAAACGTTGTGGAGCCCTCGCCACCTTCGCTGCCGGGCAGCAGAGGTTTTGCCTGAAAGACTTTGTCCTGAAGAGAAGGAACGTCCAGTCGTTCTGCGGTTGGCCGTCGCGACGGGACAAAACCGCCCAGCTTCTGACGCTGAGTTCGCAGGTAGACCATTTCCGGGCTGTCTTCGGCCGGCTTGTAGAAGGGAACCTTTTCGACTTCTGAATCACTGATGGGAATGGAGAACCGAGTTCGGAAGTTCTTCAGCTCCTTCTCGTTGATCTTCTTCTGATTGTGAGCCACGTTGCGGCCTTCGCCGGATTCTCCCAGACCATATCCCTTGACGGTCTTGGCGAGGACCACCGTCGGAGCTCCTTTGTGGTTGACCGCGGCATGGTACGCGGCGAAGACCTTCTCCGGATCATGTCCGCCTCTGCGAATCTTGATCATCATTTCGTCAGGCAGATGCTCAACCAGCTTCAGCACATCCGGATCGGCTCCGAAGAAGTGGTTGCGGACATACATCGGTGTTGAGACGGTGTACTTCTGGTACTGACCGTCCACGACTTCGCCCATGCGTTTCACCAGCTTGCCGTCTTTGTCGGCGTCCAGCAACGGATCCCAGTCACCACCCCAGATAACTTTGATCACATTCCAGCCAGCGCCGCGGAAAGCGGCTTCCAGCTCCTGAATGATCTTTCCGTTGCCGCGAACGGGGCCGTCCAGTCGCTGCAGGTTACAGTTGATGACCCAGGTGAGGTTGTCCAGATTTTCCCGAGCTGCCAGAGTCAATGCGCCCAGTGATTCGGGTTCGTCACATTCCCCGTCGCCCAGAAACGCCCAGACCCGGGATTTGGACGTATCCAGCAGCCCGCGATGCTGCATGTACCGCAGAAATCGAGCGTGATAGATGGAACAGATCGGACCCAGCCCCATGGAAACGGTCGGAAACTGCCAGAAGTCCGGCATCAGCCAGGGATGCGGATAGCTGGAAAGTCCGCCACCGGCCGGCAGTTCACGACGGAAGTTGTCCAGGTGCGATTCGTCGAGCCGGCCTTCCACGAAGGCTCGAGCATACATGCCGGGAGACGCATGGCCCTGAAAATACACCATATCGCCGGTGTGATCATCGGTGCGACCATGGAAGAAATGGTTCTGTCCCACCTCATACAGAGTTGCCGAGGAAGCGAAGGTGCTGATGTGGCCCCCGATTCCGTCAAAGTTTTTGTTGCCTTTGACCACCATCGCCATCGCATTCCAGCGGACGATGCTCTTGATCCGTCGTTCCAGCTCAAGGTCACCGGGAAAACGAGCCTGTTCGGTGTGATGAATGGTGTTGATGTACGGAGTATTCGCCGTGAACGGCAGTTTCACACCCTTCTGGTAGGCTCGTTCCTGCAGATGGACCAGCAATTCGCCCAGCCGTTGAGAACCGTACCGACGCAGGACATCTTCCAGCGAGTCATACCACTCCTGCATTTCCTGTGGATCAATTCCGGAAATTGTGTCCAGTACGGCTGGATCTGCCATCTGTGTCCCCGCAGTTGTTTCTACGATTCAAAACGGTCTTTTCGGGCCCTGCGAGCTGAGTTGGCTCGGTCGAAGCCGAAGTTTTGCGGCGGATTGTAGGGTTCCCGGTCCGGAACAATCAATCCGTGCGACTCATATCGGATCGCGGACCTGGTTGAATCCCGCCTCTGGGAACAAAAATGCCGCAAAAACACGGACGGAGGCTTCCCGAAAAATCGGATGACCACGCGTCGGCCGCTATTCTGATTCGCAGAATCTGACGTTCCAGCCGCCCACAAACGAAACTGCCCCCGGAGACACGTGTCACCGAGGGCAGTGTGTTGGTCAGGCCGATCGCGACGAGCCGGGTTGTCCTGACCGGCCTGAGTCAGCAGGCACCGGATCAGAACTCGCCGATAGTGTGGCCGTCCTGAATGCTCAGCAGGTACTCATAGAGAGAATTCTCTGTGGTTCCGCCGCCAGCCGGATCATGTTCGATGTTCTCGCTGATGAATCGAACAGAACCGTCGCACAGGACAAACTGAACACCGCCCTCGTGATTGCTCATGAAGGCTCGACGGCACTCGGAATTCTCCGGGCAATTGATCCGTCGCTGACCGCTGCCCATTGCGGAAGCAATTCCATAGTTCTGTCCGCCGGCACGCCCATTCGTGGCCCAGGCAACTCCGGCGAACGGATTGTTGGAGACTGTCGTGGCGACTTTTTTGTAAACCCGTTCACCCACGAGCAGTGTATTGCTCGTACCGTCCGTGATGTCCCGGATTTTCGTCTTGCTGTTACGAAAGAAAACGCCGGTCGCGTCCTGATCCACTTCCTTGCGAATGCCGTTGGTGTTGTTGTCTTCATCGGGACGTGGAATCCCGGCGCTGTTGACCGCAAGGTAATTGATTACGGCACCAGGCACGTTGGTGCTGGTGATGGTATTTCGCCAACGGCGCTCATCGTGATCATCGTTCAGATCCGGACCAACGTCCGACGGGCAACGAAAGCTGGGCAGCGGAGTCTGCATGATCGCCAGTCGAACGGGGTCGTTGATGACGGTCATTGGGTTTTCCCCAACCTTCAGCTGATTGTACGACGTTGCCAGATCAATACCCGGAGCGATATATGCCATCCAATTCCAGTTGGGCGCACGGGCGTGGACTGCGGCCGGATTCTGTTCGACATAACCCGGAGGAAAGACTTTGTGCGTGTCATGGTAGTTGTGCAGCGCGAGGCCGATCTGCTTGAGATTGTTTTTGCACTGCGTGCGGCGAGCCGCCTCGCGCGCCTGCTGGACTGCCGGGAGCAGCAGTGCAATCAAAATGGCAATGATTGCGATCACAACCAGCAGTTCGATCAGCGTGAATCCTTTTTTTGTCCTTGTGTACATAAAGCACCTTTCAAATAAGACAACAGAATTGGGAAACAAACAGGTATGCGATTGAGTGCCCCGCGGACAGGGAGGCAGCTCGTCGGGACTTTCTGAAGCTGTTTCAGATCCCCGCGAATCGCCAAGATCGAATCGGCAAGATCGAATCGTTGGTCATGGCTTCAGAGGAGGCTTAGTTCTCGCTGCTGAGCTCGATGTCGATCTGATTCTTCTGACCAGCTTTGATGGTGATCGACAGTCCCGAGTTTTCCGCAGAGGCATAGGACTCCGGCACGGGACTTTTTTGCTCGACCGCGTTTCCGTCCGGACCTTCGACAGCAGGAACCTCGTAGCTGACCGCAATCTTGTATTCGCCGGGATCGAGCCCGTTCACACCGGCTGATGTGGCCACCGTGAAGGTTCCATCAGGCTGAATTGTCCCGAATGCGGCTCGTCCGCCTGAAACGGGGGCAGCTGGACCACGCCTCCGGCAGAGGCTGTCCATCGAGAGTCACCTTTCCGGTGGCAGCGGCGTCAGCATTTTCGATGGAGCCACCGCAGCCGGAGAAAAAGATGGGAAAAACTGCAAAGCAAAAGACGCAAACGACCTTCTGACGAAGAGCCATATAAATCCTGTGACAAAGACGAATAGGGAAGGCATGGGTGCTTGCAGGCAACCCTCCAGAATAGCGAGCGTAACGAAAAGTTGCAATCTGTTCGTTGTGCAATTTGCCGAATCCCCCGAGCAGGAAACGACGGGGTGGCATCCGCAGCAGGCCCCCCGGCCGGAACGGTTTGTGGAGGGTTTGCTGGATATGACAAGCGGTAGCGCAGGCTCACCAATTGCTCGAAAGGAACCGTAGGCCAGCGCGGCCTGAGAGCCGCTTGCCCCCCCTGCACTCTCAACAGACAACAAATTATCCAGCCGTGAATCGGAAGGTCGCCCGGGATGACATGCTCATGGCGACTGATTATCCTGCTGCCCGTTTCCTTCTCTGTCATGAAGTGCTGCTATGAAACCCCTGATGAAAGTGTTGCCGGATATCTGCCGATGTCTGCTGCCGGTGTTGGTGATTGCTGGCCAGGCTGAAATGACTGCTGCTGACCGGATCGTACTGAAATCCGGGCAGTCGATCACCGGGCAGGTCCTGAAGACTCAGTCGGACGCGTTGTTTGTTGACATCGGCGTGGACATCATCCGCATTCCGCTGGATCACATCAGTGAACGGATTCAGGACAAACCGACGGACGAGGTTGATCACGCGGAAACGGAGAAGGGAAGCCTGCTGCGGACGGCTGACCTGCCCGTGCGAACGGTGAAGGAACTGGTGGAACGGTTTGCCGAAGGAGTGGTGCTGATTCAGAGCACCGAAGGGCTGGGATCAGGATTCATCATCAGCCCCGCCGGACACTGCATCACCAATTACCACGTGGTCGAAGGACAGACTCGACTGGCCGCGACCATCTTTCACCGCAGTGACGATGGAGAATTCGAACGTGTCGCCATTCGCGATGTCAGAATTCTGGCCCTCAATCCGTACTTCGATCTGGCTCTCCTGGAGCTCCCCGCTCAGAAGGATCTGAAGTTCCGGCCGGTCTATGTCGCTCAGGATGATTCTCAGCAGGAAGGCGACGGTGTGTTCGCCATCGGGAGTCCTCTGGGACTGGAGCGTTCGGTGTCGGAAGGAATTGTGAGCACACGGAATCGGAACATGGACGGCATCGTTTACATTCAGACGACGGCTCAGATCAACCCCGGCAACAGCGGCGGACCTCTGTTCAATACTCGAGGCGAAGTTGTCGGCGTCATCAACATGAAACTGACTTTTGGCGAAGGCCTGGGATTCGCCATTCCGGTTTCCTATCTGAGACACTTCATTAACAACCGCGACGCGTTTGCCTTTGACAGTACGAATCCCAATACCGGATACCATTACCTGGAACCGCCTCGCCGAACCAATCCGAAACCGCTTCACGGATCGTCCGCAACCAGCTCAGAATCACCAGCCGAAAACACCTCAGACTCAAAGTAGCGATCCATGGCACTGGCTGTGTCAGTGTTTCCCTGCTGCGAAAAACATCGGACAGACAAATGCAGTTGACAGGCAAAACATTTCTGGCTTTTGGCGGCGAAGACTACGAAGACCTGGAGCTCTGGTATCCCAGACTCAGGCTGATCGAAGCAGGCGCACAGTTTGTGATCGCCGGGCAGAAGGCCGGAGAACAGTTTCGCGGAAAGCACGGTTATCCCTGCAAAGCTGACATCGCGATTCAGGGACTGCAGACATCGGCCTATGACGGACTGATTTGTGCCGGAGGCTGGATGCCGGACAAGCTTCGCCGTGATCCGGAAGTGCTGCGTGTGACTCGGGAATTTGCCGAAGCCGGAAAACCGGTCGCTGCCATCTGTCATGGAGGCTGGATTCCCATTTCCGCGGGAGTCTATCGCGGAGTTCGAGTCACTGGTTCGCCGGGTATCAAAGACGATCTGATCAATGCCGGTGCCCTGTTTGAAGACGCGGCCGTCACCGTTGACCGCCACTTCATCAGCAGTCGACGACCCGATGACCTGCCGGATTTCTGCCGAGCGATCATTCAGTTCTCTTCGACATCCTGACGTGGGCGGTGACCGCAACCCATTCGAACTGCCGCCGGGGCACGTGACTGCGACGCTCAGCAATGATGTGCCCAGTGTCCGAGGAACTTCGTCAGCAGAATTCAGCATTTCAGATACGAACGATCCGGCAGACATTCGCTGTTCATTTTCCTGAACGCTGTTACGATCGCGGCCCGGTGCCGGCTGTGTCTTTCATCCTTCGGAATTTGTGTTTCTGTCATGCGAATTTTGATCAGCGAATCTGAAATTAACGAACGAGTTCAACAGCTGGGAGCTTCGTTGACGGCAGACTACACCGGGCGTCCTCTGACAATTCTGGGAGTTCTCACCGGCAGCATCGTGCTGCTGGCGGATCTCATCCGAGCAACCCGGGTTCCGCTGCGAGTTGCCCTGATTCAGGCGTCCAGCTACGGCGGGACTCGAACCAGTCCGGGGCAGCTGACGGTGAACAAAGCGCTGGTGCCCGATCTCAGGGGCCGGGACATCGTGATTCTGGACGACATCTTCGATACGGGCAACACTATGGTCGGCCTGTACGAAGCCGTTCGGGACTATCAGCCCGCCAGCGTGAAGTCTGCTGTTCTGCTGTGGAAGACCGCTCGCACGGAAGTGCCTCTGCAGCCGGATTATTTCGGCTTCAAAATCCCGGACGAGTTCGTGGTTGGCTATGGCCTGGACTACAACGACGAATACCGCCACCTGCCCTATATCGGCATCATGGAGGAAGAAGATCTGCAGATGGCGGCGGGGATGTAATCGATGCATGCGGAGCAGTTTCCTGAATGCTGGCAGACGGCGCTGGCAGATGATCTCCGTCAGCCGTGGTGCCGAACGCTTCAGGAGTTCGTGCAGGCGGAACGGCGGCAACACGAAGTCTTTCCGCCTGCCGTGATGATGTTCTGACGGCGTTTCGTCTGACTCGCTGAATTCCGTTCGAGCCGTGATTCTGGGACGGGATCCCTATCACGACACCGGTCAGGCTCATGGCCTGAGCTTCTCCGTGCGGCCGGGCGTGCGACTGCCGCCGTCGCTTCGCAACATCTACAAGGAACTGCAGTCCGATCTTGGCATCAGTCCGGCGTCGCACGGCTGCCTGATTCGCTGGGCCGAACAGGGGGTGCTGCTGCTGAATACCGTTCTGACAGTTCGAGCTCACCAGCCGAATTCCCATCAGAATCAGGGCTGGGAGCAACTAACGTCGCGAGTGATCGAGGTTGTCAATCAACAGCCCGCTGTCGCATTTGTGCTGTGGGGCCGGTCGGCACAGCAGAAGGCCGGTCTGCTGGACAGCACCCGCCATCTCGTGATTCAGTCAGCTCACCCGTCTCCGCTGTCGGCACGCAACGGATTCTTCGGCAGTCGACCGTTCTCCCAAATCAATCAGTTTATGACCGACAACGGAATGCCGGAAATCGACTGGGCAGTGGAATGACTCCGCCAGCGTCAGCCGCATGTTTGCGGCAATCGGCATGATCCTGCACGAAGGCCCCGGTGCTGGCGCGTTTGACCTGAATCGCGTTGACCACTGTCCGCTTCAGGTGGCTTCCAGAACGGCTCGCACCGCCGAGGCCAGTCGCCGCATGGCTTCGCTCAGCGATTCATGGTCCAGCACGCCGAAGCTGAGCCGCATCTGGTTTCGCGGTCGAGCTTCCCAGCCGGACGGGTAGCATAATTCCCCCGGAACATACATGACCTTGTCGACCTGAGTCGCTCGCCGAAACAGGTCGCTGTCGAATCCGGTGGAAATGTGTTCAGGCAGCGACATCCACACATAAAGACCGCCCTGAGGCTTCAGCCAGGTGACTCCGGGAAGACCCGCAAAGAATTCGGCGGCTGCGGACAGCATCACGTCGCGTTTGCTGCGGTAGCTTTCTGTCAGAGCAGCCACATGAGGCCGGTAGCCACCGGATTCCAGGACTGAAGCCACAATGTGCTGACTCAGATGAGTACTGCCGAAATCTTCGTTGCCTTTCAGATCCGACACCGGCTTGATCAGTTCGACCGGCAGCACACCCACGCCGACTCGCAGACCAGGCGAAAAACTTTTCGAAAAGGTCTGTGACAGAATCACATGTTCACGACCATAAGTATCCGAAGGTCGATCGAATGACCACAGACTGGGCCGCACCGGTCCATCGTAATGCAGTTCGCGGTAAGCGGCGTCTTCCAGAAGATACATGTGCTGCCGGTCAGACCAGCGATGCACGACATCCACCAGCTGCGGCCGGCGTTCGGCACTGACGCTGATTCCCGCCGGGTTGTCGTGATCACTGACGACATACACCATCCTGACTCGATCCAGTCGCCCGTCGGCCGCCAGACGCTCAAGCTGCTGTTCCAATGCCACCGGACACATGCCGTCCGAATCTGTTTTTACGGGAATGGCCTCGGCACCGACACCGTCCAGCACTCCCAGAAACACGAAGTATGTCGGAGCGGCCACAAGACAGATATCGCCAGGATTGAAGATTGCCTGCGACACCAGCGCGAGCAACTGCTGACTGCCCGTGGTCAGCATCAGGCGGTCAGAAGGAAGCTCATGCATCCGGCTGCCCGGCCCTTCCAAATCGGTAAGATATTCCTGAAACACCTCCCGCAGAGGCCGGGATCCCTGAGTTGTCCCGTACTGCAAAGCGGTGCGGCCACGAACGGCATCACCGAGAATTTCGGAGGCCGTCTGCCGGACAATCTCCACAGGCAGAGTCATCGGATCAACAAATCCGGCCGCCAGCGACAGACAGTCGGCATTCTCGATGCCCTGCTGCATCAGATACCCGATCGCCTGTCCCGCCGCCCGCTCAGCCATCACTGCCGGCTGAAAACCAACTCTGAAAGAATTCATCCGTTACCCCAATCCTGCCGAACCCCCGCCAGCCATTCACCAAAAGCCGCCCACAACACCACAGGGCTCTTCAAGCCCACGGAACCGCTATTCTATCCAACTGAAGGACCAACGCGAGCCGCCCCCGCGGATTGACGGCTTTGTCTCATGCCGCCAGGCGGGGCATAATGCGGAGGCTCTGATCATTTGAGGAAAGGTTCGATCGATGAAAGCTGACGTCCGGACAGTCATCGCGATTCTGTTGCTTGCCGCGATTCCCGTTTCTGATGGTGTCGCCGAACCACGGGCAACTCTGGGCAGGATTCGAGTCAGTCAGGATGGCACTCACTTTGTGGAGTCAGATTCCGGCAAACGATTCGTCGTATGGGGCGTCAACTATGATCACGACGACGAAGGCCGCCTGCTGGATGAATACTGGTTTGACAACTGGGCCACCGTCGAGGAAGACTTCCGCGAGATCAGGGCTCTGGGCGCCAACTGCGTTCGGGTTCATCTGCAGCTGGGGATGTTTATGTCGTCAGCAGCGGAGCCCAATGCAGCGGCGCTTGAACAACTGGCACAGCTGACCAGGCTTGCTGAGCAGACAGGGCTGTATCTCGATATCACCGGCCTGGCCTGCTATCACAGGAAGAACATTCCCCCGTGGTATGACGGGCTGAGCGAGCAGGACCGCTGGAAAGTTCAGGCACGCTTCTGGTCGGCCGTCGCCAAAACCTGCCGAACCAGTCCGGCCGTCTTCTGCTACGACCTGATGAATGAACCGATCCTGCCCGGCACGAAGGTCGAAACCGATTGGCTGGGCGGAGAACTGGGCGGCAAGTTCTTTGTGCAGCGTTTGTCGCTCGACGCCAGCGGCCGCACGCGGCAGCAGATCGCCGCGGCATGGGTCCGGCAAATGGCTGCTGCCATCCGCGAGCATGACAAGGATACGATGATCACTGTCGGCGTGATCCCGTGGGTCTTTGTGTTCGGCGGCGGTGAACCCTTGTTCTATTCGCCGGAAGTAAGTGAACCGCTGGATTTCACGTCAGTCCACTTTTATCCGGAGAAGGGGAAAGTCGACAGGGCGTTGACGGCGCTGAAGAAGTACGACATTGGCAAGCCACTGGTTGTCGAAGAAATGTTTCCGCTCAAGTCCGGGATCGACGACATCGAGCAGTTCATTCGCGGTTCTGCGAGCCATACCGACGGCTGGATCAGCTTTTACTGGGGAAAGACCGCCAGTGAATTGGCAGAGAAAAAGAACGCTTCGATCGGCGATGCGATCACAGCCAAATGGCTGGAAACGTTCACCAGGTTGTCGGAAGAAGCGAAGGCGTCTGTGTTAAGTGTTCGACAGAATAGCTCGGACGGAGGTCCTGAACATTGATCTCGTTGCTCGAGTACATCGAGCTTGGCCAAATTTGAAACGAAGAATCTCCATGGCAGGTTCCGGAAAGCGGTGGCGACACGCCGGGGTTACGGCAGCCGTCGTTCTGGGGGGACAGAATGGGGGCGGGTCTCGTTTCTTAGACAGCTTGCTCTCCAACGCAATCAAAGAGACCTAACCCCCTTTTGATTCCCGGAACAACCAACACCTGGCTGGGCTGTTTGAAAGAAATGCTGCCGAGCTTGCGCGACTGGGGCGATTTGAAAAAACGCTTTACACCCAGTACTGGCGGGGAGTTGCCGAGGTTGGGCTAGACTTTGCCTCGTTCAGCGGCTGGGGGCGTGAGCCCAGCTGTATTTGAATGAAGTTAAGAACTACAATGGTCTGGTCAGCCCCAGTGAATTCACATCGTTAGAGCATTTTACGAATTCGTGTTCACATATCCGGCGTGGATGATGGAATTGCGGATGTCGGCCTGAGTGACTGCCTGAACTGCTTTTCTGATTGCAGTCATAGTGTTGCTTGTCTGTGCGAGCAGCAAATTGCTTCAGCAGGTTCTTGACTTTTGCCCGGATTTGTTCGATTGGAGCGTCCGGTGGGGCGCCAGGTCCGGCGAATAGGTTGGAAGAAACCATGCATTGGCTCCGACAGATTCAATTCTTTGAATCACGGACCGGGATTTGTGTGCCGCCAGGTTGTCCATGACAACAACGTCGCCAGGCTTCAGTTCGGGCAGGAGAAGGTGTTCGACGAATGCCTGCATGGCAGGCACGTCTGTTCCTCCTTCAAAAACCATCGTCGGCATTCGGCCATCGGCATTGATGGCAGACAGCATTGTCCATGTCTTCCAGTGTCCGCCCGGGACATCCGCGAACACACGCTGGCCGCGAGGTGCCCGCCCGTACAGTCGCGTCATCTTTGTGTGAGCCCCGGCCTCGTCAATCAACCAGCATCGACTGAGGTCCTGACGTTTCGTCTTCCGTTTCCAGTTCGTTCGATCCTTTTGCACCTCGGGAGAATATCGTTCCGTGGCAATCAGACTTTTTTCTTTCGCGTGATTTTCTCGGCCTGCAGAACACGAAATACGCAACCGATGCTGCCGGACGTCCGCGAGTACCGACGGAGTTCCTCCAATGTGGCATCCGGCTTTTCTTTCAGACGATCTTTGATCTTCTCCAGCTGTCGCTCGGTGATCTTCCGAGGCCGCCCGACATTCCCGCTGCGAGGAACAATGTCGCCGGTTTCCCGCCGCAGATCGATGAACTGATAGACCCAGCGTCGCGAAACTTCGAACCGGCGAGCAATCGAAGAAACCGCTTCGCCCCCCTTGTCCAGAGCATCCGCGACCCGACGACGCAGATCAAGTGAGAGAGCTTCCATGCCCGACTCCTGAAAGTTTAAATACAGTCCGGCGAAGTCTCACTCGTACCATCCATCGTCTGAATACCAATTCGTAAACCGCTCTAGACCTCTGGACTCTCGATCAGAGCCGGAGAAAACCGGTTGCATCCCGAGCGGGGGCTTTGAGGTGGGGCTGCTGTTGCGGTAGACTGACGCTCCTGGTTCGTGTTTTTCCGGATGGCTGGCTGATTGACAGTCGGTGAGTTCGGAGGTTTGTTGTTTGGTATTCTGCTGACGAGAACTCATGCCTGGCGTGCATCATCGGGAACCGGAATCGTCCATCGACCGTCGCTCGGCCGACGTGGCCATTGTCTGCAGTCATCACACAGAACTGCGGCCGCTGATTCGGAAACTGGACCGTCAGAAAAACTACGTTGAAGACGGCGCTGTGTTTCGCGGCGGATTCGTGGAAGAGAATCTGCGTGTTGCGATTGTCGAAGCCGGGTCCGGGTTTGCTCGACATCGTCACCTGACGGAGACGCTCATTCGCGAGCACCATCCGGCGTGGGTGATTTCCGTGGGTTTCAGTTCCGGTCTGGCCAGTGGAATGAAGTCCGGCGACGTCGCGCTGGCGACGGACATCTGTGATACTCACGGCAACAGCCTTCCCGTGAAGTGCAGTATTCCCGGTTCGAAAAGAGTTTTTGTCGGCAAACATGTCGTGACCGACAGTCATCCGGCTGCGGCGTGCGATCGGCAGAAGCTGGCAGAATCCTCGTCGGCTCTGGCTGTGGACACCACCAGCCTTGCGGTGGCTCAGGCGTGTGAATCGTCGGAAGAAGGACAGCCCGCAGCGTGTCGGTTTATGTCGATCCGGGGCATTCTGGGAGATCCGGAGGCGGACATCCCGGCTCAGATTCTGGGAGTCCTGTTCCAGCCGGTGCCGCCGCCCAAAGGCGGAGCTCTGCAGAAATGGACCGGGCGGCTGAGACCCGATCCGTCGCTGAAGGAATGGAGTGAGCTGGCGACAGAAACCGCATTAAACATGAATCGGTTTCTGTTCAGCATCATTCAACAACTGGCTGAGAAATTCGGCAAAAGCCGATAGGCGGAAACGACCAGCGCCCGCCGACGCTATTCGTCACCGAGCGCAGCTTCTGCTCGGCGAACAGTTTTTGCGTCCTGTTTGCGAATAGACTCAAGCAGCGTCTTTGCCGCTTCGACGTTTTCGGGGGACGCTTCCGTGGCTCGACTGCACATGATCAGATACTTCACGATCGCTTCAGCGCTGCGGACGTCATCTGTTCGACACTGCTGATACAGGTCTGACATCAGATGTACGGCGTTCCAGTCTTCCCACCGGGCCAGGTCAGTGATCACGATCTCCCGAACGTCGGCCTGCTGCAGCAGAGGGTGCAGAGCTGTTCGGAGGCGCTCTCGGGAAAGCAGGTTTGGTTCTGATGTCCAGACAAACTGCAGAGCATTGATCACTGCGAAGTGTTCAAAGGCCGGAGTTGTCGCGTTCTGCAGGCGGCTGGTTTCCAGAAACTTCAAGCCTTCTTCCGGAGTCAGCAGCAGCAGGCCACCCATCAGTCCTTCGGTGCCGAAGCGAATTTCATCAGAACCTGGCTGACCGATTTCCTTTTTTAGAAATTCAGCATCCCGAGCGTTCCCGCACAGGCCCAGCAGCATTCCGTAAAGTCCCAGACGTTCAGGACTGAGCCCACGATTGCCGATCCATGTCCGAAGTTTTTCCGCAGAAAGATGCTGACGAACAGCCACGATGTCGGCGTATTCTGACCGAGCGAACTCGCCCCACGCATCGGCGGCAATCAGCGGATCCGAGTGTTCCAGAAAGCGAATGTAATACGGCAGCCGAGCCTGTTGGCCTTCTTTGTTTTCCGGAGCATTCACGATGTATTCGAAAACTTCGGGCCCCACAACTTCGAAGAAATCCGGCTGCAGAATGAGCTGATCGGTTTTTGAGCCGGTTTGGTCCACCGTTGCGGCCGTCTGCTGAATGGCGGACGAGGCTGATGGCTGAGCAAACGTGTCCGCGATGGGAACCCGATCGAGCTTGATCATGCTGGCTTTCAGCAGCACTCGGTCACCAGCCTTGCCGAAAATGTACTCCTTCAGAACCAGACGATCTTCCTGTGGCAGATGTTCCTTCCCCTTTTGAATTCGCAGAACCTTCAGTACCGAAATTGGCTGCTGATCTGCCGGATCAACTCGCGAAGACACCAGTTCTGCCAGCAGCAAAACATCGGCCTCGTCAAGCATTTCCGACCATGTCTGCACCGGAGCCAGGCAGAACGGGCATCCCTGAGCAGGATTCCGCCAAAAGCAGATCACGGCCAGCAACAGCAGGGGCAACGCAGCTTTGCGGAGGAGCTGAAGGACAGAACCATCGGGTTTGCCGGATGAACCCCCGCCTGTGAGTGAAGCGGCACGTTGTTGATTTGAGTGAATCTGAGTCATCGGTCTCCATCCCGAAGTTGAGGTGATGCGTCCTCGATCAGCCTGACATTCTGCAGGTGTGACACGGGCCGCGCAGACACACCAAATTCCGGCAAAAACGGCGTGTCAGCGCGGCGATTGTCACATTCTGTGGTTGATCACAGTTTGAAATTCTGCTTCGCCGTTTGGCATTTGTCGAGTCAGCTGGCACCATGAGGAATTGTCGGAATTTTTTGCATTCTAAGTGCAATGTGTTTCAGCGAAGCTTTGCCGAGAGTGTCGATTCGCATGCGGCGATGATTTGCTGAACGGCTGCTTCCACTTCGTCTGCGACCAGCGTCCTTTCCTGAGAACCGAAGCGGCAGGAAACCAGGTACGACTTGTGCCCGGTATCAATACCTTTGCCTCGATACTGGCCTGCAAATGTCACGTCCTGAAGCAGGCTGCCACCGGCCTCGGTGACGACCTCGCTGAGTGTCGCCCAGGTGATTTTTTCCTGCAGGACGAAGTTCAGATCCCGGGCAATTCGCGGAAAACGCGGCAGAGGCTGATAGCGGCGATCGGCTTCGAACAGCTCTTCCAGCATGTTTGTCGTCAGTTCGGCCACCGTGACGCCATCCTGCAGATCGAGCTGATCCGTAATGCGCCGGTCAAGTTCTCCGATCCACCCGAACGGCTGGCCGTTCAGTTTCAGCTCCGCTCCTCGGCCAGCAGCGAACTCAGGAGCCCCAGAAGGTTCGGCCGTGAGGACCGCCGACGGGGCCAGCATTTCGACAATGGTTTCGACAACGCCTTTCAGAGTCAGAAAGTCACGGCCGGAAACGATCCCGACCATAGTGGGTTCGGCATCGCGTTCGGCCTTTCCTTCACCGGCCGACAGATAGACCTTGGCAATTTCGAACAGTTCGGCGTTCATGTTCCCGTGACGCTCGTTCTGTCGTCGGCACTGCAGAAGGCTCGGCACCAGACTTTGCCGCATCTGGTTTTCACGACTGCGGCTGGAATGATTGACGGCCACCACCGGGATATCGCCTCGAGGCCGGAACAGGTTCTGCAGATCCGGACTCACAAACGACAGTGTCAGTGATTCGAAGAACCCGCAGCCAGGCAGAAATGTTCTGAGCTGATCACCGACTCGTTCGCGACGGCTGCGCGACGTGGCGACGACCGGAAGGTGAGCGTTGTCGGGAATGTTGTCATAGCCATAAATGCGAGCGACCTCTTCAATCAGGTCGCACTCCCGAGTCAGATCGAGTCGCCATGACGGAGGCGTGAACGTTGCCGTGTCGCCGGTTTCGGAGGTGCAGGTCAGGCCCAGTTGGGTCAGAATTCGGACGCAGGTTTCCCGAGGAATTTCGATGCCCAGCAGACGAGGAATCTGATCAAACCTGAGTGTCACCGGTCCGGCCGCAGGTGGCTCACTTCCTGCGACCACGGAACCTTCCGCCAGTTCTCCGCCGGCAACCTGCAGAATCAGTTCGCAGCAGCGGCGGGATGCCCAGTCGATGTTCTTTCGGTCAACTCGACGTTCAAACCGGAACGACGACGGGCTGTGCAGCTTCAGGTGTCGAGCCGTTGTGCGGACTGAGACCGGATCGAAGGACGCCGTTTCAATCAGAACGCTGGTTGTGGTGTCTGAAATTTCCGTTTCCAGTCCCCCCATGACTCCGGCAACTGCCACCGGGCGCGAGCTGTCCGCAATGACGCACGTTCCTTCAGCCAGTTCGTATTTGCGCTGATCGATGGCAACGATGCTTTCGCCCTTCCGGCTGCGTCGAACGACGATGCTGCCATCGTTCAGCTTGTCGAAGTCGAATGCGTGCAGCGGCTGGCCACACTCGAACATGACATAATTGGTCACGTCAACCACATTGTTCACGGAATTGATGCCGACCGCCTGCAGCCGGTCCTTCAGCCACGCGGGACTGGGGCCGATCTTCACACCGCGGATCAGCCGAGCATGATATTCGTGACACAGATCAGGGCAGTCCAGCTGCACAGATGTCTGTTTCGATGCCGACAGGTTTCCGGAGACTGCCGGCTTCGCTTCCGGAATCTGCAGCGGTACGCCGAAAAGCACGCTGATTTCCCGAGCCACACCAATCTGCCCCAGGCAATCCGGCCGGTTGCTGGTCACTTCCAGATCAATGGCGACGTCGCCGGACCCGCCTTCGACGTCGTGATATTCTTCCAGATTCAGCCCAGACATCGTCAGCCGATCCGTCAGATCGGCGGTGGACATTTCCAGCGGTACGTATTCCTGAAGCCAATTCCTGCTGATAAACATAGTGTGTGTTCTGTGACTGAGATCCGATGAAACAAATTCGCTGAGAAAAAACGGGATTCCACGTCCCTGCCGGCCAACCGGGATTGTCTGTGGCGGCCAATGGTGAGTTCGTTGGGACCGGGCGGTAGTGTAACGCAATTCCGAGGTGTTCCCAGTGCATTCGATTCTGCCCCAATGACCGAATTGCCTCGACAATGGGCGTGGAATTCGTTCCAATCACGGGAGATCTGTCCACCGAAACAGAATCGTCTGACGTTCGGCCTTCGCGCCGGATGTCGCTCCGGAACTCTGACAATTTCAGGCTGACCTTCATGACCCGTTTACTGACGCTGCTGTTTTCCGCGTGCTGCCTGCTGCTGAGCTCGATGAATCCTGTTTCCGCCGCTCTGCCACCTGAAGTCAAGGCGGAACTCACGGAACTGGGCCGCGAACTGCGGAGTGTGTCCACTCACGTCCGCAAGAAGGAAATTGCAGAAGCTGAAGCCATCATTCAGAAGGTGGAAGACCGGCTGAAGGAACTGGCGATTCCCGATGACGAACGTGATCGCAGCTACGGCGTTCTGAAAAGCTCGCTGGAAAAAGCAAAGGCCACGATCCCTGTGAGTTTCGAAAAAGACATTGCGGCAATCGTCAACGGAAAGTGTGTGAAGTGCCACGGGGATGAACAGGTCTGTGCCAATCTGCGTCTGGACACGTATGCCAATATGGGCAAAGGAGGCCGCAGCGGTCCTCTATTGATTCCCGGCAACCCTCAGCGCAGTCTGATCATGGCCTGCATCACCAACAACGATCCGGGGGTGAGAATGCCGAAGAACGCGCCTCAGCTTTCCGATGAAGAAATCGGGACGATTGCGAGATGGATTGCCGGCCGAGCGCCGTTTGACGGAGAAGACGTCAATGCGAGGGCCGGTGATACACTGGTCGAAAAGAAAGCCCCCAAGCCTCCGGTTAAGGTGGTGATGGCGGACGGAACCGAGACGGTTTCGTTCAAGAACGATGTCGCTCCGACTCTGATGAATGTCTGCCTGGGCTGCCACAGCGGCAACAATCCGCGAGGCGGATTCAACATGACCACCTTCGAACAGCTGCTCAGTGGCGGCGATACCGGAAACACAATTGTCCCCGGCGACCCGGATGGCAGTTACATCGTCGACCTGACACTCAGGCAGAAGCCGATCAAGATGCCTGCCGGAAATCAGACGGCCATCAAGCGTAGTCAGGCGGAAGCCATTGAAAAATGGGTCCGCGAAGGAGCTCACTTCGACGGAACCGACCCCAAGGCTCCGCTCAGAAGTCTCGTCCCGACGCCGGAAGAAATCGAAGCGATGAAGCTGGCGTCGATGTCTGACAGCGAACTGGCGGAGCAGCGAAAGAAGCAGGCGGAATCGTACTGGAAACGTGTCGCTCCCAGAGAAACCCCGAATGTTTCCGAAACCACCAACCTGTACGTGTATGGGGACTCGCCCCAGACTCGCCTTGATGAAATCGCAAAATGGGGTGAAGAACAGGTCAGCCAGCTTTCCGGAAAGTATCCCGTTCAGGGTGGCGGTGCGGTGTGGCGCGGCCGACTGATTGTGTTTGTCGCGAAGACTCGGTTTGACTACGAAGAATTCAACACCGTCCTGCTGGACCGCCGAACTCCTCGCGGTATCAACGGCCACGCAGTCGTGTCGCCCAACTTTGCAGATGCCTACGTCGCCATGCAGGACGTCGGCGACAACGCCAGCGCTGATGCATTGAACAGTCAGCAGCTGCTCCAATCGCTGGTTGCTCAGGCCTATCTCAGCCGCACCGGAGCTCAGTTGCCCGACTGGCTGCGACAGGGCTTCGGTCTGCTGGAATCAGGCGCCGGACCGGATTCCGACTTCATCCGGCAGATTCCTCAGAAGGCGTCGGCCGCAGTTTCCAGCATCAGCAATCCCGCGACGCTGTTCGACAACGGGACCTTCGCCCCGGAAGAAGTCGGCTCCATCGGACTGCTGCTGACTCGCTACCTGCTGACTCACGGAGGCCCCGCCAAACTGAAGATGCTGGCTCAGGAACTCCAGACCAAACGGATCGGCGAAGCTCTGCAGGCAACATACGGCCAGACGGCAGCCAACCTGGGCCAGGCCTTCCTGCAATCCGGCGGAAGATAAGTTCAGCGGACCGCAAAACCAGGCTCTTGTTCCGTTCTGACAGCACGGCCGTCACGCTGGTCCGGTCAGTGACCTGCAGGCCCGGAGAACTGGCAGAACCTCTGCTGGTGGCGACGACCACAGGTGCCGAGGGCATTCTACCGCAGATGAAACATACGGATGATCTCATCGGCCAGGGCCGGGACATCCGATCGCAGCAGCCTGCGGATGTTTGCCGGAACTGCATCATCGGAAATAACGGCTGTGATTGCCGGATCATCGGCTGCGTAAGGAACCGTTTCGAGGCCGGTTCGCCAGACTTCCATTCTGACGGCCGACGTGTGCAGGTCGCCTTCGACAACGATCAGGTCACAGTCGGCAAACATGGTTGCGAACGGTGCATAGCGAGTTGCCTCATCAGTGGATCGGGTGACGGGAACAAAGGTGGCCACCATTTCGGCCGACAGAATTCCCACGCCGATCGCTCCGGACTGCCGGTGCCGATGCGAATCCTTGCCGGGAGTATCCAGTTCATGATGGTGATGGGTGTGTTTGACGGTCGCCACCCGCAGACCTCGGTCTGCGAGTTCCGTAACCAGTTCGCAGACCAGTGTCGTCTTTCCATGATTTTTGCGGCCGACGATATGCAGTCGGGGAACCATTTGGGGTTCATCCTGAATGATTTGCAAACGGAAAGATAGTGAGCGGATGCTGCTGACGAATGGCGCCAATTCGCTTCCGGCAGCAGACGACAATTGACAATTGCAGCCAGCGCGGCGACCATCATAACTTCATCGGGCGGCTGAAGTTCATTCGTTCGAGCACGCTTTTCCTGACTTTTATCAGCAACCGGATTCGGAACGATGCATCACGATTCCCAACTGACAGATCTCATTCTGAACACCCGCCGCCGAGCCTTTCTGAGGCAGTCCGTGGCCGGGTTGGGTGTGGGAGTTCTCGCATCGTTGTTTGGACGCTCGTCCCGCGCTGAGTCCACAGCTGTCGAGCGATGGCAGGGAGTCGTCCAGCAGCTGCATTTTCCTCCGATGGCAAAACGAGTCATTCATCTGTGTATGGCCGGAGGACCGTCTCACCTGGAGACGCTCGACTACAAGCCCAAACTGGCCGAAATGGACGGACAGCCCATTCCGGAATCCTTTACCAAAGGCAAACCGATTGCGCAGCTGCAGGGCAACAAACAGCTGAAGTGTCTGGGACCACAGCATCCGTTTCAGAAGTTTGGCCAGTCCGGTCAACAGATCTGTTCTCTGTTTCCACACATCGGCAGCGTGGCCGATGATCTGTGCATCATCAACTCGCTGCAGACGGAAGCGATCAATCACGACCCAGCTCATACGTTGATGAATACGGGCAGTTCAGTTCCCGGGCGGCCGTCGATGGGGTCGTGGGTCAACTACGGTCTTGGATGTGAAACCGACGATCTGCCGGGTTATGTGGTACTGACGTCGCTGGGGAAATTCGGACAGGCTCAGCCGATTGCAGCTCGTCAGTGGCACAGCGGCTTTCTGCCGAGCCGGTTTCAGGGAGTGGAATTTCGATCGACCGGCGACCCGGTGCTGTACGTGCGCAATCCCGTCGGAATCAGCTCCGGTCAGCAGCAGCAGGTTGTGGATTCGGTTCGGAAGCTGAACCAGCTGCAGGCCGATCTGACTCAGGATCCGGAGATCTCGACTCGGATTCAGGCTTACGAAACTGCGTTTCGAATGCAGTCCAGCGTACCTGACCTGATGGATATGTCTCAGGAATCAAAAGCCGTTCTGGACATGTACGGAACTCAGGGAGCCGACGGGTCCTTCGCAGCGAACTGCCTTCTGGCACGACGACTGGTGGAACGCGGTGTTCGCTTCGTTCAGCTGTATCACCGAGCCTGGGATCATCACGGCGGAGTTAAAAAAGCGGTCGAAGGAACCGCCGGCGAGGTTGACCAGGGAACGGCAGCTCTGTTGAAGGACCTCAAACAGCGCGACATGCTGAAGGATACGCTGGTAATCTGGGGAGGAGAATTCGGCCGGACTCCGATGGCACAGGGCAACGGTCGCGACCATCATATTCGAGGCTTCAGCTGCTGGATGGCGGGCGGCGGAGTCAAAGGCGGAATCACGTGGGGTGCCACCGACGAACTGGGCTACGAAGCCGTCGAGAACGTGTTCCATGTCAACGATTTTCATGCAACGCTGCTGCGGCTACTGGGCATCGACCACACTCAGCTGACCTTCCGTTTTCAGGGACGCAACTACCGCCTGACAGATGTCGCAGGCCATATTGTCGACGGCATTCTTGCTTAGCCAGAGAGAAGAGAGAAGCGACCGAAATAGAGGCACACGAGGGCCAACGGCCCGGCTCTATGAAAGCCTGGGGCAACGCCCCAGGGTTCAGACGCCCGAAACATGGGAAAAGCCCCGACGGGGCGGCCCTCTTCGGATTTTTGGGCTGAGCGGTCCTCACCACATCCTGTCAGCGACATGTTAGAAGGAACGATGTGGACAAGGCGGTGTTTTAAGGCTGCTGAAGTCGTTCTTTTTTGATTCCGTCATTCCGACGGGGAATTCTGTCCGCTAGACTTTGCAAAGGACATCCCGCCCTCAGGCTTCCGCCCTCCCTCCGAATTCCTTCCACGTCTCACCTGCCGCCTCCCGTTTGGAGAATCATCCATGCTTTCTGTTTTCGGCCATTCCCTCAGTGCGCGTGGTTCAGATTTCTGTGATGGGGTGAGTCGCCGGGATGTTCTGCGAGCCGGGACACTGGCCGTGGGCGGCCTGACACTTCCGGACCTGCTGAAGGCTGAGCAGGCTGCGGGAATTCAGAATTCGCACAAAGCGGTCATCATGATTTACATGTGCGGAGCTCCGGGGCATCAGGATATGTATGACCTGAAGCCGGGAGCTCCCGTGGAAATTCGCGGTGAGTTTCAGCCGATTGCCACCAGTGTGCCGGGAATTGAAATCTGTGAACACATGCCTCGAATGGCAGCGATCATGGATAAGTGTGTGCCGATTCGCAGCATGTACGGTTCGCCCAACGGAAATCACGATTCGTTCATCTGTTACACCGGACGACCGGTTCCCAACCAGCCCGTTGGCGGATGGCCGTCGGTGGGTTCGGTCACGTCAAAGGTGCTGGGGCCGCTGAATGCTGCCGTGCCTCCGTTCGTTGGGCTGTCTCCGGATGCCGGGCACCCGCCGTATGGTTCTCCCGGGCTGCCTGGGTTTCTGGGTGTGGCTCATTCTGCCTTTCGCCCGTCCGGCCCGGCTCAGGACGACATGACTCTGCAGGGCATCGACACCGCTCGACTGGATAACCGCAAGGCTCTGCTGACAAGCATTGATGGCCTGCGCCGTGACATTGATGCCAGCGGAACTCTCACCGGTCTGGATACGCTGACTCAGCAGGCTTTCGACATTCTCACATCCAGCGCTCTGGCCGATGCTCTGGATATTTCCCGGGAACCCGCCGAGGTCCGTGATCGGTATGGCAAGGGTGATCCCAAACGTTTCGGTGATGGTGCTCCGCGCAACCTGGAACACTTTCTGATGGCTCGTCGTCTGGTGGAAGCCGGTTGTCGAGTTGTCACGCTGAACTTCGGCCGCTGGGACTTTCACAGTGACAATTTCAACGGAATGAAGAACACCCACCTGCCTCAGTTTGATCAGGGCCTGTCAGCTCTGATCGAAGACCTCCACGTTCGGGGGCTCGCAGACGACGTGGCCGTCGTCGCCTGGGGTGAATTCGGAAGAACGCCCCGTATCAACAAGGATGCCGGGCGTGATCACTGGCCTCAGGTCGGGGGTGCTCTGCTGGCTGGCGGAGGTTTCCGGACCGGCCAGGTGATTGGGGCCACGGACCGTCTGGGAGCTGAAATCGCTGACCGACCGGTCCACTTCAGCGAAGTGATTGCCGCGCTGTATCGCCATCTGGGCATCGACCCGGACGCCGTCAAACTGCAGGACCTGACCGGCCGACCTCAGTACCTGCTCGCAGATACCACTCCGATGAGCGAACTGGTTTGAGAGAGCCGGGAGTCCGGAGTTGAGAGTCCAGTGCGAAGAAGCTGCGCGCTGAATCGGGCGTTCGGATGCCGCCGGCAGAATTGATACTTCCGGTTTAGACGGCAGATCTGCTGTGACCGGAGGGGACGATTCCGGACCGCTGTGGGTTTTGGGAAACATTTCTGAATGTTTCTGCCGTCACGACTGCGGGATGTGACCTAGCTTTCCTGATAACGGAAGTTCTGCGCAGTCGGTTTCCCTGGACTGCGGCATGTCCCTGGCCTCTGAACATCGGAGTTTTCAACAATGGTTGCCCCGGCAAAATCCCGCTCAAATACCAGCGACTTTGAACGCCTGAAGGAACACATTCACGGCAAACTGGTCGAAAAGCTCGACCTGACCCGACTGTCTGAGCTGGAGGGTGATTCGCTGCGACGTGAAATTCGCGTCGTGGTCGAGCACCTGTGCGACACCGAAAACCCCATGCTGAACCGTTCGGAACGCGAGCGGCTGGTGGAAGAAGTTCTCGACGAAGCCTTTGGCTTCGGTCCGCTGGAACTGCTCCTCAAGGAAGAGGGCGTGGCGGATATTATGATCAACGGTCCCAAGAACGTCTTTCTGGAAAAGAACGGACGGATTGTCAAGTCGGACGTGACGTTCCGTGACAACGATCACCTGCTGCAGATTCTGGACCGCATTGTATCCAAGGTGGGCCGTCGAGTTGACGAAACATCGCCGATGGTGGACGCTCGTCTGCCCGACGGGTCTCGATTGAATGCCATCATTCCGCCACTGGCTCTGGACGGTCCGTCGCTGACCATTCGTCGCTTCGGTTCGAACCCGCTGACTCTGGAAGACCTGCTGAAGTTCGGAGCTTTCACACCGGAGATGGTGATGTTCATGGAAGGGGCCATGAAAGCTCGACTGAACGTGATCATCAGCGGAGGTACCGGTTCCGGCAAGACGACTCTGCTGAATACGCTGTCCAGCTTCATCAGCAACGAGAATCGAATCGTGACAATTGAAGACGCGGCGGAAATTCAGCTGCAGCAGGAACACGTGCTGCGTCTGGAAACCCGGCCGGCCAACATCGAAGGCAAGGGAGCTGTCAGTGCGACCGACCTGGTAAAGAACGCTCTGCGTATGCGACCTGACCGCATCATCATCGGGGAATGCCGAGGTGGTGAGGCTCTGGACATGCTGCAGGCCATGAACACCGGCCACGATGGATCTCTGACAACGGTGCACGCGAACAATCCCCGCGACGCCATTTCCCGTATTGAAACTCTGGTCAGCATGAGCGGAGTGGAGCTGCCGATTCAGGCTCTGCGAAAGCAGATTGCGTCGGCCGTGCATTTGATCATTCAGGCCAGCCGTCTGCAGGGCGGACCTCGAAAAGTGACCTATGTGACGGAAATCGTCGGTATGGAACAGGACACTCTTGTCATGCAGGACATCTTTCGCTTCGTGCAGGAAGGGATCGACAGCAACGGCAAGGCATACGGTCACTTCCAGTCGACCGGCGTGCGTCCGAAGTGCATCCAGCATCTGGAATCGTCCGGTGTCAAACTGCCGCCAAGTATCTTTGCCGAACGGCAGCTGAGATCAAATTGAAAACAGCGGTTTCGGGCGACAGGTTTCAGGTTTCGGGGCAATGTTCAGCGATCATAACTCCACAATGTGTGCCGTTTCCTGAAGTCTGATCTCCTGTCCCGGCTCCTGAACTCTGGAATCCCAAACCCAAACTCCTCGCATATCGATTTCCTGGAATCTGCCATGGACCCCATTCTTCTGATCATGATTGCCTCATTCGGCGCGGTCGTCGCGCTGGTGATCGGCGTTGGGAATATCGTCCAGTCGAAGCGAGCATCGCAGGCCGAATCTCGTCTGGCAGCATTCACGGGCGGCAAGACTCAGTCCGGTTCGCAGATCGCCGATGAGATCATGCGGGATGGCCTGTCGTCGGCGTCGGGCATGTTCGGAGCGATGGTCAAACGCTTCAAGAACCTGCCGCTGTTCTTCCAGCAGGCCGAATCGCCGCTGAAGCCTGAACAGTTCATGATCGCCTGCGTGGCAGCGGCAGCCGTTGCCGGCCTGCTGGCCACGGTCGCCCGCATTTCTCCTCCGCTGATTCCCCTGGCAGCCGGCTTTGGTTTCGGCTGTCCATGGATCTGGTTGTGGTGGCGTCGCCGAAGTCGTTTTGCCAAATTCGAATCTCAGCTGTCAGGAGCCCTCGAACTGATGGCCCGAGCTCTGCGATCAGGTCATAGTCTTGGATCCGGCCTGCAGGTGGTTGCAAGCGAAATGCAGGATCCGATTGCTAAGGAATTCATGAAGGTCTCGGAAGAGCAGAATCTGGGCATCAGCACGGAACAGGCCCTCAAGAATCTGCTGAAGCGAGTTCCGAACATGGACCTTCAGTTCTTCGTCATTGCAGTGTGCATTCAGCGTCAGTGCGGTGGTGACCTTGCGGAAATTCTGACCAAGATCGGCAGCCTTGTCCGCGAACGCTTCAAGATTCTGGGACAGGTGAAGGCTCTGACCGGCGAAGGACGAATTTCGGGGATCGTTCTTATGGCTCTGCCCCCGGCGCTGTTCCTGGCCGTTTACTACCTGAATCCGGAATACGTAATGGTGCTGTTCGATCGCGAAGAGGGCCGCAAGATGCTGTTCGCCACGGGATTCCTGCAGATTCTGGGAGCAGTCTGCATCAAAAAGATCATCGATATCAAAGTCTGATGCGGGAGGTTCCGAATCATATCTGTCTCTGAATCAGCAGAATGGGCGCACGCTGCGTCACTTCTGAACGACAACGTCGAGCTTTCAGGTGGAAGCTCGAACCGAGTGTGGGCACTGCTCACTGTGAAACATCGCATTGAGGACTGAATCATGTCACCGGAACTGATGATTTCGCTGTCGGCCTTCGGCTGCTTTATGGCTGGAACATGGGCCGTTCTGAGTATCATTGCCGGCCGAAAGTCGCGGGCCTCGGAACGACTTGAGGAAATGCGCGACCCGGGAGCCCGCAAACGCAAAGCTGCGGAAGGCTCAAAGGTCAACAGCATGATCGAACGAGCAGCCCCGACCCTGTCGAAGGCTCTGCAGCCCAAAACGGCGACGGAACAGAGCGAGCTGAAGATTCGGCTGGCCAACGCCGGCTTTTCAAAACCCAATGCTGTTCGCAACTTCCTGGCACTGAAGCTGGTGGGGCTGATTCTGGGAGTCCTCTTTGGTGCCATTTATGGCTTTGCCAAAATGGGCGTTTCCGGAAACTCGTGGATGGGATTTGTGATCGGCGGCGGTCTGGGCTTTTATCTTCCCGAAATCGTGCTGACACTGCTGAAGATGTCACGTCAGCAGAAAATCTTCCTGCAGCTGCCCGATGCTCTGGACCTGCTGGTCGTGTGCGTGGAAGCCGGCCTGGGTCTTGACGCCGGAATGCGTCGAGTCTCTGAAGAACTTGCAAACGGAGCTCCGGAACTCTGTCAGGAACTGGCGACTTCCAACATGCACCTGCAGATGGGACGTCCTCGACGTGAAGTTCTGCAGGACCTTGGTCAGCGTACGGGTGTGGATGACATGCGGGCTCTGACCGCCATCCTGATTCAGGCAGACCGCTTCGGATCCTCAATTGCCCAGGCTCTGCGAGTTCAATCGGAAAGTATGAGAACCAAACGCCGGCAGATGGCCGAAGAAAAAGCTCAGGGAGCCGCGGTGAAGATGATCTTCCCGCTGGTTCTGTTCATTTTCCCCGGGATTTTCGTGATTCTGGTGGGCCCTGCCGGAATTCAGCTGATGGATAACTTCGTCAACAAGTAAACGTCGAGGGACTCGAACCCGGGCGAACAACACAAAACGCGGTTGTCTACAGCAGGGCTTTCCGGACAACCTGACGGGGTTCGACTCCGGTCAGTCGCTGGTTCAGGCCCTGATGCAGGAAGTGCAGTCGGTTGGCATCGATGCCCATCAGATGCAGAATCGTGGCATGCAGTTCACTGACATGACAGCGGTCTTCAACGGCGGCGAAGCCCAGCTCGTCAGTCGCTCCGATCGCCTGTCCACCTCGCACTCCGGCACCGGCGAGCCACATCGAAAATCCGTGCCAGTCGTGGTCGCGTCCGGGTTTGTTGACGCCTTCACTGGTGGGAGTTCGTCCGAATTCGCCGCCCCACACCAGCAGAGTTTCGTCCCACAGACCGGTGCGTTTCAGGTCGGTGATCAGAGCTGCAATAGGCTGATCCGTTTCTCCGGCGTGCAGGCGATGATTGGAAATACAGTCACCGTGGCCGTCCCATGTTTCTTCCTGATGTCCGCCGCCTGAATATAGCTGCACAAATCGCACGCCGTGCTGTATCAGACGCCGAGTCAGCAGGCATTTGCGTCCGAAGTCCGCCGTCAGAGGATTGGTCAGGCCGTACATGTCCTGAGTCTCCCGGGTTTCCTGCTGCAGGTCCACCACGTTCATGGCTGCTGACTGCATTCGAAACGCCAGTTCATATGACTGGATTCGAGCTTCCAGTTCGGATTCTTCCGGACGCCGTTGCAGGTGTTCAGCATTCAACGCCTGCAGCAGATCCAGACTGCGGCGCTGAGTCCGGTTGGATGTGCCTTCGGGATTGGAGAGGTTCAGAAGCGGTGCACTTCCGCTGCGAAACAGCGTGCCCTGATGCGAGGCCGGCATGAAGCCCGCAGACCAGTTTGATGCACTGCCGATCGGGCCTCCCCGCGGATCGGGCATGACAACAAAGGCAGGCAGATTCTGGTTTTCAGTGCCCAGCCCGTAGCTCAGCCACGACCCCAGGCTCGGTTTCCCGATGAAGATGCTGCCGGTATTCATCTGCAGACATCCGGATGCATGAGCTGCGGTGTCGGCATGCATCGACCGAATGACACACAGTTCGTCGGCGTGCGCGGAAAGGTTCGGATACAGGCTGCTGATTTCGAGGCCACTGTCTCCGTGAGAACGAAACGGAAACGGAGACTGCATCAGATGCCCGACAGGTCGGCCGTTCGAACCGACAACAGCGTCTCCCGTGTATGGCTGACCATGATGTTTCGTCAGCGCGGGTTTGGGATCGAAGGTATCCACCTGCGATGGCCCGCCGTTCATAAACAGAAAAATGCAGTGCTTCGCTTTCGGTACAAAATGAGGTCCGGTGCCCGCTCTGGAAGATTCAGCAACCACTGAACCGGCCAGCAGATCCGCCAGAGCCAGACCGGCAAAGCCTCCGCCCAGATGCAGCAGCTGCTGTCGGCGATTCAGGATGAACGGCGACCGGTCGCCACGCGGAAACAACATGGCTACTCCGGATAAACGAATTCATTCAGATTCAAAATCACTCGGCAAAGTTCTTCCAGCGATTCCGCCTTCAGAAAGGCCTGCATCCGGGCCAGCTCGGATTCCGAAGGTCGTCGGCACAGAGCGGTGCGGAACGCCAGGAGAATCTGTTCCCGAAGATCGTCACCAGCCTGCTGTCGGAGCATTGCAGCGAAATGCCCTGCCTGCTGCTGAGTCAGCCGGCCGTTGAACAGACACAGAGCCTGAGGAGCGACCGTCGTCACCTGCCGCTTTGCACAGCTGCTGACAGTATCGGCCAGGTCCAGAGTTTCAAACATCGGCACAATCAGTCCCCGCTTCACGAACGCATAAATCGATCGCCGGGAAGCCTCTCGATCGTCAGACGCCTGCCAGATGCGTTCCTTGTCCGTGTTGGCTTCGATCGCGGCCTGCGGAATGGGTGGTTTCATCGCCGGGCCGAAGTGCTGAGCATTCAGCTGCCCGCTGACAGCCAGCATGGAATCCCGAATCGCCTCCACTTCCAGCCGACGGTAACGGATAACCGAATCCGCTGTCTTCACGGACTGCCAAGAGCGACTGGTCAGAATCAGTGTATGCAGTTTTTTCAGAGACCACCCCGCGTCGTGCATCAGCCAGTGAGCCAGCCAGTCGAGCAGTTCCGGGTGCGTTGGCGGAGCTCCCATCAGGCCGAAGTCATTGGCCGTTGTCACCAGCCCCTCGCCAAAATGCTGCTGCCAGATTCGATTCACAATCACTCGAGCTGTCAGAGGATTCTCGAGTGCAACCAGCCAGCGAGCAAACGTGAGTCGCCGCCGCGAAGTTGCGCCCTCACTGTGATGATGATCATTCAGAACGGCAGCACTCGGAAACTCCGGCTGAGCCTTCGTCAGGATCTGCGGCACAGCGGGAAAAACCCGAGGCCCGGGATTCGTCACCGATCCGCGTTTCAGCAGAAATGTTTCCGGCGGCTGCCCTGAGGTTTCCTGCCAGGCATAGACGTCGGTTCCGTCAATCGGAATTGTTCGTTCCGTGCGTCCATCCTGCGGTCGCACAAGCGGCTGAAAGACGGCCACCATGCTGTAATAGTCCGCCGCCGTCAGCGGTTCAAACTTGTGGTCATGGCACCGAGCACACCCGATGGTCAGGCCCAGAAACGCCTGACCCGTGGTGCTGACAATGTCGTCCAGCTGGTCGTATCGGTCAGTTCGGGGATCGGCAGGTTCGTCGTCCCAATGCCCCAGTCTCAGAAACCCTGTCGCAATCCAGGATTCAACGCTGCGATCCGGAAGTTCGTCGCCGGCAATCTGTTCCAGCACAAACCGATCAAACGGTTTGTCGTCGTTCAAAGCCTGAATCACGTAGTCCCGGTACCGCCAGACGAATGGCTTTTCCGCGTCGCGTTCGTAGCCGTTGCTGTCCGCGTACCGCGCAACATCCAGCCAGTGCCGAGCCCACCGTTCTCCGTATTCAGGGCGCTGCAGCAGATCCGCAATCACCTGGTCCAGGTTCTGCGTTTCCGAAAACTGATCCTGTTCGGCAATCGTCGGCGGAAGTCCGATCAAGTCCAGAAAAACGCGTCTCAACAACACCTCGGCAGCGGCCCTGGGAGGAATCAGCAACCCCTCCGATTGTCTTCGAGCAAAAATGAACGCGTCAATCGGGTTGACGGGCTGCTCGACGTCATTCAGAACGGGAACATCCGGACGGCGAATCGGCTGAAAGGCCCAGTGACGTTCGACCGGGGCCGCAACGGCTTCTTCATCCGGGATTTCTGCGCCGTCATCAATCCATGTCTCCAGCAACCGGATCTGATCGGCGGAAATGCGGTTTCCTTCCGGCGGCATCCGAACGTCCGGATCATCTGAACGCACCCGCCGCAACAATTCGCTGGCTGCGCTTTGACCGGGAACCACCACGGCATGAGTTCCGCCATCCAGGATCAGCTTCCCTGCGTCCAGTCGCAGGTCACCTTCCTGTCGGAGCGGACCATGGCAGGAAACACAGCGGTCTCGCAGAATCGGGCGGATGTCGTTTTCAAAGTCCACCGCGCTGGCTGAAGACACCACCAGCCAGCAGGCCGTCAGCGGCAGAACATCATTCAGCCACGACTGCTTCATCATCTCCCTCGGGTCTTCAGGTCGACATCCCGGCGCCTCGCGTTCGTCAGCATTCGACGCCATTCCGGAGCCCTCAGGTTATGCTGCTGCTGCAACGAATTCAATTCGCAACGAACCGAAAGGTGAATCGCCCCCCGTTGGTCACGAGTTTTCACCTGCTGAACGCTGCAGCCTGATGCCGGAGAAACTCCTGAGGAAAAACCTCCCGGCAAGGACCGTGCCTGTCTCAGGACATGTCGACGTCGTCGAATTCGTCGTAAGTACAGACATAACCCGGCTGCTGAGCCTTGATTCGCTCTTCTGCCAGTGCTGTCAGCACGGCTGCCTGGATTTTTTCACGGCACCGAGCGTTGATGGGGTGAGCGATGTCTGCGAAAAGCCGGGGACGCTCATCCGGGTGACGGTTTTCCTTCAATCGAACTCCGCAACCGCTGCAATACCGAGCACGAACCTCATTCTTCGCGTAGCAAGAATCGCATTTCGCCATCAGTTTTCGACTGGGCATTGCGACAAACAACCCGCGCGGACCATCAATGATCTTCAGGTCCCGAACAACAAATTCGCTGTCAATGGTGATCGAACAAAACGCCTGGAGGCGATCGTCGTTGTCTCCCATCAGCTTAACGCGAACTTCAGTGATCTCCACAAAACGACCCTTTTGGTACGGATCAACGGTCCGAACGAGGTCCGGCATCATCCGGGTTACCCCACCATCTCAGACTTCACTGCTGGTAAACTAGCATTTGGGGAGTGTTTTCGGAGCAACATCAGGAGATTTTCCACCGCAATCGGCCCACAGTAAGGATTTCACCCATTTAGGTAGTGTACATCTGTTCCCTATCTGAAGTTCCTTGCAACGGCAAAAGGCATTCTCAAGATGACCTGGACGTCCCAGCTTTTGCGCTCCACCAAAACCGCTGTGCCAGCCTCCGGAACGCCAGTGAAAACCAGTTCTGTCCGAGCCTGCCGAAGATCGAGCCGGAATCCTTCACATTTCCGCTCAGACATCGCCCAGGGCTTTTTGAACCGAAGTTCAGATCCGAGAGTGTCTCTAAAGACGGTGCGCGGACGGTGTTCGCGGCATTTCACTTCAGAAATGAATCGCGGTGAATTCTGAGCGGTCAGCATTCACTGTGGTCGCTGGCCGTTCGAGAAGTTTCGCGACACCCTGGTAAACCATCGACGATCCTTCAGAAACCCAAAGGTTCTGCAGATAATTCGAAGCGATCCATGTTTTGGCATGCCCCGTGCATTACCGGAATTCTGAAACACAGGCGATGCTCATGTCTGCACCGCGACCTCACAATAGAAAACTTCAGGGAGTATCGACCATGTTGAGCTACGCATTCACATTCATGATCATCGCACTGATTGCCGGCCTGATGGGCTTCGGCATCGTCGGAGGAATGGCATATGGAGCAGCCAAGATCTGCTTCTTCATTTTCCTGGTTCTTGCGGTTCTGTCACTGTTGC
Source organism: Planctomycetaceae bacterium (assembly GCA_041398865.1). Taxonomy (GTDB): domain Bacteria; phylum Planctomycetota; class Planctomycetia; order Planctomycetales; family Planctomycetaceae; genus Fuerstiella. Next base: position 320,458 of record JAWKTY010000003.1, read on the forward strand.
GAGGCCGCAGCATCAGGGTCTGAGAAACGACCGATTGAGCACGATTCATATGTTCACTCTATTCAATTCTTAACTCGATGAGTGCTCACTGTCGACCCGGTGGCCAAGCCGCAGGTCGGACAGTTTACCAGGTAAGGCGGCTGTGCAGCCGGAATTCGCACTGAACATGGTCTGTCCTGGCTGCTGGTCTCCAGACGACTTCCGTTCTTTGCGGTGAGCAGCATGGAGTGATGGTCGTCCTGTAGATCAACAGCGGAAGCTCCCAACTTCAGCGGACTGCGAACCGGAAGAAAGCAGCGATCCCGGTTCAACAACACGATCTTGTCGATTCATTCGAATTGGCATGACGGGAACCCGGACCGGGATTTTGCGTTGGCCGCTTTGTTCGCTCGACGCAGCAAAATGCGACTGAGGTTTGCAGGTCAGAAGGCATTCTTCACCTGGAGGAACTTTCGGGCAGCGAGGTTTCCAGCGAGCCGCTAAGATGCTCGGATGTCTGTTGACACTTTCCCGGCAATCAGTTTTCAGGGCACCCTTCGACCGTCTCAGCTCGAAGTGGTTGAGATCGCTCGTCGTAAGCTGGAATCCGGGGCTCGGCGACTGCACATTGTTGCTCCCCCGGAGCCGGCAAGACTGTGCTGGGGCTTTTTCTCTGGGCAGAATGCGTGCGGCAGCCGGGCTGGTGCTTTCGCCGAACTCCGCCATTCAGGCTCAGTGGGCCGCGAAGGTTTCCGCTTTCGCCGTTGACGGTCAGCCTCTAAAACAGGATCTGCACTGCAGCACCGATCCGCTGCACCCGGGATTGCTGACATCGCTGACGTACCAGAGCGTTTCGCTTCCTGTCGTGACAGCAGCGATCTGGATCTTGCCGCAACGTCGCTCTGGGTGGATCGACTGATTGAACAGCAGCACGCTGATTCGCCGGAAGCCGCGAATGAGTGGATCAACGATCTGAAACAACGCAGTGCCGGATACTTCGAACAGCGGCTGGCTGCCTTCCGCAAACAGGTCAGAGATGCGCAGGCTCTGAACGGCGGGTCGCTGGAGATGCTTCACGATTCTGCCAGGCAGACACTGCAGCGACTGGCAGACGTCGGAGTGGGGGTTGTGATTCTGGATGAATGCCACCACCTGATGGGACACTGGGGCCGAATTCTGGCAGCTGCGGATGAGGTGCTCAACAGCCCGGTCATCATCGGCCTGACGGCAACTCCACCGGATCGTGACGGACGGAATCCACAGGATGTGCAAAGGTACGATGATTACTTCGGCCCCGTGGATTATGAGGTTCCTGTTCCGGCTGTGGTGCGGGACGGTTTTCTGGCTCCCTACCAGGACCTCGTCTGGTTTGTGAAGCCGACTCGGCAGGAAATGTCCTTCGTGGCTGACGTCGATCAGAATTTTCGGCGTCTGCTGAATGAGCTTTGTCAGCCTCGTTCGACCAATGGGAATCCCGACACCGGCGACATGCCCGATCCGACGCCTCCGCTGGCTGACTGGCTGTACAATGCGATGGACCGGTTGCAGCTGCCGACGGTCACCTGTCGCAACTGGAAGGAATTCGAACGTCGCGACCCGGACTTTGCAGACGCCGGACGCGTGTTCCTTCAGGCCACCGGCAATGCTCTGCCGCCGCATGTTCCTGAGACTCGCTCGATTCTGCAGCGACTGTTTCTGAGACCATCGCAGACGGCTGCCGACCTGCCCACGGATGTGCTGAGAACTGTTCTGGACCGCTACATCCGCCATGGGCTGCGACGGAGTCATCATCCGGACGACCAGCGTCTGTGCGCATCCGCGATTGATCGCCTGCGTCTGCTGGGTCAGCAGGTATCGGAAACCGGTTCCCGCAGCTGTGCCTCTCCTGTCAGTCGGGTCCTGGGATACACACACGCAAAGGCTCAGGCGCTGATTCCGATTCTGGAACACGAAATCGAACTGCTGGAAGATGATCTGCGAGCTGTGATTATTTCCGACTATGAAAAAACATCGGCCGTGTCAGCGGATGTCGCTCATATTCTGAATGAGGAAGCCGGCGGAGCGGTCGCCGCATTTCGCCAGCTGGTTGACAGCCCCGTCACCAACTGCCTGGACCCGGTGCTGCTGACCGGATCGACGATTCTGGTGGATGCTGATCTGGCCGTGCTGTTTGACTCCGCCGCGGGTCACTGGCTGCAGCAGCAGGGCCTGGACGTCTCGCTGAAGTTTCACGACGAAGGAACCTTTCATGTGGTGGAAGGATCGGGCCGGGACTGGTGTCCTCGAGTCTACATTCAAATGGTGACGCAGCTGTTTCAGGACGGAGTCACCCGCTGCCTCGTGGGAACTCGCGGACTGCTGGGAGAAGGCTGGGATGCCAATCGCATCAATGTGCTGATTGACCTGACAACCGTGACCACATCGATGACGGTGAATCAGCTGCGAGGCCGATCGATTCGTCTGGACCCGCTGCAGCCGGAAAAGCTGGCCAATAACTGGGACATCGTCTGCGTCGCCCCGGAATTTTCTCGCGGCATGGACGACTACGATCGCTTCTGTCGCAAACATCGAACGATCTACGGCATCACAGATGACGGATCGATCGAGAAAGGCGTCAGCCATGTCCACCCGGCGCTGGCCGAAGTCCACATGGAACACCTTGCCGATCACATGGACGACATCAATCAGCAGATGCTGCTTCGAGCGTCTCAGCGTCAGGAAGCTCGACGCCTGTGGAACATCGGCACTCCGTTCCCCGGCAGCGCAGTCACAGTGACGGATGTCTGCCTGCCGGATCACGCCGTTCCGGTGTCCGGCTGTTCAAGCGTTTCGTCTTCAGGGACTCCATGGACAGCTCTGACCCTTGTCCAGGCAATCGGCGAAGTTCTGCAGCAGACGCTGCTGGAGACTCAGCAGATTTCGAGCCGACTGAAACTGAACCTGTCAGAACGCCAGAGCCACTACGTCCGAATTCATCCGGAAGGCGGCTCGCCTGAGGATCGCGAACTGTTTGCCGGATGTCTGATGGAACTGATGTCTCCCCTGCAAAAGCCTCGATACATCATTCCGCGAGCCGTCGATGTCCCGGTTCAGCAAAAGATCACCGGCTGGCTGCCCCGAGCCATGGGGCGCTGGTTTGAATCCCGCGATCGAACCCTGGTGATGTACCATGCCATTCCGGCTTCTCTGGCAAAGAACAAAGCCACCGTGGACGTCTTTCAGCGACACTGGAACGAACGCGTCAGCCCCGGCGACGCCGTGTATACTCAGCAGGGCGAAGGCCGTTCAGTTCTGGAACAGGCCCAGAAAACCGGACTCATGCCCCCGCTGGACGCTCAACAGCGTGAATGCTTTCTGTAGCTGATGTCACCGATTGGCGGACTCACTCCGAGTCGGAACTGCTCCGGAAGGAAGTAAACATGCAGCCGACGGTGAACGTCGACGACCTGGCTCTGAGCTCGAAGACCGAGATCCGGAACCGTGGGTGCCTCGCGGAGCGAGCGCACTGTGGCACCCGCTCCGCGAGGTCAGCCCTGCTGCCCAGGACGTCCTGCTGACAGCGAGTCGGGACGGCTTCGGAAGGAAGTGAACATGCAGCCGACGATGAACGTCGACGACCTGGCTCTGAGCTCGGAGGACCGATCCGGAACTGAGGGCAGGCCTCGCGAGCGCGCCACTGTGGTACCTGCTCCGCGAGGTCAGCCCCTGCTGCTCAGGACGTCCTGCTGACTCCGGAGTTGGAACTGCTTCGGAACGATGCGAACATGCAGCCGACGATGAACGTCGACGACCTGGCTCTGAGCTCGGAGGACCGAGATCCGAACTGAGGGCAGGCCTCGCGGAGCGAGCGCCACTGTGGCCCCTGCTCCGCGAGGTCAGCCCCTGCTGCCCAGGACGTCCTGCTGACAGCGAGTCGGGACGGCTTCGAACGATGCGAACATGCAGCCGACGATGAACGTCGACGACCTGGCTCTGAGCTCGGAGGACCGGGATCCGGAACTGAGGGCAGGCCTCGCGGAGCGAGCGCCACTGTGCCCCAGTCGCCAGCCTTATTGAACATCCCCCCGCATCGAGAGACAATCTGCTCCGACCTTGTGCCTCCATGCCTTTCTGTGAGACAAAACCCTGCACGTGCCAGGTCAACGGCGGAAATCTGTCAGGCCGGGTGCCATGCCTGAATTCATTGAAAATGCCAACCCGCCGCCCAGCCAGCCTGTCGGCAAACCGGAAATTCGCCAGCCCGACACGGGTTGTCCTGCTGTCGGAAGGAAGCTGAGCGTGTTTCTCTATTGCAGGTGGCCGTTCCTTTTTGGAAATGAGCGTTCCTTCTTTGCAGGTGAGTATTTCCTCTTTGCAGGTGAGCATTTCTTCTTTGCAGGTGAGCATTTCTTCTTTGCAGGTGAGCATTTCCTCTTTGCAGATGAGCATTTCTTCTTTGCAGATGAGCATTTCTTCTTTGGAAATGAGCGTTCCTTCTTTGCAGATGAGTATTTCTTCTTTGGAAGTCTGATTTCAAAGAAGAAACATCGTGTTGCACGCTTGTTTTTCCGGGCGACACATTCCGCAGACCTGATGCAATCTGTGCGATGCCTGTGTTCAGCGGGGCGGAAGACTGATGTATTCGTTACAACGCGCAGAACTCTATCGAAATCGTCCGGCCCAGAGGCGGTTTGAACCAGACTGCGGAACTGCCATTCCCGCAGTTCGGTCAGCATCTGCTGTGATGTCCGCATGAGCCGGATCGTTCCACAGGTTGTGGACTTCGGTGGGGTCATTGACCAGATCGAACAGCTGTCCTTCGTCTTCATCGATAAAGTGGACCAGCTTCCACTGATTGCTGCGGACCATCGACATAAAATCGGTGCCGTCCAGAATGGGATCTTTGCCGTGTTCGGCATAGACGTAGTCCCGAGGTTCCCAGTCGCGGCCTTCCAGAACCGGCAGCAGCGATCGGGCTTCCATGGTTTTCGGAACGCTGACTCCGGCCAGTTCCAGAATTGCCGGCCCGATGTCCATCTGCTGACACAGTCCGTCAATGCGGCGGTTGGCTTCAAAGCGACCGGGGCTCCAGACAATCAGCGGCATGCGGGTGATCGTGTCGTACATGGTCCACTTCTGGCTGTGTCCGTGATCTGTCAGACAGTCGCCGTGATCGCTGGTGAAAATCACCACGCTGTTTTCCAGGTAACCTTTCTTCTCCAGCGAGTTCAGGATTTCCCCGATCTTCGTGTCGATCATGGTCACGTTCGCCAGATAGTAGGCTCGCTGACGATGCCGTTCTTCGTGAGTCGGTTCGTCCTTGTGTACCACGCTGTCGTGATCGATATCGAAATTATGCTGCCGCAGCACTTTGAAGGCTCGGGGCATGCTGTCTTTTCTCTTCCAGTGTCACCTCCAGCAGCGGCAGATCCTTATCCATATACTTTGCGGCTTCGTCCGGCGTCGGATCGTAGGGCGGATGCGGTCCGGGAAAGCCGATCTGCAGAAACAGGGGCTGATCGGTGCGGGGTTTCGAATCGATCCACCAGGTGGCCATGTTTCCGACAAAGTTGTCCGACTGCATGTCTTCCGGAAGTTCCCACAGAAACGCTCCCAGACTGTCTTTGTAATCATCGCGCTGCCGATAAAGTTCCCGCTGCTGCTTGACCAGTCCGCGAGCATGCAGAGCTTTGTCCCATTCGTCGTAGTAGTAACGTTCTTCCATGTATCGGTCTTTATTTTCGACCACGTAGCGTTCATGGAAGCCCATCGGCGTGTGATACGGATAGGTGTGCATCTTGCCGATGTTGATGCAGCGGTAACCGCTTTCCGCCAGTGATTCGATCCAGCCGTGATTCCAGGCGTCAGCGTTCTTCAGAATGCCGGTGGTATGAGGATAATACCCCGTGAACAGACTGGCTCGGGACGGAGCACAGCTGGGCGCAGAAATGTGACAATTGGTAAACGTCGTCCCTTCCCGGACCAGCCGGTCCAGGTGAGGCGTTTCCATGTAATCAAAGCCCAGTTCACGAATCGTGTCGAAGCGCTGCTGATCGGTGATGATGAAGATGATGTTGGGACGTGAATCGGACATTGTTCAGAATTGATCCGTCTGATATTGGTTGGTCAGGAAGCAGCGGCACGGCGTCCGGCGATGGGAGTCTCAACAACGGACGCTGGGATTTCCGGCATCCGGAGAATTAAGACTGAGGCGGACGGAGATCTTCGTGCAGATCCATGTAGTATCGATTCAGCACCGTCGGAGCATCCAGAGTGCCGCGATTGATGTCGTCTTTGTACTGAATGGCGAGCGTTTCATAAACCAGTTTGTCCACCTGAGCTGTCAGGTCAGCAATCTTCTGAACCACCTGTTCAGAAGGGTTTTCCTGGCTGTTAAGCAGCTGGAGCTGTCGTTCGGATGTCAGAGCCTTCCCCAGCACAGCAAGAAACTGCAGGCTGTGCTTTCTGGATTCGTCCTGAGCAGCGGCGTCCTGATACAGTTTCTGAAACCCCGCTTCTGCTCGGGAAAAATCAGGGGGATTCTTTGTCAGCAGCTGAATCGAAAGCTGCAGCTGCGCCCACAGAGCTTCGTCCGTTCCCGGGTAATATTCGCCGACCGCTTTCCATGCGGCTTCGTTTCGAGGCTGCAGCATGGCCTTCGCGTATTGTCTGGCAGCTGACGTTTCCCGAGGAAATTCCAGGGGCTTCACTTCGAGTCGGACAGGCCGATACAGTTCGCGTCCTGCGACGACTCCGGCAATCACGCACATCAGCAGACCGCCGATGAGCATTCGTCCGCCGGGGAGCGAAGATTTCAGCCAGCCGCTGAAACTGGTCGTATCCACGATGTCGGAATTGATGGGAGTGCTTTCGAGCGACTGAATCGCCTCCAGCAGAGCCTCGGGACTTTCGAAACGGTCACCGGGCTGCTTCGCCATCATCCGATGAATCAGCTGACACAGCTTATCGGGCAGATCCCGGCGGATGCGCCCCAGAGGTGGAGCGTCATCCTTCAGATGCTGAATCGCCACACTGACGCTGTTCTTCCCCTTGAACGGGGGCTCTCCGGCGAACATGTGATAACAGGTCACACCAAATGCGTACTGGTCACAGCGATGATCCAGCGGTTCCCCCTGAATCTGCTCGGGACTCATGTACCACGGAGTTCCCATGGTTGTGCCGGCCTGAGTCAGATTCATTTTCTGAGAAGGCTCGTTCAGCTGAGCCAGCCCGAAGTCTGTGACTTTGACGTCACCGGATCGGGTCAGCATGATGTTTTCCGGCTTGATATCCCGATGCACAATCGCGGCCTCGGCAGCAGCCTGCAGAGCCGATGCCACCTGCTTCATCCATTTCAGGCCTGTCAGAAAATCCGGCGGACCATATCGCTTGAACCACTGAGCCAGATTCTGGCCGGGAACGTATTCCTGAACAATAAAATGCAGATCTTCGTGATGACCGATCATGAAGACCTGCACGATATTCGGGCGACTGAGTCCCCCGCCGCGCGGGCTTCCTGTTCAAATCGTTTCAGAAGGGTGGTGTTGGTCCCGCTGACCGTGTCCTTCAGCAGAATCTTCACAGCAACCGAACGTTTCAGTGAAAGCTGCTCCGCGAGATACACTTCCGCCATCCCGCCCACCCCAAGGCGGCGCAGCAGCCGAAAGTCGCCGACCGTGCGATCCGCGAGATCGATGCTTTCAGATGGTGGGTGAGAAGCCCCGGACTCAGACATAACACTGAACTCGAAGTCAGACAAACGACACGCGTTCCTGCCCGGGGATTGTCTCAGATTCGCGACCTGATGTCAGGTAAGAACTGATGAATTATCAGCATCGGGGCTGGCTGACCTGCGGCGTCCGTTTCGGACTGTGTTTGGCGTCCGGCGAGAGACTGACACCCGTACCACAGACGACTCGGTGTTCAGCCAGGACCGTCCAGGAAGCCAAACTTAAAGGTTCGCAAAGCGAGACAGAATCTCGTCCACTTCGGCACGATCATTTCCGCCTGGAGTGAGATCAATCTCGGGCAGCGAGATGCGATCTCCCGGTTCGATCTGTTCGGTCGTGATCGCTCGCGCCTGGATCGCTGAACTCCGGTGACTTTCCGTGTCGTTCAGGACCACGCGTTGTTCATCCTCCGAACGCCTGCCGAAGATATTCGAAGGCGATGGCATTGATCTGAGTGACACCAGTCGTCGAGACGGGGCAGCCGAACGATCGCGACCATCAACGGAGAATTCCAGCCCCAGAAACGGCAGAGGACTGTTGCTGTTCATCTGCAGAAACTTGCGAGGCTGCGAGCAACCGCTCAGCAGGATCACCACAGCCAGAATCAAACAGCTCGAACCGAACCGGTGACGTCCGGCGTCATGAGAGATTCGATTCGGAGAGTTCCGGTTCACAGGTGACTGAGTCCACTGAAGAAAGGAAAAGTTCCTGAAACTGTCTGCGCCAACGGCGGTGCGCCGCGAGTTGCCATCGGCTTCGACCATAATCCGTTTGCCGGGAGACAACAGCGCATTCCGCTTCGCTCGACGCCGTGGATGCTAATGATTTCCGAAAGCAGATCCCAGACGAATCTCCGGAGCATGAACAGAAATCGCCTTCACTGCCGCCTCGTGACGGTTGCCAGTTGCGGCAAAATCTGCCGATCGTTCTCAGCAGCAGTTTGCCATCGTCGCCAAGTCCGTGCAGAATCCGGCGGCGGTCGCTGTCGAAATGCAGGACCACTTTCACCGAACTGAATCTTTCACCCCACACGAAGGACGCGAGACCGTGAGGCAGGATTTTCTGGGCATCAGCGAACAGCACAATCGCGAAACGGCAGCGCTGACTGATGCCTTTGCGTCTCACCGCGGGCAGGTCATGACACTCATCGACGCCAGCGCCACGGATCTGCTGGGCCACCGGGAAGGACGGTGCGCTGCAATTGCGCTGCTGGGCGCCGGAAACTGTCTTGATGTCGATCTGAACGAACTTGCGAAACGCTTTGACCGAATCCACCTGGTCGATGTGGACCAAACCGCAGTTCAGGCGGCGGTGAATTCAAGCAGAGTTGCTGAACAGTTGCGCGTCCATGCCCCCGTCGATGTGGCCGCTCCTCTGATGTCACTGACCAGCCGCGATTTTCGTCCGGATGAAGACAACCGCGAACGCTGCGCAGAACTTCTGCAGAAACTGTCCGGTGACTGCTTCACTTCTGAATTGCCTGCAGTGGACATTGTGGCATCGCTGTGTGTGTTCAGTCAGATAATTCATACTGCGGGCCGATTGCTGAACACCGATCATCCCGCCTTCCCGAACCTGCTGAAGGCACTTCGAATCGGACATCTGAGACGAATACTGAAACTGCTGAAACCCGGCGGCATCGCCATTCTGGTGTGCGACGTGGTGTCGTCCGAAACGGCTCCTCAACTGAATTCAACGGCACCGAACGACCTTGCAGAACTGATCAGACAACTGGTCGGAGATGGAAACTTCTTCAGCGGAACCAATCCCGCCATGATGCTGGCCGATCTGAATCTGCTGACTCGCCTGCCTCACGGTCCCGAAACCGTCCACACCATTGATCCCTGGCTCTGGAACCTGGGGAACCGAACCTACGCCGTCTACGCACTGCGAATTCAGAAGACACGCCCCGAATCGTGAACCGTTCCGCGGTACGGACCACCAACGCTGTCTGAAACATGCGACCTGGGGGCCGACGGCACACTTTCTCAGTCAGGTTCTACTTCTTTTCCTGAGCCCGCTGTTCGGCTCGGGCAATCCAGGTTTCGGGGTCTTCTTCAAACGCGGCTTTGCAGCCTGAACAGCACACCCAGTAAGACTTGCCCTGATAGGAAACAGCGATCGTGCCCAGCCCCTGCGAAATGATGCATTCCTTCTCACCGTAGTCGGAATCATTGGCGGCGAACGATGTGCCGTCGCGCTGCGTTGAAACGGTGTCGTATCTTCGAAACGGTGCCGTACCACGCCGTTTCTCGACTTCCAGCAGATAACGATCGTTCTCCTGCCGAGTCAACGCCAGCTGCCATGATTCGCCGCCGGACTGTTCAGCGGATTCCGGTGTCTGAGTGAATGCAATCCGAAAGACCTTGTGCAGCTTGTCATCCGGCCCCACGATCTCATGAACGGGGTCGGTGAAGTCGCCGGTGTAGGTTCGTTCGACGGATGCCTGATCCGTACAGATCAGCTGAAAGCAGTTTCCTGCAGGATCCCAGGTCAGACGAGCCTGCCGAACATAGGGACTGCGATCTGATTTAACAGCCAAAGCCGGCTGAGCCGGGTTCGTCTTCAGATCCCAGACCCATTCATGACTGTCAACCGCCTTTGAGCCATCGTACTCCTTGCGAGTTGTCCCTCGCCACTGCCCGAGCAGGCCCTGCAGAGGTTTCAGCTTCTCCATGATCGAACGATGCCGCGCTTCGGCAGAAACCGATGCTGCATTCGAGTTCTGATTCGCTGCCGATGAACTGCCATCAATACTGAGCGGCGCAAAGCTGACAGCAGGCGCTGCTGGTTCACTGACGTCCGGCATACTGCCCGAAATACCGGAAGGCTCAGCCGGTTCGGTTGCTGCGGCCGGCGGAGCGGACTCGGGAGCCGAAGTTTGAGCCGCATCGTCAGCGGGCTGACCACAGCCGGAAACCCACGCAAGGCCGATCAGCAACGTCGCCGTCACCGAAATCTTCAGGTTCGGTTTCATCATCATCACTCGCTTCAATCGAATTCAGGTACTCGGGCTGTGGGAGACTTCGCAGCGGTGCAAGCGGGAACCTGCCGCCATCAACAGGCTGAAGCCTGGACTCCAGCGACAGCGTGGAGACAGCGATTCTAGACGACGGATCGATTTCCGAAAAGCAGTGTGTGGCTCAATCGGCCTCAGCTATCGGATTCTCCGAGCATACGAGTTGCGGCGTTTTTCCGCCATCATCACGCAGTATCCATCAACCTGTCGAACCTGAACTCCGCCGAACACCGCGGCCAGTCGGTTTCGATACCAGGCTTCACGTTTCGTCACGAACCACATCTGTCCCCCGATCACCAGTCGGTTGAATCCCTTCAGAATGAACCGGCGAGCCACAGAGAAATCCGTGTGGTAGGGAGGGTTGCTGAGAATCTTTGTCAGCCCCGTCTCCCGAAAGTCCGCGAACCCGTCGCTCAGAAGAACCGTTGTCTCGGGAACTCCGTTTCTGATGCAGTTCTGTTTTGAGCATTCGACAGCCAGAGGGTCACTGTCGACCAGAAACACACGGGACGCACCGATGAGTTTCGCGGCCAGAATTCCCACAACACCACACCCGCAGCCCAGGTCCAGAACTCGGTCATCTGAATCAAACGACACACACTTCAGCATGGCTTCGGTCCCCGCGTCCACCCGACGCGGCGAAAACAGCTCAGGACGCGTCTTCAGAAACAGCGTGACTCCTGCGAGACTGAATTCGATTTCATCCGGCGCGATGCGAAAAGGTTCGTCTGGCATTCCTGAGCTGACATTCACCGGTAGAACAAAGCCCGAACAGTCTTCGGCGTCCGTAACTCCACAGACAGGAATGTCTGTGCCACTCGACATTGATTGATCGCCGACGCGATGTCGCGGTCAGAGTCCGGGATCTGTTTTCTGCAAATTCGTCCGAATCTGGCTGACTGCTTCCATGGTGGCGCAGCGGTGTCGGTCGAGAAGGTCCAGTGTGCGGACAAACTCATCAAAAGCTGTCACGGCTTCGCCACGTACATCCGTCTGAACGGCGGCCATCTGCAGCCAGTGCAGCTGTTTCTGAAGATTCTCATCCAGCATGGCGACAACAGGGCGAGTCAATTCGCGAATGGTCTTCGAAATCTCCCGCAGTGAGTCTCGTTCGCTGATGCGAACTTCCGGCGCCAGGTCGGCTCGGGTTCGGAGGGCCTGTTTTCGAGCCAGTTCGTCTTCGTCCACCAGACGCCCCAACGGAGATTCATTGCGACGGGTCTCCTCTTTCCTGGCCTGAGCCTTCGCCAGAATGGCAGCGATCTTCTGATTTCCGGGACAGTGCTGCAGTCCTTCCTCAAGGATGCGGATGGCCTGAGCGTAGTTCTTCATGTCGATGTAAAGATTCCCGAGATTTGTATAGGGCTCGGGCATCCGGGGTTCGATCTTCAGGGCCTCGCGATAAGCCGAAACCGCCATCGAATTCATATTCAGCGCCTTCTGAGCAATCCCCATGTTGTAGTAGGCGGACGCTGAACGCTTGTCGCGCTGCAGGGCTTTTCTAAGTGACCGCAGGGCGCCGTTGTAGTCCTTCATCACGTTCTGAACGGCACCCAGATTCACCCAGCCGGGAGCGTACATCGGATCGTTGCGAGTCAGCTGTTCGAACGTTTGCCTGGCGCCGGAAAAATCACGAGCCATAAACATCGCCATCCCCAACAGCTCCTGGCCGTCCCGATCCCGAGGATGGGCGGCCACAAATTCCGTCAGCAGCTGACGAGCTTCCGGAATTTTTCCCTGCTGCAGAAGACTCCGCGCGGTCACGACCGGGGATGCGGGTGGCGAATTCATAAATCTGTTTCTCCGATTGCAGGCAGATCGACTCAGCGGCAAATGTCGCCGTCGGCCCTATCGTAGTCTGCCGCCGTTTGCGATGAGAAGTCTAAATCAGCCGTTGTCCCCATTGCGAAGAAACTCGAACGGGCACTTCGATGCGTCGGAACACGACCAACTTGAGTCTTCATCTCCAGATGTCCGGGTTCCCTGGGACATGATGTTCGGATGCCTACGAAACTTATCCAGTTTGCCGCCAGTGCAACTGAGGTAAACTTTTCGTGTCCCCGACATGGCGTTCAAGCTGCATTTTCGAAGGTGCCGAAACTCCTCCTGACCCTTTCTCCTGGGAAAGTCCGTTCCGCCGTCACAACTGGCCAGGAAGGCGCAGGTTCTGCATGTACTTCTTTTCGCAACGACTTGTCGCCATTGTGCTGCTGACTGCTTCCGTCGCCACGGCTGCGGACTCGACGCCTGCGACATCTTCGGACAACGATCCGCGCCGCACACCGCTGGTCAGAGCCGTGCAGCAGTGTCAGAGTTCCGTCGTCAACATCCACACGGAAAAGAACGGCGTCGACGAAGGCGATTCCCGCTTCTTTACTCCCAAGCCGCGACGAATCAGCGGCATGGGAACCGGGATTGTTGTCGACGAACGCGGTTACATTCTGACGAACTATCACGTCATCCACGAAGTGGACGTGATCACTGTCACACTGAAGAACGGCGAAACGCTCAGCGGAACTCCGGTCTCCTTCGACCGGAAAAAAGACATGGCCATTATCCGTGTCAACGCTTCGACCCCGCTTTCCGTGATGGAAATCGGAACGTCGTCGGACGTGATGCTGGCTGAACAGGTGTTCGCTGTGGGGAATGCCTTCGGTTACGAACACACCGTCACCGCCGGCATCGTCAGTGCTTTGGGACGCGATGTTGAAGTCGACGAGACTCAGTCCTACGAGAATCTGATTCAGACCGATGCCAGCATTAACCCCGGAAACAGCGGTGGTCCGCTGCTGAATCTGCGAGGCGAACTGATTGGAGTCAACGTCGCCATTCGCGCGGGTGCTCAGCGCATTGGATTTGCCATCCCCATCGATGATGCAAGAAAAACAGTCGCCAGACTTCTCAGCACAGAACGCCTGAACCGTCTGTCACACGGAGTGTTCGCCACTGATGTTAAGAAGCCTGATGATCACAGACTGGTCATCGATCAGATCACAGACGGCAGCCCCGCAGCTTTGTGCGGACTGCAGCAGGGCGATGTGATCAGGACCGTTCGAGGAATCACCGTTCACGACAATGCCGACTGGGAACGAGGCCTGCTGGACATTCCTTCGGGGCAGGTCGTGAATGTGGAAGTGGATCGTGCCGGACAGTCACTGTCGCTGCCGTTCACCGTGGGCAGCGGAACCAGCGTCGCCGCCGCGAGTCCGCCGAAAGACCATCCCTCGGTGCCCGTTCAGACGGTTTCGAGTTCGGCGGTCAGAAGTCCGGCCGGAACACTGTCGGCGATTCGTCAGCGAGCACTCGACGTGTTCGGGCTGCAGCTGACGGAACTCAGTCCCCGGGATGTTCAGCTGATCAAAGGACGCTACCGAGGCGGTCTGATGGTTCAGCAGGTCACCAAAGGCAGCCTTGCCGAACAGCAGGGGATCCGCTCCGGCGACATGCTGCTGGGACTGGATGGCTTCGAAACGCTCGACGACCACAGCCTGACCTTCATTCTCGATCAGCCTCGGCTGAAGACACTGACCGACCTGAAGTTCACGATTTTCCGCCAAAACGAAGCTCTGGAAGGCTTCATGCCGCTGACAAAGCGGACTCGGTAGAAATCATCCAACCGGCCGGTTTCCGACGTCAGTTGGAGTTCTCGGAATTCCCCGGCCGGTATGATTCACGCGTCAGTCGACTGAGCGAAATTCCGGTCTGCGTGAGTACCACGGCATAAGTGGCGACGGATGTCAGAATCGGCAGGACGACTTTCAGGAGTCGGGGCATGGGGTCGTCTGAACCGCCGACCAGCCACTGAGTGCCGAAGATCGTGGCGAGCCCCACGAACTGCATAATGAGCGTTCCGATGGCGACTCGAAACAGCAGTGGCACGAAGTCACGGCCTTCGATCTTCAGAAACCGGCGATGCAGAACTTCGACGGCCAGTCCCAGCTGAAAACAGGCTGCCAGCACTCCCGCCAGCGGCAGCCCCTGTCCACCGAACAGCGGCAGCAGCACAAAATCGAACAGCAGATTCAGGCCGACGCAGATGACGCCCTGACGCATCGGTGTGATCTGATCATTGACTGCATAGAACACTCGATTGACGATCAGCAGGCCACTGAACACCCAGACACCCAGACCATTTGCCGAAATCATATCGCTGGTCATGGCCGCCGCCTGAGATCCAAACTGGCCGTAGCGAAACAGCAGGTTGGTGATGGGCGGCGCCATAAACCACAGTCCGACACTGGCGGGAATCGCCACCACCAGCACCAGCTGCAGTCCGTGAATCACGTCACGGTTCAGTTCAGACGTGTCGCCGGCCTGAGCGTGTCGAGCGAATCGGGGAAACAGAACCGTCCCCAGCGCAACGGCAAAGATTCCCATCGGAAACTGAAACAGACGCTGACCCAGATACAACGCGCTGGCTGTTCCCAGCGGCAGACGAAAGTCCGCCATCCACGCAACTTCCAGCAGACCTCCGGAACTCAGAAACCACGCCAGAACGCCGTCGACCAGCCCATTGATCTGTCCCACAGTCAGACCAATCAGCACAGGCCCCATCGCTTTGAACACCGGACGAACAGCTTCCTGATCAGCGATCGAATGACGGGACATGCGAATGTCGAAATGATGAGCTCGCCACACAACCATCGCCAGCTGAGCAACTCCGCCCAGAAGAATGAAGAAGCTGATGATGCGCACTTCGTCGGCAGCCGTCTCCATCCAGCGAGCCGCAAGGATTCCGCCCAGCAGCCAGATGATGTTCAGCGCGACCGGGGCCAGAGCGGGCACTGTGAAATGATGAACGCCGTTCAGAGCGGCCGAGTACAGACTCGACATGCAGATCAGCACCAGATATGGCAGCAGGATCAGCGTCAGCTGACACAGCATTGAGGAGCGGGCACTGATATCGCAGGTCAGATAGATGACCGCCACAACAGCTTCGGCAAGGACGGTCGAAAACAGCAGGATCCCCAGCAGCTTCCAGGCGACTCCATTGAAGACTTCTCGGGCACTGTTACGACCACCCTGCTGGTCGGCTTTGACGAATTCGGGCAGAAAGGCCGCCGTCATGGCTCCGTCACCAAACAGGCGACGGAACATATTCGGGACGCGAAACGCGAGGGTGAAGGCATCCAGAATCCATCCGGTGCCGAACACTGACGCCATCAGAGCGTCCCGTCCCAGTCCTGTGATGCGACTCAGCAGAGTCAGCAGGCTGACGATCTGAAATCCCTTCAGTTTGCCATCAGCCTTCGATGTTTCCTGTGCGTTTTCCATTCCGCGACACTGTACTCCGCGTCTGTTCGTCTGAACAAGAGCGTTGAGCGGAATCAGGGTGCCGGTGAAGTGACATTCGTGCGAGTTGCCAGCAAAACCTGAACGACCTTCATACAGATTCGGTCGGACCCGGTTCCCTGAAGTGGTTTCGTGTTTGTCTGGCCGGACCGTGTTGTCTTTCGCCAACCAACCCTGCAGTCTGTTGTCTGCACACCCGAACGAGGTTTCTCCCGCGGCTTTGGTTTTGATTTTGCACCGGAGATCGCGGACAACGAAGGAAGTGATCTGCGACCGCTTTCAACGTTTTCAGCCACGGAATGATGTTTCGGTCGTCTGCAGAAGAATCCTCCGGCAGGGTCTCGGGATCAATTTCTCGAGGCCAGTCAGATTTCGCTGCGCCTGCAGTTCCGCTGACGTTACGAGCCTGCGAAAATGATTCCGGACTGGCGTCTTCAGGAGCCGTTCAGCGGATGATCGTTGAGCGGCCTGACGAGGGATCGGCTGACGATGACGCGGACATTCGTCGCGCCGCAGAGATGAAAGCACTTCAGGAATTGCAGGACGACATCACCTCACGCATGATCTGGGACACGGAAGTTCGGCTGCGGAGAAGACGCTTTCGCCGGTCGCTGATCCTGTTCGTCCTGACATTTTTCAGCACGACTCTTGTCGGAGCCGACTACTGGCCTCTGGACATTCTGCCCGGATTCTTCAGCGCGGCCTGGGAACAGCAGATCCTGCACGACCTGCAGATTCTCTGGCCGGCAACCGACTCCATTCCGACGCTTGTCGACCGCTTCCTTGAATCAATTCTCCGCGGCTGTCTGTACAGTGTCCCGCTGATGATGATTCTGTTCTGTCACGAAATGGGGCACTTCCTGCAGGCGGTGCGTTACGGTGTTCCGGCATCGCCGCCGTATTTCATCCCGCTGCCGCTGCCGCCACTGGGAACCATGGGCGCCGTGATTCTTCAGGGCCGAGGTGGTGCGGATCGAAAGCGAATGTTTGACATCGCCGTGTCCGGCCCGATTGCCGGTCTGATCGTGACCATCCCCGTCCTGCTTTACGGCATCCAGTCGTCGGGCTACGTCTTTCCGACGACTCAGCAGCCGTTCGAATTCGGCCGACCGATCTTACTGAGATGGCTGGTTGAGTGGATCCATGGACCGGCTCCGGTCGGCAGCGTCTTTCTCTGGCACGGTTTTGCAGCCGCAGGATGGGTCGGCGTCTTCATCACCGCCATGAACCTGCTCCCGATTGGGCAACTGGACGGCGGTCACATTATGTACACTCTGATCGGCCGCCGAGCTCACGTGATTGCGTGGAGCCTGATCCTGGCCTCGGTCGTGCTGATGCTGCTCACCGGCACCTATTCGTACGTCCTGCTGCTGATCCTGCTGACGCTGACGGGGCCGAGACATCCTCCAACCGCCAACGACAATGTTCCGCTGGGCTGGCCAAGACACGTCATCGGCTGGCTGACGATGTCATTTCTGCTGATCGGCTTTACTCCGGAACCCATCATCATTCCGAAGCGTCAGAATTCAGAAAATGTCCAACCCGTCCCTGCCGAATACGGTCGCATGCTGAACATCGACACCGAAAGACTGCCGGAAGACGAAACTGTTTCCGGCGCCTGAAGCTGTTCGCAGCCGCAGCCGATCATATTCGTCGGGCGGGGGCTTTGATCGACTGCGTGGGCAGATGGCACAGACATTCCTGTCTGTGGAGTTTCAGGAAAACCGGGTCTCGATGACCTGACAGATTTCAGAAGCCAAAACACGACGGGCGTTCACTGCGAGTTGATTACCGCGATTCTGACTGATCGTTCCCGGGCATAAATCGTCCGCCGCTCATGAACATTCCGTTGTCGCAGGGCTGGCACCATTCGATCATCACACGATACTCAAATTCACGAGTTTCGCTGGCCATCCGAACGGTTGTTTCGCCGGGTGTGATACTGCCACGATGCAGCAATCCCAGGCCCGTCCGACTGATTTCGCGAGTCATCGCGGAAATCGTGTTGCCTCGCTGAGTTCGAATTTCGGCGGGCACTGACAGTTCCAGTCGTTCCGTCAGGCGCAGGTTGGCGACGTCAGGTTTTCCGATACCTTCAAGAATATGTCGGAGATCTTCGATCGTGGGACGGCTCCAGGGGTCGTTCAGCATTGCTCGCTCCAGTGAGTTTTCCGGGCCTGCGGTGAATGGGGACTTGTCTGACGATAACGAACGCCTGTCAGGAGCTTCCGGTTCGTCGTCGCTGCAGTTGTCACCGATTGGTGCCCGTTGCCGCGGTGTGACCTTTCAGAAGCCGGACAGTCAATATCGGGAGACACTGACTGTCAGAGCTTAGTTCGTGCGGCGATCCCTTGTCTCATTCCGGTCGGCTGAGGAACGCAAGTGACTGACAGTTCCTGATCAACTGTTCGTATTGGCGCGATTGTGACGGTCTGGCATGAACAGCAGGAAGGCCACGATGATCAGACCGATCAGCAGGAACCAGGTTCGCCGCGAAATTCCCAGCCGTCCCGAGGTTCCCGCGACAGTCACGCTGGCTGAAACATCGTCCCCGGTGGCCTCATCCATGGCCAACTCCGTCCCGGAGACGGCTTTGTCTTCCCAGGGATCCGGCGCGGAATTCAGCAGAGCAGACAGCGAGTTGTCCACTCGAACAGGCTCAGAGCGTTCAGCAACGGCCGGAGTTTCGGGGATGACGAGCAGGCCGCCTGTCGGAAGTGACTGCGTCGGGTCGCTGGAATGAGCACTCGTTGCCGAAGACGACTGCGATACCGTCGTGAACGGGTCCTGGAAAGTCGGTTGTTCCGCGATGCCCACCGAATCTCGCGACGAGACATCAAACCCGGTTGCCTGCTCTTTCTGATGCGCCCAGGTAAACCCATCGCTCGATCGATTCTCACCGGAACGAGCTCCGGAATTGACTCCGTGTTCCGGACTTCCCGGCAGCGAGGCCGTCTTGAACGCGTCCCAGGGATTGCTGTGACTGCTGGTGAAGCCATGCTGCTGTGCCGCGGTCTGAAACGGAACGTCGCCGAACGGGGAAACAGTTTTTTCAGGTGATGTCGGTTCCTTCTTAGCGACAGCCGCAGAATTGGGCGCACCGGGCTGTTCCAGGACGGCAAAGAAATCTTCGCTGACTCCCTGAACCTTTGCCTGAGCCGCTTCCTGAACGGCGACTTCGGTGCTCTCGGCAGCCGCGAACTTTTCGTTCAGGAACGCATCGAAACCGTCGGACACCTTTTCCGCAGATTCCTTCGCAGTCGCCACCTTGTCTGTGACAGCGCCCGCAGTCTTCTGTGCGGCCTGTCCAGCCTTTGAATCGGCAATTGCATCCGCGAGAGCGTCCTGCGATTCCGTCGCCTGACGCTTCAGAAAATCAGCGAATGATTCCGCGTCGGGTGTGCCTGGCTTCGTTGTTGAGGACTGAGCGTCCGAATCCTTTGCTGTGTGAGTTGCGGCAGCGACCTGCTGAGCAAATCCTTCGGTGTCGAATTCTGAAGCTCGACGTTCCATGTCCGCCAACGTGGCGGCCGGGTTTGAAGATTTGGCAGCCGTCTTAATGTCCGCTTTGGTTTCTCTTGCTGTCTCCGTCGCTTTAGCGACCGTTTTTTCCGATGTTTTTGCAGCCGGCGTCTCATGAACTGCATCCACAAACGGATCGTCGCTGAACTCTTCGTCCGTGTCGCTGCGCTTGAACGGATTTCGAAACGCGAACAATCCCTTCGAAGGCTTCGCCTCAGGATCGACATCCTTCGTCTCGGACACCAGCGTGTCTTTTCGCTCCTTTTCGGCTGCAGCGATGCTGGCAGATCCTGAATCAGCGAATTCGCTGTCCGAAGCAGCCTCGGCCTCTTCCAGAGTCTGATAATCAGACCTGGCCATGAGGTTTCGAAACTTTCCGTTCGAACAACCGACCTGACACGTGCCGGCAATCAGAGCGAGTACAAGAAGAAGCTGAGGAGTCATTTTCATGTCGATCACCGTCCGAAGTCGGGCATTCAATCGCCTTGTTGCGCTCATCGAAATCCGTAGCAGGCTGGGGCACTGTTCCCTCGTCGCGATGCGTCGGCCATTCCAGCACCTCCGCCTGAGCTCCCAGGCAGATCTCCCGGCCAGGTTGCCGGAGATGGCTGCAGAGAATTGATTCTCTGCCAGTCCGCTCTGAAGACTTCGACTTTGCGGAGTGTGCGGAAAAAATCAGTTCTGTCCCTTTTCAGGTTTTTGACAGACGCCCGCAGGAAAGTTCCGGTCCGGCAAGACAGGAAAGACAGAAGGTCGAGTGAAAGTTTGCGGGCTGCTGATTTCTGGAACGCAGCCACCCACAGTGGCCACTCGCTCTGCGAGTGCGATTTCCCGCGACCTTCTTATTCAGCCTTATCCAGCGGTGCTCGGATTCAGAAAAGCAGGGCAAACCGAAGCATGATCAACCTGGCGACATCAGAAACCGTTCGTGTCGAGCTCAGTGTGAATATTTGTCCACCACCCGGAGACACCGCTCCCGGCGGCCATGATGCCGATAATACATGACAGGACAAGCAGTCCGAGCATGACGCAGTATTCGACGGCCGTGGTTCCGTCGGTATTGGCAAGAAATCGGCGAATGGGTTTGAGAAATCGCATGAGGGTGGCCTGCTGAAGTGTGCATTGAATGCGTTAAACCCTAGCTCACAATTTGCCGACAGCAAACGCGGAACCGCAATTCTGATTTGGGCACCTCTCCGAAACGACATTGTATTACGGATAAGATTGGCACAAACGTTAGAATGTGAACTCCGGATGGGTTTACCCGACACGAGTTCGCCGACTATGCTGTTGTGACGTCGGGGCCGTCGGTAGAGTTTCCCTGGGGCCTCCCAGAGCCGTCCTTGCCAGCGCAGTCGGAAGATTCATTCGATGTCGTCCTACATTCTCAGTCTGCACGATCGCATCCGCACTCTGGGGACGCCGGCACTGGTCGGACTTGATCCTCGCTGGGACCTGCTTCCGGACGAGGTCAGGTGTCAGGCGGCGGCAGCTGGCGGCTCAGGGGTCGAGATTCAGGCTCGAGCATTTGAAGCATTCTGTTGTCGACTGATCGATGTCATCGCCGATCTCGTGCCCGCCGTCAAACCGCAGGTAGCGTTCTTTGAACGGCTGGGCCCGGCGGGAATGGTTTCCGTGCAGAACGTGATTCGATATGCACGGAATCGCCAATTGATGGTGATTGCAGACGCGAAGCGAGGCGACATTGGTTCGACGGCGACCGCATATGCCGACGCATGGATGGCCGGTGCTGACCCGAATGGAGCCGTCTTCGCAGCGAATGCCGTCACAGTCAACGCCTACATGGGTGTCGATACTCTTCAGCCATTCGTCGATGCAGCTGTACAGCGTCAGGCCGGAGTTTACGTTCTGGTTCGGACAAGTAATCCCGGCGCGGGCGATTTCCAGGATCTTGAGACCCATGGACAGCCGCTGTACGCGACCGTTGCGGACGCCGTTCAGCAGCTGAACTCAGAGCACTGGCCAAATCAGGCTTATGGATCAATCGGAGCGGTGGTGGGAGCCACATGGCCGGAACAGCTGCGACAGTTGCGAAGGCGGATGCCGTCGGCTCCGTTGCTGGTCCCCGGGTTCGGCAGTCAGGGGGGCACAGCTGCTGACGTTGTCGGAGCGTTTGCTGCGGACGGATCAGGAGCTCTGATCAACAGTTCCCGTGACATCAATTTCGCGTGGCATCGGCGGCAGTCTTCCGAACAGTTCGGTGAAGCTCGCTGGGAAGATGCAGTTCTGGCGGCCACTCAGGAAATGATCAGCGCGCTGAAGGGCGCTGCGGTCGATTAGAAGCCTCAGAGTCTGCCTGAGCAAACCGGCTTCCCGAGCTTTTCTGATCGGGCTGAGCTCACGCGATCTGCCGCGAACCGCCTGAATTTCCCCATGGAGAATTCAGACCCCAGGGTATGTTTGCCGCGAGTCTGTTCACCGGAAGTGGCGAGTGCATTGGATGTCCGGTGCCGAACTCTGTGAACAAAACTCTGTTCAGGACGGCAGAAACTCGTGAAACCCAGATACTACCCGCACATCACCGCACTTGGTGCAGTCCTCGCGACTGCGGCGCCGCTGTGTATCGTGCTGACTCTGCCTTATTTCAGGTCGCTCGGTGATCCTGAAATCGTCACCAGCGACGCTCGCGAATGGCATTCGAACAATTCCCACCCCGCACACTCGGTCCATGATGAAGTCAGGCTGGCTCAGGCGTCCGTCAAACCGGCTGACGAAGAAATTCCCCGTGTCGCGATGAGACCTCAGCATTCCGTTTCTGACATTCCGAAACCGGTCGCACCAAAGGGCAACACAAAGTCGTCGCCTGTTCCCGTCTACACTCAATTGCCACCTGCGGAATTCGCTGTGTCGGCAGTTCTTCCGGAAAGTCCGGTTCCGGTGCCGTCGTCTCCAGATTCAGGCAAATCTGATGTCGCCATCGCATCCGGTCCGCCGGTGATGACGGACCGCGAAGGTTTCGCTGAACAGACGCCCATCGCAGCAGTGCCGAAACGAGACCCGGTCGACACTCAAATGGCTGCTGTCGATAACGAAATGAATCAGGCACTGATCGCACGCCCTGAAACTTCGTCAACAACTTATTTTGACGCCACCGGACACCTGGCAATGCTGTCCCCCGGCACGAAACCCGAAGACAACTCGGCGTCAGCGGCAGTTGCCCCACGACGCCGATCCGGAACCTCGCGCCGGCCTGCGAGTGAGTCCACAGCCGACTCGAAGTCGTCAGAGAATTCAGCAGACCGGATTGACGGCGGCCTGGGAATGGGCTCGCGAGGCAGCCTTCCCGGCATGTCCGCAGGAGACGATGATCTGTTTGGCACTCAGCCAACCGCTGTCATCGAAGACGTCATTCTGCAACAGCCACTCGAAAATCGTCGCGTCAGTAAAGTGGAAAACGTCATGGCCGTGACACGAGCAAAAGGGTGGCCGATTGCCCTGGTGAAGTCAGATCTGCCCGACGACCATTGGTGGGTTCAACAGATGGTCGGTATCAGCGGCAATGCGTTCGCAGCTCGTGTTAACTTCGGCAATGACGATTCAATCCCGGGCAGCGTGTACCACCTGGTCATTGTCTTTCTGGACTCGGCTGACGAAGTCCGGCGATTTCGGATCGCCAAACAGTTCAGGGAACTCCCCGAAGGAACTCGGCAATCCCGGGTTTTCACGTTTGTGCGGCAGTAAACCGTCCGCATGTGTCAGCTGACGGCATTCACGAAAACAGCGCGTCGCAAATCGCGGTTGGTCCAACCTGCGTGCTGCGCATTTCTTCAGAACAGAGAAGGTCGACGACATGATGATTGTTCGCCCACAGCCAACCGTCGGAGGGCTTCGGTTTCGCGACACAGGTGAGTCTCGGGACAGCACATCCTGGCTGAACGAAGCCGCTGACATTCTTTCCGAACAGGCGGACCTTCTGGGCCAGGATCATCAGGATCGCTTCAGTCTGCTGCCGGATCATGTTGTTCAGTCGGTTCTGGAAGATGCCGGTGGATTTGAACCGGCGACACGATCGCCCGGCGACTGCGAAAATCTGCAGGATTCCTCCGACAACTGCGAACCACCAGCGGCCGAACGCGTTCCGGCCCCTCCAGCCAGTCGCCTGAAGACGGCCGCACCGCTGCGACGAGTTTCTCCTCGAACTGATGCGGGCGGCGAACGTCGACGAGCTCGACTGGCTCGGCTGCGCATTCAGTTGAAAACATCGCAGTTCAGCACTGAGCCTGCGGCTCCGGCGATCGCCCCGCCTGCGACAGCACCAGCGGCCAGAACCGTACCGAAGGCCCGAGCGAAATCGTCTTCTGTGAGAGTCGCTCCTGCGACAATCGCGTCACCAGCGTCGGATCAGAAGTGCTCTCCCGATCCAGTCGCTCCCCTGCCGACGGCCGCCACGTCGTCCAGGAAACTGCGTTCCATTCGAAGACATGCCTCAGGTTCTGCAGCCACATCCCCAAACGACGCTGCGACTGTCCCGCAATCTCCTCAACGTGCATCGAAGCCTCGAAGTGCGCCGAAGGCCGTTCAACCGATCACCGTGACGGTGCCAGGTTCCGACGACGCGATTCGAAAAAAAACGCTCAGTGCCGATTTGACATCGCTCTCGTCGCGGCCCCGGAAGGGATCTCCGGCGCAGCGTCCGGCCATTGTCCGCACGCCGTCATCTTCATTCGCAAAATCTCAATCGCTGATGACCGGTTCCAGTCCGGAACCATCCAAAGCTGCCGGCCAGAAGAAGTCGTCCTCGGTCGCGACGTCACCAGAGACGATTCCCCTGCAGTTGCCATTGGCGTTTGTGGAACCACCGCCTCCGGAGATCGAGTCGTATGGGGCGTGGTTTCGTCGAGTCATCGTGCGAAACCGGTGGATGACCTGGTTCACAACTTTCTATATTCATTGGCTGTTACTGCTGTCGCTGGCAGCGATTATTGTGCACGGGCCGGACGAGACGGCTCGGCTGCTGCTGAATGCAGCGTTCTCTCAGGAACAACCTCCGGAAACAGAAACCTTTGAATTTACGCCGTCCGAACCGCAGCCGGTCGCCGAGGAATCAACTGCGGATGACCAGGAAGCTCAGCCGGTCATTCCGATGAATGTCGAGGAACGGATGCTGGATCTTGACGTCGGGGTTCTGGACACAGTCGCATCGGAAGAAGCATCCGAAAGCAGTTCAACGGAAACCTCTCACCAGACAGAAGAACCTCACTCTTCACCACTGACAACTGCGGTCGATCGCAGCCCGCCGACTGCCGTCTGCGAAGGGAGTTTCAGCGTGTGGGCCGAACCGTCAAATCCTCGCCCGGGAGAAGCTTACCGCATCATTATTCAGATTCGGTTGCCGGATGGCCTGAATGAATATAAGGTCTCGGATCTGGAGGGTGTTGTGGTTGGCAGCGATGGCTATCGCAAACCTGTGCCCGGCCATCTTCAGGGAGAACTGCCGATTGTCGACGGGTACGCTCGACTGGCAGTGCCGATCGTGAGCGGTGACAAACGCGTTCGCGACACGGTTTACATCCGTTCCCGGCTCCTGAAGGAAACTCAGAAGCTGGAGATTGACTTTTTCTGACACTCCATGCAGCTCATCATCAGACTCCGGAACTTCCTGCTGGCCACTGCTGCCATAAGTGTCCTGGCGGCCATTCCTGTGTCTGAGCGATTAAAGTTCGATCAGCGGATCGAATCATTTTTTGCTGAAGACAACCCCGACCTGAAGTTTCTGCAGAGAAGTCGCAACGACTTTGGCGGCGACGAGTTCGTGGTGGTGGCATGGACGGAAGACCGCCTGTTTGGACTGGATCCGAACACTCCTTATCCGTCCACGCTGGAAGCCGTGCTGGAAGAAGATTTTCTTCCGGTACTCAGCGAAGACGCTGAACGTCATGTTCTGGAAGCGGTTGATCAGCTGCACAAAGTTCCCGGAGTCAATGCGGACAGAACGCAGCACCTGGGCTCACTGCTGGACTCCGCACCTCGTTACAAGCCGGCCCGGCGTTCGATGCTGAAGCTGTTTGAAGGCACTCTTGTCGGGCAGGACGGCAGAACAACCGGCATTATGCTGGAACTGCAGCCGGAAGCCGATGCGGGAGTTCCGCGTGGCGAGACTCTCCGCCGCATCCGCAGCATCGCAGCAGAAATGTCCGGAGACGTGGCGGTCGCCGGAGAACCGGTTCAGGTGTTCGACATGTTTGAGATGGTCGAACAGGACGGACAGATTCTGTTTCTGGTCTCGCTGGGCATCCTTTCCGTCGTGCTGTGGCTGATGTTTCGCCGTGTCCGCTGGGTTCTGACCTCCGTTGGACTGGTGCTGGGTTCGGTGGTGATTACCCGAGCCATCCTGCAGCTGTCCGGCGCAGAACTGAGCATGGTCAGTTCGATGCTGAGTTCACTGGTGACCGTGATCGGCATCGCAACCTGCATGCACGTGATTGTGCACTACCGGGATCTGAGACAACAGGCAGACCCGGAAACAATGAACAGGCAGGCGATCGCATGTCAGACGCTGTCTGACATGGCCTGGCCGATCTTCTGGACCTGTCTGACGACGGCTGTCGGATTCTCGTCGCTGCTGGTCAGCGATATCACCCCGGTGCGAAGTTTCGCCGTGATGATGACGCTGGCGACCGGAGTCATTCTGGCGGGCTGTTTTGTTGTCCTTCCGGCTTCCCTGGCGTCGGGAAGTCGAATCCGCGAGCCCGCTCAGGTGCCGCTTGAACACTGGCTGGACCGAGCACTCGCCGCGACTGTGCATTCCGTCGAACGGCATCCGGTTCTGACAGCACTGACCTGCGGCATTCTGTTCCTTGGATCTTTGCCGGGAATTCTGAGGCTGACGATCGAAACGGACTTCAGCCGCAACTTTCGTGAATCCTCGGACATCGTCCGATCACTGAAATTTATCGAACGCAAACTGGGGGGCGCCGGCAGCTGGGAAGTCAGCTTCGATACTCCGGAAACCCTGACCGACGAGTTTCTGAACGACATTCAGAAGCTGACGGAACGGCTGCGTGAGGTCACAGCTGCCGACGATTCGATTCGCATTCTGTCGCTGACTGACGTTTCTGATCTCCCCCCAAGAGTCGCCGGGCCCGCGAAGACTCTGGCACGTCTGGCAGTGAAGCAGCCGGAAATCGTCTCCGGGTTCTACAATGAGGCCGCTCAGCGAATGCGGATTATTCTGCGTTCGGCAGAACAGCAGCCCAGCGAGCACAAAGCAGAACAGGTCAGGGCCATTCGCGAAAGCGTGACGGAATTTTTGACCGGCAGAAACAGATCACTCAGAGAACTCCGCCACAGGCTTCGGGAATGTTTGTCCTGCTGGCAGAAGTGATTCTGAGTCTTCTGGATGATCAGCTGAAAAGCTTTCTGGTCGCGAGCGGCGGCATTCTGTTGTGCATGACGATTGCCTTCCGCAGTCTGCGAATCGGAGTGCTGTCGCTGCTGCCGAACATCTTTCCGGTCGCCGTCGTGATGGGGCTGCTGGGCTGGATCGGTTCGCCCGTGAACATTGGAACAGCCATGATTGCCAGTGTTTCCATGGGCCTGACCGTGGATTCGACGATTCACTACATCACAGCATTTGAACGAGCCCGGAGAATGCATTCCGTGCCCGACGCTCTGCAGATAGCTCATGCCGGAGCCGGTCGGGCACTCGTGTTTGCTCACTTGGCCCTGGTTCTGGGCTTTCTCGTGCTGACGGCCTCGCGGTTCGTGCCGCTGGTTTACTTTGGCGCTCTGCTGAGCCTGTCAATGATTGGTGGTCTGTTCGGTGACCTGGTGCTGCTGCCACTACTCCTCAGATGGACGACACGCGATCGGCGGGCGGTTGAGACGACCGAAAACACAGCGGCGGG
Organism: Planctomycetaceae bacterium; assembly: GCA_041398865.1. GTDB lineage: Bacteria > Planctomycetota > Planctomycetia > Planctomycetales > Planctomycetaceae > Fuerstiella. The sequence goes on from JAWKTY010000003.1 coordinate 347,847, forward strand.
GGTTGAGCCTTGAGTGGCCGCGAATCTCCAGTGGCCTGGGAGGCCAATTCCGATCACCTTCTCATGCACCAGGCGACTCATCCTCCGCTCACGGGAGGAAAGCAGGCCACGTCATCGCCTGAAGTCAGTTGTCGACTGTCGGGTGCGTAGGTCGCATTCACCGCGAACAGCAGCCCTGCGGCCAGCGGCTGCAGCTGCGGCACTTGTTCCAGCAGCTGTTTCTTCAGTGCGCCGACCGTGCAACCGTCCACGGCAATGGAATCCGGGATATCGACTTCCACCCGAGCACAATCGGCGGCGGCTTTGGCGGCGGCGAAAAGCTGGACGGTCACTTTCATGACATTACCGTTCCGGTGGGTCGGGATGTCAGACTGGACTTCAGTTCGGGCATCAGCCCGTACGCCAGAGCCAGCAGTTTCAGAGGATGAACGGTCGGTCGGGTCGCTTCCTGCTCCATCTGCATCCGGCAACTGCTGCAGTCCGTCACTCCGGCAACCACGTCTGTGGTTTTCATGGCCTGAATCAGTTCTGCACCGATGTGCAGCGACTGCTGGAAATGTTCGGCCGCCAGTCCGAAGGTGCCGGCCATGCCGCTGCAGCCTTTCTCCAGATCCGTCACGGTGACTCCGGGAATCAGATCCAGCAGACGACGCATGCCCGCTCCCGGCCCCAGTGCTTTCACGTGGCACGGTGTGTGGTAGGCGACAGTCAGATCGAGAGACTCGAAGTCGGTTTTCAGCTTCCCTCGTGAGTGCAGGTCCCACAGAAAGGTGCCCGCGTCGAAGGTTTGCTTCGCGACAAAATCCGCGTCTCGATGGTTCGTGATCACCGGATACTCCTGACGCAGGCACAAAGCGGCCGACGGTTCGGTACAGACGATTGTGCAGCCTTCCCGCACAGCTTCACTCAGAATGGTCAGATTAGCATCGGCCACCTGACGAGCCGCTTCCAGATCACCCACAGCAATCATCGCCATGCCGGATACGGTCTGCAGTGGTGGAATGTAGACTCGAAAACCGTTGTGCTGAAGAATTCGGACAAAGGCTTCCGCAAGTTGCGGATCATGATGATTGGCAAAGTAGTCCACAAAATAGACGACGGTGGGTGTCGACGAATTCGGATCCACTGCGTTGTGTTCGCTTTGAACCCGCAAAGACTTCATGAACGGACTGGGAGCGAACTGCGGCAGTCGGCGTTTCTCGGCAATCCCGATTGACTTCTGCAGGACCTGGCGAAACACACCGTATTTCATCAGTCGATTGGCCATTCCGCGAAACGCAGACGCCAGTCGGGCATACGTGTGAAACCGGGACAGCAGCCAGTCCACCTGGCTCAAACCGTTGCTCGCCACATTCTGAGCTCGAAGTTCCAGCATCATGTGGGGAATGTCGACTTCCGAAGGACACTCCAGCTGACACTGCTTGCAGTTGAAGCAGCTTTCCGCCACCTGTCGCACCGCACGAATGTTCAGCAGGTCTGCCGACGACCGACCGGTGAGCAGCTGCCGCAGCAGGTTCGCTTTGGCTCGGGGACTGTATTGTTCTGACGGCTCATCATGAAAGAACGGACACATTCTCAGATCGCCTGAAACCGTGCGACATGTGCCGCAGCCATTGCACCGAACCGCAGCCGCCATGGCCTGATCGTTCTGCCACGTCAGCTGCAGGACCGGAAGCAGATCACCGTCGCCGGCCGCTGAGCCTGCGGGCCGAGTCTTCGCCACAGGATTCCGCAGATGGCGAACCGTGAGCTGTCCGTCATTGGTGATGATCTTGTCCGGGTTCAGCAGCTGCTGAGGATCGAAGATGTCCTTGACCTGCTGAAAGATTCGATACAGAGGCCCATACTGTGAGCGAATAAATGCAGTGCGAGCCAGACCGTCCCCGTGTTCTCCACTGATGGTGCCTCCCACCGTTTTCACATGACGATACAGGTCGCGTGCGATCGCTTCCAGGTGTTCGGCCTTTCCCGGTTCCGGAACCGGCAGCATGGGACGCAGATGCAGCTGCCCCGAAGCCGCATGAGCATACAGCGTGGCGGTCACTTCGTGCTTTTGCAGTGTCTTCTGGGCAAGCGTCAGGAATTCCGAAATGCGCGGCGGAGGAACGGCGATGTCTTCCACAAACGGCAGCGGCCGAGAATCACCTTTCAGCCTTGCCAGCAGCGGGACCACGTGCGATGGCAGAGACCAGATCAGTTCGACTTCACGCGGATCAACCGTGGCGGCGCTGATGACGTGCGGCACATCGCTGGCTCGCAGCAGTGTTTTCATGCTGGCCAGCCGAGCTTCCACTTCCCGCTGATCGGCTCCGACGAATTCCACAAACAGTCCTGATTCCGCATCCGGACGGACGATCGAATCGAACCGTCGATCGGCTTCCCGCCCAAGACTCAGAAGACGGCGGTCCAGCAGGTCACAGGCGCTGGGTTCCAGGATCAGCAATAGCTGCATGACGCTCAGTGCCGCGTCCATCGTGGGAAACATCAGCACCAGTGCTCCGCGGTGAGCCGGCAGGGGCTGAGTGTACAGCGTGGCTTCCGTTACCAGAGCCAGTGTTCCTTCGGACCCGGCAATCAGTCGCGGCAGATCCAGAGTATCCCGGCGAAGAATCCCCCGCAGCATATAACCGCTGCAGTTTCTCAGCAGAGCCGGCTGGTGTGTACGGATATCGTCATCAACCTCCGCAAGCAGAGCAGCCAGACGTTCCAGAAGATCCAGTCGCCGAGTCGCCGGAGTGAGCGACACCAGCGGAAGGTTTTCGTTACGAACGGGAGGCAGAATGCCGTCGCGCGGACGGGGCAGATCCTGATCGTGAAGACCGGTCACCGGCTGACGAATGGCAAACTGCCGGTGAACCTGCTCATGCCCCAGCTCCAGAATCTGGCCTCCCATCAATACACACTGCAGACTGTGCAGATGGTCCCGTGTCGACCCGACGCAAAAGGCTCGCGACCCGGCCGCATCGACTCCGATCATGCCGCCGATCGAGGTGATCGCCGCTCCGGAAGGATCCGGAGCAAAACAGCGCCCCAGTGGTTTCAGCCGAGCATTCAGGGCACTCAGCGTCATCCCCGGCTGAACTCGAACCGTCCGGCGGTCAATGCTGATCACTCGATTCAGATGCCGAGCGAAATCAATGACGATCCCGCTGCCCAGACAGCCTCCGACCAGCCCCGTCCCGGAGCCTCGGGGAATCAACGGAATCTGGTGCCGGGACGCATACGCCGCCAGAACCGAAACATCGGCAGCTGACCTCGGGAACGCCACGGCAAGCGGACGAATTTCGTACAGACTGGCATCCGTTGAGTACAGTGAGAGCGTAGCACCGTCTGCCCGAATTTCGCCTTCCAGCGCATCGGAGAGATCTTCAATCAATTGACGATGTCGTTCCTCCACCCGCGCAGACACTCCAACCAGTCGGTTCCAAGCCGAAAAACAGCACGCCTCGTTTGCACCTCGTCTGCCAGGAAGATTACCCCACGCCGTCGCTCTGCTGCAACCAAGACGGCTCGCGCTGAACAATTTCACTCGTATACCCCGCATTGGTGCCCATGTGATCGGCAGCGAATTTGATCGACAGCCAATTCGCACTCTTCCATTTCACGAACAGTTCCGGGATCTCGACGAACGTCCGGAATTCTGGGACGATGCGGGTTCTGTTTCTGTTTCCATTTCAGGAAGTGCCAAGCGATGAGTGCCGTCACTGACCGGGTTCTGGTTGTGGTGGGGGATGCCACCGAAACTGTGGACACGCTGTATCCGTTCTACCGACTGATCGAAGCCGGGTTTCAGCCGGTGATTACCGCTCCGGAAAAACGCCTGTATCAGATGGTCATGCACGAAGTTCGGCCGGGGTGGACCATCACTCGGGAATGGGAGGGCTACACAATCGCGTGTGATGTGCCATTTTCAGAAGTCCGGGAACATGAATATGCCGGAATCCTGTTCAGTGGCGGGCGAGCTCCGGAATACATTCGTTACGACGAAAACCTTGTCCGAATCACTCGCCATTTTTTCGATGCCAACAAGCCGGTCGCCAGCGTGTGTCATGGCGTCGAAGTCCCGGCATATGCCGACTGTGTTCGAGGCCGCAGAATGGCAACGGTCGCCAAATGCCGATTCGATCTGGAGGTCTGCGGCGGCATCTATGTCAATGAACCGTGCGTGATCGATGGCAACCTGGTCAGCGGCCGGACCTTTCATGACAACGGTCACTATGTCGGCCCCTGGATTCGCCTTCTCGAAGAAGCAAGAACCCGGAGGCTCGCCAGCCAGCAGCAGCAATAGGTCCTCGCGAAGACGTGCTGACCCTGCGGGGCAGTTGTCGTGGCCCGCACCTGGAAGCAGTCTGAGCATCGCGATCTGTGAGCCCTGTACGTCAACAGCTTGCAGGCCTTTTCCGTCCACGAACCACGAGCGACGCTGATTGTTCTGCAGCCGCGCCCTGAAGCAACGGAATCGTTCCGTTGTAAGTCGGTGTCGATCGTGTCACACTTCCTCTGCGAATCAGACGTCCACAGGGGAAAGTATCAGAATGCTGTCGAGACTGGCGACCTTCACGCTGCTTGGGATTGAAGCACGCTCGGTGGAAGTGGAAGTGGACATTTCGCCCGGGGCTCTGCCGAAAGTGATCCTGGTCGGCCTGGCCGAAGCGGCTGTCAAGGAAAGTACACACCGCATCGAACGAGCTCTGGTAAACAGCGGGTACGGTCGTTCGCTCGACCGAGTCGTTATCAACCTGAGTCCGGCCGACCTCCCCAAAGACGCCGCATCGCTGGATCTTCCGATCGCGCTGGGAATGCTCATCGCTGACGAACAGGTCGAGGCTCGAACAGACATCAACGCCGTCTATGTCGGCGAACTGGCTCTGGACGGAAGCCTGCGACCAGTTCGGGGAGCTCTGTCGATGGCCATCGCAGCTCGAGATGCCGGGCGGACTCATATTGTGGTCCCCGCCGGTAACGCCAGAGAGGCTGCCGTGGTTGAAGGGATCGATGTGATTTCCGTGGGGATGCTGGCGGAAGCCGTCGGATTTCTCACCGGCCAGCTGCCGCTGGAACCGGTCGTCTTTCACTGGGAAACCGCTCGGGAAAACTTCGGCCGCTACGACGTGGACTATGTCGATGTCAAGGGACAGGAATCCGCCAAGCGAGCTCTGACAGTCGCGGCGGCAGGTCGCCACCATATCATGATGATCGGCAGCCCCGGCACCGGAAAGACTCTGCTTTCACAGAGACTGGGGACAATTCTTCCGGAGCTGGAACCCGAGGAAAGTCTCGAGACGACGCAGATCTACAGCGCTGTCGGGAGACTGGAACCGGGGCAGCCCCTGATGCTGACTCGCCCCTTCCGCTCACCGCATCACACTATCAGCGAAGCGGGCCTGGTCGGCGGCGGCAGTGTGCCTCAGCCAGGAGAAATCAGCCTGTCGCATCATGGCATTCTGTTTCTGGATGAGCTTCCGGAATTCAATCGCCGAACTCTGGAAGTGCTGCGACAGCCGCTGGAGGATCAGTGTGTCACCATTTCCCGAGCGATGGGAAGCGTGACGTTTCCCGCCAACCTGATGCTGGTGGCCGCCATGAATCCGTGCCCCTGTGGTTTTCGCGGCGACCCAAAGCGGCAATGCAGCTGCAATGCAATTCAGATTGAACGCTACCTCGGACGGATCAGCGGTCCGCTGCTCGATCGAATTGACATTCATATCGAAGTGCCGCCGGTTCCTTTTCGCGAGCTGTCTGATTCCAGTGAAGGCACCTCCAGCGAAAAGATGAGAACGGCCGTTGTCCATGCCAGCCAGCGACAGGCTCAGCGCTTCGTCGGCCTGTCGACTCGAGTGAACGGGAAGATGAAACCTCCGGAGATTCGCCGCTTCTGTCAGCTGAATCGGGATGCCGAAGAACTTCTGAAAGCCGCAATGGAAGACATGGGCCTGTCCGCTCGAGCGCACGACAAGATCCTGCGAATCCAGCCGCACCATCGCCGATCTCGCCGACAGCGATGACATTCGAGCCGAACATCTGAGCGAAGCCATTAACTACCAGCACGCTGGACCGCAACTACTGGCAACAGTAGGCCGGTGTCCGGTTTTCAGTTTTCAGAAGCCAGTTCTGAGAAACCCCGAACCAACAACCAACACTGCTCTCTCACCAAACCTGCCACCACGGCTTTTTTCCGCCGCTTTTGGGTGAGCCCTCAGCGGAATATCGGGCGTCAGGGCCGTCGCCCGACGTGATGACGATGTTCTCGGGAAGCAATACGCAGCTCAGGTCGCCCACGACGCCGCCGGTTGTGTCAGTGCCGATGACTCCTTTTCCGAAACGAACCTGAGGCAGCGGAACGTGGCCGACCACAACAGTCACGGGGCAGTCCGGTGGCGCACTTCCGCGCACAAACTGCTTGTCATACAGCCACGACGGATGAGCCAGCGAGTAGTCTCGCTGCCGAAGGATGTTGACCTGAGTACCGAAGGGAAGATTCAGATCCAGCCCGGCATGAACGAACAGGTACTTTGCGTGTTCCACACTCCACGGCAGGTCGGACATCAGACGAGCGTGTTCCGCAGGCAGCGCCTCTCTGAGTGCCTTCAGATCTCCGAACGGAACACCATACGATTCGAACGTCCGGTCAGAATCGTAATGCGGCAGCCAGCGAGCCGGCCAGTCAACAAAATCCGGGACATCGATCAGTTTCAGCGATCCTGCCATGGCCAGTTCATGGTTCCCGCACACCCACGTGACCCGCTGATGACGTTCGGCAAGTTCACAGTAGATATCGACAGCACCCTTGGGGTCCGGACCTCGGTCAACAAGATCTCCGATGAACACAATCCAGCGTTCAGAAATCCCCGGAACAGTTGCCAGCTTCCGGATAATGGTTTTCAGTTTGTCGACCTGCCCGTGAACGTCACCAATGACCGCGACCGGTCCGTCAATCCGATGGGGAACAGATGCCATAACTCAGAAATCCTTAACGAGCCGTGTCCCGCAGTTCGAAGTGTCCGCCAGCCCGCTGACAACAACAGCAGCCGTAGAGGAACACGGCACTCAGTCATCACGATTCGTCACCGGGCATCCGCAGATGGTGAACCCAGGCTGGAGGCAGATTCAACCAGACATTGTCCCGACAGATGCGACATCGTTCAGCATGCCCGTCGACAATATCACTGATTCGCAGAATGCGTTCACGAGCAGCCCCGAAGGTCACGACCTTCCGAATCGGCCGAATGAACATGTACTCGAAATAACTCAGCATGCCGCCCGGCTTCAGCAGTTCAAAATAACGATCCGTAATCAGCTCGACAACTTCCGCGGGAAAGTTCACATGCGGCAGACCGGAGACGATAAAGTCATACTTTTCGGTCGGCTGAAAGTCCTGAAGCGGCATCTGGTGAATCCGGGACAGATCGCGGACCTGATGCCATGCCGTTTCCGTTTCGAAACGCTGATTCAGAATGTCGACAAAGGACTCATTCAGTTCCACCAGATCGAAATGATCTCCCGGTCGAAGCAGTCGAACAATCCGGTCTGTTGCCGGGCCGGTCCCCGGACCAACTTCCAGAACCCGCACCGGCTGATCAGTGCGCTGAGCCAGAAACCGAGTCAGTCCCTGCGCCAGAAAGCGACTGCTGGGGGCAATCGATCCGGTCGTTTCGAACCTTTGCCGAAACTGTCGGAAGAATTCCAGATGATTGCGAACAGATTTCAGCATGTCGATCTTCGAGGGCGGCTTCCCGAGCGGTCCCGGCGGGTCTCTTCGACTAAAAATCAGCCATCAAAAATAAAAAAGAAAGCCCGATGAGTCCCTGAGGAACTCATCGGGCATGAGATCAGGTTGATCGCCGTGACCCGAAGTTTTCAGCCGCGGATCAAACCGCCGGAGTATCGTGAGAACGTCTCAGAATTGCAAGGAATCAGCATCCAGGGGTTCAGCGAAGTGCCAGGCGTCTGTCGGTTTCCAGAACAGCTCCCTGTGAATATCGAGCCAACAGGGTTTCCAGCTGAGCGGCCGACTGGAAACCCTCCAGTCGTTCCACGATTTTCAGGTCAGGAGTCACGATCATCAGTGTGGGCAGAGACGTGATCTTCATTTGCTGAACGAAATCCTTCTGAACGTCTGCATCGACCGCGACCGCGACAAAGTTCCGGCTGATTTCACGAATCACCGGCGATGCCGTGTAGGTTTCCCGCTTCATCTGCTGACAGTGGCTGCACCACGAAGCACTGACCTGCACCAGCATCGGCCGACCGGATCGACGAGCAGCATCCACGGCCGAACGAACGTCTGTTTCCCAGCGAATGTCTGTCTGATAGCTGACTGGCTCATACGACGGAACAGATCCAGGCAGGGTCAGAGGACGCGGAGCCGAAAACTGTGGTCTCGACAATGGATCGAACGTTCCAGTTCCGGGTCGGCTGCTGAAATCATCGCGACCGAAGTCGCCGCGACCGGGATTCTGTCCGACATTGTGTCCCGAACAGCTGCGACCACAGGAACAGCCACTGCCGCCTCGACACCCACAGTCACGACACACCGTGGACAGACGACAGACTCCATCCCGACACTCCACATTTCCCATCGACGGACCCGTGCCGAAACGTTCAGGGACACCTCGCGACCCGCCATTCAGAAAGTCATCAGCACTGGTGTAAACCGGACGTCGGCTATCGGAACTCAGCGGAGACCAGGGTTGCGAAGTCGGAGCATAACGATCGATGGACGGCATGGACTGCAGTCGGCACGATCCATCCTGACAGGTCTGAGCCTGCAGGGAAGAGATCGCTGATGACATCAGCAGGGCAGCAACAGAAAGTGTGATCGAACGATTCATGGATGGGATCTCCGCAAGCGGCTGAAGTTCTGGTGGTTGACTGAAGTGAACATCACTCCAGGTTCTGTCTCTCACCGGAACATCAAAAGCACAGAGCGTGCCAGTTGAACAAACGACGGACTTCCACTCCGGAAACACCCAACCAACAACAAGCACGGCAAACTGGGGAAACTCTGCGGCCACAGCGAGCTCGAACCACTGGAAGGATTTACAAAACAGAAAATCAGACTGATGTCGAAATTGCTGTCAGGATGACGGCACAAATATGTGGTTGTCGCTATCGGGCGACCGACAGAAGGAGGCGGCCCTGGAGTGGCAGGAATCCGGAGTTGAGTTTTCATCGTGTGTAAATACCGGCAAAGAACGGGCCTTCGAGACACCGTTCCGCAGAAAAACGCCTGTTTTCTGTGAGGACTTCTGCGGAGACCGGGGTTCACGGCGTCGCTGAACCCTGTGACGGTAAGGAACGCCCGCGGCTGATCTGTCGGAAGCCGGGCTCATGATTTAGAGTCACCTCAGGAAGGATGATCGCTCGGTCTTCGCACTGTTTTCCAGCGACCTGCGGAGACATTCCGTCGTCGGATCACACCCCGGCAACAAAGCATAAGTCGACAGTTCGGCAGGGATGCACGATTCAGCTACAGATCAGAAAACGCCACGCCGATCGGTGAGTCTTCGCCGCCGTGCGCCGGTCATGATCGCAGTGAGCCTGATCGTGAATCTGATGACCATCTCCGTCGCTCCGGCCGACGAAGCAATCAATCGCCCAGAGGGCTCGAATTCGGTCAGAATCCTGCAACCCGGTCCACTCGAACCCGCGCCCATTCCGCCGGCAGTTGACGATGTGTCGGATCAGTCGGACAGTCGTCTGCAGCAACTGCCTGAGTATTCACTGGACATCGATCTGCACCCGGATCAGCGTCGAGTCAGCGTCCAGCAGATAGTGCGGTGGACCAACGCGGGCGGAGCAGCCACTCAGGAACTGGTCTTTCAGGTGACGGCCAACAGTCGACTGTCGAAGGAAATGATTTCCGTGGGCGAACGCACCGTGGAATCACTTCGCCTGGATCCCCGAACGTGCATCGACTACCAGGGCGGTCGGTTTCACCTTGAAAGCGTCTCTCATCAGGACCAGTCACTGTCCTGGGAATTCGATGCCAGTCAGGATACTCACCTGCATATTCATCTGCCTCAGCCGGTTGCTCCGGGAGAAAGCGTTGAGATTCGGATGGAGTTCTGGATCGATATTCCGCCGATCATGGGAAGGCTCGGTCAGTACAAAGGGATTACCAACCTGCTGAACTGGTATCCGGTTCTGGCCGTCTATCGAAAAGGACAGTGGCAGCCGGTTCCATGGATTCCATGGCATCAGCCGTGGTTCAACGAGGCCGGAAACTACAATGTCCGGCTCAGCCTGCCGGCTTCGCACGAAGTGGCCACCGGAGGACATATCACCGATCGACAAACGGATGATCGGGGAATTCAGCATCTGCAGATTCAGGGCAACGGTCTGCGCGACTTCACGATCGTTGCAAGCCCGCTGCTGAAAGTCCAGACCGCCAATTCGGACGGAATTCCGATTCGGGTCCTCACACTGCAGCAGCATGCGGAACACGGCCGAGTTCTGTTGAACACCGCTGTCGAGAGCGTGCGACTGTACTGTGAATGGTTCGGCGAGTTTCCCTACCGCGAACTTGAAATCACGGAGTCGTACTTCGGATGGAACGGCAATGAATCGTCCGGAGTCGTGATGATCGACAATCGCATTCTGGACCTGCCGAAATTCGCCGAACGTTACCTCGAACACCTGGCCAGTCATGAAATCTGCCACCAGTGGTGGTATTCCGCCGTGGGAACTGACGGCTATCACGAATCGTGGATGGACGAGGGACTGGTGACCTGGTTCACCCGCGTCAAAATGGAAGACAAGTACGGCCACGATGCCGATGTGCTGAATCTGCCCGGCTACGGACCGTTTCAGTTTCCCAACGTTCAGTACATGAACCTGGTCCACAGTGGCTACACGGCCTACCGCGGACGAGGCGGGGACGGAGCTGCTCTGGGCTCGCTGGAAGACATGGGACATCTTCACAATCTGATGGCTCGGGTTTACGACCGAGGAGCTCGCATCACGGGAATCATTCAGCATCGAATGGGGCGCGAACAGTTCTTCAGCTTCATGAAGCAGCTGTACGCAAAGTATCGCTTCGACATCCTCACCGTCGCGGATTTCCATCACGAACTGGAAGTGTTCACCGGCGAAGACTGGGATCCGTTCTTCAAAGCCTGGCTGGAAAGCAGTGCGGAAACAGACTGGAATCTGGAAAGTGTTTCCGTCACAAAAACGGATTCCGGCTACAGAACTCAGGCTCACATCGTGCAGCAGGGGACGATCAGTGAAGCTGCTGACGTTCGCTTCAGCTTTCCTGAACAGCAGCAGCCGATTCGACTCGCCACCCTTTCTGAAACTCAGCAGCCGGAAGGCATTCAGGTTCAGCAGACTGCACCGGGAGACTGGCTGGTCACGGTTGTGTCGGACACAAAGCCCAGTCAGGTCGTGGTTGACCCGGAATCCATTCTGGTGGATTCACAGCCCGACAATAACGCCTGGAAGCCGGAAGTCAGCGTTCGAGTCAGTCCGATCTACACGCCGGCGGACGAATCAGGTCTGCTGCAGCCATGGCAGCAGCACAGCGTTGTGGCGGGCTTCGGAGTCGATCCGGACGGCCGACTGGGACTTCGGGCCTCTCTGATTGATGCTGATGACTACCGAATTTCGCCGTTTATTGCCTACACCGCAGCCACCGCGACTCGAAACGACGACCACCTGTCCGCCGGTGTGGATGGAATCATTTACAACGTACCCAATGCCAACTGGCAGCTGATGGGCCGATACGAATACGCGCTGCTGTCGACCCTGGCGAACGATCCCGGCCATCAGGCTCGTTTTGCACTTCGGCGAGTCATCAACTACACAACCAGCCTGATGTACCCGCATCTGAGTTATGTCGACCTGTATACTCGAATCGGAGACAACTTCTTCCCCGATCAGGACGACGCTCAGAACCCCGATCCCGCCATTCAGCGCTACGGTGATGTGCGAGCGATCGGAATTGATGTGCATGCGGATTCTCAGATGCCTTATTGGAATCCGGATCGAGGCGTGCGATTTGACGGAAACGTCGAACACGGTTTCCAGGTTCTGGGCAGCGATGCGGATTACAGCCGCCTGTCCGGCCAGGTGGGTGTTGTCCAGAGACTCAGCAACGCTCCGGCATGGCTGTCCGAAACCAAACTGGCCGGGCGAGTTTCCGGAGGCTACGGCTGGGACGACAACGGCGAGCACTTTCGGTTCGGCGGCCCCGGACGCTTTCGAGGCCGAGCGGCAGCAGACGTCAAGGGCAACGCGTTCTGGCTGACGTCACTCGAATGGCGGTTTCCACTGACCGGGGAACTGGACTACAAAGTACTCGACAACACGGCAGCACTGCATTCGGTCGACGGAGCCATCTTCTATGATCTCGGCCGGTCCTACCTGCAGAATGAAGCTCAGGGAAAGGCCGATCACGCGATCGGACTGGGCCTGTACTTCCGCATCCCGCTGCTGAGCTTCGTGGAAAACGTCACGATTCGAACCGAATACGGCTACTCGCTGACAAACAGCACCGGTGCTCTGTGGATGGGACTCTATCGAGCCTTCTGATGTTACTCAGCAGCGGCCTGTTTCCCGGTCAGCAGTTCGGGATGCGTCAGACGAAACATGTGGCCATGGTCTGCGGTGACGATGACGAGTGACTCGTTCCAGTTGCTGTGAGTTTCAACCCAGTCGGTCACGACTTTCACCGCGGCATCACCGCTGTTCACAGCGCCGATGGAGTTGTCGAAGTTGTCGTCGTGATTGGCCCAGTCGACATCTCCGGCTTCCACCATCAGCCAGAAATTCTGCTTTCGGGATTCAAGCACCGTCAGTGCCGCTCGAGTCATATCCGCCAGCACCGGGTTCTCGCGAAGGTCGCCTTCGGAATAAACTTCGGCCTTCTTCCCGACTCCGCGAACAGGATGAAAATCGCCGTTCGCCGTCTGAAAAGGAAGATGTCCGTTGGTGTGCCCAACTCCGAAGAATCCCAGCAGTCGATGGCCCTCTCGGGCCGCCGTTTCCGCCGCGTTCTGCAGGTTGTCCGTTCCGGAAACACCTTCCGTTCGGACGGCCGTGATGTACCGTCCGCCTTCGCTGACCTGAACTCGCTTCAGATCGCTGCCCGCCAGATAGATGTTGCCGGGCTCGTAGTTGCTGCCCTGTTTTTTTCCGTTCTCACCTTCAGTTCCGTAGCCGCCGCCGATCAGTACATCCAGACCGGGCAGCGGCTGATCGGGATGCGCCACCGAAGGCAGCCCCAGCAGATCCCGGGAAAGGTCCTGGTAATCATCACGGCTGACATTATGAGCATACGCGGAAGCCGGAGTCGCGTGGCTGACGGGCACAGAGGAAATCGCACCGACTGCCCAGCCTTCCGCCTGCAGCTCATGAGCAATGGTCGACAGCTGAGCACCATCCGCTCCGACACCCACACCGTTGTTGAAGGTTTTGGCTCCCGTGGTCATGCTGGTTGCTGACGATGACGAATCCGTGTAGGCATGCCGGGGATGCCCGTCCTGCGGCTTTGCGATCAGATATCCGGGATCGGATGGAGCGTCCCACGGAGCACTTCCGCCGAACTCAGCGTTGTAGCCGCCTCGAATTTTCCCCCCCGGATTCGTGACTGTCTGAGCGTCGACATCCACATCCGTGCCTTCGTTATGAGGACTGGTGACCATGTATCCGAACTGAGCTGTTCCGGCGGCGTCATACGTCTGAAAATGAGTCCCCTGGCCTCGGCCTGATTCGTAGGTGATCGCCTTCTGATTGTAGATGGCAGCGCAGCGGGTTGATTCCCAGTCCATGCCGTCGAAGACAATCAGAAAGATGTATTTCCGCCCGGCAGCCGCGGCGGCTCGCTGAATGTCGGCGATGTTTGTCTGGTCCAGGTATTCGGCTTTGGCATTGACGGACTGTTCCGGCAGATAGCCATAGATCCGCCGCAGCTGTTCCTCGGAACGATACGGGCTGTGTTCTCCCTGATAGTTCATCAGATCAATGCCTGAACCGCCCGCTTTGGTGCCGAATGTATAGACGGGAATCAGTCGGTTGGAATGAGTCTTCCAGCCGGTGAATTTCGCCGGGTCCGTCCCCCAATAGCCTAATTCGGAGGCATCATCTGCGATTGCCTGCTGCTGAAGCTGCGCCACGAAATCGACGTCTTCGGCACGTACGGAATCGACAGAGATGAGCGCTGCCACCGGAAGAGTGACTAAAACCAGGGATACAATCACGCGATGCAAACACAGCGACATACAGACAAAACCCTGACGGAAAGCGATGACTCGATGAAGTGGAATCACCAATGGCCGAAACGAATCTGCCGAAGCAGAAAGACGGAAAGTCGGAGTTCGGATGATACACGCGCCGCCTGACGGTGCACGTCACCGCCGCAGGCTGCCGGTGGGAATTCTTCGAAACAGACGAAGCCCCGTCAGCAGGATGATCAGGCTGCCGTAGCAGATCGCCGCCAGAATCAGCAGCGACGGCCAGTGACCGAAAATGTTCCGCAGCATCAGCGGTTCGGCCCACAGAAACCGCCACGAACACATCACCACGAACGCGGAGCACGCCAGCCAGGGCCCGTAGGCAACAAAGCTGCGATCCGAAACCAGCCGAACTCCCAGGCCAATGACAATCCCCGTCAGTGGCGCCAGGGCAATCACCAGCACAGCCGGTTGCCAGCCCAGAAACGCTCCGATCATCGCCATCAGAGTCACGTCGCCCAAACCCAGTGCTGGATATCCCAGAATTCGTCCCGACAGCCAGCGCAACAGCCAGATCAGCGTTGCACCGACGAAGGCACCGGTCAGCGACCACGCCAGCCCGTGAAGGTGCTGATGATGTTTCATCCATTCCGGCAGCCATGGACCCGACAGACTGACGACGGCTTCGTCCCAGTTCACCCAGATGTGAACCATCTGCAACTCGCCGGAAACAAACGCCGACACAACGGCCACACCGATACCGCTCCAGATGACTTCATCGGGAATCACGTAGTCCAGCAGATCCGTCAGTACAGCCACCCAAAGCAGAAACAGCAGCGCCAGATGCAGCGGCAGACGACTCCACAGCAGTGCCGCTTCCGGACGAACCTCATGAATTCCCTGACAATTCCAGGGCCCCAGAAGGCTCCAGGCGAAGAATGCAGACAGCGTCCCCAGAACGACCGTCGATCCCAGGTGCCAGAAAACCTTCTTTGACTGACCGCACGGACACTTTACTGGAGTCGGGCAGAACCAGCGCTGCCAAACAGAAAGCTTTCCATCGCATTCGGAACACATCAGGAGCCCGCCGCTGTTCATGCCTTCGAGCATCTGCGCAGCCCAGCCCGCCGCCAGCCTTCCGAGCAGGCACCCCAGCAGAAAAACAATCAGCAGGACAGTCAACATGTCACGGAAGCGCCTCAAAACCGATGGGCGGAGTTCATCAGATAGCTTCTACGCCCGCAATTCAAAAAGTGCCGGACAAATCATCAACCGGACGCCCCGTGTGCTGAACTTCCGGGCACTCCCCACGTCCGCATTGTCCAACAACCCGGGAAATTCCGGGCTTGATTGAGCTTTTCAGATTCTGGCGCATAACTTGCTGAATGGAGGCAGCAGTGAATGTTCCGGCACATTTTCGAATGCGCAACGACAGGCGGGCTGGTGCCGACCCTGAGTCTGGACCCTGAATTCTGAAAGAAAATGCACAGATGAAGAAACTGGAAGCCATTATCCGACACTACAAACTCGAAGACGTCAAAGTGGCTCTGACCAGCATCGGAGTTCAGGGGATGACAGTGTCGGAAGTCCGAGGTTTCGGTCGTCAGCGCGGCCACAAGGAAACATACCGAGGTGCTGAATATACCGTCGACTTCATGCCGAAGGTTAAAATGGAGGCGGTCGTCGAAGATTCTCAACTGGACGCAGCCGTTGCGGCGGTGTGTCAGTCTGCTCGAACCGGGCAGGTCGGCGACGGAAAAATTTTCGTCACCGCCCTCGAACAGGTCGTCCGGATTCGAACCGGGGAATCGGGCGTCGAAGCGATCTGAGCGGCTTTGCGATCATTCCGACCGCCTTTTCGCGGTTGAGCAATCCGGTCTCACTCGGCTTGCTACACGCCTGCCATCAGTGACGACCTGACTGGCGATCGCGCGCTTTCGAAGCAGCATCGCCACATCGACGAACTCTCGGCATCTCCAGAGATTGCCTCGCAGGATTCTGATCTCCGTGGGCCTCCGCGTCGTCGCATCCGATCTGCAACCTCGGGTGTGAACGGCGCGGCAGGCCGGCGTGACTGTTCTCGCGGAATCACACGAATGCGCGCTCGAGCCACGTTCTGTTCTTTCCAGCCGGAATTCCGTCGTCGGCAAAAATTCAGCCTTTCGACGTGTGTCCGGCTGAGACGACCTTCACCGACTCGCCCAAACTGCCTCGGAACCTGTTGACGGTCCTGGCACTGAGACCTAGAGTTAGAGACCAGCTCTGAAGGATGTGTGCACGGTGCACTCCTCTTTTCTGAGTCTCCTGAGGGACGCGCTTCCTGGCATCAGCCGGAAAGCGAAGGTGAGTTGTTCGCATCAGAAGCGGAATCACTCACGTTCGGTGCGTCCTCATCCACGTAAAGTCTTCGATCAACAGGTGTCCGGAGACTGCCGACAGAACGGACACGGAACGCGACATGACTCAAAACCGCGGCGATCATCAGCAGCAGAAGCCTGCAGAAACTCCGCCCCGCAACAGCGGAAAGCAGCCCAATACTCTTTTGCTGATTGCGCTCGCCGTCGCTGTGACAGCTCTGGTTTCGACGACTCTGTCCGAGACAATCGGCAGTGAAGAAATGTCGCTGACAGAATTCAAGAACCAGCTGCAGAACGGGGAACTCGACCGCAAGGTCTTCAAACTGACCATCAGCCCGACCCGCATGACCTGGCTGGATGTTTCGCCCGAAGATATGAAGAAAGGCGCCGTTCCCAAACGCCATTCCGTCAATCTCTGGGGACTGGGCGATCAGGGACGCACGGAACTGCTGGCCTTTCTGGAACAGCAGAAAATCGACACCTCGTTTTCCTCGACGCCATCGGAATGGGAAACATGGATGCCGTTCCTGCTGATCAGCGGGCTGGGGATTTTTCTGCTGTTCATCATGCTGCGGCGTGTCATGGGCGGCCCGAATTCCGCGATGTCGTTCGGAAGAAGCCGAGGCCGCCTGTACGCTCAGGATGACGTGGGGGTCACTTTCGAAGATGTTGCCGGAATCGATGAAGCCGTTGAGGAGCTGAAGGAGGTTGTCGAGTTTCTGAAAACGCCGCAGAAGTATCAGTCGCTGGGAGGTCGCATTCCCCGAGGCGTTCTGCTGGTGGGGCCTCCGGGAACCGGCAAGACCATGCTGGCCAAAGCCGTTGCCGGTGAAGCCGGAGTTCCCTTCTTCGGGCTGTCCGGTTCCGACTTTGTTGAGATGTATGTCGGCGTCGGAGCGGCTCGAGTCCGTGATATGTTTCAGCAGGCCCTGCAGCGGTCGCCGGCCATCATCTTTATCGACGAACTGGACGCTCTGGGAAAAATTCGCGGCAGCGGAGCTCCCGGCGGACACGACGAACGCGAACAGACCCTGAACGCACTGCTGGTCGAAATGGACGGTTTCAGCACCGATCAGAGCGTGATCGTGATGGCCGCCACCAACCGCCCGGAAACACTCGACCCCGCTCTGATGCGTCCGGGACGTTTTGACCGCCACGTACTGGTTGATCGGCCCGATATCCGTGGCCGAGCCGCCATTCTGAAAGTTCACGCCGAAAAAGTCCGCATGGACGACAATGTCGATCTGAATCGTCTGGCCAAACTGACGCCCGGATTCGTCGGAGCCGACCTCGCAAACCTCGTCAATGAAGCCGCCCTGCTGTCAGCTCGCCGAGGCGACAAACGTGTCACCATGAAGGCGTTCGAAGACGGAATCGAACGAGTCATGGCCGGACTGGAAAAGACGACGCGCATCATCATTGAAGACGTCAAGCGCCGAGTCGCCTGCCATGAATCCGGACATGCTCTGGTAGCCGCCCTGCTGCCCAACACTGACCCGGTTCACAAGATTTCCATCATTCCCCGAGGCATGGGAGCGCTCGGGTACATGATGCAGTTACCGGAAGACGAACGCGAACTGCTGACTCAGTCCGAACTTGAAAGTCGCATCGCCGTTCTGCTGGGCGGCATCACCGCAGAACAGATCGTTTACAACGAAACATCCACCGGAGCCCAGAACGATCTGCAGCGAGCCACCGATCTGGCTCGTCGCATGGTGACGGAATTCGGCATGAGTCCACGGCTGGGCCGCATGTTCTACAGCGATTCGCAGACGTCACCGTTTCTGGCCGGTTCATCAACCATTCTGAGAGACTCATCACACAGCGAGGAAACCCGGCGGGAAATTGACCTGGAAGTCAAACGAGTTGTCGACCAGGCATATCGCTGTGCAACAGAAGTGCTGACCGCGAATCGAGCAACTCTGGAACACCTCAGTCGGGAACTCTTTGAACTGGAAACGATGACCGCCGAACAGATGCACTCCATCATCGACCAGCATCGCAGCGGCCCGAAAATCGTCCCCGGAACAACAGCCGTCACCGACGACCCGTCACCCCCCGCCCGACCTCAACTGGAAATCTCCACCGACACCAAACCCTCCACCGGCGGAGCCTGACCGATCCTCGCCATTCGCCGTGTCAACATCGCGCGGGGCGCGATCAGTACAGGACAAACAGATCCGTGAGTTGGCCCCGTTGGGGAATCAATGAGGCCTGACCGCTTTCGGCTTTTGCGGCAGCGCTTCCCGATTGTAAGCAAATGCAGACGGATACGATGAAGTGTACAGATCCAAAAGGTCCGTTCAAATGCAGCGACATGGATGAAGAGCCCGAGGATTGCGATGGAATTTGGACTACGGTTCCACGCGTGATACTCCCATGCAACGGGTATCTTGACGAGGATTTGCGGTGGGTTCAGGATCAGTATCAGGGCCCCTGCGGTCCGGGAAATGCTGTGGATGGTGTATATTGTAGAGATCAGACCGCTGTGGAAATTGGCAAATGTCGCGCGACGGGCCTGTGCGTGATGAACGTCGTCGTCCTACAGAACGGGACCTTTATAGGTCCGCAGCAACCATGTCGGCTCTATTACCAGTGTGAAAACGATGTCAACACTGGCGAGTGTAACCAGACAACTCGCTGCTGCCGCGTGTCTATGGCCGCTACCTACGTAGACGATTGGCCGCGTAAACAAGTCCCGGTCCGTGATTCAAAGAATTGAATCTGTCGGAGCCAATGCATGGTTTCTTCCAACCTATTCGCCGGACCTGGCGCCCCACCGGACGCTCCGATCGAGCAAATCTGAGCAAAAGTCAAGAACCTGCTGAAGCAATTTGCTGCTCGCACAGACAAGCAACACCATGACTGCAATCAGAAAAGCAGTTCAGGCAGTCACTCAGGCCGACATCCGCAATTCCATCATCCACGCCGGATATGTGAACACGAATTCGTAAAATGCTCTAGAGTCCAGAGGTCTAGCCTCTGGACTCTCCGCTCCCCTACCCCAGCTGTTTGCGGAAGCGTTTCAGGCTCACCGTCAGGATGATAATCGTTGACAGACTCAGTCCCCACACCGATGGCAGAATGTCGCTCAGTTCCGCGCCGCGCAGCACGATAGCTCGCAGGATTTCCAGAAAATAGGTGACCGGAATCGCAAAGGTCGCCAAGTAGATGGGGAACGGCATCTGGCTGCGAGGAAACATGAATCCGGACAGCAGGACTGATGGCAGCATCACGATAAACGCAAACTGCATGGCCTGCAGCTGAGTCTTCGAAACGGTCGAAACCAGCAGTCCCAGGCCCAGAGCACACAGCAGAAACAGGAAGGTCAGAACCAGCAGCAGCCACAGACTTCCGCGAATCGGCACATCGAAGAAAAACACCATCACGTTCAGCACGAACAAAGTTTCCCCGAAGGCCAGCAGAGCATAAGGAGCCAGTTTTCCCAGCAGCAGACCGCCCCGACCGACCGGCGTCACGAACAGTTGTTCCAGAGTTCCCAGTTCCCGTTCCCGCACGATGGCGAATGATGTCAGGAACAGTGTGACCAGCTGCAGAATGATTCCCACCAGGCCCGGGACAAAGAAATGCGAGCTTTCCAGGCTGGGGTTGAACAGCAGTCGCGATCGCACCTGAATCGGCAATGCCGGACTGCCGCGTTCATCCCGAGCCGGCACGGTTGGCAGCAGTTCGGCCACCGCGCGGGCTCGCCCCATGGACAGGTTGACTCCCAGCAGATTGGCACTGTTCAGCGCTGTTGTGGCGACCTGTGAATCGCTGCCGTCGATCAGCACCTGAATCAGCGCCTGGCGACCGGCCAGCAGCTGATCACTGTAGTTCGCCGGAATGCGAATCCCCACCCGAGCATTCCCGGAACGGATTGCATGATCGAATTCCGCTTCTGACAGGACCGGATCCAGAATGGCAAAGGTTCGAGTATTGCGGAAGGCTTCCTGCAGCTGAAGAGCGGACTGGCGACCATCCAGATCCAGCACCACCGTGGGAATGTTTTCGATTTCCGTATTGATCGCAAAACCGAAGACGATCGTCTGCAGCACCGGCACCACAAACGTAAAAAACAACGTCGCCGGTTCGCGACGAATATGCGAAAACTCTTTCAGAAACACGGCCAGAAATCCGTTCATCAGTGAACCGGGTGTTCGAACATTTCTGAGAGGCAGAACCGCAGGTTTCGGCTGATCGTCAGAAGGTTCAGGCACTTCTCCGACGCTGATTTCTGTTACCGGCGAATGCAGTTCCGGTGGTTGCTCGGCGTCTGCCATCGTCAGAGTTTCCGGGAGAGATCCGGATTCCGCTGCTCGACTCAGCGTCACGAACACGTCCTCCAGAGTGGGTGCGATGGCTCGAAAGGCGGCCGCACCGTCATCGATGTTCAGCGAGCGAATGATGGCATCCGGACTGGTGCGCTGTTCCGTAAGGACGTGAACCGTCTGGCCGAACAGAGTTGCATCCCGGACACCGTCGATACTTCGCAGCTTCGCCAGCTGAGCCGTCGGGTGGGCGAAATCGAATTCCCAGCGCGCCGTTTCCCGAGGCGTGACTTCCGGAAGCTGTTTCAGCTGTTCCGGTCTGCCGCAGACAATCAGACGTGAATTATAGATGTAACCGACGTCTGTGCAGCGTTCGGCTTCGTCCATATAATGAGTTGTCACGAACAGCGTCACGCCCATTCCCGACAGATCAAACAGCAGGTCCCACAGCTGTCGCCGAGCCACCGGATCGATGCCGGCTGTTGGTTCGTCCAGAAAGATAACATCCGGTTCGTGAATCAGAGACGCGGCCAGAGCTAAACGCTGTTTCCAGCCCCCGGACAGTGTTCCGGCCAGCTGATGCATGCGGTCGCCGATTCCGGTCAGTTCCGTCACAGCCTGCAGTCTTGTCGCCAGTCGGACAGGATTCAAACCGTAAATCCGCCCGTAGAATTCCAGGTTCTCCTGAACACTGAGATCCGCATACAGGCTGAACTTCTGCGACATGTACCCAATGCGTCGCTTGATGTGTTCGGCCTGAGATTCCGCATCAAGACCCAGAACCGACGCCGAACCGCTGCTAGGCGAAAGAACTCCGCACAGCATGCGAATGATGGTCGACTTACCGCTGCCGTTGGGCCCCAGCAGCCCGAAAATGGCTCCCTTCTGAACATCAAACGATACGTCGCGGACCGCCACGAAATCGCCGAAACGACGAGTCAGATTCTGCAGCCGAATGACGGGTGGCTGATTCATGGAATTCGGTAACACGCTCATCGCGTCGAAGCCGATGCCGCAGTTTCGGGACTCTCAAGAATGACATCCGCTGCCATGCCGGGACGCAGTTCCGCACTCGGGTCCGGCAGTCGAACTCGAATCCGAAATACCTGCCGCGACCTTTCTTCCGGTGTCTGCACGTTGGACGGAGTAAACTCTGCCTGGCGGGCGATGAAGGAAATCTCTCCGGGAAAGATGCGATCCGGATAACTGTCGATGCGAACATCCACCGACTGTCCGATCTTCAAATCAAGATGATTCTCCGGCACGTACGCTCGAACCCGCAGCCGCTGCACATCCAGCAGCGAAACGGCGGGCGAGTTCGCTGCCAGCAGGTCACCCGGCTGCAGTTCCAGAGCTTCCACAACGGCCGACGTCGGCGACACAATCTTCAGTTCCTGCAGCTGCCGCTCGATCGCCTGGACGGTGGCCGAGGCTGCGTCGCGACGAGCTTTCGCTTCCTGAACTTCTTCCGCTCGAAACCCGGCCTGAGACAGATCAAAGGCTGCCTGAGCTTCCTTCAGTCTGGCCTCGGCCTGAGCCAGATCTTCGGCCCGAGTTCCTTCCTTCAGCAGATTCAGCTCACTGGTCCGGGCATCCACGGCGGCCTGAGTGACCTTCAGTCGGGTCTGAGCCGTATCCAGATCTTCCTTGTCCGTGGCCTGTTTGCCGAACAGGGATTCGATGCGGCGATAGTTGCGTTCGGCCAGATCCAGTTCCGCTTCTGCCAGCTGCAGATTCGATTCGGCAGCCGTGATCTCCTGAGGTCTCGGCCCGTTGCGAAGCTTTTCCAAAGCCGCGGCCATCTGATCCCGCCGAGCTGCCGCCTGAGCTGTCTCCTGAGGACGGTAGCCGTTGCTGAGTTTTTCGAAGGTGGCCGTCGCCTGAGCCAGCATCTGCTGAGCTTCAGAGCGGCGTTCGAGCAGATCAAAGGGTTCCAGCTCGACCAGCACGTCTCCGGCGCTGACAGCGTCACCTTCTTCCACCAGCACTCGAAGAACCCGCCCGCCCACTCGCGAACCTACGCGAATCTCATCTGCTTCCAGAATGCCCGACACCATCAGCACAGTTCGACGCTGCTGAGAAAACACCAGCGCCCCCACCAGTGCTGCACTCACAACCAGAAAAACCAATGCTCGCTTCACGTCTTGTCCCCCGCCAGGGTCGACTCTCCGCCGACCACACGCAGTGTTTCAGATCACAGCTGCAAGCGTAAGCGATCTCCGCGAATTTGTTGTTCCGAATGGGTGGCAACCCTTCCGTGGGAATGTTCTGCAGATAAGTCGCGGCATCTTTTGTCAGATCTCCCGGACGCGAGCAACCCTCAGTCCTGGGCGTGTCATTGCGACTGTCGTCCCGCTGCCATGCTGGGAAGAATTCGTTCACTCGCATGTCTGCCCGTCCGGATTCTCAATATCGGAGTGTCTGCATTTGAACTTTTCAGGAAACGTCGTTGGCCGAGTTGTCGGCCAGCCAGCCTTCAAGATCACGTACGGCTTGACAAACTCCGGACACTGCATCTCAGCAGTCACCTGATTGCCAGGATGTTTTCATCTCTCCTGAATGGCACAAATGTTGCGTTGGCAATGCAATCAGAATTCGGAACTGACTCGCGTCCGGCAACTGTGACGTGATCATGTGCGCGACGGTGTCAGAGCGTTTCGTTGTCAAAACTCGCAGCATCGTCGCTGCGGCATTGCTCGTCGGCGATTGTGTTCGACGCAACTGTGTGACGGTGCCGGTTTCATCCACCGTCATGATTCGTCGAGCCATCGTACGGTTTCGGTTCAACAAAAAGGTAACTCGCGAAGACGGAGGTGCGATTCGTCTCTGTCTCCGCTGCGAATGATTCTCAACCGCTCTTTCAGAAAGGAGAAGCATCATGAGAAGGACCAGTTTTGCAGTTGCGAGCCTGTTGTTTGCATCAATGACGTTCATGGGAATGGCGGACACGGCCAGCGCGAAGGCGAAGTCCATCGGCGAAAAGCCGGCGGATTCGCCGGGCTGGGTTGTGATCGAAGAGGACTGGTGGTATCCGCTGCGGTTCGATCCGGTTGATGCCTTCGACAGCGCAAGTTACCACTTCCGGCGTAACGAAGAGACTGCGGCGGCCAATGAGATCGATCGAGCGGTAACGTGGCTGAAGTACGCGGCCGGACATGCGATGCCGATCACCAAAGAAAAACTGGACGCTGCTGTCACAGACCTGAAGTCGCTTTCCGGTGACCTGCGATCAGGTAATCTCGCCGACGCGGCTCGTCTGGACGGCGCGCTGGGTCGTGCGGCCCATGTTCTGGCCGAATGGCATTTTTTCAAAGCGAAGGAAAGCTACGGCAAAGGCGAAGAAGGTGATGCCGCTCAGAACCTTGAAGCTGCCGTGGCTCATTTGCAGCATGCCGCCAATTCCGCGCACTACCAGTTTGGCACCGACACCATCACCCTGTTCGAGACCATTCGGCGGGACGGGAGGACCATCTCTGAAACCAAGACCATCGACAACAACGTGCTCGGGAAAAACATCGACCAAGTTGAAAAGGCCGTGAAGGAATTGGCGGAGACGCTGAAGAAGACGTCACAGACAAGATTCTGACGGCGTTTGATCGTTCCATCTTCGGATGCAGCTTCCGCTCGTTTGGCAGAACTGCTGAACGAGCGGCAGCTGCTCCAACAATACCGGTTTCTGACCTTCAGTCTTCAGAAAGGATTGAATCATGACAACAGCAACTCTGCAAAACGACGCGGTCGTCGCCACGTACGACAACCACACTCTGGCCGAAGAGGCCGTTACAGAACTACAGCACGGCGGCTTCAACATGAAGCAGCTTTCGATTGTGGGACGCGACTACCACACCAACGAACAGGTGGTCGGTTATTACAACGCCGGCGACCGTATGAAGTATTGGGGCAGCCTTGGCGCATTTTGGGGCGGAATCTGGGGCCTGCTGTTCGGCGCTGCATTTTTCTGGGTGCCCGGAGTCGGTCCGCTGGTCATCGCCGGGCCACTGGCGGCATCGATCGTCGCCGGCCTGGAGAACGCGGTCGTCGTGGGCGGCCTGAGTGCTCTGGGAGCGGGACTGTTCAGTCTGGGAATTCCCAAAGACAGCGTCGTCCGCTACGAAACCGCGCTGCAGGCGGGCAAGTATGTTCTGATCGCCCATGGTGATCCCGACGATGTCGCCAAAGCAAGGTCCATCATCGATCGTACTCAAACGTCCACTGTCGACCATCATCAGGCAGCGTAACCGACTCGCCGGGATCCGAGCCGGAATCGTCCGGCTCGCTCCCCGGCATCTTTCGTCGCGACATTCATCCGAAAGGAAATGCGATGTCATTTGAAATCACTGAGGCCGCAGTTGGCAATGTCGTTGAAGTCCACGCCACGGGCAAACTCACTCGAGAAGTCTACGAAACGCTGGTTCCCATCACGGAAGAAAAGATCCGTGAACATGGCAAAATTCGGATTCTGTTCATCATGCACGACTTTCACGGCTGGACGGTCGGAGCGGCATGGGACGACTTCCTGTTCGACCTCCGACACTTCAATCATATTGAACGTCTGGCCATCGTCGGTGAAACCAGGTGGGAAAAAGGAATGTCCATTTTCTGTCGCCCGTTCACAACCGCGAAAATCAAATACTTCGATCACACCGACATCGAAAAGGCGCGGGAATGGATTGAAGAGCCATGACAAAAACAACCAGAAGCTACAAGCAATCTCTGCGCTCTCTGCAGATCGAACTGGTCAAGCTGCAGAACGAAATCATTCGCTCGGATGCCAGGATCCTGATTCTTTTCGAAGGACGTGACACGGCCGGGAAAGACGGCCTGATCAAACGCATCGTCCAGCATCTGAGTCCTCGGGAAACGCGCGTCGTAGCGCTGGGAAAGCCGTCAGATCGCGACCGGACGGAATGGTACTTTCAGCGTTATACGTCGCATCTGCCGGCCGCGCAGGAAATGGTGTTGTTCAACCGCAGCTGGTACAACCGAGCAGGCGTCGGAACGAGTATGGGTTCGCACCCACGATGAATACCACGAATTTCTGAAACGGTGGGCAGCTATGAGCAACTGCTGGTGCGTTCCGGCATCAAACTGATGAAGTATTATCTGGATATCGATCGGAAAGAAGGAAGCGGCGGCTGAATGACCGAAAACAGGATCCGCTTCAAGCAATGGAAGATCGCCTGATCGATCAGAGGCACAGAAGCACTGGGATGAATACAGTGAGGCTCGCAACATCATGCTGTCACGAACACATCATGCTGTGGCACCATGACACCGTCCGAGCAGGAGACAAAAAGCGCGTGGCTGAATGTCATCAAAAACATGCTGTCGCGTCTGGACTACAATGGGAAAGACGAAGCTCCTCGCCCGTGCTGATCCGGACGTTGTGTTTCCGTTCGAGCAAGTCTGCCGGATAACGGCATGATCACGCCATGACCATCGGTGACAGATACGAGTCTGCGAACTGACGTTCGCTCCGTTCGCCCTGCTGCTTGCCATGGTGAAAAGACTCCCCAACATGACGACAGCAGTACTCACGACGCCTGAGCACAGCGATGACAGCCAACTCGGCGACCTGCCTCTGGATGAGTTGCAGCACGAGCTGGTTCAAACCCGACGGAATTTGACCCATTGGCGGACGTTCAGCAGCGGACACTGGCAAAGCTCCGGTCCCAATCGAACTGGCCGAAGAAAAAGTCAATCCATTGCTGAAGCTTCTTTCGTGCTTCTGGGGACCGATTCCGTGGATGATCGAAGCGCCGCGGTGCTCTCGCTCGTCCGGCACTGGGCCGATTTTGCCATCATCCTGACGCTGCTGGTGGTGAACGCGGTGGTCGGCTTCGGGAAGAGTTTCAGGCTGGAAATGCGATTGCGGCTCTCAAAGCGAAGCTGGCGTTGGGAGCACGCGTCAAACGGGGTGGCCAGTGGCTGTCAGTCCCGGCCCGCGGAACTGGTGCCGGGTGATTTGATTCGAGTTCGACTGGGCGACATCGTGCTCGCCGACGCCAGGTTGCTGAAGTGATTCGGTCGAAGTCGATCAGTCAGCGCTCACGGGCGAATTGCTGTCGGTGACGCGGAACGCGGGCGAGTCGGTCTACAGCGGTTCGATCATCAGGCAGGGCGAAGTCGACGCACTGGTTTACGGCACCGGAACGAACACGTACTTCGGACGCACGATGCATCTGGTCGAATCGGGCGCACACGACAAGTCACTTTCAAAAAGCCGTGCTGAAGATTGGCGACTTCCTGATTATTGTCGCCGTGGTGTTGGTGGTATTGATCCGCTGGTCGCGCTGTTTCGAGGAGACCCGATTACCGAGACGCTGCAGTTTGCTTTGGTGTTGACCGTGGCTTCGCCATTCCGGTCGCCATGCCCACCGTGTCCGTGACGATGGCCGTCGGTGCTCGAGTGCTGGCTTCAGGTCAGGCGCGGATTGTCAGCCGCCTGGCTTCAATCGAAGAACTGGCCGGGCATGGACGTCCTGGCAGCGACAAACCGGTACGCTCACTCAGAACAAACTGACACTTGGTGATCCATTCCTGATGGATGGCGTCACGTCCGAACAGATCCTGCAGGCCGCCAGACTGGCTTCGCGGGCCGAAGACCAGGATGCAATCGATCAGGCTGTGCTGGCCGGTCGAAAGGAGACATCTGGCGAAGGTTTTCATCTCGTTCACTTTCAACCGTTCGATCCGGTTCACAAACGAACCGAAGCGACCGTGCGCGACTCCGGCGGTGCGGAATTCAAAACGAGCAAAGGTTGCCCGCAGGATTCTCGATCGGTTGCCAACGCCGATAAGGATTCGTTCGCACGTGGAAGAGGCGATCGGACGTTTTGCGGCTCGCGGGTTTCGCTCGCTGGGCGTAGCCCAAACCGACGAACAAGGTCAATGGAATTTCCTCGGCGTGCTGCCGCTGTACGATCCGCCCCGCGAAGATTCGAAAGCGACGATTGCCACCGCTCGGAAAATGGGATGCGCCGTCAAGATGGTCACCGGCGACCAACTGGCAATCGGCCGCGAGATCGCCACGCAACTGGACATGGGCCGTAACCTGGTCGACGCCAAGGCCTTTCAGGAGACCAGCCGCTACGGCGTCACAGGTCGACGGAACTGATCGAGCAGGCCGACGGGTTCGCTCAGGTTTATCCAGAACACAAGTTCCACATCGTCGACGCTGCAGAAGCACGGGCACATCGTCGGCATGACGGGTGACGGAGTCAACGACGCCCCGCCGCTGGAAGAAGGCCGACTGCGGCATCATGGTCTCCGGGCGCGACCGATGCCGCCCGCGCCGCCGCCGACATCGTGCTGCTTTCGCCCGGCTTGCTCGGTCGTGATCGACGCGACCAAAGAGGCCCGCAAGATCTTCCAGCGGATGAACAGCTACGCCATCTACCGCATCGCGGAAACCATTCGCGTGCTGTTCATGACTCTGTCAATTCTGGTGTTCAACTTCTATCCGGTGACCGCCGTGATGATTGTGCTGCTGGCTCTGTTGAACGACGGCGCGATCCTGTCGATCGCTTACGACCGAGTTAGAGATACGCCAACGTTCCGGGAACGTTGAACATGCGATGACTGGTGCTGGGCATCGCCAGCGTTTTGGGTCTGGCGGGAGTGGCGGCATCGTTCGGTCTGCTTTACCTGGCCGGAACGCGTTTACCAACTGGATCGAGACACGATCCAGTCGCTTATCTACCTGGAAACTCTCCGTCGCTCGCCACCTGACCGTTTTCGTCACGCGCACACGCGGCCCGTTCTGGTCCATCCGTCTCAGTAAAAGGTCCTGTTGGCTGCCGTACTTGGTACGCAGATCATTGCTACGCTGATTGCTGTGTACGGCGTTTTCATGCCGATCGGCTGGGAACTCGCCGCCATGCGTGGGTTTATGCCTTCGCCTGGTTCCTGGTGAACGACCGCCTGAAGCTTGCCGCCTATCGGATGTTCGATCACTCAAAGGTGAGTTGCGAACAATTCGCATGACGGAGGATCAGCAAGAACCGGATTGGATCAGGACGGTGAACAGAACAGAGATCGCTGGATCAGAACAGAGTGCGGGCACACCTGGTTTCCGCTGGGCGCTCGGATCGCGGGGGAAAAACGCCCGGAACTTCGCATTGTATTCCAAGCACGCCGAGCAAGTGACGTTGCTGCTTTATGGAACCGAAGAACTCACGCGTCCGGGCTGCCCTGCTACGACCTCGACTTTCGCCGACACAAGTCCGGGCCGATCTGGCACTGCCGGGTGCCGCAGCCAGCGCGCTCCGATGCTCGCTATTATGCTTATCGAGTTGACGGGCCGCTTCCGGGCTGGCTCTGCTATGCATGCATTCGACGGCCAGAAACTGCTGGTCGATCCGTATGCCCGGTCGATCTACTTTCCGCCCGGTTTCGATCGCGAAGCGGCACGTCAGCCGTTCGGAACGAAGGCCACCATGCCGCTGGCCCTGCTGCACGCCTGAGCCGGGCTGTGACTGGGGCGATGACCGGCCGGTGCGTCGCACATCGGATCTGGTGATCTACGAAATGCATGCGGGTTCACGTGCGATGAGAGTTCGGGCGTGAGCGAACAGAATCGCGGTACGTTCGCCGGTGTGGTTGACCGGATTCCTTACCTGCAGGAGTTGGGCGTGACGGTCCAACTGATACCGTTTCAGTTCGATCCGCAGGACGGTAACCACGGGGCTACATGCCGCTCGGTTTCTTCGCGCCGCATCATGAAGCATTCGTGTCAGCCGCTCGACCGTCAGCAGCACTGCGAATTCCGTGGCATGGTTCAGGCTTTGCACGCGGCGGGCATCGAAGTGATTCTGGACGTCGTTTACAACCACACCTGCGAAGGTGATCACGCGGGCCGATCTACAGCTACAGAAGGAATCGACAACAGCACGTATTATCTGCTCACCGGCGATCCGGCTCGGTTCGTACCAGAACTTTGCCGCACCGGCAACACGCTGCATACCGCCAACCGAGCAGTGCGACAATTGATTCTCGACAGTCTGTGGTACTGGGTGACGGAGATGCATGTCGACGGGTTCCGTCTGGCGCTCGTGTTCACTCGCAGCGAATCCGGTTCGGTCAGTCCCGACGATCCGCCGATCTTCGGACAAATCTCGGCCGAACCGGAACTGGCCGACATCCGCCTGATCGCCGAACCGTGGACGCCGCGCGTACCAGCTCGGCCGCGGTTTCCTGCCACAGCTTTGGATGCAGGGAAAGCGCACTCATCGCGACACACTGCAGCGATTTGTTCGCGGCGATACAGGACTGGTCGCCGATCTGAGGACTCAGCCATGTACGGCAGCAGCGACCTGTTTCCGACGATCTGTTGAACGCCTGCCGACCTCGGCAAAGCGTCAACTACATCACCTCGCACGACGGTTTTACGCTGTATGACCTGGTCTCATACAACCAGCGGCGAAACTGGGCCAACGGCCATGACAATACCGACGGAGCCAACGATTTCAGTTCCAACTGCGGCTGGGAAGGCGATGACGGTTTACCGGCCGAAGCTCTGCAGGTGCGGAAACAGCAGGTGAAGAACTTGCTGCCTGCTGCTGCTGTCCGGTCGGGCACGCCCATGTTTCGCATGGGCGATTTATTTCTGCAGACCCAGGTGGCAACAACAATCCGTACAATCAGGACAACGCCACAACGTGGCTGGACTGGCGGCGACTGACGAACATCGAGACATGTTTCGCTTCTTCCGGCAGATGATCGCCTTCCGCAAACGTCACCCATCGATCGGCCGAGCCCACTGGCGGGATGATATCTCCTGGTACGGAACGTCTCACGCGGTCGACATGTCGGACAGTTCGCAAACGTTGGCCTATTGCCTGCACGGCGAATCTCAGGGCGATCATGACCTGTATGTGATGATCAATGCATCCGGTGAGTCGCTGCAGTTCGGTATCCACGAAGGCGCGCCAGGCCAGTGGCGCCGTGCGGTCGACACGGCTCAGCCGACTCCCGATGACATCATCGAAGAAGGCGCGGAACCGAGCGTCGCATCAAACTTCTATCCGATTCAGCCACACAGCGTTGTTGTTCTGGTTCGGTAACGGCAGCCACGTTTGTCAGAGACCTTCTGCGACGAACGCTGCGAATCTTCGACGCCGTCCAGGTTGAAATCGGAGCGGCACGCGAACAAATGGTGTCGCGGTATTCGGTGTAAATTCACGGCCGAAGCTTGTCCAGCATGCTACGCGACCCAGTCCGAAATCTCACCGTTGCTGTCGGCGAAGGAATCGATGGGCAGGCCGATCAGCCTGGCCTGAGTCAGCCAGAGATTGGCGAGCGGCGTGCCTTCGGGCATGTGGATGTGCAGGCCGGTTTGGGTGCGAGATCCGCCGCCGGCGACAATGATCGGCAGGTCGTTGTATTGATGCGTGGAACCGTCGCCAAGACCCGAGCCGTACGTGAACAGCGTGTTGTCCAGCAGGCTGCTTCCGTCTGCTTCGGTGATATCCCGCATGCGCCGCGCGAGATGGGCGAACTGTTCCATGTGAAAGCGATCAACCTTCAGCAGGTCGTCAATCATCTTTGTCTGATTGTGAGACATCTGGTGATGGCTGCGCGGCTTGTCGAACAGGCTTTCGAACAGATACGGCGTGTCCCAGCGTTCGGGGCCGACCATGAACGTGGCCACGCTGGTCAGGCCGGTCTGCAGAGCCGTCACCATCAGATCGCCCATCAGCCGAATGTATTCGCCGCGAGGCAAATGGCTGGCGACGGGTTCTTCCAGATTCACCTGAGCCAGTTCGGCCTTCATGGTTTCCAGCCGAGTCATCTGAGTTTCGATGGAACGGATGGAATCGAAGTATTCGGAAAACTTCTGCCGATCGGCGGACCCCAGTTCGCGCTGCAGCGACCGAGCATCTTCCAGAACGAGGCTGGTGATTTCGCGAGACTGTTTGATTTCGGACGTCGAAAACAGGCGTCGGTACATCTTGCGAGGATCGCGGATTGATGGTGCCAGATGTCCGGTTCCGTACCACGAGATGTTGTCGAAGTAGATCGATTCGCGATTGTCGCGATGACTGTTGCAGCTGAATTCCAGCGTGCGAAACGGCGTGTTCGTTCCGATGTGATCGGCCACGATATGATCCAGAGTTCGATCCAGCGGCCACGCCGAACCCTGAACCGTGTACGGTCTGGCACTGCTGAGATAACACGACGCGCATTGAGCGTGAACATCGGTGCCCTGCTGAAACGTGCGATCCATTCCAGTGATCAGGCTGACATGAGATCGCAGATCTTCCAGCGGTTCCATTGTCGGCGTCAGCTTATCCAGCGGCCGAACCTTGTGATTCGGATCCTGTTTTCCCAGCGACTGCATCACGTTGCCGAGATTCCCTTTCGGAATCACATCGTCCTGTTCACCAGGAAAGAAGCCTCGGCGAACCACACCGATCGGCACATAAAAATGAGCCATCCGCAGCGGCGGACGATTCACCGCGGCCCCGGCTGCTGAAAGACATTCAAGGCCCGGCAGAGCCAGCACGGCTCCACCGATGCCGCGCAGGAAACGACGTCGATTCGGTTTCATCACTTTGTCCTGAAGGGCTGGCTGAGAACGATCTGACGCATCAGCGTCCGCATTCGGAAGTCGTCGTCCGCAGCCGCGTCGGTGATCGCATCCAGAGCGACTTCGTCGGCAGGCGCGAGTTCCCGGGCAAGAGCGAACGCGAACAGATGCCCCGCGAACGCTCGACAAAACCGCCTGCGGTCGCGAAGGATGGCATCCTTGAATTCCGTCACCGAGGCGAAACGATCTTCGCGAAACAATTCGCCGGAAGGATCAACGGGCGTTCCGTTTTCGTACTGATCACGCCATAAACCGACCGCGTCGTAATTCTCCAGAGCAAATCCCAGCGGGTCAATCTGTTCGTGGCAGCCGCGACAGTCAGCTCGTTCGCGATGAGCCGCCAGGCGGTCCCGCAGCGACAAATGTTCTTCACCGGCCTGAGGCTTTTCCGGCAGCGGCGGCACGTTGGCCGGCGGCGGCTTCGGCGGATCGTTGAAGACGACTCCGGCAATCCACGCACCGCGCGTGATCGGCTTGGTCCGTTCGGGGCCGGAAGTCATCGTCATCACCGCCGCGTTTGTGATCACACCACCGTTGCGACGATCGGTCACAGGCAGACGCTGGAACGTGAGCGTCGTGACCTGGTCGCCGCTGTTTTTGCCGGACGCACAGTTCAGAGGACCGTATGCCTGATCCAGTTTGGCGGTCCGATAGGTGAAATCAGAATCAATCAGCTGAGTGATCGGCCGATTTTCGACAAACACGGTTTCAAAGATCAGCAGCGGTTCCAGCATCATGTGCATGCTGAGCCGATACTTCGAAAAGTAGAAATCCGGAAAGCGGTTTCGATCGGGCACCGACGAAACCAAGCGATCGAGCTGCAGCCACTGCGACGGAAACGAATCGCAGAACCGCTTCATCCGTTTGTCCAACAGCATGCGATCGATCTGGGCCGCCAGAGTATCCTGCTCGCTCAGCCGCCCGGAAGCTGCAATCTCAAGCAGCGCTTCGTCGGGAATGCTTCCCCAGAAAAAGAACGAAAGCCGCGACGCCAGTTCGAAGTCATCGACCTCGACAGGAGCCGCCCCTCGCTCCGGATGGCTGGTGTCGTACAGATAAAGAAATCGCGGCGAAGCCAGCGTGGCCGCGGCCACGGCTTTCATGGCGTCCGGAAACTCAACGCCCGCATCGATCTGACCGGCAGCAAACTGAGTGTACCGATTCAGTTGATCCGCACTCACCGGACGCCGGAATGCTTTGGTCAGAAAGGGGCTGAGCCGACTTCGAATTTCTTCAATCCGTTCGACACTTGTCAGCATTGCCGAGTTCTCCGGTGCAGCGAAGAATGTGTTCCAGATGCCCACCTGTTTGGGAGTGAAGTCGGGGCTGTCAGTGATCGACTGGCCCAGCTTCAGAAACTCGTCCATCAGCAACGGCGAAAGCGACAAATGATCGGCCTGATTGTCGAACCCATGTTCGGCTCGCAGATCCTGCGGAAACGCGGCGACTCCGGCCAGCCGCGGTTCGATCATCTGCGATTTGCCCAGCGGCCGATTACCGACGGTCACCACATCCGGCATGCGGCCTGAAGCCGGATCAAAGTAATCCTTGTAGCCTCGCATCGCACGTTCCGGCAGAGTGAACACGATGCAGTTCAGGTCGAACAGATCGACCACCGCGTTGTTGTACTGAAACCGATTCATCCGCCGCATCGGCGTCTGCACGCTGTTCGAATTCTTCTGAACCGCCACATGCAGAATCGACTTCAGTTCGGCCAACGTCCGGTGACGCAGATCAGCCTCCAGCGGACCCTCACCTTCCGGAGGCATCTCGCGAGTTTCAATCACATGCATCAGCTTCCGCACCAGCGCAGCATCATCTTCCAGCCGCGAAAGCTTCAATGCCGTCAGATCAACATCGCCTTCCGGCTCTTCGGTCTCACCATGACACTGCACACACCGAGCTTCAACAACCCGCAGCACTCCAGCCGCGCCCGGCTGATCCATTTCATCCCCCACCGCAACCGCAGCAATGCCGAACCAGAAAACCAGCAACACCGATTTCAGGCTTCGAAAGATCGCAGTTTGATAACAGCGGGCATTCATCATGATCTGTGAACATCGGGATAAAAGGGTCGGCTCAAGGAAACCCGACGCGTCAGCGAGGGACAAAACGCAGCCAGCTTGGACCAGCGATCATACCGGACCACTCAGCTCGTTGCCACAGCCATTGCTTTCTGAACAGTGGCAACTCCACTGCCATATGCAATGATCCACGCAAAGTCATTTACAACAGATGCT
>JAWKTY010000004.1:0-344282 GCA_041398865.1 Planctomycetaceae bacterium
ATCTGCCGGCAGATACTCATTGGTTCATTGTCGAAGATATCAACAGGCCTTTCCTGCTGAGCAAGCCAGCCGGACATTCCCTGCGCTGACCGGAACGAATCAGCTTCAGAAGAATTGTTTACGCCCTGCCGCGTCATGTTTCCAATCGTCCGCTCGTCTCTCGTCTCAGGTGTGCGTCAGGTCGTGCCACCGGCCTGATTGAAGTCACGGGCAACCGGTCAGAACACTCGCTGGAGGCTTCCGTCCGGTTCGACGGACCATGGCAGCCAGACCAGAGTGACTCGCTGAATGTTGACGTCGCTTTTTCGGGGTTTGACTTCTTCCTGATCGAGATGCATCCGGCCGGGGTCGAAGGCGTCCTGAATCATCTGGATTTCTCCTTCGACATCGGCGTTTAGATCGTCCCGACGTTCCAGTAGAGTATTCAGAACTTCACTGGCCTGGCGGATATCTTCGGCTTCCTTCGCCACTGCATTGGCTGACCGAATCGCCGTGCCGGCTCGGGAAATCGTGGCAGCACTCATCAGCTTGCGTCCGAACAGAGCTCCGGCCAGCCCGGTCAGCACGGAAACTCCGGCAGTCATGGACTTCTGGCTTCTCTGAGTTCTCTCGCGTTCCAGCTTCTGTTCAGCTCGCTGAATTTGATCGTCCAGCGTACGGAATTTGCTCGCGTATTTTGCTCGCAGCTTTTCTACCTGAGCATCACGTTCTTCGTGAGCCACATGTCGCAGACGAATGCGGAAATCCGCTTCCGATTCTTCAGGACGCGATGATTCCTTCAGCGCTGCACAGGTCCACAGCAGCAGACGGCGGCTGCGGTACAGGAATTCCTCCAGCGCGTTTTCCCATGTTTTGTAGTTCTTTGCCTGAGTCAGTTCGGGAGGAAGGCCGTGGAACTCAGCTCCATGTTCCGGCTGACGAGTCAGCTCCGGAAGGCTGGCTTCATCCCATTCGTCGGCATGTTCCCAGAAGTCGGCCGCGACACCGGCATCCGCAAGTCTCAGCAGCGTCACATCATCCGAAGTGTCGACATCCTGCTTCGACGAAACAAAGTGAACTCGTCCCTGTCCCAGCAAAGCCGGTCGGTACAGGATTTTCCTGACAGATCGTCGCACCGGAAAAAACAGTTCCGGAACTTCCGGCGGCAGAATCGGACGACCGGCACTCGGCGATTCTTCGCGTTCCGCCTGAAGTCCGAAGGTCGGCTGCTGTCGAACTCCGGGCCCGTTTTTGAGGGGTTCCATCAGAATTTCGATCTGCTGCCGAGTCACCGGACCTCGCAGGTATGACAACGCCCAGCGACTTTTAAAAACCACGGGAGCGTCTTCGTGGACGTTGTTCATCAGGAAAACCCGGCCACCAAGACCGGCCAGAATCTGTTCCATCCGCTGCCTGTCGAAACCAGCTCCGGCTGAAGACGCTGCGCCTTCCAGTCCTTCCAGGACCCGCATTTTGTCGCGTTCCGTCTGCAGCCGTCCCAGAAACCATGTGCCGGCATTGGACAGTCCTTTGTAGTCCAGATCGACGGGGTTCTGAGTCGCCAGGACACAGCCCAGCCCGAAGGCTCGAGCCTGTTTCAGCAGAGTCAGCATCGGACGCTTGGACGGCGGATTCGCGGTCGGCGGAAAGTATCCGAAGACTTCGTCCATATACAGCAGAGCTCGCAGACTGGACGTGCCCGGCTGAGTTCTGATCCAGGCCAGCACCTCGTTCAGCAGGATGGTCACAAAGAACATCCGTTCCTGATCCGTCAGGTGAGCAATGGAAATAATCGCGATGCGCGGCTTACCTTCCGGCGTATACATCAGCGAAGGCACGTTCAGTGCTTCGCCTTCCATCCACGGAGCAAAGCTGGGAGACGCCAGAAGGTTGTTCAGCGCCATGGCCAGTTTGAAACGATCTTTGGACGGATAGAACGAATCCAGGTCCATGAAGCCGACGCGTTCAAACGGCGGCGACTGAATTGCCCGGATCAGCGTTCCCATGTCGACGCTGCGACCTTCTCGCCAGAAGGTTTCCAGAATATTTGACAGCAGAATATGTTCTCGACTGCTGATCGGATCGGCATCGATCTGCATCAGAGCCAGCAGGCCCGAGACGGCCGACAGAATGCGTTCTCGAAAACCTTCCGAGTCCTCGAGAAGCGCGGCTGGTGGAGCATCGAACGACTTCAGCACCGTCAGCGGACGTCCGGCATTGCTGGCGGGAGTGTAAATCGCAACTTCAGCGGCATCGCGCAGTCGCTGAATGCGTTCCGGTCCCTGCCCCCATTCTTCCAGACCTTTTCGCCAGGTGTCGGCCGTCTGCTGAGCGTATTCGGCAACCGTCATTCCTTTGCGACTGGCTTCGGAAGAATCAATCCACGGCTGAAACTCGGCCGCGGTCAGCCCGGGGAAAGTCAGCATCAGATTTCCCAGATCCCCCTTGGGATCGATGCAGATGGCGGGAATTCCGTCAATCGCCGCTTCTTCCAGCAGCGACAGACACAGGCCGGTCTTTCCACTGCCCGTCATCCCCACACACACGGCATGAGTTGTCAGGTCTTTGGCGTCGTACAGAACGTCAACGTCTGTGGTTCGATCTGATTCCGGATCATAAACTCGCCCCAGATAAAACTGGCCCAGCTTTTCAGTGACCGCCATGTTCGCAATTGCTCCTTCTGATGAATGTACCGTCTGGTGGGCAGGGCCCACACCCGATGTCTGAACGATTAGCTGCGTCAGGAATCGTAGAGGTTTCCCGGGCAGAATCCCACAGCAGGTCCTCTTTGAGCTGATCTGATACTGAGTTAAACTTTCCAGCCGTGGTGAAAGCCGGACATCATGCGCCAAAGTGGCTCCTGCCCGCGAGGACAGCCTCGGGCTCTGCAACGTTGTGAAGCATTTCTTTTCGTTTAACCCCTCAGAAATGCTTCACAGCGTTGCCAGTCTCCGGCGCTCCGCGGGGACAGCCCCGGGCCTCGGCGAAACCTTCCTGCTGATGCGAGCCGCAGGCTGGAAGCTGACGCCCTGATCTTTGCGGACTTTCGAAAAGACGTGAGTGAAAGACGGATCGATGAAACACATCCTCGCCTGTTTTTTCCGCACTGGCGGGAATGGTTGTCGGCGGCTGGCTGCTGCAGCCGACCAGCGGACACGCGGCGGCTCAGCAGTTGCAGATCCAGCCGGGCTCGCCGTTTCCGGTGCCTCCTGAGCCTGCCCCGAACGGAGCTGTCACACCGTTTCCGGATGATGCGAATGATTCAGGAATCTACGATTCCGCCGGAATGACCCCTGATGAAGCAGCTGGGGCTTTTGTTTACGAACAGAACAACCGCAGCGTCGCCAACATTGCGACTCGCATCGGCGGCGAGCGTCTGCTGTTTCGCGAAAACCCAACCGAGGATGCGGGATCCGGATTTGTGCTGGACAAAGCCGGTCACGTGATGACCAACTTTCACGTCATCGAAGACGCTCAGCGCATTCTGGTGACGCTGTACAACGGAGAAGCCTTTGATGCGAAACCCATCGGAGTGGACCCTATCAATGACATTGCCATTCTGAGAATTGAAGCTCCGGAAGATTCACTGTTTCCGATCACAATCGGCGATTCCCGGTCACTGAAGGTCGGGATGAAAGTGTTTGCGATCGGTAATCCGTTTGGTCTGGAACGGACCATGACGACGGGCATCATCAGCAGTCTGAACCGAACGCTTCCCGTTACCCGAGCTCGGTCAATCAAGTCCGTCATTCAGATCGATGCTGCCATCAACCCCGGGAACTCGGGAGGGCCGCTGCTGGATTCCCACGGGCGGTTGATCGGCATGAACACAGCCATTGCCAGCAGCACCGGCCAGAATTCGGGAATCGGCTTTGCGGTTCCGGTGAATCTGATTTCCCGAGTCATTCCCGAACTGATCGAACACGGTCGAGTCATCCGGCCGGACGTCGGAATCGCCGAAGTCCTGCAGACAGAAGAAGGGCTTCGAATTCTGAGAATGGACCCGAACGGTCCAGCCGTCACAGCGGGTCTGCGAGGCCCGGCAATTCGACGGAAAAAAAGCGGCTTTGTGGTCTTCGAAGTCGAAGATCGCAGCGCGGCCGATCTGGTGGTGGGAGTTGACGGAGTGAAAACGCTGAAGGTTGACGACTTTCTTTCAGAAATCGAAAGCCATCACCCCGGTGATACGGTCACGATCATTATCATCCGTGAGGGCAGACCGCTGTCCGTTGAGGTGACTCTTCGGGAAGCTCGTTAACACATTCGATTGAACCCGGAAGACTGTCTGTCTCGTTTCAAAAGCCACATTCATTCACACTTCCCGTCACGTTGAAATCAACATCCCATGGATCTTCGAAAACTCGGCAACACCATTGAATCTCACCGCACTGTCTTTCGGAGCGTCCTCGCTGAGGGCTGAATTCCGCAATGTGGATGTGAACGAAGCCCTGAAAAGTGTTCACGTGGCAATCGATCCAGGCATGAACTTCATCGATACGTCGCCGTACTATGGCCGCGGGATGAGCGAGGTGCTGCTGGGTCAGGTGCTGCCTGAGATTCCTCGCGAAAGGCCTTTTCTGGGCATAGCTGGGCGCCGATACGCTCCGCGGCGACAAACTTCAGCGCCCAAACGTTGCCAGAAAGTGTGGACATCTCACTGGAACGAATGCGGCGGGACTACGGACATCGTGCTGTGCCACGACCTTGAGTTTTGTG
Source organism: Planctomycetaceae bacterium (assembly GCA_041398865.1). Taxonomy (GTDB): domain Bacteria; phylum Planctomycetota; class Planctomycetia; order Planctomycetales; family Planctomycetaceae; genus Fuerstiella. The sequence goes on from JAWKTY010000004.1 coordinate 4,696, forward strand.
AAATCTTCGCAGATCGTGAACGAAACTCTGCCCGCTCTGCGAAAGCAGGTCGAACTGGGAAAGGTTCGCTACGTCGGTGTCAGCGGCTATCCGATGAAGATGTTCAAATACATTCTGGAGAATGCGGACATCGATGTGCTGCTGACTTACAACCATTACACGCTGCAGAACGACATGGCTCTGGAACTGGTTCCTTTGTGTCAGCAAAAGGGAGTCGGCCTGATGAACGCGGCGCCCGTTTTCATGGGAACTGCTCACGGCGGCTCCTTTGCCGGTCTGGCACAAGGCAACTCCGGAAGTTCGCGAGACGGCTCGAAAAGCCGCCGAACACTGCCGGGCCGCCGGCAGCGATATCGCCAAACTGGCTACCGCATTTTCCATCGCCAATCCGACTTCACCACCTGCATCACTGGGTCAGCCAATCCCGCTCGGACCACCGGAATGGGTGGACTGGGCTGAAGAAACTCCGGACCAGCGGCTGATGGCCGAGGTCGAGGAAATTCTGAAACCTATTCATAACTTTGGCACTACGGAAGGCCGTCCCGAAAACAACGACTGACCGGGTTTGGCATTCTGAAACCATGAGACGGTGATGCTGTCCGCGGAGCTCTCGAAGCGTAGCTGTCCATTTCCGCGCAGAACTTCAGTTCGGCGGGTTGATCAGGCGGGGATTGGGAGTGGGACGAGTTTGTCGAGTCGGGAATCTGTGGGCGGGTCGAGTCCGTTTTGACGGGCCATGCGGCGGAAGAGGCTTTCGCCGTCGTACCACCATGACTGAACTTCCGCAAGGACTGCGCTGAATGGAAGTCCGCAAGATGCAGCTTGAGTGATTCCAGCACGCTGATCAGGATCGTTCGCCGTCGAGCACCGCTGAGTGTTTTACTTGTGCGGCCGGTTCGGCGGTCCAGAGCAGCTTCGCCGCAGGCTGCGTTCTGCTTGTTCGTGGCATCAGCTTCCGGATGAAGGACGAATGTCAACAGCTCTTCGTCGCACGCAAGCCGTGCGACTTCCCATGCAGGTTATGGAATTCGCGATCCGTTTCGTCGTCGGGTTTCGGCTGGCAGTTCTCATCGCCGCAGCGGTCAAAGCAAAGTTCGCAGACAGCATCAAACAGTTCCGAGACTCGGGCTCGGCGACCGGCTTCTTTCAGACGCTGATCGGCGGCAGCTCGTTTGGCTCAGGTGAAGACTTCCATCAGGCCGTCCAGAAACTGCCGGTATAACATTGTCGGGCTGCAGCAGAGTGAAGCGAATGGCTTTCCGAATCAGATGAGCCCAGCATTTCTGAGCCAGCGTGAATCCCTGATAAACCGCCGCATCATCGCTCAGCAGGATCCCCGCGAAGCTGTCCTTCGGCAACAGGTGAGCCAGTGTGTCGCCGTCTTTGCGGCAGCCAAACACCAGCACGCGAGCCTTCTCGGACAGAAACGCCCAGACAGAATTCAGGCTCCAACTCGTTTCATCAGCATGAACCACGGCACTGACGGCGATCAGCTGGCACAACGATTCAAATTCCTTCTCCCACTGCCGCGACAGCTGATTCAGCAGAGCATCGGCCTGTGACTTCGAAAGATCCAGTTGCCAGAAGAACTTCAGCAGGCTGCAGGCTTTGTCCATCGACAGCCCGACCATTGACACCATGAAGGCGACCGTGACATGAATCTCAAATCCGAATTCAGACAGCGGAAGCACGCCATCAATTTCTCCGACTTCGCCGTTCGGTCCCCGCCAGATTTCATAAACGACGAGCGTCGCCTTCCCATCGCGAATCCTCCAGACCGGACGTTCGATGCCCGGATGACACTGATGCTGCTCGAATCCGACCGGAAGAATAATTTCGTAATGGTCAGCTCTGTCGATCTTGTCCTGATTCGAAATTCGGCCCCGTCGTTCGGAGGCCTGCTGGTCGCCACTGGCTCCATGCGTTTTTCGGCTTGCCGGAATTCTCCGCATCCTTCCGTCGCTTTTCCTCAGCCCTTGCGGAATACGACTGTTTGAGCCAACTGCGTCGGATTCTTCTTTTCCAGCTCCTCAATTCGTAACCAGCTGCAGGTTTTCCGCCCGCAATGCAGCCAGCTCCACCTGCAACCGCCCCACAAGCGCAGCCAAATCTGAGTAACTCGGTTGTTCTGTGGCTCCATCCATGAAACCATATCCTACCAAACCTCCAACTCCACCAAAACCCCAGTTTCCTCGTGGAAATGGACAGCTACCTCGAAGCTGCGGGCGAAGAATCGAAGTTGTGGACTGATCCACGACTGTCCAAGTCACTGGCGAAGCCCGTCATGCACAACACGTCCCACCGGGAACTTCACCGGATAAAACCTCACCATGAAAAAGATTCTCATTCAACTGGATACTGATGTTCAGGCCAGCAGCTTTGATCGAGTTGTTGCGGTGGATGCCGGGGTCGACGAACTGTTCAGTTACGATTCCATCACCCCGCAGAACGTCACGGGCCTGGTTCACGGCGCGATGTTTACTCGAGGACCGGCCGATTTGAAGAACACCGCCATTTTCGTCGGCGGCAGTCAGGCTCGGGACGGAGAAGCTCTGCTGGAAGCCGTCCGGTCAACGTTCTTCGGCCCGATGCGGGTTTCGGTGATGATGGATTCCAATGGCTGCAATACGACGGCGGCCGCCGCTGTGGTGGCGGCGAAGAAACATTTGCCGCTGAAGAAATGTCGAGCCGTGGTTCTGGGCGGCACGGGTCCTGTCGGGCAGCGAGTGGCTGAGCTGCTGGCATTCGAAGGCAGTTGCGTGACGGTCGTCAGCCGCTCGCGGGAACGAGCCGCCGAAGTCTGTGCGACGATCCGGGCGAAAGACGCGTCCGAATGCGGCGAACTGGTACCGGCGGCGGCCGGTCACTCCGACGAATTCCTTGCTGCGTGTCAGGGGCAGCAGCTGATCGTCGCCTGCGGAGCTGCGGGCATCTGCTTTCTGCCGACCGACACGTTGTCGCAGCTCACGGATCTGGCCGTGGCGATCGACCTGAACGCCGTCCCGCCGGTCGGTCTGGCCGACGTGTCGCCCATGGACCGGGCAGTTCAGAAGGGCAGCGTCCTGTGCTACGGAGCTCTGGGAGTCGGCGGGACCAAAATGAAGGTTCACAAACGGGCCGTTGCGTCCCTGTTCGAACGAAACGACGCGGTTCTGGACACGAATGAGATTTATCGACTGGCTCTGGAGGTCTCCGGAATTCAGGGATAATTTCGGAAAGCAGGACTGTTCGACGGCAATTTTCCTGTGACAATGCGGTCTGTCATCGGTCACCGCTTGAGAATTCCCGCATGAGTCCGAATCGCTACAAACGCTACCGCATGGAACTCGACCTGCGGATCTGCGACCTGCCGACGGCCGTTTTGCCGGACGGCTATCGCTGGCTGAACTGGCAGCCTCTGCTGGCCGAACGTCATGCTCAGGTGAATTGGCGAGCGTTTCGCAACGACCTGGACGGAGTTGTCTTTCCGTGCCTGAGCGACCTGGAAGGCTGCCGTCGTCTGATGGGCAACATCGCCGATCAGTCAGGATTCTGTCGTCAGGCCACATGGATTGCGGCCTTCCAGCCGGAACCCGCCTGGCCGGCCGTCGACTGCGCCACGATTCAGGGCGTCGGCCGATCGGGTGGCATCGGAGCCATCCAGAATATCGGTGTCATCCCCGAACATCGTGGCAACGGGCTTGGTCGAGCCGTGCTGCTTAAGGCCATCGAAGGCTTCCGGCAGGCCGGCTATTCGACAGTTTCGCTGGAAGTGACCGCGAGAAATTCCATCGCCGTCAGCCTGTATCGATCGCTGGGGTTCCGAGTCACCCGAGTCCTGTACCGGGCGGCCGACGGAGGCGGAATCATCAGCGGCACAGAACGCAAACCCGTCGCCGCCGAAGCTCACCTGACGACGCCCGGGCCAGTCCACGCTCTGCGATGAGGCTTCGGTGGGGAATTCGGGAACGAAAGCGTCCAGTTTCTCCGGTGCTTGAGATTGGAAGGCATCTTGACCTTAAATTCCTGCGAAAACTAGACTTGCAACTTGCGTTGACCATTTCGGTTGAGTCTGGTTTTCAGTGCATCGACTGACAATGGCGTCTCTCCTGCCATGATCAGCTTCGCGGAATCCGCCCGACGGGTCGCGACTGTCGACCGAGGCACCGAGACGTCTGAATGAGTCAGTTGCGAAGTTGTCGACGTTTAGTCGGCAACAATCACTGAATCTGCATGGAGGCAGGAAGATGGTGGTGCGGGCCGTTCTGTTGTCAGGTGCGTGCTTTTGGGTTTCGGCTGCGAACGTCTTCAGTGATGAACCAGAGCCTCGCCGATCCATTGATGCTGAGTGGCAGCGGCGCGATGTGTGGAGTCTGAAGTTCGAAGGCAATGCCGCCTTTGACGCCGACGAATTGAAACAGGCTCTGTCGCTGGACGGTTTGGTGACGGCCGTGGTCGATCCGGTCTGTCCTCATGAAGAGTTCCTGGACGTCGTCGCGCGACGTCTGCGGGAGGGCTATCGAGCTCAGGGATATCAGAATGTCGTGATCACCGCGACGGCCGCTTCAGAAGACAGCGTTTCCGGACTGATTCGCATCCAGGAAGGTGAGCAGTTCACCAATGGACGGATTGTGATCGAGTGCGACACGGAAGAGATCGACTCGGAAGCGCTGGAAAATCTGCTTCAGGTCCGGCCCCTGCCGAACATTGGCGGTGGGAAAAATACAGACACGAAAAAGAAGGCCGACAAACCCACTCGCTGGAAACCTGGAAAGGCGGGAGGAATCTCTGATGAACTGCTGGGGAAGTATCAAACCGAAACCCTCTCGGCTCTGAAATCACTGGGATACTGGTTCGCAGCGCCGCAGCTGCAGCTCGTCGCCCACCAGGAAACTCGAACCGTCGATCTGGTCATCCGGATCGATGATCGTCTGCGGCGGCAGGCGCTGCGAGGAATTCGGTTCGAAGGTCTGACTCGACACACACCTCAGCAGCTGCTGGATGTTCTTCAGCTGAAGAAAGAAGAAGCAGCCACTCAGGCGCTGGCAGACTCAGTTCGCAACCGGCTGCTGACGACCGGGCGATTTATCACTGTTGAAACCGCCTATGATGCGGCCTTCGGTCCCGATGTTCCTGTGGACCTGATTGTTCGGGTTCTGGAGTATGACAAGGTCCCGATGCTCCAGACTCCCTTCGAAGGAGTTCAGGTTTCGGTCGCTCGACTTGCTGAACGCTTGGCGGCATGGGAACAGTTCGACGACGACCTGGAAATTCGGGTCACGCTTCAGTCCGATGATTTGAAGAAGATGGTGGGCATGCCGACGGATGCAGCCTCGGAAGACCCAGGTTCTCCGTCGACAGATTCCGGTACGAAAAAAAGGATACCACTCAGCATCAATGGCACTGCGATTTCCGCGGTTCGGGGAACTCTGCAGCTGTCGCATTCGCTGGGCGGCATCATGCACTTTGAGGTTCTGGGTTCCGACCGGCAGATCCTGGCTGAGCTTTCAGTTCTGATGACTCGGGATCATGCCGGGTTCATCAATCACACAGGGCAGCGATGCTGGCTGAGTGACCATCTGCCTGACAACGCCGGAATGCTGACCTCGATCCATATCGAAGGACATCCCCACGATCAGGACGACCGCCGTTTCCAACTGAAGTTCGGCTTTGGTGTCAATTCTGACCTGGCACTGCCGCTGCAGGCCGATGTGCAAATCAATCCCGCGGCTGTGCTGGACATGATTTCACTGGCCGATGCCGCGGAAACCCGGCTGGAAGACGGCATCTGGCACATCGTCAGCAAAAAGTCAGAAGTCCGGCTGGAAGCAGACACCGGACGCATGCGGCATGTGCGGTTGGAGAACTTCAGCGAACTGAAAATGGCTCCCAATCTTGTGCGGGACAGCGTCACGACCCTGCTGAAGCGCAGTGAAAGTTTTCCCAATGATCTGAAGGCCGGGCATGAAATGTCTTCACTGATCGCCTTCTGCGGACGCGGGCTGCAGATCCTGTCCACAGATGAAGCTCATTCCGAACTGCTGCAGACAGTTGTCAGAATTCTGAGTTCCGAAGATGTCGTGGACGAAACGGTGACGGCAGTTCGGAACTATTTCCGAGGCGATCGGTTTCGTCTTCCGGCGGTCGAACCGTCAGAGCAACGGCGAGGGCCTCTGGGAGTTCACTGGTCGCTGTCGCTGCTGAAGTCACTGGTCCCGGCAGGGTCACCGGCTCATCGACTGGCCAGCCATCTGATCAGTGCTCGGGACAACGGAAACTACCGGACACTGCAGCATCAGCTGGATGAATTCTCACGTGATCCGCGGACTGGTCCACTGACCTGTCTGCTGGTATGTCAGGTCCTGCCGCCGGTCAGACTTCAGTTTGCGGAAAAGGGACTGGCATCGATTGACCGCACGACCGTTCCGGATGAACTGCTGCAGATCATCGAACATCCGTGCGTTGCGGGAAATCTTCTGAAGGAATGCGTGCGCGTGATTCGAGCTCTGAGCGAAGACGAATTTCATCTGCTGTCTGTCGGTCTTTGCGGCAAACCGGATTCTCAGTCCGGAAGCGGTTCGCCGAAAGCTCAGCTGGCGATGCTGCTGACTGCCATTCGTCAGCATCCGTCCGACAACCCGGAGGAAGTCGTGAAATCCGCGGTCACCCTCGTCTGGCAGGTGTTCGGCTGCGACCAGGTGACCAGACTTCTGGAAGCCATGCGACAGTCGGCAACTCCGGTGACGGCTCCTCGTTCCATCTTCCGCCCGGCGTCACAGCCTCAGTCTTCTTCGCAGAAGGATGCAGGAAAACAGAAACAGGAGGAACGGGAAAAGAAGATCAAATCGATGCTCGGCCCGCTGAACGTCATCCCTCCGTCCGAACCCATATACAAACCGGAACCCAGTCCAAAGTTCTGATTCGGAAGCGTTCACCTCGAATCCCTGATTCCCATCGTTCCAAAGCTGCCGATCAGCGGCGTTTCAGGATGATGAACATTCCATGAGTTCGGTCCGGAAGAAGCTGCCACTGGTCCGGGTGGTCTCGCAGTTCGGGGATTTCCTGAGGTGAATGGATTTCGCTGTAGCGATGTCCGGTGTCGATCACGATGTATTCCGTGTCCGGGGGAACGCCGGGCTGATAATGATTGACGGCTCGCGGATAATTGCTGTAGTCGTAAGAACGTTCGCAATGAGTCAGACGAGTGTGAATGTAGTCTGTGGATGCGACTCGGGCCGACTGCGGAATCTGCTTCAGCACTTCACCAATCATGGCGACTCGTCGTTGCTGACGCGGATCCTGAGATGCGTACAGCCGGTGATATCCGAATGCGGAATCCTGCGACCAGAAGCTCAAACCAAACGGCAGCAATGAACCCGTAGCCGACGTTGTCGCACAGCACAGCAGCACGAGAACAGATCTCGACAGGATCACGATCGAAGAAGGCCGAAGCTGAGAAATTGTCTGTCCGCCCGCCGATTTCCGCCCGCCGATGAACATCGCCGGTGCTTCACCGATGGCCGTGATCAGAGCATAAAACAGGACCGGCAGCAGCGGAGCATGAAAGTGGTGATAAGGCACCGGCGGCAGGTCGGTGTCGCTTGTGCTGAGCTGCAGCAGGGCCAGCATTCCGAACGTCAGTATTCCTCCACACAGCAACAGTGGCTTCCGAAGCGGAAAGAAGGCCAGCGGCCCCAGAAAAATGGCCACATACAGTACCGTTCGCACACTGAAGAATGTCGCCAGAAACTTCATCGGGTGACTGATGGACGTGCGAATCAGTTCGCTGGGGGTTCCGCCCAGATCACCGAAGTACCGAGCGTAATGGACATGGTCGCCGGATCGAAACGCCGGAATGATCACCAGCACGGCGGCCACCAGGTAGACGGCCGAGAACGCGGACAACCCCCAAAGCCAGCGATGCATGGTGCGATCGATCGGCCGGCTGCCGGGAACTGCTCGTCCGATCAGACGCTCGCGAATGGCCATCACGGCCAGCAGTGGAAACGTGATCAGTGCGAGATCTTCCTTGGCGGACAAAGCCAGCAGCAGGCACAGCGCAGTCGCCCACGGACGACGGCGTTCGGCACTGTCGATCATCCAGAACAGAAACGGCAGCGACAGTGCAATCGGTCGAAACGTCTTCTGGTCGATCGCAATGTCCAGAAAGTGCATCGGGAAATACAGGAGCCAGGCACAGCTGACAATTGCGGCTGCCCGAGCACTTCCGAAATGTCGTCGAGCGATCAGGTACAGCGGAATTGTACAGCTGCCCAGAGCGACGGATTCGGCCAGTTCCAGCAACAGATGCGATGGCCACAGCATGTGCAGAGGCAACAGCAACAGATGAATCACCTGAATGTGTTCACCCAGAAACAGGCCCTGATCCAGATAGCTGCGAAAGCCCTTTCCGTGCCACACGTTCCACAGGTGTTCCTCATACATCGCCGAATCGCCATGAGGAATCAGCAGCTGGTCGTACAGACACCGGTTCAGAAAGAACGACTGCATGATCCACGCTGTTGTGATTACCAGCAGAAATAACAGCGGCCACCACTGAGACTGCTGTGCACCCTGAACGCCATCGGGATCAACAGCAGAATCGTTCGAGACAGAAGCAGAGGACCCCGAGAGAAACGCGCTGCACCACCAGATCCACAGCAGCATTCCGACGGTCAGCGATATCCAGACCGGAAGAATGCCCAGACAGAAACGGCTCAGGAATTCCGCCCCGAAATCGCTCAGTATCCACAGCAGCCACCACGCTGAACCGATTGCGCAGACCAGCCCCGTCAGCTTCCACGTATCCGCAGACATCACTGTCGGTTGAATGGCAGATTCAGCTTTCCGCCGCCGACACAAAAGAGCGTTCAGAAGACCGACCAGCCCCAGTCCGCTCAGCAACCGAACTGCGACGGACACGTAACTGAGTTCAACGCGGGGCTGCCCGAGTGCGTCGGTGCCGAGTGAACCGCCGAGAAGGTGAACCAGGTGAGCATTGATGTCCGCAGGCCAGACGGCGGAACTGATCGAAGCGTCGGACAGCCACCCCTGAACCGCTCCCGCCAGCAGCAGACATCCGACGATCGCAGTCAGCAGCGATGACGCCGACTTTGTCCTACAGCCCCAGGATGCGGATCTGTTCACGTTTGGTTTCGTCCAGAATTCGCTGCTGTTCTTCGATGATGTTCTTCAGATCACTGAGCGCTTCATGGAATTCGGCCATGGTGCGCACGTTTTCCAGAATGGTCTTCAGTTCGGTGATCACATCGGCAATTTCCCGACTGGACTGCTGAAGCAGTTCCAGCACAGGCTGACCGTCACCGGCCGCGACTCGAAAACGACTCATTGCGCGATCAGCTGTCACCAGCTTACCCTGGGTGATCGTCTGCAGAGGCTTCACGATGCCGGTCAGCATGTTTTCTGAAGTTGGTACGGAATTGTTGCTGAGTTCGTCAACAATTCCCTGAAAACTTTCTGTGATGGCCAGCAGTTCATTGGTCTGACTTCGCAGCGTATCGCCGCCGGTTCGAGCTGAACGATTCAGAGCAGCTCGATCATCCGCCGCTGCCGCCGCTCCGGCACCGTCAGCTCGTTCCGCAATTTTGCGATGGAATTCCAGATCCTGATGAACGTCCGTCAGGTGCTGAATGACGCTTTCGAAACGTCGTCGCAGAGTGAGTTCACGGGAATACAGCAGAGACAGCAGTTCCTCTTCGGACACAATTCGAAACACCGTCGGTTCGGCTCGACTTGTATTCGGTTCGGGCACGGTGCAGCGGTCTTCGGCGACGACGGTCAGTGCCAGAGTCTGTCCGTCACTCAAATCAAGCTCCTGAACGGCAAATAATTCCGGGCCACGTTCGCCATCCGACTGCAGTTCGTATTCCATGCCAGGACGGAACTCATTCCGAAACGGTCGTCGGCCCCATTCCGTCTGGTCGTCCACGATATAGCGATATCCGGCCGAAGCCAGGCCGTAGTCGTCCTCGATGCGCCCCACCATCGGGATCACGGCTCGTCGAGTGATCGCGTTGCTGATCCCATTGGTTCGGACGGCAATCACCGGTGCCTTGTCGGCAATCCCGCGAACTCGCAGCGAATCCGGAGAAGCGGAAAAGATGTCATCCTGATCATGCAGCACAAACTTCAGAGTCGTGTTGGACGCAATCGTCAGCAGGCCCTGAACATCGTCCGGCAATGCGCTGGCTGAGTCTTCCGAATTCGTTGCAGTGGTCGTTTTATCTGCCGAACCGGGAGAGGCTGTCAGGTGAAACGCAGCCCGAATCTGCCGCCCGTCGGCGCTGATCAGCGGAACGGATTCATTCACTGCTGCCGCGAATCCTTCCCGAGCAACGATGCGGCAGCCGGTCTGATTGCCGGACAGTTCGAAGACATCGGTGATGATCTGAGCTGACTGCAGTGCCTTGCTGGACGATGCTGTCAGCGTGAACCGAGTTCCCATCGGCAATGCCACTTCGCTGCTCAGAATGCTGAGCTTCCTCTCGCGTTCCTCGTTCCAGCCGGTGTAGTCGGGGTAGTCGCATTCGACTTCCAGACCGTCGATGCCCGGCGGATCCACGGTCAGCACCTGCAGCGGAACCGATGTTCGATAGTCTCCGCCAAGGACTTCGATGGCGACGGATTCCTGAAGTCGAGTCAGCACGAAGCGGAAGCTTTGATCCGTGGCGGACGACACGTATGTTCGACTGCGAGTTCCATCTTCGCGAATGACGTCGACTCGAACTCGATCGGGCACCACCCACTCCGCACCACCCGAAGCTTCCGTGGGCGGAACGGTAATCTCCAGATCCAGGTCTGATCCTCGACCATGTCGATAGGTGGGAATTCCGTTTTCATCCCGGAAGGGGATCACGCGGTCACCGGGCTGAGTTCTTACGGCAAACTGCAGCTGCGTTTCGCGCACGTGGTACCCGGATTCGCATTTCACGAAAGCGGCCCACCACTGTTTCAGAGTCTGCGGGCTGGCAAGTCCACAACCCACGACCGACAAAGCCAGCAGGCCGGCAATCCATGCCGTCTTTCGAATTGCAGTCAGATCGAACACGTCCTGGACCGACACCTGATCCGCAACCGCTGCGGTCTGACGAATGGTTCGCTGCAGCATCGGCAGCGAGTGTTCGCCATCGGTGGTGACTGTTCGGGAATCTTCCAGAGCCGTCAGAAGTCCGTCCCGAAATTCGGGAAACCGGCGTTCCAGCAGCAGAGCCAGATCACGGTCCCGGACTCGGCGAATCAGCGGCCACACCACAGCGGTCCCCAGCAGCCACGCTCCGGCCGCCGCCATGACGGCCAGCATCAGCACTCTGAGTCCCACCGGCAGCTCCAGCTTCTGCACGGCAAACCATGCGGCATCCAGCCCGGTTGTCGTCCAGAAGACGGCAGCAGTCGCAATCACCAGTCCCATGGCACCGGAAATCACCGAATAACGCCGCAGCTTTCGACGCAGTGTTCCGAGAATTCGCTGAATGGGTTCGGAAACAGGTCCGCCCCCGGCTGGTAAGGTGATGTCTGACATACCGCGCATCTTCCGCGGCAACTCGCTCCGCAGCAACCCCGCGGATTGAAATCCGATCGGAATTCCCGGTGGCCGGGTGACTCACCAGCATTACAGATTCCTGTCGTTCGCTCTCGCGATCTGTCTCCTTCCAGCGCCATTTCAATCTCCTTTCATGGAGACCAAAAATCCAACCGAATGCGCCACTCATGTGCCCGAAGATCTGTTCCTTCGCTCTCCCGACCCTTACATTTCCGGCAGCCCGTCGCCTGTCGGTCGGTGGGAACCAACTTTACTGAAAATGCCGAAATCAGAGCGGACACACCCCGGGACTGTGAATGGGCGAATGGTCGCGGTCGGCCTGGCTTCGACTGCACGTTCCGGTCATAATCCCGAGTGTCATCCGCAGCCTGTCAAACAGATCGACGCCAGATGTCAGGGAGCAGCTCGCAGATTCCACCGGGTCGGGAACTGGATATGATGGGAGCCGAATCGTCGTGCTCGTATCTGCCCGGTCGGACTTCTCGAATGCAGTATCGCCTGGCCATTTCGCTGTCGGCTGAGCGTTACGAACATCTGCTCGAACGAGGCTGGCGGCGTTTCGGACGCACTCTGTTCCGTCCCATGTGCCCGGCCTGTTCGGAATGCCGCAGCCTCCGAATCGAAGCCGCCCGGTTTCGACCTTCCAGAAGTCAGCGCCGGAATCTGAGCCGCAATACAGATCTGACTGTTGAGATCGTTCCGGCCAGTGTAACGACCGAGCATCTGTCACTGTACAACCGCTACCATGCGGACATGATGTTGCGTCGCCAGTGGCCTGAACGGTCCATTACAGCCGACGAATACTACGAATCGTTTCTGGATGGCGAGTTTCCGTTCTCCTTTGAATTCCGTTACCGTCTGGACGGCAAACTTGTCGGGCTGGGAATTGTGGATATTACGGGCCGATCCATGTCCAGCATTTACTTCATTCACGACCCTCAGCATCGCGATCGGGCATTGGGGACCTTCTCCATTCTCACCGAACTGCAGTACGCGGCTTCCACCGGTCATGACTGGCTGTACATGGGTTATTACATTCGCGATTGTGGTTCGATGAACTATAAAAATCGCTTTCACCCCCATCAGCTGCTGACCGCATATGTCGACGACAACGCGCCCGCCGACTGGCAGTCTGTCTGACGTGGGAAGTGCCCGCACCCGATACGAACTGATGCTCGGAAACGCGACTGCGTTGCTCAGAAAACATGCTCGCATCGTGCGGGAATCATCTCCTGTCAGAAACTCTTCTGTGCAGGTGACGGGCCAGCGGAAGATCACTGTTGAAGACTTTTGCACACGACCGGCGGACGACGGCTTCGACCGTCGGAGTTTTTCAGGCGATTCAGGATCCGGATCAGCTGAGCTCGGTATTTCGCGCTGCAATCGTCATTTCAAGGACGCTCGTGACGTGAGTCCTTCCATCGTCAGGACAGGACGTCATGGATCACGTGGCCGTGGACGTCGGTGAGGCGGCGGTCGATGCCGTTCTGACGGACGCTGAGTTTTCGGTGATCGATGCCCAGCAGGTGCAGAATCGTCGCATGCAGGTCGTAACACCAGGTTTTGTTTTCCTGAGCCTGATAGCCCCAGTCATCGCTCTGACCGTAGGACGTTCCGGCTTTGATTCCGGCGCCCCACAGCCATGTTACGAAACTGCCGCCGTTGTGATCGCGGCCCAGACTTCCCTGAGCAAACGGAGTGCGGCCGAATTCCGTGGTCCAGATCACCAGAGTGTCCCGATCCAGGCCCCGAGCCCTCAGGTCTCGCAGCAGCGCGGCAATCGGGCGATCGACGCTGTTCGCCATCGGGGGAAGTTCGGTCTGAATGTTGCCGTGGTTATCCCAGTTGTTGACGGCTCCCTGAGGCCCGCTCCATACCTGCACAAAGCGGACGCCGCGTTCAGCCAGCCGAGCCGCCAGAAGGCAGCGACGTCCAAAGTCTTCCGTCACCGGGTCACTGAGTCCATAGCTGCGATGACTGGCTTCCGATTCTCGTGACAGGTCGAAAGCTTCCGGTGCTGCCAACTGCATTCCGGCGGCAAGTTCATAGCTGGCAATGCGAGCATCCAGACGTGAATCGCCTGGACGTCCGTTGCGGTGGTTGAGATTCATCTGCTTCAGCAGTTCCAGTCCGGCTCGGTCGGTCGAAGCATCTTTCGCCGCGTACTTTTCGTCAGGGAAAAGATTCGGGACGGGCTGTTTCAGCGCCGCGTTAATGACGGTCCCCTGATGCACGCCGGGCAGGAATCCGGAACTGAAGCAGCCCTTCTGGTTGTACGGAAGGCCTCGGGCATCCGGCAGGACGACGAACGTGGGAAGATTGTCGGTGAGGTTTCCCAGAGCGTACGACACCCACGCTCCCAGGCACGGAAATCCGGGCAGCAGAAAACCGCTGTTCATCATGTACGTGCCCGGTCCGTGGACGTTGGTCTTCGTCGTCATGGCCATCAGAAAGGCCATCTCGTCGACCAGCCTGGCCTGTTCGGGGAAGACACTGCTGACCCAGCGCCCGCTTTCTCCGTGCTGAGCGAATTCAAAGGGGCTTTTCATGATGGCCCCGGCAGGCGCCGTGAATCCCTCCGGCTTTTCCTTTGGCCCCAGCATCTGGCCGTGCAGCCGTTCGAGTTCCGGTTTGTAGTCGAAGGTGTCCATCGGGCTGGCTCCGCCCGTCATGAACAGCTGAATAATGCGCTTCACCTTCGGCGGATGATGCTGCACAACATCGGCGGCAGCATCACCAGCCAGCATTTGCGACAGCACCAGTCCCGCAAACCCGCCTCCTGCCGACAGCAGGTGCTGTCGTCGATTGATCCCCGCGAAACTGTGCAAGCTGTCGTTCACTGTGTCTGCCCTCCGGAGTCGCCGACATCAGGATACCACCGTGCCGGACGAATTGCACTTTCCTGAAGCCAAACAGAAAAGGCCCGATCATCTTCGCAGATGACCGGACCTGAATGTTTTTCTGTCGAGACAGTGAGGAATCAGTCAGCGAATTCCGGACGTCGGCCGTTCAGCTGTTCCTTCAGGCGGCTCACGATGCTGGAGTGCATCTGACTGACTCGGGATTCGGACAGACCCAGAGTCGTGCCGATTTCCTTCATGGTCAGTTCTTCGTAGTAGTACAGAATGATAATCAGCCGCTCGTTGCGATTCAGTCCCTTGGTGACGACTTTCATCACGTCCAGCTTCTGAATTCCGCCGGTGGGATCTTCTCCCTTGGCGTCCTGCAGCACGTCCACTTCGTGAACGTCCTTGTAGCTGTCAGTTTCGTACCACTTCTTGTTCAGGCTCACCAGCCCGATGGCAGCGGCCTCGGATTTGTGCTTTTCGAACTCCTGAATCGACAGTCCCATTTCGGCTGCCAGTTCGGCATCTGTGGGCGGTCGACCGGTCTTGGCCACGACGGCCTTGCGAGCTGCTTCCAGCTTGCTGGCCTTGCTGCGAACCAGACGAGGAACCCAGTCCATCGTTCGCAGTTCGTCCAGCATCGCACCTCGGATTCGCGGGACACAGTAGGTCTCAAACTTCACGCCTCGATCCATATCGAAGGCTTCGATGGCGTCCATCAGCCCGAAGACCCCTGCTGACATCAGGTCATTCAGGTCAACACCTTCGGGAAGTTTGGACCACACACGCTCGGCGTTGTAGCGAACCAGCGGCAGGTACCGCTCCATCAGCCGGTTTCGCAGAGCCTGGTTGGATTGATCCTGTTTGTATTCAATCCACACCTCTGCAATATCATCACTGATCCTGGTAGACATTCAATCCTCCATGACGAACACCGACTGCGCTGCGAGAAAACGCGGTATCGCGATTTATCGGCAGACCCAGCCGTTCCGATTCAGGAAAACCGCTACAGACAGATCTGAATCCGATGATTTCATGTTTTCAGCTCTGGTCCCGCAAAGAAAGCTGATGAAATCTTCGTTCGGATCTGACAGGCGGCCGGATGAACCGGTGTTCGGAATGCACCTTCTGCTTGTTTGATTGCTGTTTGTTCTGATTTCAGTTCCGACCGAATCCCGTCATCATCCCGACGAAGGAATCCCGCATGGGCGGAGACTGACTGTCTTCAGCGGCAGACATCCATGTCCGACACCGAAAACCCCAGGTCACTGAACTGCCGACCGAAGTCAGCAGATTTCAGTCACCTGCTGCTGAGTCCCGACAACCCTTTCAATCGTCGACACGTCGACCACCAATCGGTGCCGTTGGGTCACAGCGAGGCGGGTGATAATGGACCGAAATGCGCCGAGCAAGATCGATGGAAGGGCCAAATTTTGTGATTCATTCAGAATTCCGTGGGTTCGGCATTTTCAACCGGACGAATGTGAAGATCCCGGCAGAAAGCAACTTCCGCCCCGTTTTTCGCTCGCCGATGACCCATTCGACGTGCAGTTTGTGCAGAAAGTCGCGCTCAGGAATGCGACCTGGGTGAACCGCGATATGATGCCCGCTGCGTTTTGGGCGGCAGGATGTCAGTGTGACTCGTTCACCATCAAATGAACGGCCCTCGATGCCGACCTTCACGTTTTCGCAGGTTCGAATCTCTGTTCCTGGAGCCCCACCCTGATGCTGAAATCAATGCTGACAGCGATGGCCGGAGTGCTGATTTGTTTCGGGCTGACGGCGTCCGCGCCGGTCTGTGCCGAGGAATCAGCTCTGGAAACCGTGCAGAACGGGAACGCTCATGCATCGCTGGATGCGGAATCTCTGCGACGCCAGGCCAACGCCCGATACACCGACGTCTGGCTGCCCGGCGGAGTTGCTCAACAGTTCGAAATGTACGATCCACACTCCGCCGAAGCGATGACCGAACTTCGCGACATGGGGTTCACTCAGGTCATTCTGGACTGGCCCAATCTGCATTCGTCGGCCACCGAAGCCGGGCTGAAAGTCGTGATGGCCAACTGGTGGACTCAGGATACGAAGCCTGAAGAGATTCAGGCCGGGATTGATCGAGCCAGGGCGGTGAATCCGCAGTCGCTGGTCGGTGTCAGTCTCATGGATGAACCCGGTCGAAACGCTCCGGAGACTCCCTTCGGCTTCTACATCGATCTGTACGAACAGCTGAAACCGGACTTCGAACTGGACCGACCGGACACTCGGCTGGAAATCTCGCACTGGGGCCCTATGGCCGGCTGGACGGACGAATTCTATGACTACTTTTCCTATCTGTACGAAGCAGCGGACGTCATGCGGATCATGCCGTACCCGGATCTCAATGAAGGGCCTCTGGACGACGTGTTTTTCATGGTCCAGCGCAGTCGGCGTCTGATGGATCTGGCAGAACGCCCGCTGCCGCTGGTTGTGATTCTGCAGGCATGGCTGCTGCCTCCGGACGGCAAGCTCCCGGAAATTGATGAACTGCGAGCGATGGCGTATCAGGCAATGCTGAGCGGTTCTGAGACGGTGTCCTTCTTCGAATACAACCTGGACATCTGGAAGCAGACACCGGAATTCCACGACCGGTTTCGGGAACTGATGCAGGAACTGACGGCATTCAGTCGGACTTACCGAGGCAGCAGAGTGCTGTGCCGAGTCACTCAGGATGGCATTTTCACCGCCGATCTGCGAACTCCATCAGGCCGCCACAGTCAGCTGCAGGTGAACACTCGACGGACACCCAGCGCCGGGTATCAGAAACTGGAAGTTCGCCAATTCGATTTCGCAGAGATTCTTCCGATCACCAACACCCTGCAAACCGGTGTGGGATGTCCTCAACAACCAGTCTGCTTTCCGGCCGGACTGCAAACGGGATGCTGCGAAACGATCGATCCCTGTTGTGTACAGAGCACCAGGCGGCCGCGTCGCCGCCGTTGACCTGTGTGACCTCGATTTCCTGTGACCGGTGATCAGAAACAGACGCGGCTCAGGCATTCATCACTCGCTTCCTTCAAACGATTGGACCACCCCCGTGCGTTTTTCGATCTGTACCCTTCTCCTGTCCATTGTCATTTCCGGCTCCGTCGGATCCGATTCAGCGCATGCACAGTCGAACGAAATTGAGATCTGGCCAGGGGACCTTCCCGCCGGGTCCGTGAAGTTCTCTGAGGCCCAGGAGGCCGAACTTCGGGCAAAGACGACTGATGAACGCATTGCCTTTGTTGATCGTGCAACGCTGACAGCTTTTCCGGCTAATGCCGATCGGGCCAACGGTTGTGCCGTCATCATCTGTCCGGGCGGCGGCTACAACATTCTTGCGTGGCCGAAGGAAGGAACCGAAGTCGCGGAATGGTTCAATTCCATCGGCGTGACGGCCTTCGTGCTGAAGTACCGCGTCCCTCGAAGGATTCCGGACAACATTCACTGGGAACCCATGCAGGACGTTCAGAGGGCGATTCGAGTCGTTCGGAAAGACGCGGCGAAGTGGTCGATCGATCCAGACCGCATCGGTACGCTTGGGTTTTCGGCAGGAGGCCATCTGACCGTGATGTCGGGAGTTCAGTTCAACACGAAGTGCTACGAACCGGTTGACGATGCGGACCAGTTGAGCTGTCGTCCCGACTTCATCTGCCCGATCTACTGCGCATACCTTGGCAGCGGTTACGACGATCGCAACCGGGTGGAACTCGGTCCGCTGGTCACCGTCACCAAAGACACTCCTCCCGCGTTCATGGCGGTCACGTGGGACGATGCGCTGCGGGGGGCTCAGTCGGCTCTGCTGTTCGCTCGTCTTCGCGAACACGGAGTCCCCGCTGAACTGCATGCCTTTTCAAAAGGCGGCCACGGCTATGGTCTTCGCCCGTCCGACAACGCCGTTTCCCACTGGCCCGATTATCTTCACGCATGGATGAAGGCCAGCGGATTCCTCGGGAAATCACCTGGCGTGAATCAGTGACAGCGCAATTTCACCGCGTCTCCGCATTCTAACGCAGTTTCAGAGTTGCCAGCCCGATGACGGCAAGGATGGCTGAGATAATCCAGAAGCGTGTGACGATGCGGGTTTCCGGGTCGCCGCGAAAGACGAAGTGATTGTGCAGCGGGCTGCATCTCAGAATCCTGCGGCCCGTTGTTCGAAACCACAGGACCTGCATGATAACGCTGCCGGTTTCCACAACGAAGATCCCTCCGATCACTGTCAGCAGAAGTTCCTGGCGACAGACCAGAGCAGCAAACGCCAGGAGTGCTCCGGTGGGCAGAGATCCGGCGTCGCCCAGAAACACCTGAGCCGGATGACAGTTGAACCACAGGAATCCGCACATGGCTCCGGCAAGGCTTCCCAGAACAACGGCGATTTCACCGCTGCCCGCAACATGGGGAATGCTCAGATACGCCGATTGCTGCGCATGGCCGCACAGATACAGCAGGACGGTGTAAGCGACTGCAGCGACAATGGTGCAGCCGGCGGCAAGGCCATCCAGGCCATCTGTGAGATTAACGGCGTTGGCCGCTCCCACAATCACCAGAGCCGACCATGCGATGTAAAACAGTCCGATTGTCAGCACTCGATTTCCCAGCGGCCAGACAATCGCCGCTCCGGGTTCGTGCTGAAGGTGGCACGTGTACAGCATCCACGACGTCACGGTTGCCAGCAGAATCTGCAGGCCAAGCTTCTGCCGGGCGGTCAGACCATTTCGCCGCGACCGCTGCTTGATCCAGTCATCAGCCGCACCGACCGCTGTCATCGTGGTCACCAGCAGCACTGCGGTGCGGACGTATTCACTGGTCAGATTCGTCCAGACAAGAGTACACAGCAGAACCACGCCCATGACAAACAGGCCTCCCATTGTTGGAGTATCCTGTTTGGAAGCATGCAGCTGATTCAGGGTGCCGGAAGCGCTCGCGATGCGTTCGCGGAAACGCTTCTTCAGCCAGCCGATCACGGTGGGGCCGACCAGAACGGAACCGCCAAAGGCACAGACGCCGGCGCCGGCGATCCGCGCGGACAGGAAGACGCGGGAATCCCCCGTCGTTCTGGACGAAACCAGTTCCAGAAGAACGGGGAATGTCTCCAGCAGCCACAGCAGCATGCGGATCCGCTTATTTGCCGGAAGGAGCCAGCAGTACGGACATCATTCGGCCACTCTCCATCTTTGGAGCCTGCTCCACGGTGGCGACGTCTTCCAGTGACTTCACAATTTCATCCAGCATTTCGCGGCCGCGGTCATGGTGAGCATTCTCACGACCACGGAACATCACGTTGATTTTCACTTTGTCACGGCGCGACAGGAACTCGCGAGCCTTGTTGACTTTGACTTCAATGTCATGCTGACCGGTCTTGGCTCGAAGACGCAGCTGCTTCAACTGAGTCTTGTGGTTTTTCGAGCCGCTGGTCTTCTTCTGACGCTGATAAATGACCTTGCCATAGTCCATGATTTTGCAGACCGGCGGACGAGCATCCGGACTGACTTCCACAAGGTCGAGGCCCATTTCCTGAGCCATCGCAAACGCTCTTTCTGTTTCCATTTCCCCAAGGTTTTCACCATCGGCTGCGATGACCTTGATGGGAGAAATTCGGATACGCTCGTTCATCCGAGGGGTATCGCGGGTGGGAGCCGCAGTGGGACGAGATCGCTTAATGATTACCTCCTTAGTGACTTACTCTGAAAGATACTCGCACGGCGCGAGCGTCATCGTTTTGGGCGACCTGCGGGAACAACGTTCGAGCCTCGGCTCGAATTCAGGTGGGGTGATTCTCACAGGTCTGCTGAGCGGAAACGCTTTCCACCTGGCCGGGTTCTCGAACCGTGTGGAGAAACAGTTCCAGAAACAGACCTCTCGCAAAAAGCGTCGCTGGCAAAATCTTACGATTTTTTCTAATTCATGCAATCTCTGACCCCACATTCAACCCGATCCATATCAGGTTTTCCAATGGACGCTGCCCGGCTGGCCTGCCCGGGGTCGGAGGCACAGAATTCCCTCCCGTCCGTTGACCCTCGGGTGGAAATCACTCGTGGATTCGCTGTTCATCCGTGAATCGAGACTCCATTTTAGGAAATTACGCGGGTTCGGGTTTGAGATCGGGCAGATTGGTTTGAGTCAAGTCAGGAATTCCGTTAAACTGCTGGGTTTCAGAAATTCGACGAAATTTCGAAACAGCCTGTTTTCAAGGCTGGTTCCTCTGTCCGCTGTCCCCATGGGATCCGACTCTGTGTCCGTTGCAAACACGATGAATCCAAGTGAACTGCTGAATCTGAACAGTCCCCTGACAACAGATCAGGTGGATGCTTTCCGAAATGCTTTGGTTGGCCCACAGGCCGGCGAACTTCGGCAGGCTCTGACGGAACTGAAGCGGAAACTGGATGATCCCGCAGTATCCGAGCACGCGAAAGCCCGTGCCGGCGTGGTTTCATATCTGATGTCCCGCCATCAGGATGCAGATCGGCTGCTGGCCGGAATTCAGAAAGACGGCGTGGCCATCTACAACCACGCTCAGGTACTGATGTCTCTGAGTCGATATCCGGAAGCCGCCGCTCGCTTCGAGCAGGCTGCTGCCGCCGGCGTGGACGTGATCAACGCCACTCTGCATCGAGCCGGAGCGGTTCGAGCATCCGGTGATATCGACGGAGCGGAAAAAATGCTGCGAAGCATTGCCTCGCAGGCGGCCAGCCGAGCTGAATATTCCTTCCAGATGGGCTGCATCTGGGCAGATCGCGGCGACGCGCTGACGGCCGTGGAATACTTCGAACGCGCTGTCGATATGGATCCGCATCATTCCCGAGCTCTGTTCTGGCTGGCCGCAGAGAATTCTCTGCGCGGCAACGACGAGGAAGCGATCCGTTATTACGAACGCAGCCTTTCGCGGCCTCCGTTCTTTGTCGGAGCTCTGCTGAACCTGGGCCTGCTGTACGAAGATCGCGAAAGCTACAAGGCTGCCGCGTTCTGCTTCAAGCGCATTCTGGATTACGATCCCAACCACGCTCAGGCCATCCTGTACCTGAAGGACATCGAAGCCACTCAGGACATGTACTACGACGAAGATCAGGCTCGCCAGGAAGCTCGCATGAAGCAGCTGCTGGGACGACCCGTCACCGACTTCGAACTTTCAGTCCGCAGTCGAAACTGCCTGTCTGCGATGAACATCAATACTCTGGGAGACCTGACGGAAATCAGCGAACAGGAACTGCTGGCCGGAAAGAACTTCGGCGAAACCAGTCTGCTGGAAATCCGTGAACTGCTGGCAGCTCACGGCCTGCGGATCGGAATGAACCTGCACCGAGTTCACTCGCGCGACACCTACACCGACCAGAGCCTCAGCCCGGAAGAACAGGCGATTATGGGCCGTCCGATCGGAGACCTGAATCTGTCCGTTCGTTCCCGCAAGTGCATGAATCGACTGTCTATCCAGACCATCGGTCAGCTGGTGGCTCGAACACCCGACGAACTGCTGGCCAGCCGCAACTTCGGAGTGACCTCACTGAACGAAATCCGCCAGAAGCTGTCAGAAATGGGCATCAAGCTCCGCAGCGACTGACGCCCATCGGCCAGACACGCGCTCTTCGAAACCCGATAGTGTCGCCAATCGGCAACACAACAGATTTTGATTCTGTTATTCCAGGTTCGAGTCCTGGTCCGGGTTATTACTTTCGAGGCAAAAGCCTCTGACGTAAACCACACAGCTACCAAGACTTGGAGCAAATTCTGCTTCGGAGTCTTTTTTTGTGGAAATCTGAATCAGTGACAAATCAGTGACTACCCTGTTAGATCGGGTGGTTTTCGTGGTGTCACTGCATTGAACTGAGCGTTTCGCGTTGCAATACCGTTGGATGTCCGTGGCTGGTCGGCTTGTTGAGTCACTCCTATCGTTTCTATTAAGCGAGGAGACTCAATCATGGCTTCTGTTCAACAAGACCCGGCGGTAACTATCACGTCTGTTTTCGCTTCAGGGATCGACGCTTCAAACGGTCTCTGAAGACGAATATCAGGCGAAAAGCCGGGCGGCCGCCAGTCGCATCGAAGAATCTTCGCCTTGTCGACGAGGCATGAGAGTACCCGATGAAGTGGACATCCCGGTTTTCCTGCTGTCTGACGGTAAACTGGCCGAGAAGCCCAAGGTCTCAAAGACCATCACGACTGGCTCATTATTCTCGCAATACACTGAGTCGATTCCGGAGGATTCGCTTGAATCGACGTCGCTTGCAACGATGAAGATCCACATGAGGCACATCACCCGGATCCTTGGAGATTCGTTGACACTGCGTGCCTTAAAGAAGGAGTCATTTACAACAATATGTCACACAACGGTCTCGTGAACCGGGACGGCAGGGAACCATCAGTGCGGCCACAATCCGCGAGGAAGTCGCAACACTTGGCTCTCTTTGGAACTGGGCGAGTTCAGATGGCTTTGTAGAGTCTGAATTCCCACGGAGGGGCCTGCTGTTTCCAAAGGCGACTGAGCGGCCACCGTTCCAGACGTGGCAACAAATCACGCCAGATCCGAAAGTGAACTGACGTCGGACGCAGCAGCTCAACTCTGGGACTGCCTCAATCTCAGCAGTTCGCGGTTGACAAGACTTCTCTCATTCATTGAGCAAAGTTCACGCCACGACTGCCTGCATCAATGTGTGCGGCGCGGCGGCCTTCACCAGGTCACGCCGCAGTGAGATCTGTCACCCACTGGTTTCAGATCTTGATCTGATTGCCTCAACATTCATGATTCGCGAACGGAAGCGATCGAGAACACACAGAACGACTCGAACAGTCCCCGATGTGCAAGACGCTGCATGAGGTCATGGAGGGCTGGTTGTCGAGAAAGCCAAAATGCAAATTCCTTTTTCCCGAAGATCATCGCAGTTTGTGTCGTCAGAGAGGCGACGCGGAAAAGAGATCCATCGAACCTCACGAAGCAACACTCTTCCTTTCCGATGTACTGAGAGCGAGCAAATGGGAGTCGATCAGGGCTGGCACGTACTTCGCCACAGTTTCATCAGCAACTGTGCTTCCAGAGATCGACCAACGATTCATCGATCAATGGGTGGGACACCAGACAGATGAGCAGCGAAGACGATACCGGCACTTGTTCCCCGGCTCTCAGGAAAAAGACGTCAATTCCGTTTCCAAGTGACGAACGTCGTCCCAATTCGCGATGATGCCGAACAAGCTCCAGACAACCTCACAATCGGCTTTCTCAATGAACCGCTTTGACAGCTTTTCCTGCCGTGGATCGGAATGATTGACCCAGCCTCTGCTTCTGACCCGCTCATGATTCGTCGATGGTCGAAACCCGTTGGATTCCGTCGCACGGACTCATCTGTGTGTCAACATTCAGGGTCTGAAAGGCTAAGTGCATTTGCGACGCATCATCAGAAGCAACGCGATTAACGACTGTTACCAGCAATCGCGAATCACTATTATCTGATTCCGCGCGCGACGGCCGAAACCGCGAATCAAAACCGCTGCGAATCGACTCTCCCTGTTTCGAAAATCGCGTGTCACAAATCGTCAGCTGTATGATTTCCTGTATTCCGTAGTGACAACGATGAAGAATGAAGAATGAAGAAAATGAATCCAGCGATTCAGATTGAATTCGATTTGAGGTTTTCGCTGGGCCGCATACGGGTGAGACCGTGGTTTTGAATCCCATCAGAGCACGGACCGTCCGGTCGAAGCGGGAAGCTCAGCTGTCGCTGCCTGAAGACTCGGGATTTGCTCGCGGTTTCGTGCAGATTCGAAGTGTCACCTCCGGAATGTCTGGTAATCGACCTGAAGAGTATGAACGGCACTCTTGTCAATGGCCGAAGAATTGGCGAGCCAACGATCGTCCGGAACTCTGATGTGATTGTGATTGGCCAGACGAAAGATCGCGTCTGATTGAGACGCCTGATCGAACAACTGCGTTCGATGCTGGCGACGAAACTTTCGTATTGAAAAAGTGACGTCTTTCCCGACCTGCCCGGTTTCACCATCGACGGGAAACTCGGCCAGGGCGGGATGGGGCTGTCTATCACGCCGATCCAGTCAGCAACTGGTCGAAGGTTGCGATCAAGGTTCTCAGTCCGGGAATAGCTCAAGGCAGCGCAGGTTGCAACACTTTATTCGTGAGGCATCGATTCGACACAGCTGAAACATCCTTGCATCGTTGACACACTCGAGTTCGGCGTTCAGGACCACGCTCCGTTTTTGGTGATGGAATTCCTCAAAGAAATCAAGCTGGTGCAGACATTGAGCCAACTGTCACAACCCGATCAGATGCGAGTCGCCGCTGGATTGATTTGTCGAATTCTGGACGCCATGCAGTTTGCTCATGAGCGTCAGTTTGTACATCATTGATGTTAAACCGTCAAACATGCTGGCCTTTTATTCTGGCAGAAGATGAGGGTCAAACTAACTGACTTTGGATTGGCGAAGAACTTCATGAACGCGGGAATAACCGCTCTGAGCCAAAGCAGCGAAGTGAAAGGGACGGTCCGCTATATGTCCCCGGAACAGATTCTCGACTGCCGGTATTCGAAACCAGCTTGTGATATCCTGCCGCAGGAGCATGTCTTTACGAATTCGTGAGTGGTCGACGCCCTTACGAGTTTGCAGATGTCTCCGAAGGGCTGTCGAGAAGATACTGAACGAGAAACCAATTCCTATGAATCCTCTGCTCGCCCCTCCCTTCGAATCTGGTTGCTGTGATCGAAAAGGCAATGGCGGCCCAGAACCCGAAAGATCAGTACTCCTCTGCCGCTGAAATGCGACACAACCGCTGGCATTCGCAAAGCGAGACCTATTCTGGGCAGAAATGATGCTGATGCATTCGGGGGCGACTAAGCGATTATTCTTCGCGCGGCCAAATATAGAGGTCTTTTCAGAATTAGTTTTGAGAAGGCTTCGAGATGTGGTTGGAGGAAAAGTTTTTCACGATTGATTGAGGGGGTCAGGGATGGCTCGGTTGAGTTTTACCCCGGAAGAAGAGCGGCAGGCGTTTCAAAGCGGGCGGTTTGCTCATCCTCATCCGCGGGTTCGAAAGGATGGATGTGATGTGGTATCTGAGTCTCCACGGCGAGACCGAAGCGCGAATGCGGCCAGGCTGGCGGCGGTTGGTCATGCCGTGGATCGACCATCGCCATCCTATCGCGAACATGGTCTCGAAGGCCTGAAGCGATTTGACTGGTGTGGTCGGAGCAGCGAGCTTCTGGAACATCAAGCCTCACTGGAGGAGATGTTTCGCGTCGACCCTCCGCACACAACGGCCGAAGCCTGTCAGCGAATTCAAGCAGCAGCGGGAGTCAAACGCGGGTTGACTCAGACACGTCAGTTTCTAAAAAAAATCTGGGGCTGAAGTGGCGGCTGCACGGCGGCTATTCCGCTGCCTCCGAAGAAATCGGTCGAGGAACATGCTGCGACGCAGGAAGAATTTCTCGCACGCAGTACTGGAGCCGCTGCTGGAATCGGCTCGTCACGGTGAAGGTCACGTCTTCTTTGTGGATGCCGCTCATTTTGTTCAGGAGCGCGTTTCTGTGTTGTCTGTGGTGTGCCCGGCGATTGTTTCTGCGAGGTGCTTCCGGTCGCAAACGTTACAGCGTTTTGGGAGCGTGGAACGCGATGACGAATCAACTTGTCAGCATCACCACCAGCGGGACGGTGTCGTCCGGATACGATGTGCGACCTGCTTCGCCAAATTGCCGCTCTGAGACTGCCTGGCCCCGTCACACTGGTGCTGGACAACGCTCGGTATCAGCGCTTGTGCTCTGGTGAAGAACCTCGCGGCTGAGCTGAACATCCGGCTGGAGTTTCTGCCGTCGTATTCTCCCAACCTCAACCTGATCGAACGCCTGTGGAAATTCATCAGAGCGCGATGTGCTCTACGGAAAACACTACAATGACTTCGCCTCGTTCTGTCAGGCGATCGACGGATGCCTCCAAAACATCCCAACCAAACACAAATCAAACTCGCCTCACTCACTGACCCACAACTTCCAGAAATTTGATATCACCTCATTTCTCGCCGCGTGAAGAATAACATTTTTGCCTCTCATGCCCGTCAGCTCCCCCGGAGAAGACAATGAAATATGAGCACAGGCTTCAAGTCTTCGTGTCCTCACTGCAGCAAAGTGCTGAAGGTCCAGGACCGCCATGTTGGAAGGTGGTGAAATGTCCGTCATGTCGTGAATCGTTTGAGGTGAAGTCCATTCGCGGCGGAGGAACATCATTGGATGAGACACCGGATGCTATGTCCATGGCGGAGCCTTCTGTGACCCGGATCAGCGAAGTGTCCCGGTCGAACTCAGCATCCGGAAACACCAGCCTGCCAGGGCTGGCGAGGCAGCCGGTCAGGAGCCGACTCTGGAGAAACTTGGGGCGATTTGAATTGAAGCAGTTGCTGGGAGAAGGCGGCTTTGGCCGGGCCAATGCAGAGCCTACGATCCGCAACTGGATCGCTTTGTCGCGATGAAGATCCCGACGTTTTCACCGTCGGACCGCAGTCACGTCAAGCGATTCCTGACAGAAGCCAAAGCGGCCGCTCAGCTCCGCCATCCGAACATTGTGCCCACGTTCGATTCGGGGCAAGGCGGCGACAAGCTGTACATTGCCGCTCAGTTTATCAACGGCTTGGTGGCGCAGATGATCGAATCAAAGACGGCAAGGTCAAAAGCACGTGACGCCGCTCGCTGGGTGGCAAAGATCGCGGACGCCGTGCATTACGCACACGAACAGGGCATTGTGCATCGGGACATCAAACCTCACAACGTGATGCTGGATGAAAAAGGCGAGCCGCAGTTGATGGACTTCGGTCTGGCAAACGCGTGGACGAAGAATCCACCATGACCGTGGATGGTTCGCTGATGGGAACCCCGGCGTATATGTCACCTGAGCAGGCCCGAAGAGGACGATCACGCCAATGTGGGACCGCTCAGCGACCAGTACAGCGTGGGTGTCATCCCTGTATGAACTACTGACAGAAGAAACCATTCAGTGGCCGCACCGCGATTTCGATGTCGCTCAGGTGATCAGCAAAGAACCGAACACCGTTCGTGAGTTTGATGCGGCGCTTGCGGGGATCTGGATACGATCTGCCAGAAGGCGATGGCGAAGGAGCCAACTCGCCGCTACGCCAGCACAGCCGACCTGTCGGCGGACCTGCACTTTGGCTGGAAGGCCGCCCACCAATGCAGAACACCCGGCCCAATCAGACGGGCCACGTTTTGGGTCCGTAGAAATCCCGGTGACTGCTGCGTGAGCTCCTGCTGGCAGTAACGTTGGTCATCGGAACCGTCATCTCCATTGCCTTTGCTGTCAGCGCCCAATCAACAGAAACAGCTGGCCGTCGAGGCGGCTGAGAAGCCGATCAGGCAAAGGACAAGGCATTGGCCGCCGAGGAAGGCCGAACGACGAGCGCGGTTGGATGTTGTGAGTGAACGTGACCGGGCTAAAGAGGCCAAACAACGGGCCATCACCGAAGCAACAAATGCTCGTACCGCCGAATCTGAAGCAAACGGGCCGAAACAGTTGCCAAACTTGCCGAAGCCGAAGCTCTTGCCGCAAAGGAAAAGACGAAGCAACCCTGGCTCGTTCCGACTATCAACTTGCTCTGGCACGGTGGGACGCAAGACGAACAGATTCCGCACGCGTGCTGCTGCAAGACATCCCACCAGAACATCGAAACATTGAATGGAATCTGGCCCTGCAGACATTCGAGGAAGCGACCTGACCTGTTATGGACATGCCGCTAAGGAAGTGAGCACGGTTGCCTATAGCCCGGATGTGGACAGTGGCGTCCGGGAGTCAGAGTCAGGACGGTGCGAATCTGGGATGCCATGACCGGAGCAGAACTGGATCGATGGGAGCAACACGCACTGAGTCCATGGCATGATCGCGTTCAGTCGGACGGAAAGTTCATTGTCTCCAGATGCAGGCGCGGCGTCAAGGTAGAGATTCGAAACGATCAGAACCGGGGAAGTTCAATCACTCTATCAGCCTTCCGGATCGGCGGTATTTTGGAAAACTGTCGTTTAGCTCAGATGGTAAACAGCTGGCGATGATCGGCGGCAACGGGACTGTCCAGTTGGGAAATCTGGTAGAAGAAAAGATCGACAGCTTCCTGGCGTATCCGGGGTCGACGCTCCAGGACTTGCAGTTCAGTACCGATGGAAAACTTCTGGTCACCGCAGGAGGCGATAAAAGCAGCTTGATGTCTGGGATGTTGCATCCCGTAAATTGGTCGTGTCCATTACCGCTGGTTATGCATTTTTCAGGGCTTCTGCGGGTCGCATTTAGTCCGGATTCCCGATTCGTGGCAAACGTTGACGAGCAGAGAATCCCGGATTTGGAACACAGCAACCGGCAACGAGTTTCGCAACATTTATGCACTCAGGGCTACGATCTGGGAGCGTGGCCTTCAATGATGGCCGCTGGATCGCGGCCGGAGCGACGGACAACACCGTTCATATTTTCAATGTTGAAAGTGGTCAGGAAGTGATGCAGCTGACCGGACATTCTCACCTTATCGCAAATCGCATTCAGTCCCGACTCACTCCCGACTGGTATCGGGAAGTGCAGATGGAACGGTCAGAATCTGGGACGTCACCGATGGTGATCGCGCCATTTCACTTCAGGTCATCAAGAAATACTGGTAAAGAATATTTACGCAGATGAAATCTCTGGGTGCCGTTTCGCCGGATTCGAAGATGCTCGCGTCCGCGGGACGGGGATAAGACCGTCAGGATCTGGGATGCCGCTACTGGTGATGAGGTTGCCACGCTGATCGGACACACACGTGACGTTAACACTGTCTCGATGACTGCGGACAGGCTGGTCGCATCTGGTTCAGCTGACGGCACCGTAAAAGTGTGGGATGCTCGAAAATCCGTTGTTAAATGGACCAATGACGCTCACAAAGGAGATGTCTTGTGTGTCGCGTTTTCGCCGGATGGACAAACTTTGTTGTCATCCGGAAGGGACAGATTGATCGCGATCTGGGACAGCCAGTCCGGCCAGAATCTGGAGTTCCATCACCGGGCACGCCGGGAGGACGCATCCCCGTTTGTGACCTACGATCCGTCCGGAATGTTCATCACATCCGGAGGGTCCGACAACAGAATTCGCTTGTGGGACGCGGCAAGCCGACAGCTGGTCCGGTAATCTGCGTGAATTATACACCCAATGTCCTCTCTTTTGGCCATAACGGTCCGGACGCTCACGACCGGACTGGGAAACGGGAGGATTCTGACATGGGAGACCGCAGCAGGGCAACCATTAATACGATCACCGGAGATAACTATGGTGTTTCCGACCTGTCAGTCACCGGCGACGGCAAACGTATCGTTGGTGCTAACGCAAATCACATCAAGATCTGGGACGCAGTGGACGGCAACGAATTGTGGACATTGCTTGCGGGGGCTCACCGAAACCTTAAACCAGCTGTGACGCTTGCCCCCGATGAATCTTTTATTGCCGTCGGTACTAGTGACGGCAGAATTCAGTTGCTCGATACAAAAGCGACAGCCGACACAAGGTATCTGGCCGGACTCGCAGAATCTGCTGCGGAGATGCGCGTTTGGTGGCGATGGCGGACAAGTGGCCGTCGGGGCGGAAACAGACTCACCTGGGACCTGACCTCGCTGCGGCCGGCAGAGTCTGCAGGGACACAACGGTTGTGTGCCTTCGCAACTTTCGCCTGATAAACGGTATCTGGCGGTTCCCTCAGGACAGTATGTGGTCATTCACGATCAACAGTTTCGCGATCTGCCAGCCGAACGTGCCTATCTCCAGGCAAAGGCTGCCGTTAATACGATTGGCACTTACTGCAGGGAGTCGAAGCACATAGGCAGGAAATCGCTTCGCCGCTGTTTTCACTACTTATGGGCGTTGAAAGCCGATCACGTTCGGCAATCGCATCGATTGGCCTTGCTCTTTGACGCAGAGCCTCGGGTCTAATACGAATCTGCCGCAGGAATTGTTCGAGCGATTGATCTGAACAAGCCGGTCATCGTTGATCTAGGAATTCTGCGGAGTCAGGCAGCAATGCTGCTACAGATGGCTGGCCACCTGCTGTCGCAACAGGATCAGGAAGCGCGTTCGTAATGATTTCAGCTGTCGTTGAAAGCGGAGCCACTCCGCCTGAGCGCCTCCTGGATGTGATTGACGCCTTGGCGACCGAGCTTCCGCAGAATCGTCGTCAGGATCTGGAGAGACTGTTTCCTTTTGTCCGGAAAGTCTTAGACAGACCCTTGCCGGTTCTGACGCAGTCAATTGCAAACGATCAAACGATGGCATGCTGGACGACGCTCATTTCCAGGAATGTGAACATTTATCAGAGCCTCGATGCGCGGGTTAAGCTAGCCCGCGTCTGCGAGCAGTTTCCGAGTGAAAACAGCTCCGCGGCTTTAGGGGCAGCGTTTTATCGCTCTGGAAAACTGCCGGAAGCGATCAGCACACTGCAGAAAGTTACGTCAACGTCGACGCAAACTCCGCAACAGTCAAAGCCCTCGCGTTTCTTGCCATGAGCTATTCCGAAAGCGGCGACACTCGCAAGGCCCGAGACGCTCAAGCTAAGTTGACTGAACTCATGAAAGAGCCTCAATACAGCAACGATGAACTGCTCAAGGCTGTGTACCTCGAATTGAGTACGATGCTGGGTCAATAGAGACACTTTCGATGAACAAGATGGACGCAAAAAAGCCCGCGAGTGGCAGGCTGGGTGGCTGAGGATTTCAGCGGGTCGCTGCGACGGCGACAGATCGTACACGCCCGAGCATGGCCGATTTCCGTTGGCGACTATGTCTTTTTCTCCTCCAGCCGTGGCACATCCTGCTGACCGACAAGTCTGCCAATCACGCTTGGAGCACCCGCTCGTACCATTCATGCTCCTCGCGAGTGCCAGTGGTCGGCAGCGCTTAACTTCTTAAACCTGCGGATCAATCAGCCTTCTTTCAGGACATCCCGACGCGATTCGATCGGCCAGCTCCTTCTCCCGGAATCATGAACCGACCGTTTTCCGGATGCTTCTCGGCCCTGATTTCGCCGAGGGCGCAGAGACGTCGCACATACCCTTTGAGAGCTGCAGTTGTTCGGCGACTTCCTTGTGGAATAGAAGTGTTTCTTTCTCGGTGGCTGGGCGATCCAAACGCATGGCGGCCTCGATTCGCGTGAGGCGTTCTCGAATGTCACTCAGATTGTCAACAGGCGGTTCGTTCGAATGGTTTCTGTTCATCTGCCTATCCTCGTCGTTGAGGTGATGACACTGGTCTGGGTCAATGGCTCAGATTCGATCCAGATCGTCAAGATCCGGCTTGATCTGCTTCGGAATCTCCGGCTGCGAGAAACTCTGGCCGGCTAACATTTCGTGGCACATGAACGCCGCGCGCTGACTGTCGGTCCACGGCTTCAGGTACTGTGATTCAATGTCTCTCGGAACAAAATCCTTCACGCGTGTTGAAGGCGGTATCAGGTCGTGATGGAAGAGCTGATGGCCGTCGATCGTGCAGCGAAAGGCTCCGGTGATGCCTGTCACGTAGGAACGCTGACAATCCATCGATGTCGTCGCACGGAGGCAGCGACATCAGCTCCCGACGCCAGCACAGCGGCCCGAGTCACATACTGTTCGTTCCATGACAATGTGGACGTTGGGCCGCCTGATCCGGAGGAGAACTCCAGGCCGCTCTGGGTAATCTGACGAATTTCCTGTTCTCCGATGACTTCCGACGCCCATTTCGCGGTTTCCGAAACTCCAGCCTGCCGAAAAAACTGTTACAGATCTGGCCCCGGGATCTCAGCTTGCCAGCACCGAACTGGCCGTATAACCCGGGGTCCTCAGTCCGGCGATGGATTGAGCCGCAACGATGACAACGCCCCCTTGCTGCGTCCGCGTTTCAGCAAAGAAATCAAAGCCGTCGAGTTTTGGTGCATTCAGACAGCTCATCGACACAAAGACCGTGCAGCGTTGTCTGGACTCAGGCTGATCGAGCAGCAGGTCACTGGCTCGCTTGAACATACAACGATTGATAACGTCGACCGCTTCGCGACTGACTTCGCTGCTGCCCAAGAATCAGAACGGACTCGTCACGACCCAGTCTTCCAGCAGATCGACGACTTTGCGGTATCCCATGCCGCTGCAACCAGTTCGAAAGGGCAACAACAGGGTCGCCAGTGTGGACAGAATGTTGCTCAGAAGACAGCATCCTGAAAGTATTGATCGACGAGTGCTTTGTGTCCTCGCAGCTGCTCAGGATGGACCGAGAGCGGTCTCTCCACGAACGGAACGCAGCAGATCAGAGAGCCGCCACTTCACTCCTCTGCGGAGAAAACAGATCAGCACTCCGTAAAGCAGGTGTCAGGCGGCAGCCGAGAAAGAAGGGGTTGTGACTCCCTGCTGTGTGGGCAGCAGCGTCATCGTCAGCTGCAGAGCCGTGCGCTGTTCACGGACATCGCGACAGATGTCCCATGCCAGCCGCGGGAATCAAACGGATCAGCCGTTTCAATGCGGACGCCTGCGGGAGCAATCCCGTGCAGAATACTGATCGCGTCCCGTTTGGGGTTTGTCATCAACAGTCGCCAGTCGTTGTGACGACTGATCTCGGGCATGATGTCCTGCAACATCAGTCTGAGAATGGACAGCGTCTTTCCGGCTCCGGTCGCCCCGAACGCGAAGAAGTGATTTGTTACTAGATCCGGGGGGATGAAGACGGGACCGAGGCGGATGGAACCCGCCGGAATGCTTTCATCGGAGGAGTCGAAATCATCGTTCTTTCTTCGCAAAAAAAACTTCATCTTAAGCTGCCTTTCTGACGTCGGCGTGCCGCATGCTCCCGCGACAGCGCTCTCGCTTGATTGAGTCCTGCAACCTCCCTGCCGCGACGAAAATTGGGACTGTTGCTGCTGCTGGACGACCGCCTCCGACAGGCACCAGACAACAGACAACACAAACAGAAATGCCAGTATCAGGGTCGGGCGTTGCCACATTTCCAGAAGGCCTCTGGCCATGGAACTCCGCAAAAACGTCAAATAGGTGGGAAACGCCACGTCATGAGCGAAGAATGCGATGGCTCCCATCACAACGAGAAACAGCGGGCCAAAAAAGACCAGAACGTATACACCGAAGACACCGTCTTTTGATAAATGGAAAGAACGAGAGGAGATCTCTGGACATGCTTGCCCGAGCACGCTCGCGTCGTTCACCGGCATACCGGATACTGCGACGACTGCGGAGCAGGCCGCGAGCGGTTGGGTTTGCGGCGAAACACAATCTCACCTCTCAATGCTCGTACGTGAGCTCCACTCGCGACATCATGTCATGAGCCAGGTTCTTTCGGACCGACACCTTCCAGATTTTCCCGCCACCTGCGTAAGTTCGAACCGCCTTCTGCTGCGTGAGGCAAACAATCGCGTCGACTTCCGGCCGTGACTCATCTGCGAATACGCCAGCTCATTGCCGCTATGGCCATCATCAATCAGAGCCCAGACGTTGTCGCATGCTCCACCCGTTGACGGAATGAATGGTGGTGGCGTACCCGAGAGCAAGTGAATTCGGTCGCATGTTCGGAAGTGGAACTGCTGCTGCGATCTGACGGGCACCGTAGCGTTTCTTTG
Organism: Planctomycetaceae bacterium; assembly: GCA_041398865.1. GTDB lineage: Bacteria > Planctomycetota > Planctomycetia > Planctomycetales > Planctomycetaceae > Fuerstiella. The sequence continues at coordinate 38,689 of JAWKTY010000004.1, forward strand.
CTTCCTCAGATGGTGCGTCGTCAGCCGGACAGACAGCTTCCAGTGATCGGATTCAGAGCCACCACGGTTCCAAAGGAGTCTCCGGTGCGGATTCCAAGGCGATGTTGTGACTGCCGAAACTGGACGCGGTCACCAACGTAGTAGCGATTGTCTCCGTGACGAATACTTGCCGCTGATGGCGGTCAATCGGCGTCTTAGACGCTGTTGCTGGCAGCGGCGATTGATGTCGGCTTCGAGCTTCCGTGTCGGAGCCAGTATGAGGTGCTGCTGAGGCTTTCGAAGAGCATCCGACTGCGCTACATTGTTCGACGAGAGTTTTCGACGGGATTATCCTGATAAGTGGAAGCGACCGCGGTCGGCGTAGTGCCGAAGGGCACCGGTGCGCCCCGTTGCGGAAATCGTCAGAGCCTGACGCTCGCCGAGGATGCTACTGCCGCTGATGCTGTTTCAGTTCCGGCATAGCCGGCCGTCTTCTTCAGAAACTCCAGAGGCCCGCCGGCTTTGATGGGTGGCGGCTGTCCCGAATCGCCCGGCCGCACAAGAATTACGGTGCAGTTTGCCTTCTTCGCGTGATGCAGCAGGCAGGGAACATCCCATGTGTGTCGAGCATGCCGGCTGATCAACCACCAGAACTCCACTTCGGGGAGCCGGACCTGTTTGCGGTTCCAACGACGCTTGCTACTGAGCGGCTCGCCACAGCATTCTTGCTTCGTGCTTCACGGCGTCCGCCATCTTCGACAGCTCTGACGGTCCAGGGTGGTACAGGTAAGCCAGCGACGGTTCGTGTTGAGATGCGCGGTCGCACGTTCCAGCTCCGCGCTTGGCTTTCCCGGTCACTGCAGTTCCCCGCAACCGGTGACCAGCGTGTCGAAAGCCTCGCAGACAGCCTTAAGCGTCGGTGATTTTCCAGAGCCTGCGACAGCAGAAAGGACTTTCAGTCCGCTGGGCTGACTCAACAGATGGAATGCGGCTTTTAGCCTGCTCATCGTTGAGTTTGCGACCCAGACGAGAAAAACGATAGGCGGTCGCATCAGATTACTTTGGCTCCGCGTCTCACAAAGCGTTCTGGCATCGTCGAGCCAGCGGTGCTCATTCTCGAAGTATTCACGGGAGGAAAAGAGTGGTGTGTCCGTGTTTTGGAAGCACAATGACCGACCACAATCGAAAGAATCGTGGTCATGCGAACGCAGAACTTTGACGACAATAACCGTCCGGCACAGACACCAGCGACTGGCCGGGTTGCGGCAGTTCCTCAGGCTTGAACGTGGAGAGTGACGGTCAAGGCAAAACGACCCGAGGACCGTCAGCTACGCTGTCGCAGCCGCAGTGTCCAATCCGCGACTCCAGAACGCCTTCTGGGATTATGGCGAGATCGCTGGGCATCGAGAACCGACTCTTCTGGGATAAAGACGTGGTGCTGGGAAGGATCACTTCTCGAATCCGCACCGGCCTCGCCGCATTCGCAATGAGCATTGTCCGCAACGCAACCATCAACTGCATCAGAGCTTCGGCCTTGAGAACATCGCAGCAGCTACTCGTTCCAACGTCCTCCAGATCGATCGACTCTTATCCAGACTGGGGATTGTGAATTAGTGAGTCGCCGTGATGCAGGCATGGCCCCCTTGACCAGCCTTCATGGAACATGCCACCCGGCCAATCCCGAGTTCCGCCCTTTGCGATCTTCGCGCTTCGCGTGAGATGCAATGAGCTTCCCGGAGAAGGAATTCCGGTCGAAAGTGGTCACGCAAAGGCGCAGAGTCGCAAAGAAAACGCTTCGCGGGTCAGCTCAGGACTCCCAGATCAGGTTCCCGCCTGACAGAAGTTCATCCCCATCCGCCGACAAAAGTCAGGCTTCGTCCTTCGTGCCATGCCTGCATTGAACATGGCACTCGGCTCTGAGCTCGGAAGACCTGTGGTACTGCGGGCTGGCCTCGCGGAGCGAGGCATACACTGGCACCTCGCTCCGCGAGGTCAGCCCATTGCTGCGCGATGCAGGCATGGCAGCCCCATCACCAGCCTGAATTGAACATGCCACCGATCTTTGTGGCTTCGCGAGAATTCCGAATGTGTTTGCGTTGAAGGGGAGACACGTTCATTCGCTGACCGTCTTCGGCGGACGACGGCGTTCCGCGGTGTTGGGGATTTCGTTCTTCAGGATGTTGGGGCCGGCCGGTGACTTTGTCAAAAGGAAGCTGTCGTAGAGCGTTCCGGTCGCGGCGCGAGCTTCATAGTGCAGGGTTGCTCCGTCGATGGAAATGATCTGATACATCTGAGTGTCTTCCGCGGCTCGCAGCATGAACGAACGTCGCCCCAGATCGTACATCTTCGGACCACTGACGCTGACCACATACACCGTGCCGGAACTGGACTGACCAGATGCAGGATCTGCCGACTTCGCGTCAGCCTCAGCAGATTTCGCCTGTTCTGCTTCAGTTTCTTCGGAATCGATGGCGGTGTCGCCGGTCATCAGGCCGGTTCGAGCGTACGTGTGATCGTGGCCCTGCAGCACCAGATCGACACGGTGGCGATCAATGATCGGCTGCCATGCAGCGCGCAGATCGGCGTTGTCGCGGCCGGCTTTCGACGAATACAGCGGATGATGGAACGTCAGAATGACCCAGGGCTGCTGATTTTGAGTCAGAACCTGATCCAGCCATTCCGCCTGTTCCTGAATCTTCACGTTGGAATTCAACGCGATCAGTTTCAGTCCGGGATAATCAAACCAGTAACAGGTTTCCGGAAGATCCGGCAGCCCGTTTTCCGGCAGAGTAAACGTGGGGCGCCAGTGAGGACTGAGCTGCGGTTCACCGACCAGCACGCGACTGTACTCGTGATTTCCCGGAACAGGCACACAGGGCAGCATGGCGTGAATGAAACTTCCGGCATGAAACCATTCTCCCCACTCGGCATCCCGATTGGCATTGTTGATCAGATCGCCGGCATGGACCACAAACGCCGCGGCGGGTGCATCCGCGTAGGCTCGACGGATCACTCGTGACCAGTATTCCCGGAGTGAATTCTGAGCGTCACCGAAATACAGAAAGCGAAACGGCTGCTCAGCTGCCGGAGCTGTCCGGCAGGCGAACCATTCACTGAAACTGGTTCCATCGCCGACACGGTAGAGATACTGCGAACCGGGTTTCAGGTTTTCGAATGTGACGGAATGCCGTTTGGATGTTCCCAGGTCCGTCGAGAACTCTTCACTGACCGCCTTCACTGTCACGGCACCGTCGGCAAACTTCGGCCCGTCATCATCAGAGGCAATCTGCCCGATAACGTCCCCCACCGATGTGTCCGTTCGCCATGTGACGGACAGCGAAGTGGCAGGATCTTTGGCCCACGACAGCACGACACGGTCCGGCACGGCTGACGGCCGCCATTTGAGCTGGTCGGGAACTCGAACACCTCGAGGCACTTCCACCTGAGCTGCCGCCGTCGCACACAGCGCGACACACACCAATGCCCAGAACATGCGTCGATCTGTCATAATCTTTTGTCCTGTTGGTGACCTGCAGAAGAGGACTTTCGATCCTGAACCAGTTTCGGTAGGTCAGGCTCCTGCCTGACGGTGATGATCAGATTGTCAGGCGGGAGCCTGACCTACAGACTGCAGAAGAGGACTTTCGATTCGATCGTGAACCAGTTTCTGGAGTTTCCGAAACTCCACAGACAGGAATGCCTGTGCCACCTGACACTGAACGAAGGCGAAAGCACATCACGGTTTCTCGGCAGCGTCTGAATCTGTTCCGGCGTCCTGAGGGTACACGAGAAGTCGGTCGTGGCACAGCAGAATCAGGTCTTTTCGGCCATCGCCCGTGACGTCGGCAACGATGCCTTCACGCGGTTCCGTGCCTCGGGATTCGGATTCCGTCACCAGTCGCTTCTCTTCGAAGACGCGAAAATGAGTGGCCGCTTTCAGCGCAGACTGCTGATCCATGGACAGAATCTGAATGCCGTCAATGCTGGTGTCAATCACGGACAGATCCATATGGCCGTCTCCGTTCACGTCACCGGCGATGATATCCGCCAGATAGGCGTCATCGCGTTCGGGTTCCCACGTGCTAATTTCCTTCAGCTGAACTCCGGTGCCTCCCGAATACAGCACGGCGAACTGTTCTGTGCCGAACAGCAATGCATCTTCGCGACCATCGTTATTCAGATCCGCAACATGAGTTGACACGAAACCGAAGGTGCCCAGTTCAGTTTCCTTCCATGGTCGATAGATGCCCTGGTCCTGTTTGAGAGCTCGCAGTCGCCGGATACCGATGTCCACCAGCAGCACTTCCCGATCATCCTCGTCATCCAGATTCAGCACGGCAACGCCGGCGATTCGGGCCTTCGCTTCTCCGGCGTTGAACTGATCCGCAACGGACCATTCATCACCGGAAAACGTCATACGTCGAGCAAACGCTTCCCGCGCGACGAACAGCGAATCCTGATCGACGAACAGTTCGCCCGGCAGGGAATGTCCCAGGTTCAGAGGGGCCGCCGTCTGGACCATGTTGTCCTGTCTGGCGAAGCGCACCAGTACAACTCCCTTATTGCCCGAACCGGCCGGGACGACCAGCAGACTGCTGTGCTGATCAGAGTCTTCATTCATCGCCATCAGGTCCACGCCTCGACTTCCGACCGCATCGGGCTCCAGATGCACGGATTCGTGAGCTCGTTCCCATGTCGATTTGTCCGACATATGAAATCGCTGCAGCTCGACAGTGGCTCGACTGCCGGCGCCCTGTTTCACACACACCACCAGTTCCGGCCGGTCGTTGTGCCGCAGAGTCGCGATGGCCTGAAGTTCCTGACCTTCAGCAGGGCGAATCACGGTCTGAGGAAATGTCAGTCGGCCGTCCTGAAACCGACTGACGGCAACCGCCGATTCCTTCGGACTCATATGAATGACTTCGTTGATTCCGTCGCCATCGACATCCGCAAGGCAGACGTCGGTGGCATCCAGCAGCCCCGGAAACGTATCAACTCGGTCCAGCCCCTGACTGCCGCTCTGCCGATAGACCAGGACCTGAGCTGTTTCCGGATCGGTAACGACGACGTCCATCTTCTGATCGCCGTCAATGTCACCAATGGCGATCGCTCGGCCTTTGCTGCCGGATGCCTCGCCCACTCCGAAACGAACCAGGCGAGCCGGAAGGTCGCCGCTGTCCTGAGTCTCGTTCCGAACGCTCGACACCACAGCTCGACCGCTGCGCCCGTCGATCGTCAGAATTTCATGCCCCGGAACGCCGTCCACATTCGACAGCGTCACCGCGCGCGTCTGATCCAGATCGAAGCAGATTTCCGGGCCGAGCCGACCGTCAGTGGTCTGCAGCCGAGCACACAGGCCGCGAGTTGATCCCTGATTCGCCTGGTAGCTCAGGTCATCACGACCGTCACCATTAATGTCAGCTGCCTGCAGCAGCGACAGCTGAGACGAGGTGTTGATGAGCTGTTCCGGAGACTGCATTTTGCCAGCCTCGTTCTGATAAATCAGATACGTGGACTTGTTCCCGAGAACCGCAACGTCCATGCGTCCGTCATGATTCAGATCGCAGGCGGAAATCATCCATGCTGTTGGAGAAAGCTCAGGAAGACGAACCGTCCACTTGTCGTTCCATTCCGTGCGGCCGACGTCCGGCTGATAACGGATCACCAGTCGGTCCGGTGCTCCCACATAGGCCACATCTGTTCGGCCATCCCCATTCAGATCAGCCGCCACAAGGCCGGCAATCTGCTTGTCGACAGGAATCTGACGCACATCAAACCGCCAGTCTGAGAAAATCTCATTCACGTCCCGACCGGCTCGCTTCTCCTTCGCGTCCTGTCGAGTCTGCTGGCGAAAGAATCGCAGACAGCTGGCTCGGTTATCCACCGTCAGCAGATCAGTCCGGCCATCGCTGTCGAAGTCACCTGCGGTCAGGTTGAAACATCGCTGATCCAGCTTGTAGAGTTCGACACCCGTGAAGCCGTAGTACTGAGCCAGCTCGCTCGCAGAGTCACTTTTGTCGTCAGCAGACCCATTCGTCACGGCGGCGACCACAATGATTGCCACCAGAAAGACACGCACCGAAAAATCGTTCACTCAGTTGTTCCTGTCATCAGAAGCCCATTCGCCCGAACATCCGCAGGCCCGTTGGCGTATTCTTTGATTCCCACCAATGCCGTGCAAGTCATCGGGGAATTGACCGCGGGTTTCCGGTTCAGCGGATCAAACCCGGACAGATCGGAAGGCTATTCCAGATGAAATGCTCGGGGCAGCAGATCGCGCAGACGCACCACTTCCGGAAGCTGCGGCGTACCCGAATCGGTTTGTTCCGGCAGGTCCAGATTGTCCAGAAGAACGATCATGTCGGGGTTGAATTCATACAGAAACTGGCGACACGTACCGCAGGGGACAGGCTGGCCGGTCAGCGAGATGCAGCAGACATCAATGTCGCGGTGCCCGGCAGCGACCGCAGAACACACTGCCGTGCGTTCGGCACAGATGGTCAGTCCGTACGAGGCGTTTTCGACGTTGCAGCCGACGAATACGTCACCGCCGGACGTCTTCACGGCTGCTCCAACGTGATATTGGCTGTAAGGAGCGTAGGCTGCCTGACGAGCCTGACGAGCAGCAAGAACCAGCTGTTTCCAGTCGTCCGGCAGTGAGAGTGACGGATCAGGCATGGCCGGCTTCCATTTGTTCGTTGATGTCGGAATCATCATCCTGTGCGCGACCGGCTCCCGACGCTGCAGGTTCCGCGGCATCACGTTTGCCGGGGTTCAGCAGATCGACGGATGTGATGCGGTTCAGTCCGGTTGACGACGGCGATTCCAGCAACACAGGCTGAGGCAATTCTTCCCTTGCTTCCCGGGGAAGTCGAATCATGAAGGCACTGCCCTTGCCGAATTCGCTTTCCAGGTACACGTCGCCGCCCAGAAGTCGAGCCAGTTCCCGGACGATGGACAGCCCCAGGCCGGTGCCGCCGTATTCGCGTTTCATGTGGTCGCGCTGACCACTGGTCGTGGTGCCCTGACGAAACTTTTCGAAGATCGTGGCCTGTTCATGCATGGGAATGCCGATGCCTGTGTCTTCCACACAGATTTCGAACTGGTCGGGGTCCAGAGCCTGATAACTGATCCGGACTCGACCGCCTTCCGGAGTAAACTTGATGGCGTTCGACAGCAGGTTCGTCAGAATCTGTCTCAGCTTGCCTGCGTCCTGCATCAGCATGGGCAGAGGCAGATCCGGATGTCGAACTCGCAGTTCGATGTTCTTCTGATCCGCCAGAGGCATGATCTGGCTGATCTGATTTTCGATCAGGTCCTTCAGCTGCAGCGGCGACAGCTGAACCTTCATCTGACCGCTTTCGATTTTCGCAAGATCCAGCAGATCGTTGATCTGCACCATCAGGCTTCGACCGGATGTTCTGATGTTTTCGACATAGCGTTTCTGGCGGTCGTCCAGGTTCTGAGCTCCGGCCAGAACATCACTGAAACCCAGAATGCTGTTCAGCGGCGTTCTGAGTTCATGACTCATCGTCGCCAGAAACTCGTCCTTCAACGCGTTGTTGTTGAACAGTTCCAGGTTGGCCTGAGCCAGCTGATCGACCTTGCTGTCCAGATGATCATTCAGTCCCCGCAGTTCATCGTTGACCGTGGTCATATGTCGCAGCATGCGGTTGAATGCGTGACTCAGTTCTTCGAATTCATCGCCGGTATTGATCTCGGCTCGCAGGTTCAGGTTTCCCCGGGCAATCTCGTCGCTCACGTCCTTCAGATGCAGAACGGGCTTCACGATGATGTACCGCACAATGATGTAAGCGACCAGCATGGCAATAAAGGTTGTCACAATGCCGGACGCCAGCAGAATGATGCGGTTGTGGCTGAGCTGCACTTCCACACTGGCCAGCGACATGCGGACAGTCGCCATTCCCACCAGAGCGTTCAGTTCGTAGGAACTGGCCTGCTTTCCGTTGTGACAGTCGAGACAGCTTTGAGAAGCTCGAACAGCCTTGTAGTAGTTCAGATACCGAGTTCCCTGGTCGTCATTTTCGAAGAAGTGCTTCTCGGACGCGCCCTGCTGAAATTCCTGCATGGCGTCGAATTCCTGAGCCCTGGCCGGAGTATCCGTCGCCAGCAGCAGGCCCCACTGAGCCACCAGTTTCAGTTCATCCGCATCGGCCATGTGTTCCTGAAACTGCTTCCAGTTCAGACCGATCATGGTCCATGGATCGTTTCGAGTCCACGGCGACGCATTCGACGCCAGCGGACCAGTGTGGGCCGGACTGCCGGAGGATGGCGGCTGAGTCTCCGAAGCGGCTTCCGGCCCCCTGGAATTCTCATCCGGCCCGGTGACGGGAACGGCCAGCGGAGTCGGCACCAGCGACAGACCTCCGCCGGCAGCCAAAACAGACTGAGCCGCAGCGGCGGTCTGCAGAGCCGTCGACATGCGCTTGGCAACACGTTTGATATGTTCGCGAAACAGGATTTCCGGAATCAGCGCTTCGGCTTTGCCCAACTGCTGAGATTCCACCAGTCGGCGGGTGCGGGTGGCGTAGGTCCAGAAGCTGGCTGTGATCATGATCAGCAGCGCAATGCCGAACAGGAAACGACACTTGCGTTCGAGACTGGTTTCTCCCAGCAGTTTCTTAAAGCTGCGATAACTGATCACAGTCACGCTCGCGAAGGCCTGATAAAAACGATGCTCGCACCATTCGAAGATCCCGCCGAACCATCACGCAGAATGCTGCGGATCGGCCATCCCGTGTCAGCTTCCAGGCCAGTGGCTGGAACCGGGACGGCGAAAATCATAGGCAATCGGCGCGGGAACATACAGTCGAACGGCGACACATCAGCTCAGGACTTTTTCCACGGCCAGTCGTATCCCAGGTCCAGTGCCGGAGCGGAATGAGTCAGAGCTCCGATACTGATTCGATCCACACCCGTGCTGGAAATGCAGCCGATGGTTTCCAGACTGACTCCGCCGGACGCTTCCAGCAGAGTCGACGGAGAATGTTTGTCCCGCAGCTTCACGGCCTGCTGCAGCTGCGATGTCGACATGTTGTCCAGCAGGACGATGTCTGGCTGAACCTGCAGAGCGTCCTGCAGCTGCTGCAGCGTGTCGACTTCAACTTCAACCGGTATCACCAGTTGCCGCTCGTTCAGATATGCCCGGGAAACCTGAACGGCATTGGCGACAGATCGGTTTCCCCGGGCTGCCAGATGATTATCCTTGATCAGCAATCCATCGAACAGCCCCATGCGATGATTGGTTCCTCCGCCGCAGCGCACGGCGTATTTCTGCAGCAGACGATAGCCGGGCAGGGTTTTCCGAGTATCCAGAATGACAGCGCGGCTGCCGGCCGATCGCCGAACGAATTCCGCGGTCAGTGATGCAACGCCGCTCAGATGAATCAGCAGATTCAGAACCGTTCGCTCGCCGGTCAGCAGCAGACGTACCGACCCGGAAACCGTCGCAACCAGATCGCCGCGTTTCAGGTAGGTTCCGTCTGTCAGATGGCGTCGAACGGTCACCGCATCCGAAGCTTCTCCGAGTCGTTCGCACAGCTTCCGGTAAACTCGTTCGATCAGAACGCTGCCACTCAAGACACCGGCCTCACGTGCGGCGATGACAACATCAGCGGTGCAGTCTTCGGGAACAGTTGCCTGGCTGGTCAGATCGCCGACCTGCTGCAGATCTTCGTCCAGGCCCAGAGCGATCAGGCGATCTGCAGATTCCAGAGTTGATGCGTCACAGTGAATTGTCATGTTGGTTGATGTCAGAAAATGAAATGGCATTCTTCGAAGTGACCCTGTTCCGGGCGAGTGTGCTAAGGGCTCGAGCAGTCGCCGGAAACCCGAAACCCCGAAAACCATCACCCCCCGTTCACAGGAAAATGACAGCGAACCTGCCGCTCGGGGGTCAGCTGATCAATGCCTGGCATGTCCGTTCGACATTTGTCTTCGCACTTCCGACATCGATCGGCAAATCGACAGGCGGCGGGCATTTCGAACAGGCTGGGGACGATGCCATCGATCGTTGTCAGCCGCTGGCCTTTCTGCTTGCTGCCTGAGCGCGGAATGGATTCCAGAAGTGCTTTCGTATAAGGATGCGGGATCGTGGAACAGGTCATTGACCGGCGCCTGTTCGACCACCTGACCGGCATACATCACAACAACCCGATCACACGTCTGAGCCACCACGCCCAGATCATGAGTGATCAGCAGGACGGCTGTGCCGGTCCGTTTCTGCAGGTCATTGATCAGCTTCAGAATCTGAGCCTGAATGGTGACGTCCAGAGCCGTGGTGGGTTCGTCGGCAATCAGAATTTCCGGTTCACAGGCCAGTGCCATCGCAATCACGACTCGCTGCCGCATGCCTCCCGACAGCTGATGCGGATATTCATCAATGCGTTTGGCGGGGTTGGGCATTTCCACCATGTCCAGCAGTTCGAGAACCCGCTGCCGCCGCTGCCGGCGATTCAACTGCGTGTGATATTTCAGAGCTTCATCCAGCTGCCACCCGATCGTGAACACAGGGTTCAGCGCTGTCATGGGTTCCTGAAAAATCATGGCAATCCGATTGCCTCGAATCTTCCTCATCTGCGGCTCGGTCAGCTTCAGCAGGTTTTCCGACCCCAGCATCACCTGGCTGTGAGTTCCGTATGACGTGATGTGTTCCGGCAGCAGTCTCAGAATCGACTTGCTGGTGACGGACTTCCCGCAACCGCTTTCTCCGACAAGTCCCAGCGCTTCGCCTCGCAACAGGTCGAACGACACATCCGAAATCGCCATCGCGGGACCTCGGTCCGTGCGGAAGGATGTCTCCAGATGACGCACCGACAGCACAATATCGGATGCCGATGCCTTTGCCGTCGATTGGCTGTCGAGTGTCGTGGTGGTCATGGTTCCGTCTGCTGAGGGACACGAATTCAAAAGGCAGGCGAAATTGTAGTTCGACGGCCGCCAGTTATATAGGCTGCGCGCGGGCTGTGACCCGAACGTCATGAACCAATTTTCGGGAACATCCTTAGGTCAGGCTCCCGCCCGACAATTCGATTGCCGTAGGTCAGGCTCCCGCCTGACAATGCGAATCGAGGTGTCAGGCGGGAGCCTGACCTACGCGATCACCGTGGCTTTGCGGTTCCGGCGGGCTGCAGAGGGCTGTGGGCAACGACGAAGGTTTCTTCGCGATCATCAGCTTCGAAACAGACCGTCACGGTCGCTCGCCTGCCACCGGGACTTGCGGCTGTCACGATTCCGCGACCGTATCGCGGATGACGAACGTGACTGCCCGGATGAAAGGCATGTCCATAGTCCGGCGTTGAATCGGCGGGTTGTTCACTGTGGATCCGAGTCTGCACGAAGGCAGGCGGCACCTGAGAAGACGTCGCCTCCGAAGCCGAATCCTCACCGGTGGACGAATCACCCGATTCGGGTTTCTGCAGAGACGCCAGCCGACGCTCCAGATCCGCAGCGGACATCACTTTCATGCCGCCGCCGTTTTCCTGAGCCGCCGCATAGCGAGCTCGGGCCTTCCGCACCTGTTCATCATAGGCCGACATCCCCGATGACCCGCTGCTGCCGGACGAAGAACCTCCACCGTCATTGAGGCGCATTTCGGCGATGAACGGGCTGGAAATGGTATAGTTCCGTTCACCTCGGAATGTTCGCTGGACGGTCTGAGTCAGATTCAGTTCGTGCATCGCTCGGGTCACACCCACAAACAGCAGTCGACGTTCTTCTTCAAACGCTTCCGGGCTGCCGTACTGAACAGTGCGTGAGTGCGGGATGAGTCCCTGTTCAACGCCCACCACATACACCACCGGAAATTCCAGCCCTTTGGCGGCGTGCATGGTCATCAGCGTAACGGCTCCACGTGATTCGTCCACACTGTCCGCTTCGCTGGTCAGACACGTGATTTCCAGAAATCCCTGCAGTGACGGGACGACATCCGTATCTTTGAGTGCCTCTTCGTACTGCCGAGCTGCACTGACCAGTTCGTGGATGTTGGCCTGACGATCCTGATCGACTTCGTCGTTTTCGTCTGACCACAGACTCAGGTAATCAATCTCCGTGATCAGACGTTCAATCAGTCCGGCGACCCGAGGTCCGGCGGACGCTTCGCGCAGTCGCTGCATCAGGTCGGCGAAGGCTTTCAGCGGACGGCGACTGCGACTGGCCAGATCGGGAATCTGATCCGCCATTTCCGCAGCCTGCAGCAGGGACACTTCGTTTCGCGAAGCAAACAGTGCCAGGCGATCCAGCGTCTTGGCTCCGATGCCGCGAGCCGGTCGGTTGATGATGCGTTCGCAGGCGGAATCGTCCTGAGGGTTTTCGATCAGTCGCAGATAGCCCACAAGGTCGCGCACTTCGGCTCGTTCATAAAATGAAAACCCGGCCGCCACCTGAAACGGAATCTGATTTCGAGCCAGCGCGGTTTCGATCGAACGCGACAGCGCGTTGACTCGGTAGATGATCGCGAAGTCGCTGAACCGCCGTTCGCCCCGGCTGACTCGATCGGCAATTTCCGCTGCAATCTGCTGAGCTTCATCATCGCCGTCATCGTAGACTCGCAGCTGCACCGGATCACCTTCCGGGTTATGCGTAAACAGCGGCTGGCGATGGCGTCTGTTGTTGTGGCGGATCAGCTGATCGGCACAGCGGACAATGGCGGCCGTGCTGCGGAAATTCTGGTCCAGTGAAACGATGCGCGTCCCCGGAAAGTCCTGTTCGAACTGCAGAATGTTGCCCGGCCGAGCACCTCGCCAGCCATAAATGGACTGGTCCGGATCTCCGGTCACGCACAGGTTCGGCCGGTTCTGCGACAGAGCCTGAATGATGCGATACTGAGCCAGGTTGGTGTCCTGATATTCATCCACCAGAATGAACCGGAACTGCAGATCCAGATACTCACGCAGTTCCGCGTTGCCGGTCAGAATTGTGACCGCGTGCAGCAGCAGATCGTCGAAGTCAACGCAGTTGGCTGCCAGCAGTCGAGCTTCGTATTCGGGGAACACGTCATAGGTGACGGTGCCGATCAGGTCGCCCGGTGCGAGTTCAAATTCACGACGATACATTTCGGCCGTGACCAGCTCGTTGCGAGCTCGGCTGATCCGGTTCAGAATTCGTCGAGGGTCGATCACGCCGGTGTCACGGTTCTGATCCTGCATGATCCTGCGAACCAGCTGCAGCTGATCAGCGCTGTCCAGAATGGTGAAGTTCTGTTTCAGCCCGACTTCGCCCGGCCAGCGTCGCAGCAGCCACGCACAGAAACCGTGAAACGTTCGGACGGCCACGTTGACTCCGCCCAGCAGCCGATCGACTCGATGAGCCATCTCGCGAGCTGCCTTGTTCGTGAACGTCAGCGCCAGAATCTCACCCGGCCCGACTCCCTGCTGCAACAGCTTCGCAATGCGCTGAGTGATCACGCGGGTCTTTCCCGAACCCGGACCAGCGAGCACCATCAGCGGGCCTTCGAAGTGATCAACCGCCGCCTGCTGAGGCTCCGTCAGTGAAACTGAACCGGCAGCCTGCTGTTTTGATTTACCGGACATCCGTCTTCTTCTCGTCCCTGAACGTCATCGTGAGAACTCGCCAGTGTACGCGTTCAGCCGCCCAGAAACCAGCGAACGCAGAGTGCGACAATCGCCGGGCCGGATTGTTCAGTACGGCAACTGTAGGGTGCTGACAAGCGAAGCGCAGGCACACCATTGAGCGTCAGGAATCGGCTACAGGTTCACTGAGGTTTCAAACGGTAGAGCTCAAACCGCTGCACCGTTGTTTCGACGTGCTGAGCGATCCAGGTTGGCGAGTACAGGTTGTAGAGCACCACGTCGCTGGGCGCGAAATGGAAATCGGCAATGTGCTCAAAGCGGTGCTGAGCCGTTGCCCAGGTGTCGAGCAACCCCGGAGTTCTCAGCGTTCGGCCAAGCACAGGAAGGCTGCCGTGGGACGACCTTCCATGCGGCTGCGGAAAACTGAACGTCCTGAACAGGAGCGACCGTCATACGCTGTGGAGATGAGCAGCAGAGCAGGTTCTCCGAAACCGTAGACGATGCAATGGGGAGGGCTGTGATCGGTCAGCGTTTTTGACGTATCGAACGGTTTCACAACCCGTCGCATCATCTGATCGAATGCGGACGGCACGATCAGCTCGCCGTCATCGTCGTATTCATCCTCCGTTTCAGGATCAGGTCGAATGATGCCATGTTCATCCAGATTCAGTTCCGGTGCAGGTGCCTGGTATTCTCCGCGAGACTCTTGCAGAACGACGTCACCGATGCGCCATGCCGCATCCCGGAGCGACGTGCGGTTCTGCCAGATCAGCGACTCCTGCAGACCGCCACCCGTCATTACGGTCAGGGCCAGCACGAGAAGCGTCAGTCCCAGGACCACCTGTTTCCAGCAGAATGCCGCCGCCGGATGAACATTCGTCTGACCTCGCCGAGCCACATTCAGCGTCGCTTCCATCCACCACGACAGACCTCCGCTGGCCGCCAACCAGATCGACACCAGCAGCGGCAGTGACAGGCGAGGATACGGATAGTGGTCGGAGTCATCACAACCATCGCCACAAACCAGACCAGAGTGAGGCAGGTTCCGAAGCTGCGGTTCGATCTGCGGTGCGGCATCGAAGTCCGGATGTTGTGTAGGCGGCTGCGTCGATGCCGGGAGCGGCGATACAGGTCCTGATTCCGCCGCCGCTGGTACAGTTCGGAAAGAGCGGGCGCCAGATTCAGAATTCCCATCAGCCCGCCAACCGCGACACACACCAGCAGCCGCTGCCGTTCCGATTCCAATCGCCATCGCTCCCACGGCGGCGGTGACAAAACGGGCGCAGGACGGCCGGTTCGGGAAAGGCTCGACGCAGGTCCGCGGCCGCTTCCGGAGTGTGGCTGCGCTCCACGTGGAACGTCAGATCGATCCGTGCCGCCGAGTTCCCGCGGCCAGCAGCCCCATCACCAGCGACACTGCTCCGGAACCAGCTGTCGAAGCGAGGCGGTAAATCAGATGATCGACCAGGTGATCCTTCCAGCCGACAAAGCCAAGGAAGTATCCGGCATGATTCTGCCTGACAGCCGAGTAGCCGCCGACATCCCGCAGCACCCACAGTAACGGCAACAACCCAACGCATGCGGCAAAAACCATTGCCAACAGCAACAGGCTCAGTCTGTTCAGAGAGACGGGATTTCCCCGAAGCGCCGAGCAGCCACCAGACTGCCGGTTGCCGACAATCGCCGCGGCAGCCATCCGGTGTACTTGGTCCACCACGCAATTCCGGTCAGCAGGCCCGAAGCCGCCATCAGGAAAAGGGATTGCTTGAGCCTGGATCGATGCCACAGCCACGCTGCTGCAGATCCAGAACAGGACGGGCACGTCCGTCAGTGCCATCCGTGAAAAACAGCAGATGGTAGTCGCTGAGTGCCGCCAGAAAGGCGATGATCAGGCCTGCCGACATTCCAAACCACATGCGAGCCATCCACCACAGCACCGCAATCGTCCCTGAACCGAGCACGATCGACGGCAGAAACGGAGCCAACTGCTGACAGCCAGGCAGACTGCCGCACCAAGCGATCATCTGTGGCAGCAGCGGAGGAGCGTACAGATTTCGCATTGGCCGTGGTTGCTGAACTCCGCGTCGTACCACAGGGTCGAGCTGTAAACGCCTTCGTCGAATTTCTGCTCAACGTAACTCGATCCATGGGCCTTGGATCGAAGGATCAGCCCCAGAGCAATCGCCATGAAGACCAGACCATTTCCTGCTTCGAAATTCCGGAGGGCATATGAGCGGATCGCCTGATTCAGGGGAGATGGAACATGGTCTGATTGAGAACTCGGCGGAAGTATACGAGCTTTCCGGTTCCACGTGAAACGCTCGGCAGCCGCCGCTCATCGAGAAGGCCGCCGGAAGGTTTGCCGGACGCCTCATGCCGTGGGCTGATTCGACTCGAAGGGACGTTCTGCGATCAGGTTGCCGGCGGTTCGTTCAGAAGAGATGAAGGAGATGGTTGGAGCGAACACTCCAGTTCCGGGAATCGCTCTCGCCGTGGAACGGTCCTGACGATACGACCTGCCGAAACTCGGCAGACGGTTCCACGTGAAACGATCCGCCCGGCTGTGCGGAGATCCGTTGAACATGACCGGATTGAATCGATGAGGGCTCGTCGCTACTCGAGAGTGACGGCTACATCCCCATCACGCTCCGCCGTGATGAGCCAACAGCCGGCGCCGTAACTCACCGAACAGGCCTGCTGCTGAAGTTCGGGCCACTGCCTGCAGCACCCCGACGGATCGCTCGCAGCCTGAAGGCCGGACTCAGCGAAGAGTGAAGAAAGTCGAGGCACCGACCAACAGATGCTGAAACTGCGAGCTGCCTGTCACCGGAGAGGATTTACATGTAGCCATCACGCTCCGCCGTGATGAGCCACAACAGGTGAAAGCTGCAACTCCACCGAACAGCCTCGCTGGAGTTCAAGCCCAGGACTGCAGCACTGACGGACCGCTCGCAACCTGAAGGCCGGACTCCAGCGGAGAGCGGAGAAGTCGAGGCACCGACCAACAGATGCTGAATCTGCGACGGCTCGTCACTCGGAGAGTGACCGTTACGTAGCCATCACGCTCCGAGGATGAGCCAAAAAGGTGAAAGCTAACCCACCGAATTGTTCTGCCAGTTCGGGCCACTGCCTGCAGCACCCCGACGGATCGCTCGCAGCCTGAAGGCTGGACTCCAGCGGAGAGCGAAGAAAGTCGAGGCACCGACCAACAGATGCTGAGCTCGCGGCGGCTCGTCACCCGGAGAGTGACGGCTACGTAGCCATCACGCTCCGAGTGATGAGCCAACAGCGAAACGCTGCAACCCACCCAACACCTCCGGAGTTCAAGCCAGACTGCAGCACTCCGACGGACCGCTCGCAGCCTGAAAGCCGGACTCCAGCGAAGAGCGAAGAACGTCGAGGCACCGACCAACAGATGCTGAATCCGCGGCGGCTCGTCACTCGGAGAGTGACGGCTACGTAGCCATCACGCTCCGCCGTGATGAGCCATCGCTGAACTCCGCAACCCATTAACCGGCGCGAGTCACGGGTTCGGCTCAAGCAACCGCCAGGTGTGCGGCAGAGCCTTCAGCAGGTCGGATGCGATGAGGCCGCGTTCAGATGTTTCAGACGCGACGATGTCCCCGGCGATTCCGTGAACACGCACACCGATCGCGGCGGCTTCAAACAGCGGCACTCCCTGAGCCAGCAGGGCGGTGATGATGCCGGTCAGAACGTCACCACTTCCGCCGGTGGCCATGCCTGAGTTGCCGGTGTCGTTGACGTACAGACGCTGGCCGTTCGTCACGATGGTGCCGGCTCCTTTCAGGACGACGATCAGTCGCTTCTCTCGAGCAAGCCGCATGGCCGCGTCAGCCCGGTCCTGGTTGACGACGTCCGTTGAGAGACCGGTGAGTCGCGAGAATTCGCCGGGATGAGGCGTGATGATGCGGTCGGGGCGCCACAGTTCCGAACGATCCAGAAGTCCGTTCGCCGCGGCGACGTTCAGCGCGTCTGCATCCATCACCAGCGGCAGATCGCAGTGCTGCATCAGCAGACCGACCAGCGCCACCGCTGCATGAGTCTGTCCGAGCCCCGGGCCGATTCCAACGGCGCTGCGCCCGGACAACAGGCCGCGAACTGCAGCGGGGCTGAGATGCTTCAGGGATCCGTTTCGACGAGTCTCCAGACCGATCGTCGTGTAGGAAGGCTCGAACCCGGCGACGATCGGCTGAATGAAATCCGGGACAGCCACCGCCACCAGACCGGCTCCGCTTCGAAGAGCAGCCACACCCGCCAGACAGATCGAGCCGCTCATTCCGACCGACCCACCCAGCAACAGGACTCGACCGAACGTACCCTTGTGACCATCGCTCGGTCGCTGCCGCAACAGCAACTCGGCGCCGTGGACTTTCTTGAGCGATCCCTGTTGGTCAGGCGAGGTCATGGGGTGAGCAGTTTGAAATCTGAGATTCGAAACCTGAGATTTCAGAAATCAAATCTCAGCCGGTGGGATGGCGGACATTCTGCAGCATCGCGCGAGCTCGAGCCAGCAGAGGGCCGATCGAATTCCTGGGAATTCCGACGACGCGTGAGATGCGATCGTAGGACCAGTTTCGCAGATAGAAAAGATGCATCAGACGCGACAGAGCTTCCGGCAGCTGACTCATCAGATGTTCAACTTCATCGCGCTGATCAACCTGACGAACAGGGCCTTCACCGGATTCCGCCAGGCTGGTCTGGTGAGCCTGCACATGACCGAAGGCCTGCATGTAGCGCCGCTGAGTCAGCTTGCGAATGACAACTCGACGAACCACAACAGCCAGATAGGTCGAAAACGAACACCGACCCCGGAACGCGCGGATGGCGTTCATGTCGCGTTCCAGCAGCACCATCAGCACGTCGGCGGTCAGATCGTCTACGTCATCCTGATTCAGCTTCAGGCTGTGAGCGTGCGAGGTGTGGCGAATCACCTGAACGATCAGCCCCGAGAATCGGTCCACGAACGAATTCCATGCTCCGGGAGATCCCGACAGCAGGTCGTTCACGAGCAGCCGATCTTTTTCGGTCAGAGGCATGGGAGGGAAAAATGAGTTGGGTATGAGCGACCGGAAGCGCCGGATTTCCATCTCCCGGCGGTCTGGCAGAAGACCGCAGTGCCTGGGTCGAAGTGTGAAAGCATGTCGTCGGAACGACCGATTTCACTCTCAACTATACGCAGTACAGTCGCAAAACCGGGAATGGAAATTGGCATTTCACCGCTTTTGAGCCGACGAACACGACGCGTTGCCAGCGTATTCGTCACAGCATTCGAACTCGAATTTCCGTGATTTGTCACATCTTTTTGGCTCACGACGGCGATTTCCTGCCGGACCCCAACAGAGACAGCGTCTCAATTTGTCCGGTCGCGTTTTCATGCGGAGACATCCGTAGAATTTGACGACAGAATTGACGTAAAAGACGCAGACACGAGGGCATCTTCCGACCGAAGAACATCCCGGAATCACCGCTCTCGCGTTGTTTTTCTGACGTCTCCGAGCCGACCACAAACATCCAGGCCCGGGTCAACTCATAAATCTGAAAGGGATTAAGATGGCTCATGTCGTTGCCGAACCGTGCTTCAACTGCAAGTACACCGATTGCGTTGTGGTGTGCCCCGTGGAATGCTTCTACGAAGGTGAATCCATTCTGGTGATTCATCCGGACGAGTGCATCGACTGTGAAGCCTGCGTTCCCGAATGCCCCGTGGCGGCCATTTTCCATGAAGACAACCTGCCGGCTCAGTGGGCCGAATACAAGGCTCTGAACGCAGAAATGGCTCCCAACTGGCCCGGGATCACCGAACAGAAGACCTCCATGGCCGAAACTCACGGAAGCTGCACTTCTGCCAAGAAGTAAGCCTCGCTCGACCATCGCAGAACAACCGGAAAGCTCGGCTGACGAATTTCAGCCGAGCTTTTTTCGTGCGCGGAGAAACCCCCAACCCGCCCGCGTCAGCTCGCTTTTTCGTAACCCGAGGCGTCAGCGGGCAACCTGGCCACGATCCTTCACTGGTGCTTTCGGTTAAGAATCATCACGGCCAGGCCAGACGCTGGCTCCCTCACCGGCCGGATCAAATCCACCAGGTGAGCATTTCGTCGCTGGCTGGTTGCATGTCCATTGGGGCTCAGTCAATAATGGTCTCCACGGCCGGTTGGCGATTTTCTTTCCAACCATGCCGTCCCACCTGACCTCCCTCCCGAACCACTGATCTGTGGTCGTTTTCTGCTGCGAGTTCCTGCCATGCTGACTTTCGCGCTGTCCTGCATTCTGAATGTCCGTTCCCCGAAGGCCCCAGTTCTGGCCATGGCCGGTGCTATGCTGGCCGCGATGCCGGGAATCATCTGTGCCGAAGACGAGCAACCGATTGCCGCGGAAGACGTTCAGCTGGGCCGCCCGGTCGATTTTGCTCAGGACATCTATCCGATTTTTCGAGCCAACTGCATTGCCTGCCACAACAAGGGCAAAGCCGAAGGGCAGCTGAATCTGGAAAGCAGCGAGGCACTGATGAAGGGCGGAGCTTCCGGACCATCTGTCGTGCCCGGCAAGCCTGATGAAAGTTATCTGCTGAAGGTGGCATCTCGCCAGGAAGAATCCTTCATGCCCCCGTGGCCGAATCAGGTGCAGGCCAAAAAACTGACTCCCAAAGAAGTCGGCCTGCTGAAAATCTGGATCGCCGAAGGAGCCAAAGGCGGAGCGGTGAATTCAGCCGCCAACATGCAGTGGCAGGCGATGAACAGTGCTCTGAAAGCCATTTATGCGGTCGACACTGATCCGTTCGGACGGTTTGTCGCTGGTGGCCGAGCTGGAAATGTCACCATCTATGATCTGGCCAATGCCGACAACACCGCTTCCCTGATTGACCCGCAACTGGCTCCGATCGGTTCGCCTCAGCAGACGGCTCACCGAGACTATGTCCACGCAATCGCCTTCCGACCGGATGGCGAAATGCTGGCGACGTCCGGATTTCAGGTGGTGAAACTGTGGAATCGGGATACGGCTCATGTCCTGCAGCCGATCGATCTGCCAGCCAAAACCGTCGCTTCAGTCACCAGTTCCGACGGCAAACTTCTGGTCGCTCTGCAGCAGGACGGCGTTCTGAGATCGATCGAAGTTGCGTCGCGGAAGGTCGTTGCGGAAGCGAAGTCGGCTCCGGATGTCACACTGCTCGGAGTTCATGCGGCGGACGCTTCTCTGGTTTCGACGGCCTCACCCGATCACCGGATCCACGTGCTGAGCCGAACCGACGGCGCAGAAATTGCCGGTTCTGATCCATTGGAAAGTCGTCCCCTGCAGTCGGTCTTCGTCGAATCGAGCAGCCGACTGATTGTGCTTCTGGAAGATGGCAGCCTGAAACCGCTGGCGTTCAATCGGGAGGCGAAGACTCTGACCGCGGCCGACGCCGTGAAGTCAGACAAAGGCGCCATCCGGCAGATCGCTCTGACAGGAGACCGAATTCTTTGCCGTTGCGAAGGGCCGGTTGTCGAACTGCGGAACCAGGATTCGCTGCAGCCGGTGGCGACCATTCAGAGCAGTTCGCCGCTGGCATGGGCAGCGATTTCTTCAGATGCCGAACGAGTTGTGACCATCGCCGCTGACGGCCGTCCGGAACTGTGGAATGCCAAAGACGGCAAGCTGATCGCAACGCTGAATTCCGACCTGCACGCCGTGCGCAACCTGAAGTCGCGGACTGCTGACAAGGCTGTCCGAGACGCTCGGGTCAATGTGGTGAAGGGCCAGATTACCGAAGACGAAAAGCGAGTCGCCGAACAGCAGGAATCACTGAAGAAATCTGACGAGGAAATCAAGAAGGCTGGTGAAGCGGTCGCCGAAGCGAAGAAGAAACTGGAAGAAGCAACCGCCAAGACTGCCGCGGCTCAGAAGGCCAGCGATGAAAAGGCCGACGATCAGGGTCTGAAGAAGGCGCTCGAAGATGCCACCAAGGCTGAGCAGGCCGCCAAAGATGCAGTGGCAGCGGCCGAAAGCAGCGTCAAATCGGCCGAAAAAGGCAAGGAACTGACTCAACAGGCCATTCAGCGAGCCGAACAGGTCGTCGCTGATCGCAAGGCACTCCTGACCAAAACCGAAGAAGAAGCGAAGGTCGCCACTGAGGTTCAGGCTGCCGCAGACACAGCGGCCAAACAGACCGTCACCGCTTCGCTGGCGGGCTTTGCCGGGACATCCGCAGTCGCCACGATTGATGGTGCCGGCACCGTTCGATTGTGGAAAACCAGCGACGGCTCTGCGCTGGACGTGTTCGTTCAGACGTTGCCCGAGGAGCGGAAGCCGACGGCGGTTCTGAACGCCGGTCGGGAACTGATCGTGCAGCAGGCCGATGGTCAGCTGATGACATTGAATCCGTTCCCGGCGTGGCAGCTGGCTCGAATCCTGGGGCCGCAGCCGGACAACAAGCCGTCGGTGTTTGTTGACCGAGTTCTCTCGCTGGCATTCTCTCCGGACGGATCCATCCTCGCAGCCGGCGGTGGTGAAGCCTCCCGTTCCGGAGAGGTGACTCTGTGGAATGTGAGCGATGGTTCTCTGATTCGATCGCTCCCGGAAGCCCACAGCGACACCGTCTATGGACTCGACTTTTCCGCCGATGGAAAACTGCTGGCAACCGCGGCGGCCGACAAGTTTGTGAAAGTGTTCGACGTGGCCACCGGAAACCACGTTCGCAGCTACGAAGGTCACACTCACCATGTCATGGATGTCAGCTGGAAAGGCGACCGAACTCAGCTGGTCAGCGCCGGGGCCGACAATGCGATTAAGGTGTGGGATGCCGAAACCGGCGAACAGGC
Organism: Planctomycetaceae bacterium; assembly: GCA_041398865.1. GTDB lineage: Bacteria > Planctomycetota > Planctomycetia > Planctomycetales > Planctomycetaceae > Fuerstiella. The sequence goes on from JAWKTY010000004.1 coordinate 61,034, forward strand.
TCGGACCATTACGACTTACCAAAAGCAGGTCACAGCGCTGGAATTCATCGGTATGGAGGACGATTTCATCAGCTGCAGCGGAGACAAACGAGTCTTCCGGCACAAGGCCAGCAACGGCGGCACCGTTCGTGAATTCGGGGGCTGCCCGGACTACGTGTACTGCTCGGCAACCACTGCCGACGGCACCATTGTTGTCGCGGGCTGCGAAGACGGAATTCTGCGAGTCTGGAACGGTGCCAATGGCCAGTCCGTGGCCACCTTTGGTCCATAAGAATCGGCCCGAGAATCACTGACGCCAATTCCGGTCGTTTTGATGATGAAACCAGCGATCGGCATCTTGGGCTCTCCAATTGACTATTGCCTGGCCGGAACCGGAATTTTCCACAGAGGCTGGTCCGTCTTTTCGCTGTTCAGAAACAGCCACTGGCCGTCGAGATCGAAGCAGATGGTTTCTCCCTGCTGTCGCTGAGGCAGGGGGAGAATGGCTGTCGTCTGTTCGGCGGCTTCGGTCCAGTTCTGGTTTCCCTGACGTCGAATGATCAGGCCGTCCAGCATGCTGCCGACGACCATCGTTCGTCCGGATGGATCAATATCCAGTGCCGTCGCAAACGGCACGAATGGCGAATGAATTCGTTTCGCTGTCCGCTTCTGTTCCGGCGATTTCAGATCCAGCGGCAATACGAACAGGCCGCAGCGATGAGGAACGGCCTTCGTCAGCAGAAGGATCTCGCGGCGTTCCACGTCCACCGCAACTCCTTCGCAGTTCCACGGACCATCGTCATAGTCAAACTGCACGTCGATGCTGATCGGCCAGGAAACAATAGGCTGGCCGTTACTTCGCGGAATCCGAGGTTCCTTCAGCAGGTACAGATGGCAGGGGAAACGACTGTCTGTCCGCTGCTTGTCGTTGTCGCCGATATCTCCGATCAGCAACCACGCTTCACCGTCGATTTCGAATGAGCACATATCTTCCCAGTCGCGTGCCAGAGCTGCCGTCACGTTGACAAGAGCCTGAATCTGTCCGTCCGGCCCAACCAGAAACAGCCGCGCCGAGTCGCCGGAATCATTGTGAACCCACAGGCTGCCTGGGTGATGGCGACTGGCCGCCATGCCGCTGCTTTCGTTCAAACGCTGGTCACGAATGGTTGCCAGCGGCTGAAAATCTTCGGCCGCCACAAGACGCTCTGCCGCGACCAAAGCCAGACAGCAAAACAGAACACAGCGGCGAATCATCATGTGAGCTTCATCGGGAGGGCCGAAAAGGAGCGAGAAGTGTCGAATTTGTACGTCCGGGAACGCAATCCTGCCAGACAACAGTTCAAAGTTCGGCCGCAGAGAAACGTGGCCCGGCGGTCTCAGTTTTCGGACGCACAGGTCTGATTCTCAAGATTTGTGATGGGGTTTCAGATGGAAACTGACGGACACAACTTACTTTCATGAAAGAACTTAAGCTCAATGACGATCCTTTGACAGAATGTTGACGGCGACCGGACAGGGACGTCTTGAGCGATGCCGAAAACGCTCGTATGGTTCCGGCGCAAAATGAATTTGCGATCGAAACTCAGTGCGACGTTTCGGCAAACGAAGATCGTCAACCCGTCGGAACAATTCGGTCACCTGACTCGAATCCCCGGCAGCATGTGAAGGCAGTTTTCCATGAGCACATCTCTTCCCGGTCTCGGACTTCCGGAATCTTTGCCCGCCGACCTGGACGCTCGGCGCAGTCAGGCGAAAGCAGATTCTGAAACACTTCGGGCTGCTTTTTCGAGCTCACAGCTGCGTCGTGACAATATTGACTGGGTCGTGACCGGCTTCCTGACGTTTGTTCACCTGGGAGCTCTGCTGGCTCTGGTTCCGGCGTTCTTCAGCTGGCAGGGACTGGCCATCTGTGCCGTGATGCACTGGATGACCTGCAGCATCGGCATCTGCCTGGGCTACCACCGCTACCTGTCTCACAAAGCATTCAAACTGCGGACTCCGGCCGAGTTCGTCGTGATGCTGATCGGAACGCTGTCCGGTGAAGGTTCACCACTGACGTGGGCGGCCACTCATCGACTGCATCATCAGAAGTCAGATCAGGACGGGGACCCGCATTCCCCCATCACTGACGGCCCGTGGTGGTCGCATATCCTGTGGCTGTTCATCCACCGCAAAGAAGAAGACAAGGCTCTGCTGTTCCGACGTTATGTTCCGGAACTGCTGACTCGCCCGATGATGAAGTTCTTCGAACGCACCTTCCCGCTGTGGCTGTGGGCTCAGGGACTGGTTCTTCTGGCCGCCGGCTGGGCGATGGGCGGCTGGGTGATGGGCGTTTCGTTTGTGGTCTGGGGGCTGTGCGTTCGCATGGTGTTTGCATATCACTCAACATGGTTCGTGAACTCCGCGACACATCTGTGGGGATACCGTAACTACGACACTCGCGATCATTCCCGCAATTTGTGGTGGGTGGCCGTTCTGGCGTATGGCGAAGGCTGGCACAACAATCACCACGCTCACCCAAGCGTCGCTCCGGCTGGCCATCGATGGTGGGAAGTCGACATGACCTGGTGGGCGATTCGTGCTCTGCAGATGACCGGGCTCGCTTACGACGTGAAGTCGAAGATCCCCGTCGGTCGTTCCGCCAACGACATCGAGCCGGAACCCGGAATGCCCGCTGCCAAAGCTTCCATCGCAGAAACTGTCGGCTGAAGTCACTGGCTTGGCTGGGGTTCGCTGGACTCCAGTCTTCAGATTGCGAGCGGTCAGTCGGGGCGCTGCAGGCCTCTACACCAGCCCCGAGCTGTTGGTGATGTTGACGCTGTTGGCTCATCACGGCGGAGCGTGATGGCTACGTAGCCGTCACTTCGAGTGACGAGCCCTCGCAAATGCAGCATCTGTTGGTCAGGCTCCCGCTTACCTTCGCTGGACTCCAGCCTTCAGATTGCGAGCGGTCAGCCAGGCGCGCTGCAGGCCTCTACACCAGCCCGAGCTGTTGGTTATGTTGACGCTGTTGGCTCATCACGGCGGAGCGTGATGGCTACGTAGCCGTCACGCTCCGATTGACGAGCCCCACACAACGCACTCTCATCCAAGTGAGAGTGCTTTTTTATTGACGGACAATTCGGTACGAACCCACCGCCCACTCGCCTTACCTCCGCAGCTCCACTAGACTGCCGTTTTTCGAATGTCTCCGGGAGGCGCTGAGCGAGAATGCGGTGGCTTTATTACAACCGTTCCAGTCATGCCGAAGCCAGTCAGCATGATCAGGTTCTGCGTCGGATTGATCTTTGGTGGCAGGAATTTGCTCGCAGCACCGATCGTCTGGACGCTCTGTTCCGACAGACTCAGCAGTGGGACCTTGCCGACTGGATGCAGCGGCATCTGCAGGCGATTCATCCTGATCTGATGTGGGAGTTCGGCCCGGCGGTGAATGGTCGAGGTCACCGGCTGGTGATCACACCGGAAACGCACAGCGAACTGCGTCCGCTTGCCGCGGAAGTCGTTGCCCGAGCTCCCCGAATGGCCGGCTGGGAGTTCTATAACTATCGCCTCGCTGAGACTGCGCAGAACACTCTGCCCATGGTACAGGCTCGCACTGGTGTCGACATTTCCAACGTGACGGCCGCTGTTTCGGCGGGAGAACATCACCGCATTGACCTGGTGTTCCGCTGGGATCGGCTGCCCACCAGTGAAGACGACGCCTTCGATGCGGCATTTGTCACAACCGAATCGGTACTGGGTGAACTCGCAATGGATCGCTGGGTGGGGGTCATTCGAGTTGTCGATTCTTCGACAGAAGTCGAGCACGGTCAGCGGTTTCTTTCGCTCGATCGACTGAAACCAACTTTCGATGCTGTTCAGGAAAGCCTGATCAGTCAGCTGCCTTCGGAACCGTATGCGGCTCTGGTGGAAGACGGGCAATGGGCGGTCCTGAAGCTGCAGCCCACCGACGCAGCAGATTATCCCGAACGCTATGACCTGCTGACCTGCGTGACGTGCAATTCCGATCTGGTCGCAGCAACCTTTTCAGAGGCTCCGTTCTTTTCCGAACGCTACAGCCGCTGTGGCGAGACCTTCTGCTATCTGAAAATTGACGGATCAGACCTTTCCGGAATGGACTACCAGGACCGGGAAGACATGGAAGAAGCCATTCGGAACGCCGTCGAAGGCCAGGAACTGGGCTGCCTGATCGGATCCGGAACCGGCCTGAGATACACCTACGCGGAGTTGGCTCTGACAGATGTCGATCGAGCCATCACAGCCATTCGTCAGGTGCTGCGGGAAGGCAATGTTCCTCGACGGTCATGGCTGCTGTTCCACGACGCCGACCTGTCCGCCGAATGGATCGGCATGCACGAAGACACCCCGCCGCCCCCCGAATAACGGCAACAAACTCGCAACCCTTTTCCGGCTGCCCATTCCGTCAGATTTCAACCGCGATGGCAGAACTCCGGCGGCTGAATGTCCGTGCCGACCGTGATTTGCCGCTGTCAGGAATCCGTTGACTGCGACAACGGGGCGTCTGGTTCGCTGGCCCAGAACGGGTCCGGGACCTGGAATGTTGCGGGCAATCCTGGCGGTGCCTGCAGTTCGATTTTCGAGGCGTGCAGACACATCGGAGGCGCGCTGATGGGCAGTGTGACGTTGGTGCCGGACCGGTTCCCGGGAAGGTAGGCCGGATCGCCGAGGATCGGCAGACTCAGGTGCCACAGATGCAGGCGAATCTGGTTGGTGCGCCCGGTCAATGGTCGAATTTCCAGCAGAGTGGTTCCGTCTGAGAATTTCTCTCGGACAGAAAACTGAGTCACCGCGTGCTGCCCGTGATCAGGATCAATCAGACGCAGTCCATGAGCTCCGGCGACGGCGGAAATCTTCGCATCACATTCAAAGGCCTGATCCGAGGGAACTCCCATGACACGTGCCAGATAGGTCTTCCGCACATTTCGGCGTTCGAACTGGCCCCCAATGGCTCGAGCGGCTTCCTGAGTCCGACACAGCACCAGAACTCCGGAAGTATTGGCATCCAGCCGATGAACGATTCGCGGGACTTCCGGAGCATAGGCGGCTCGCAGAATCCACTCGACCGTGTTCCGGTGAAATCGCCCGGAAGCATGCAGAGGCAGTGGAGCCGGCTTGCTGACGACGATGAACTGTTCATCTTCGAAGATAATTCGCAGATCAGCATTCACAGCGGGCTCAACGGTGCCCGGCTGCAGATGCTGCAGTCGTTCTCCGGCCCGAACCCGGAGATCCGGGGATAACGGCAACGTCTCGGCCCCAGTGGATTGTTGCCGGCGAGGATGACCGGAACACTCGGCGGAAACAATTCGACCCTCATGGATCTTTCGCAGCCATTCCTGGCGTGTCACCTGAGGATGCCAGTCGGTCAGCATGTCGATCAGAGAGAATCCGTCGTATCGCAACGGCACATTCAGAGGCCGGATGTTGAAGTATGGCCGGCTGCCCGGCAGCGGATGAACGACTCGCTGCAGTCGGTCATTGCGTAGTCGCAACTGTTCAGCCAGGTTCACGATGCCGTCGTATCCGGGTTTTCGTTCAAAAGGGCCAGGTCGATGAAGTGAGCCATCAGCGCCGGGCGCGAATTCACGTCATAGAACTGATAAATCTGGCGAACGTGAGAGTGAACCGTGTGAGGACTCAGATACAGCACGTCAGCAACTTCCTTTTCCGACAGCCCTGTCAGCAGCAGACGCAGAACCCGGAGCTGAGCTTCCGAAAGGCTGGTGACAGACAGGTCCAGCGTTTCTGTTCCACTCACCGGATGTTCGAAAGCCGTGGTCTGGTTGGTGATATCCTGAGATGATCGCAGCGAACGATCCTGAACCACATCCAGCAGGACCTTCCCCAGCATCAGGCTGTCACCGACAATGACCCGACTCTCGGTGACGCGCTGTCGATTTACGAAAGTCCCGTTGCTGCTTCCCAGATCCCGAATGAACATCTGGTCTTCGACCTGCCACACTTCGGCATGTCGGCGCGAAACACTTTCGTGCAGCAACTGGATCGCGCAAGCGCTTTGCCGTCCGATGTCCTTGGGAACCAGATCAATCGAATGTGACCAGATCGAGGTTGACACGCCTCGCAGAGTCAGCCAGATAGAATCCATAAACACAGCACAGCGAACGGTGAAAACAAAAGGTCATGACGACCGGCCCTGAAGAGTAGATATCTTTTGAAATCCCGGTTGTCATGCGTTTTTAGGCCGCAAACCGAGCTTTTCCACACCTTTCAGCCTGTCATCCGACTGTCTCTCCTCTCTTCGCTGGCCCGAGTCCTTGAAGGAATCGGGAATCGTGACATCATTCATAAAAATTGGCGACATTTTGCCTCAACTGTTGCCTCAAAAGGACACCGTATTCCCGGAATCCCCTCTTGAGTTTTCAACAGTCGCCTTCAGGAATTCTGATTTCCGCCCCCGCCTATCGGTCTGAACCCATGCAGGCTCTTTTGGTCCACGAATCCGGACGTTATTCACTGCCTGATGGCGATCTCATCCGAATTGGCAGTTCCGAAGTCTGTGAAATTCGACTCCTCGGAGACCCGTATCTCAGCAGACGTCACTGTTCCCTGATCTGGCTGAACAATCAGCTGACAATCAATGATCTGGGGAGCACCCACGGCACCACCGTGAATGGAACTTCAATTGGGAAAAGCCCAAAGCTCCTCAACAACGGAGACCTGATCCAGATCGGGTCCAGTCGTCTGACCGTCATTCTGCAGTAAGCCGCCCACATCTGCCAGTCCGTCGCTCGCGAAGTCGACGAAGAGAACCTGGAATCACCTGTTCAGGCGATGTGCCCGACGGGAGTCGGTGACGATAATACGCAGACACCGAAACGACTCCGCAGGCTCGGAGCGCAGATTCCAGTGGGCCTGGTCTGCGATCTGAGCCTGCTTTTTGTCGTCGTGGGGCGGAGTTCCGGCATCTCCCGATGCATTTCAGTTGTCGTAGTCGATTTCAATCAGGTTATTGCGAGTCGTCAGATCAACTTCGTACTGACCGAAGTCCAGCCGAACCTTCGTCCCGCAGGGTGAAACTCGACATCGCTTCAGGGGGCACTGTGGCACGTAAACCTGAACGTAAACCACGCGTTCGACGCAGCCTCGAGTTCCCACCGCAGGCAGGTGCGGATCGCGAACAGCGACGGCAACCGGAATCGCTCCGGGAGCCATCTCACACGCATCCTTGACGACGACACAGGTTTCCAGCGGAACAGGGCACGTCACGATCTCACCGATCCGATGCACGGCCGGAACACTGACCGGAGCCGGGATCACCGGAACGACAGGCAATGCAGGCTGAGCCAGAGCAACTCGGGACGGGGCAGACCCAAAGCTGATGTTGAACGACAGTCCGGGACGCCGATTGACCGTCGGAAGCGGTGCCACAGGGACACCGTGTCCATAATGAGCATGCCGATCGACTCGGCCGACCGTCTGGACGGGAACGCCGTGATGATGATCTGCGTGAACAGCACCGCGGGGCCCGTGAACGGCCACCGGCTGACTCGGACCGCTCAATGCCCGCAGAAATTTTACGATGTCGTTGGCAGACGCATTCTGACCACTCGCAGGAATGGTCAGGATCAGCGAGAGAATCAGCGAGCGTTTCATGGCAGTCTCCTTCGTCGTGACTGGAGTTGAATGTGGTGAGTCGAAAGTCGCAGCTTTCGTGCTGCGGGCACTGACCTTCTATTCCACATCTCATGCCAGTTGGGGACAATATGATCACAACCCGTTTACGCATAATCACTTACGCAGCATTCCGCTCATTTGAAACGAGCACGGAAACTGCTATCGATTTGATGCACGCAACTCAAATTGACGGCACGGGAGGCCATTTCTGCCGCAAGCGGATGCCCCGATCTTCGGACATCTGGAAAACGCCCCTTCTGCAGGCGGCTCAACCAGGGGGCGTTTTCGGAGAAGATCAATTCCGGGGAACTGCGGAGTGCCTTTGCAAGCTCCTTTGATTTTTCGGAGGGCAGGCTTAGAGTCTGCGCGGGAATTGTTCGCGTCGAGTGCGCGGAGATTTCCGGACGGCCAGCGGGTCGGTTGAGGTCATCGCAACACACTCGGACAGAAAAGAAAGACCACCGTGTCAAAAGAAGAATCAGACGAGCAGGCAGAGGAAATTGATGCGGAAGTGATTCGCATGCTTGAAGAAGATGGACATGATCTTTCGCAGCCGATGGACGTCGATTTTCACGTCGCGGCCGGCACGGAAGAATCCGCTCATCTGATTGCGGAGGCTGCTCGGGACCTGGGCTATACCGTCTTCGTCGACTACGATGACGGGGCTCAGGACGAGGATGATGATGACGAAGAGATTGACATCACCGAACCGTGGACATGTACCTGTCGACGGGAAATGCTGCTGACTCTCGACGGAGTTCTGGACGCTCAGGCCGAACTCGACGAACTGGCTCGCCCCCACGGCGGTTATTCCGACGGCTGGGGCACCTTCGGCAATGCCGTCGTCGATGATGATCTGGAAAGTGAGCTGAACGACGAGGTGGACGAGCAGTAACTGTGCAACTCTGTTCCGGCAGAACTGAGATTGGCGATGGCTCTGCAGGCTCCGCCCGTGATGGTCAGCATTGGAAAGGATCGGCTCACCTCAGAAAAACATCCCCAACCTTACGGTAGCCCCCTTCAAAGGCGTCGTGCTGAACATGACGCGTTCTGCTTACCAGGTGCGGATTTCCGGTTCCAGGTCGACGCCGAATTTTTCACTGACGGCCTTCTGGATCCGGCAGATCAGCGACTGCACATCGCCGCTGGTGGCACCGGATTCGGTGACGATGAAGTTTGCGTGGCGATCACTGATTCGAGCTTTTCCGACCGCCAGATCCTTCAGGCCACACTGTTCGATCAGTGCACCGGCACTCAGGCCGCGGGGATTTCTGAAGATGCACCCGGCCGACTGGTCGGCCAGTGGCTGAGTAGCTCGCTTCATGATCCAGATCTTCCGCATCCGATTTGTCAGATCGTCGGATTCGTCCGGCTTCAGTTCCAGAGTGACGGACAGAATCAGCAGATCTGTCAGACTGCTGTGGCGGTAAGCAAAGGTCAGTTCGTCACCGCTGCGCTGCACGATCTCGCCTCGATGAGTCATTACTTCGACCTGGCGAACAAACTCACCGATGTCTCCATGCCGACCACCGGCGTTTCCCATCACTGCGCCGCCGATGGTTCCCGGAATACCGACCAGGTTTTCCAGTCCGGCCAGGCTGGCTCGAACGGATTCCGCCACAACGTGCGACAGCAGAGTTCCGCCTTCTGCGGTCACCGTTGAACCGCTGATCGTGACCTTGCTGAGCAGCGGTTCGGCGACCTGCACCACAGCTCCGGAAACTCCGCCGTCCGACACCAGCAGATTGGAGCCGCATCCCAGAATTCTGACGGGGATGCTGCCGGCGACACAGGTCCGGACAAGGTCAATCAGCTGAGCTCGGGACGTGGGGCGATAGAATCGTTCGGCTGTTCCGCCCGTTTTCAGCCACGTGTGCGCGGCCAGAGATTCGTCACGCGACAGAATGTCGTTGAAGTTTTCCAGTGAGTTCGTCATGAATCAGATTTGTCCTGCCAGCACCCATTGTCAGTATCAGATCAGCCGGTCTGGCGGAATCGTCTATTCTGGAGACCACCTGGTCAAGGTTGGCAAACAGGAAAGCTCGGCCGCCGCGCTGGTTCACTTCCCGAACCAGCTGTCCGCTCATCTGACAGCACCGAGGCAGACTGCAGTCTTCCCGAGCCGCGAACACCGGCAGCAGCAGCACTTCATCCGCCAGCAGCAGTGAATCAGCAAACGCAGGAAAAAGGGCTTCCGTTCGCACCATTTGATGCGGTTCGAACACTGCCACCAGCCTGCGATCCGGGAACAGCTGCCTGGCCGTCTGCAGTGTCGCTTGAATCGCGCCGGGATGATGAGCGTAGTCATCAATGAGCAGCGATTCTCGAAACTGGCCACGCCATTCAAACCGGCGACGGACTCCGCGAAAATCCGACAGCGTCTGAGCGCTTTCTGCTGGATCGACGCCTGCCACGGCCGCGGCCGCGATGGCTCCCAGGGCATTTCGAACATTGTGCAGGCCGGGAACCGACAGCTGGACATCAATCGATCCCTGACTGGTCTTCAGCTGAAACGTCGTCAACGGAAAGGCGCTGTCCGGAACCTCGAACAGCCCCGCAGACACCGGATGAACCTGCACATTTTCTGCCGTCCAGTCGGCGTTGCAGTGCTGACTGCTCCACACCTCCGGATTCACCACCTGATACGAAATCTGCTGACAACGAACCCGTTCAGCCACAGCAGCCGTGCGGGCACAATCGGCGTTGAAGACCAGACTTCCGTTCTCGGGCAGCTGCTGAGCAAACCGACGGAAGGCCGTATCTTCGTCCTGTTGCCGAGGAAAACAGTCGAAGTGATCCCGTTCAATTCCGGTCAGCAGCAGAACGTTGGGATTGAGATGGTGGAACGAGTTCGAAAATTCACAGCTTTCCAGAACGGCATCTTCTCCGGACGACCAGCAGCCCGATCTCTGAAGCTGTTCGACATAACCTCCGATGAAGTATCCCGGACGTCGCCCGCAGCGTTCCAGAATCCAGGCAAGCATCGCCGCGGTTGTGGTTTTTCCGTGAGTTCCCGCGACACATAACTGCCGACGATCGCGGAAGGCCCTGGACAGCCGCTGAGGCAGCCGGGTCACCGTCACGCCGCCGGCCTGCAATTGATTCAGAATCGGGTGATCGGACGGCACCGCAGGACTGGCCACGCATTCATCAAATCGGCCCTGAGCATCAAAGGCATCTGACCAGGGCAGCAGCTTCCACCGGCGTCGACCATCGGAATTCAGCAGATCGGAAGCAGACACCTGATGATCGAGACCTGTGACGACATGATTCTGATCGTTCAGAATTTCCGCCAGGGCCGTCATGCCGGCTCCTTTGGCTCCCAGCAACAGGCACCGACTCTGAGACGCTGAACAATCCGAAAGTGTCATCCGTAAGTTAGGCGGCGGCGTCATGCCTGTCACTCTGAGTTCAATTGTGGGAGAATCCGTGGACGCTGGCGACAGTACCCGCCAGGAAGCGAAGCGATCCTCAGAAAAGTCAAAGGGGCAGCGTTCCAGCCTGCGGCGACACTCTTCGCCCGCGCGAACCGTCCAGCAAGCCCCGTTTGCAGGGTAAGACGATACTGAAGTCCCGAAACCTGTGCAACGCCGTTCGCGGAGCGACGATTTCATGAAACTTCCCGTTATTTCCGACTGTTCGGACTGCGGGGCCTGCTGCGAGCGGACCCCAATTCCACCGTTTGAACCCGGAGAAGAAGCCGTCCGGGACGTGCCAGATCACCTTCTGCAGCCCATTCGCGACCGAATCGCCGCGGATGAACACTTCGACCTGAAACCCTGCGTCTGGTATGACCGGCATCAAAAAACCTGCCGCCACTACGAACTCCGCCCTCAGGCCTGCCGCAGTTTCGAAATCGGCAGTGACCTCTGCCGACTGACCCGCTGGGATGCCGGCCTGGACCTGTGATCTTCCGGACATCACGACACCTCAGGATTGACTGGAGTTATATAACCTGCGACGACTGCCCCATCGTCACGAAAGAGTGAACATCTGTTGATGATCCAAGGTCAGTGCAACGAATGGCTCCGATTGGGAAAAGACAGAATTCCCCACCGTGCCATGTGGCGATTTCCGGAAGATCAGGATAGCTTAGGGAGCGCGGTCAGGTGGACCGGAGCAGCACTTCCCATTGAATCCCAAATTCTGGACCTTTCCGCCGGTTGCAGTCACGACGATGAAATCACTGCCGTCAGGTCCTGCTGTCACAATCAACATCACCCGCGGACCTCACGTCGGTCGGCAGCTGCGGTTCACTGATCACCAGACATGCATTGTTGGTCGAGCTCGGGAAGCTCACCTGAGGCTTTCGCCGAATCGCGAATTCTCCAGATTCCACTGTCGGCTTGAGATTCGCCCGCCGGATGTCCATGTGGTTGATCTGAAGAGCACCAACGGAACGTGGGTCAACGGCCGGAATGTCGAACACGCAGTTCTGAATAACGGGGATGAAGTTTCCGTTGGAGATACGGCATTTGTGATCGGAATTGACCTGCCGACAAGCGTTGGTGCGAAACTGATCGAATCAACTCGGCGGCAGGTCCGAATCGCGGATCCATCGGTCACCGAGGAGGAAATGGATGTTGAGGAAACACCTCGGTTTCCCGGCTACACCGTCGAGCGGCAGATCGGGCACGGAAGCATGGGGACCGTGTATTCAGCTCGCAGAACATCAACGAACGAACGGGTTGCCATCAAGGTCGTTCGGCCGGTCGTTGCGACGGACGAAAGGGCGGTTGACAAATTCCGTCGAGAAGCGGCCATCGTCCTGCGACTTCAGCACAAACGGATCGTCCGCTCGCTGGACTTCCGGCTCACGGATCATCACCTCCCGTTTCTGGTGATGGAATACATTGACGAAGTCGGAATTCGGGAGATTCTGAAAGCCGCGTCCCTGTCTGAGCGGACGCGGATGGCGGCGGGGATCATCATGCGGGCACTGGACGGGCTGCAATACGCTCATGAAATGGAAATCGTCCACCGTGATGTCAAACCCGGAAATCTGCTGGTTTATCGAGCGGGACGAAAACTCCAGGTTAAGGTTGCGGATTTTGGCCTGGCGAAGAATTACATCGACGCAGGGTTCAGTGACTGCAGTGCCAGCGATGAAATCTGCGGGACACTGGCCTACATGCCGCCGGAACAGATCATCGACTGTCGACACGCCAAGCCTGCCTGCGACATCTACGCTGCAGGTGTGTGTCTGTACAACATGATCAGCGGACGGCTCCCGTATGAAGCTGACACGATTGCTCAGCAGATTTCCCTCATCCTGAACCGCCCGCCGACTCCGTTAACTGAGTATGTTCCCGATGTGGCGCCGGGCGTTGCAGCCATTATCCAGCGAGCCATGGAGCGGGAAGCGTCTCAGCGGTTTGCAACTGCGGAAGCCATGGAGCAGGCGCTGTTGCCTTTCACTCGTCGCCAGTAACTTACAACGGCCTGCCTGGCCTCAAACATTCAGCCATGTCCGAACGAATCAGCATCAAGTGCCCGCGCTGCCTCCAGGGAATGCAGATTCCGGAAGTTTACCTGAGCTCCATGATTCGCTGTCGTCAGTGTCAGCAGCAGTTTCAACCGGGACAGGTTATCAGGACAAGGCCGTCATCTGAAGCTGTAGACGCGTTCCAGGAAAGCGACATCGAATCGCTGATGGAAACGCACGCGGAAGCTGACGCTCCATCGGTGGAAGTGCCGCATGTTGTCGACAGTGTCCGCGTGGCGCGAGCGGCAGAAGCCGATGCAAATGACGTCATTCCACTGACACCTGGCAGCCAGAACGATGGCAACTCCGAGGTGCCCGTATCTTCGCGAGATAGCTCCGGCATGTTCGGCCGTTTTGTGGTCAAACGGGAACTCGGACAGGGCGGCTTCGGCATGGTCTACGAAGCCTTCGATCCTCGACTGCAGCGAACCGTTGCTCTGAAGGTCCCGACGCTGGACAGAAACAGCAGGCAGCGTCTGCGTCGCTTTGAAACGGAAGCACGAAGTGCGGCCCGACTTCATCACCCCAACATCGTCACCGTGTATGATAACGGGAAGACAGCCGACGGGCGACTGTTTATCGCGTCCGAATATGTAGCCGGGTCGACCCTGAAAGCTCTGATCAAGGACGAGGAAACTCCGCTCAGGGAATTGATGGAATGGATTCGTGATCTTGCCGAGGCACTGGCCTATGCTCATTCGGAAGGGATCGTTCACCGCGATATCAAACCGGAAAACATTCTCATTGATCTGCAGCATCGACGGCCGAAGGTCGCGGACTTCGGTCTGGCGAAGGTGCTGCATCACAGCGAAGACGTCGAGGCTCCGCTGAAGACTCAGGACGGAGTGCTGGGAACACCGGCCTTTATGGCTCCCGAACAGGCTCGGGGAGAACTTTCCCGCGTCGGCGCGCACAGTGATCAATACAGTCTGGGCGCTGTGATGTATCAGTGTCTGACCGGAAAGACACCGTTTTCAGGCTCGACGTTTGTTGTGATTGCGGCGGTGGGTGGCGATGATCAGCCGGTTCCAATCGGCCAGCTGGCCCCCGGTGTGCCGAAAGACCTGATCGCAGTCTGCGAGAAGGCGATGAGCAAAGACGCGGCTGCTCGGTACGAGACCGCCGACCAGTTTGCCGAAGATCTGAATCGCTGGCTTCGGGACGAACCGGTGATGGCTCGTCGAACAACCGCAGCCGTCCGGTTTGTTCGATGGTGCCGTCGAAACCCGACAATCGCCGCGCTGACAACAGCCCTGGCCATCGTGCTGATTTCCGCCACGGTCAGCCTTTCTGTCCTGCTGGAAAGAGCTCAGCGGGAAAAACTGAATGCTGTCGCGGCCGGAATCGCAGCACAGCAAAGCGCGGATAAAGCCAGGGATGCATTGAAGGACGCAAAAGAAAGCGAAGAGAAAGCGATTGCCGCGCAACAGGAGGCCGAGACAGCCAAAAAGGAAGCCGTCGACAACGCAGAGGAGGCTCAGGAGAAGAAACGTCAGGCCATTGCGGCCAAGGAGGAACTTCAAAAAACGTTCAACGAGCTGAAACGTGAAAAGGAACGCGGCGTCGCCCTGAACAGCAATCTGGATATGGAAAAAGCAGCGAAAGAAGAAGTTCGCCTCGCCAAGGTCCTGCAGGAAGCCAACACCGACTATGCAAAAGCCGTGGGGTTGATGTCGTCCGAACCGGATCACGCTCTGCTGTGGTTTGCCCGAGCCCTGGTGAAGGTGGAAAGTGAGAGTGAACGGACGGACGCGATGAACTCCTTTGCTGCCACGGTGCGACAGGCGCTCGCCACGGAGCTGCCGCGAATGCCGACCCTGATCAGCTCGAAGATCATCGCCACTGAACCATTGCGGGCCGGAGCGGTTGTGCTTTCTGCGAATGCCGATCGAGTGGCCGCGGTGACGGGTTCGGGGCGACAGGATGCAGCTCTGCTGGTGGCCGACGTGGAAACGGGAAAACAGATCTTTCGCACATCGCTCGCCACACGAGAGCCGGATCAGGGCGGCTATACGCCGGAGGCGGGCGACGCACGATGCAACAGCCTGTGCTTTGGGCCGAACACCTCCAGCGTGATCATTGCTCGCGGGAGACTGGAAATCAATCTCGACCCGAACCGAGCGGCGAACACGCCCATGTATCGATCCGTGGATTCGAATATCGAATTCCATGATTACTCGAACCCGGATCGTCCGCTCGTCAACAGGCTGTATCAGACGACTCCCGGACCGATCATTTTCCCGACGGTCAGTCTGCACGATGACGGACTGGATTTCAGTGGTTTTCGCGCGGTGGACTTCGGACGCAAACAGAACCAGCTGTTTGCCTGGACGCCTTCCGATGGGTTGTCGCTCGGACCGGTCGTTCCTGTGCCCGATGAGATTGTTGCCTTCCGTCGCCGAAGAAACGGTGATTACCTGCTGGCCACCGGTCGGACTGTTCGTGAGATTTCACGCAGGGGGGCACTGGAGCTTCGAGAGTTCGCGTCGAAGGTGAAGGATATCGTTCTGAATGCGGAACACACGCAGATGGCCGTGGTTCTGGAGGATGGAGAGGTTCATGTCTACGACACAAGAAAAGAAGCGGATGCCCGTATTCTTCAGCATGGTCAGACTGCCGCCAACCACGTGATTTTCGATCGGCATTCGGATGCCGTAGTGTCTGCCAGTGAGCATGGCGGCATTCGGATCTGGAACGTCGCGGCTCAGCGGGCACGCGACCTGCCGCTTTACAGCAAAGCAGTTCCGCTGCAGGTGGCGATCAATGACGATGTGGTCACCGCCGTCAGCAATGACGGCTCATTGCGGCAGTGGCGACTTCCTCAGGCCAATGACGGACTTCAGCTTGCGATCGATTCTCCCACATCGGCAGCGTTCACGCCGGACGGGAGCCATGTGGTCATGGTGTCCTTTCAGAAACCTTCGGCGAGACTGCGGTCGCTGCCCCGGTCAAAACTGTTTCTCTTCGATGTACATTCCGGAAAGCAGGAGGCCGGTATCGACGTTCCAGGCAAAGTGTCGACCATGAAGTTCACAAATGACGGCCGAATGCTTGTCGTAAATTCACATCAGCAGGTCCAATACCTCGATACTCGCGGGTTCTCGCAGCAGCTGCCGCCGTTTACCTTGCCGGTCACCCTGCCGACGGACGTGAGAATTGCGGAACTGGATGTCTCGGAAAACAATCGTGACTTGATTCTACTGCTCAGTGACGGCACGGTTTACGCGAACACGGAAAAACGCGGGTTCCGGCGGCTGGCAGCAAACCTGCCGACATCCGTTGCCTGCAGTCAGGACGGACAGTACATGGCGATCGGGACTCAGGAAGGTCGCGTGATTCTTGTCCAGCCGCAGTCTGCCGCTGAACATCAGGAAATCAGGTATTTCAACGACAGCATCATCTCTGATCTGTGTTTTTCACCGGATGGCAGTCAGCTGGCTGTCGGCACAGACTCGGCAACGGTTGGAATTCTGAAAGTGGACGATCTCACGCAGGAACAGGCATTCCAGCATCCGTCCGGCGAAAGGATTGTCAACATTGCGTTTCTTGCCGACGGCGTGTCGCTTAGTACCGCCACCGACCGAGGATTCTATGAATGGAATCTCAACACCGGACTCAAGACAGCGTCCTATGGAACGAAGACTTCAGTGACGGCGATCAGTCCGTCCGGAAAACACGTTCTTGAGGGAGATCGCATCACTGCCGTCACCAGAGCCATCGAAGACAGCGCTGCAGAGGTTCAGCGCGAAATTGAAACGAAACTTGGACTTTCACTGACCGCCGACGGGCTACTGCAGCCTCACCAGCCTGACTAAGGATCCTCTGCCATGACATTCGGAATCCCGACCTCAGTTCAACTGTTCGGGCTTTGCGTCTGGGCTCTGCTGCTGTGTGATCAAAGCAGACTCTCCGCAGACGAGACTTCACCGCCGCCCGCCGCCTCAGTCATTCTGACGCCGTGGAAAGCCCATTCGATGGAGGTTCTGAAAGCCGCCGGAGAGTCCGCAGCGGAGCCGCTTTCCCATGCCCAAAGTCAGTATGAATTCGCCACGCGGATCAGCAGCGACCCGCTGCTGGATTATGCCATGGCTCTCGTCTATTACAGCCACGGAGAACAGAAAGATGCTGCTCGACTGAGCCAGCAGGCATGGAAACGAATCACTCCCGTCCAACCCGGCGCCGCCAAACTTCAGGCTCGGCTGCTTCTGAAGCAAAACAAAACGTCCGACCTGCTTCAGATGACTGATGAACTCCTGGAACTGACTCTCGATCCGACCGTTCCTGCAGAAACCCGGACGACGCTTGCAGATCTGACGGCACGCATCGTCCGAGTCCTTCAGGAAAGCAGAATCAGCCGTTCTTCAGACCGGAAGCTCTTAAGCGAAATTGAACAGCGCGGACAGAGCCTTCCGGATGCGAGCCTGTCTCAGGCATTCCTGGATGGTCAGGCAGATGTCACGGAATTGCTGACTCTAAGCGATGATGAACGTAACAGGCGAGCGGCCGAGAAAGCCGCGGACAATCAGGACAAGATTGGAAAGATCGGCGACGCCAGCCAGATTGCAGAACAGCAGAAAGCAGCTCTTGCCAATCAGCAAAAACTTTCTGCACAGCAATTGGAAGAGGAAGTGAACCGAATTGACGCCTCTCTACAGAACGTTCAGACACTGTTTGATCAGCGTCTGCCGCGTTGGGAACAGCTCAGGCTTGTTCTTCCCGACCTCTGGAACGCACGCACGCTGCTGGAAAAAGGGTTCAAAGAAGTGTTAGTGAGGGGTGTTCGCCTGAAGCCTCAGCAGCTGGTCCAGGAATTGACGGCAACTGAGGCACAGTATAATCAGCTGGACGCCGAGCTGGCTCAGATCGTCGCCGCCGGTCAGGCCCTCATCGCTCAAAGAACAGCGGCAGAAGCCAGATACCGTCAGGTCACCGGCCAGATCATCAAAGCCAACCAGGCCATCGCAGGATGGCAGCAGAAAGTCGACCGACAGCAGGCA
This sequence comes from Planctomycetaceae bacterium, assembly GCA_041398865.1. Lineage (GTDB taxonomy): Bacteria > Planctomycetota > Planctomycetia > Planctomycetales > Planctomycetaceae > Fuerstiella. The sequence continues at coordinate 79,151 of JAWKTY010000004.1, forward strand.
TCTCTGGTTGCCTCAAACAGGAAGGCTCGGCAGAAAAAGCTGAGCGCCGGTGAATTGCATGACCTTGCCGTTCCCATCAACATCGCCGCCGAAATCGAAAACCTGAAACCTCAGATCCTGGCGCTGGAACACTGACCATCAACGGTCCTGAATTCTCTTTGACTGACTCCACAACATCGCTCCGACGACTGACTTTCAGAATTGAGTCCGACCATGAGTTCTGATTCCGCTCCGCCGCCCGACGACCATCCGATCGTGCAGACGGTCGCCGAACCGCTGCAGCAGCTTCTGAAGAAAAATGCTGAAGAGAGAGTTCGTCGAAACACCGGTCAGAGTGACTCCACGACTCTGCCGTTTCGACCGACGGGGCGGCAGCCGCTGGTGCGACTGACAATTCTGGACGATGGGTGTCGACAGGAGGGCGAAACGGTCCGGATCCGCAGCCAGGTGTTCTCAATCGGGCGTGACGATGGAGACCTCAGGATTCCATTTGATGCGGACATGTCCGGCCGTCATGCTCAGCTGGACTGCCGCTTTCAGCTGGGCGAGTATCGATGGTTTCTGACAGATCTGGCAAGCACCAACGGGACCTTTCTGCGTGCTTACCGAGTCACTCTGCGAGACGGGGCTGAGCTGATTCTGGGCAGCCGCCGGTATCATTTTCGCGGACCGGAAACCAGCACTCCCCCGGGATTCCGTCCGGAAGAAACCATCAGCTACAGGCCTCGAAACCTGGCCAAAGCGCTGATCATCATGTGCGACTTGTCGAAGTCGGTTCACCGTCATCGACTTCATTCCCTGTTCGGGAGTCGGAAGGATTCCTCGGCCGACATGCGGATTGCCATGTCTGCATCAACGATCCGTTTCTTTCGCCACAGCACGCTCGCATCTACCGTGACAAACTAGGCGCGCTGGACAATCGAAGACTGCAAGTCGGTCAACAGGGTCTGGATTCGTGTCAATCGAATCGCGGCTGGACCATCAGGCCGAATTTCAGCTGGGACAACAGCGCTTTCTTTTCGAACAGGGATGAAGATGGCCTCAAGCCGTCCACAGATCGTGACGATTGGCCGCGGGCCGAACAACGTCGTTGTGCTGAACGAGCCCAATGTGTCGACCAGTCATGCCCGGCTGATCATTGATGGCGATCGGCTGTTTCTGGAAGACCTCGGGTCCACCAACGGAACCGCGGTAGACATCCCCAGAGAACAAAATTCAGCAGGCGGAAGTTCGGCTCACGGACCGGATCTTTCTGGGGTCGACGGAATATCCCGTTGCAGAGCTGGTTGCTCGGGCGACCACCGGTCCGCAACCTGCTGCCCCGTCGCGGCAGGAACCTGATCAACCCGCCGCCGACCGCACCCATGAAACGTCCGCCCCTGGTTGGTGGTCTCTGCCGCTCGTCGCTGCGATCTGCCTGAGTCTGATTGGCATTCTGCTGGTCGTGCAGGGCCGCAATTCGTCGGCACCTGCAACGAACCTACGGCACAACCGATGTGACGGCCAAACCGGAACAGCAGGAAACGTCCATTGCCGGCTCGGCCGATCTGCCAAACACCACAACACAGGAAACCCCACGCCGCCGAACAGACTTCCTCCGAGAACGTGCCGACGCCGGATTCGAATGTCCTTCCGGCCACGGCAGATCAAGTGATCGCTGAGTCTTTGTTTGTTGTCATCTGCCGTGACCAGGATGGGCAGACGCCATTTCGTGTCGGGACAGCCTTCGCCATTGATGAACATCGTCTCGCCACCAGCGCGGCGGTCGTGACTCGCGGCTGACTCGACTTGGGGAAACCGGTTTTCCCAAGTCCGTGCTGTACTGCCCGGCCACGAAGACAGAATTGCAAATTCAGGCCAAATGCGTTCACTCGTCCTACGAACAGGCGGAAAACGAAGTTCGGGCAGCGATCGAGAAGTATCAGAACTTCAGTCTGCAGAGAAGCCGCGATGAAAGTGCAGCAGAATTTGCTTCTAAGGACGGATTCGCTGCTGCCGGCGCCGCCGTCATTCAGGCCATAAACGGAAAGACGGTTTTCGACATCGGCATCCTCACTGTCGACGAAGCGCTTTCTCATTGGCTCAGGTCGGCGGACTCTGCCGCGCTGCGACCTGGGATGAAGGTGGACATTGTTGGTTATCCGTTTGATGTGGAAGATCCGTACTTCGATTCCACTGTTTCGATTGAAACTCATCGCATGGCCGGGCGAATTCTGGAATTTCAGTCCGTGCCCGACACAGGAACCTCAGCATGCTGTCATCAAACTGGCGGGTGAGACGGCTGAACAGCGATTGTATTCATTCTCGGGCAGCCCGGTTCTGGATTCTGGGGGCCGACCAGTTGCCGTGTATTCTCGGCCGAGTCCATCCGGCGAAGCGGAGACCGGGCAACCGGAAAGTTTTGATGCCGCACTGTTTGACCGGGTGCGAGAATGTCCTGATGGATCCCGATGATCCGTCTTTTGAACTCCAGCAATTGATCTGACGGCCATGAAGCATCGAATTCAGAATCATTCCCACGTTTTTCGGCGTCTGTTCCGATATGTCATTCCGACCTTCGGCATCATCGCCCTGTTCACGGGGGTCTTTCTCGATGACGTGACGATCTTCGCAGATCCCCCCGAACACACTCGCGCGCGAACAGCGGAAAGCCTTCTGAAATGGGCCGAATATGATCCGTCCATCGCCATTACCTCACGGGTTCTGGCACAGGCAGAATTGATCGAATATCAGAGAAATCGCTTTGTCGGAAAGGCTCAGCGTCTATGGCGACGGAGATCGCCACCATTCATACTGAACTGGAACTGAATCACACCAAACAGATCGAAGGAACCTGCGATATCTCAACGACAAAAAGTGGTCGAACAGCAGCCGCTGGGATCGCCTGAAGAATCATCCGGACCTCAGTGAAGCATCTATCCGCAGTGGTCGAGCATTAAATTTCCTGCTGACTCGCCTGTCCGTGACAGCTCTGCCTTATCGGTTTGATCCGGCCACCAGTCGTTTTTCTGCGGAAGCACTTCAGGAAATGCAGCTGGATCCTGAATTGCTGTCGCAGATCGTGCTGCAGCACCGCAACCGTCAGTTTACTGCGGCCGGCGTCAACAGCAGCAACATCGAATACTGGCCCTACATCCTGCGATGGGACGAGTTTCAGAAATCACGAACGGCGTTCGAAGCGGCCCGGGATGAGGTTCTCAAGGACGCCGGTGAGAACGGACAGGCCAGCGTGGCCGCCATCATGAACCTGCAGTCGACGACTGAGAACCTGTTCAACGAGTTTCAGCGTTCTCAAAAGGTGCGCCAATGGATGCACGAACATGGTCGTTACCTGCAGTTCAGCAGCTGCGAACGTTTTCTGAAGGACCTGAAACGCGAAGTTGAGCGGGTTGAAAACACCGGCGACCTGCGGCCGCTCCGAAGTGAACATGCCTTCGATCCTCGGAATGACGGAGGACACCTGGTCGCCTTCCTCAGCTTCCTGAACCGCAGCGGAATCACTTTCGCACCTGCCAAACCGGGGGATGAAGCCGCCTATCACAGCCTGTTCACGATGATGCGAGCCCTGTATCTGACCGTCGAAGATGACGACGAATCCACAACACCCCAGGATCTGAGAAAAGCCCTGCCGCAGCAGTGACCCCGGAAAACCACAGCCTTCGCCAGCTGTTGTCCCGCATTCGGCCTGCCTCCCACTTTTCGCCCAGTGCTGTAGAATGCGGGGCGAGGGTTGTTGTTTGCTGAGATTTCAAGGATGTAGGTGTCGTGGCGAAGAAGAAGGCGGTTCGTTCGAATCCGGCTCAGGAGCTGGGCGAAAAGATTCTGGCCGAACTTGAGAATCGGCGGTCTCGAGGCAGCGGGTACCCGGCGACTCTGCGCGAGATCGCTCGTGAGGCTGCGTCTGGCGTCACCGACGAAGACATCAAAGCGGCGCTGACAGTGAAGCCGCTGAAGCCGGGCCTCGTGAGCGCATTCTCGGACGACCTGGATGCTCTGGTTGTTCGGAAGGAAGATGCCAGCCTGCTGGCCGGTCATCACCTGATTCTGCAGCATCTGCTCCAGCAGGTGTGTTCGCCTCAGACGCCGCACGCTTCCGTCGACACTCTGGCCGACATGCTGCAGAAACCGCTGTCCGCAGCGTTCCGCAGGCAGTGGAACGAGCGTCTGAAACAGAACCGCATGCCCGACTTCGCGGCGGCGGTCGTCCCGCTGTCATCTTTGGGTCAGGGAAAGGCTCGGCTGGAATTTCACGATGTGAGGTTTCCGCTGCCCTGGGTCCAGTTGTCCGAACAACTCACAACACAGCTTCGGCAGCACGCAGCTGACTCAGCGAATCTCCCCGTCCCGGAATCACAAGTCACAGCCGCCAACAGAGACCGCTCCACGGAAGAACTGGCGGCAGCGAAAAGCAGTGAACCCTATTCTTCAGAAGTTGCCGTCGTTCGCATCGTGAATGACGAACGACAGATCACAACTCGGGTCCAGCTGCAGTCAGTCGTCTGCGGACTCGAGCTCTTCACGTCACTGATTCAGGAATCGTGTTCAGAAGCAGCTCCCGTCATCAGGCTGTCTGAACTGGCGAAACGGCTGGACAAAACCGTCCAGTCAGATTTCAGAACTCACTGGCTGACATCCATCAGCACCGACGGAGTTCCCGAATGTGCCCTGATTGAAAAGCTCGCAAAGAACGACGTGGTGCTCCGGGATGCTCGGTTTCCCCGGCCGGAAGTTGTCCTGAGTCAGACACTGACCGCCGCGGTGGAAGCTCTGTGCCAGGCTGATTCCGATTCCGGATGTGTGTCGCTGTCGGATTTGCTGAATCACTGCCAGGTCAGTGCCGACAACCTGCTGCTTCCGGCTGCTCGGAAGACAGAACCATTCGTTTCGACCGCGACGATCGTCCGTCAGCTGGATGCAGCTGAATGGATGACTCTGTCATCAATGGCCGACGACGTTGTCCGCCGAGACGGTTTTCTGAAGCGGCTGCTGCCGGAAACGTGTACCGCCGCCGCTCCGGAAGTCAGGCTGTCCGCACTGGCAAAACAGCTCCCCAAATCCGTTCAGTCTGCGTTTGTCGAGACATGGAAGGACCATGCAGACCAGCGACATTCGTTCGACTGGGTGGAACTTTCGCTGTCCGGAAAGTCGGATGTCGTTCTGCGAGACAGTCGGTTTCCGAAACGGGAACTGCTGTTGTCAAAGCTGCTGGTAGACACTCTGCAGACTCTGAAGGATCGCAACGACGGCAGTTACCCGTGTACATTTGCAACTTTGATGGAGGCCGTCGGGCCGGATGCCGGCTTTCTGCTGGCCAACGCTGCGGTGCGTGAAGAGCCCTATCGTTCACGCGTCATCACCGCCGTCCCCCAATCAGCTCACAGCCCGATCGGTTTCAAAGAAGACACCACCACTCTGGCCACCACGCCGCTGCTGCTTCCGGCTCTGTTGCCACTCATCACCAAACCCGACGACCAGGCCGTGGTGGTCACGAAACTGAACCAATGCCGGGAACTGCATCCTGTTCTGAGACCCGAAATCGTGAGCGCGGTTGAACAAAACCTGCAGTCTCGTCAGCTACCGTCCGGGATCGGATGCCTAAAGGTTGCAAAGAAGTGGCACATCTTTCGGAAGCAGGATGTCCTGAGCAGCTCAGGTCAGTAATCCGGGCCCGCCTCTTGGGGACTCAATGAGACGCCCTCACAGCCGGCCAACTTGCTGGAGTGCTGAAAATGTCGGACTGGACGAGCGGTTCTAATGACTGGCGGGCTCACCCAAAGTGGCACCTCGCTCCGCGAGGTCAGCCTCGCCGCCATGACATGCGGCTCGCAAGTCGCTCTGGCCCATCATCCCTGAGCCGCCACGGTGTTGAATCCTGCGCCGATTGGTATTCTTCCGTTCGATGATGTGCGTTCACAGTCTGAACTCCTTTTTCATGCGCGGTATCAGCTTCTGCGGGATTGAGTCATGTCTCAGGTGAATACCTCTTCAGTGTCGGATGAAGCGTCTGCTGACGGCCCTCCGATCGCGTCCCGGCGACGCTTCAGTTCCCGGATCAGCATTCTGATTCGTCGCATTCATTTGTATTCCGGGCTGTTTCTGGTGCCGTGGGTGGTTCTGTACGGTGTCACCGGAGCGATGTTCAATCACCTGGGACTGTTTCCGCGGGTCGACATTCGTCCGGTGCCGCCCGAGGTGGTGGCCGCAACGGCCATGGCCGATTTTCCAGCGCCTGATGAGCTCGCTGAACAGGTTGTGGAGCAGTTGAAGACCAGGTCTCCGGGCAGCGACATTCAGCTGCTGCCAAATCATGGAGCTCAGTTCACCGGCGACGTGATGTTCGAAATCAAAAACGGAGACGGTCAGCATGTGGTGCATCTGAACCCCGTGAACGGCAGCGCGTGGCTGGGGTTTCAGCCCGCCAATGACGAAGAACTTCCGGCGATGCTGAAGGATGTGCGAAACATTACGCTCAGTCCTGACCCGCACCAGCAGGCCCGTGAAGCTGCCGGAAAGATCCTGCAGTCGGCGGACATCAGTTCCGATGGTCTGCCTGCACCTCTGGGCTGGGCCAAGCTGAATTTCCTGGCGTCCGTCGATGGCCAGCCGACTCGCATCACCTATGTGCTGAAAGACGGCCACATCGATGCGAATCAGCACACCGGGCAGGACGGCCTGCCGCTCAGACAGTTCTTCCTGAGAATGCACACGTCGCACGGTCAGCCGCCTCACTGGAACGGTCGCATGTTCTGGTCACTGGCCGTGGACGCCATGGCGATCGCGATGGTCTGCTGGGCATTGACCGGACTGTTCATGTGGTGGCAGCTGAAAAGAACTCGGCTGATCGGAGCCGTCGTCATTCTGCTGAGTCTGCTGACGGCTGCGGCCATGACCTTCAGTCTGCACGACTTCTACGCGACAACTCGACTGTGAAACACAACGCTGAAGGGTTTCAAAACTCCGTAGAAGGTCAGGCTCCTGCCTGACAATGAAATCAGATTGTCAGGCGGGAGCCTGACCTGCAGACGACAGACTGTTTTCCGTTCGGATCCATTCCGGAGTGGAGCCAATGGCTGAAGACGTTCACTGTGAATTCGATCTGCCTCCGCACACCGTCCGCTGGATAGAAATGTCAGACGGTCGGCAGCTGGCAGTCCGCTGCTATCCCGCGTCAGGCGATTTTCAGAATGCGGCCCGAGGAATCGTGGTGTGTCTGCACGGGATTCAGAGCCATTCCGGCTGGTATGGATATTCATCGCAGCGAATGGCAGAGGCAGGTTTTCACGTGTATTGCGCTGATCGCCGGGGGTCCGGCCTGAACACCGAGGATCGAGGCCACGCTGATCATGGCTTGCGTCTGATTCATGATGTGCGGCAACTGGTGGACACTGTTCGGGAAGAACATTCCGGGATGGACGTGACGCTGCTGGGGCTGAGCTGGGGAGGGAAGACGGCCGCAGCGCTGGCCGCTTTGTTTCCCGATCGGCTGCAGCAGCTGGTGTTACTGTCTCCCGGTCTGCAGCAGAAAATTCGTCCGACCAGATGGCAGAACTTCCTGTTGTCTGCCGCTCGGCGTCACGACGTGACTCGTTACCGCGCTCGACTGCCTCTGGACGATCCGGCACTGTTCACGTCCAGCATTTCTGACCAGGATCGCATTCGTCGTGACGGGCTGAGCCTGAAGGCGGTGACGACGGGCCTGCTGAATTCCGGTCGTGACCTGGACGAGATTCTTCGAAAAGATTCTCACCGCATTCGTCACCGCACACTGCTGATGCTGGCAGGATACGATCGGATCGTCGACAATGACGGCGTCCGGCGGGAAGTCTGCAGGTTCTCTTCAAATGATCTGACCATCGTGCGTTACTCAGACGCCACGCATACTCTGGAATTTGAACCGAACCGAGATCAAATTGTGACGGATCTGGTGAACTGGCTGTGCGGGTCCGGGATGTCATGATTTCTTCGCACCTGCCAGCAGACGAGCCTGAGTGAATCTGTGAACTGAACAAGAAACGATCGTGGCTGAATCCGTCAAACGCGTCCTGTTGATGTCGTACGAACTGGCATTCCGAGGTTCGTCGGTGCTGACGCTGCGTCTGGCGGGCGGTCTGCGGGACAGGGGCGTCGAAACCGTTGTGCTGTGCTGCGAAAAATCAGCCCTCGACGCGGAGCTCAGTAAAGACGTTCGAATCGTCACAGTCCCCGGCTACACAATGCCGTTCTGGGGCCGAGTCGTGCGTCGGACCGTGCTGCATCAGCTTGCCAGTCAGCCGCCCGACATCATTCAGGTGGTCGGAATTCGGCTGCTGCCTCAGGCCATGTGGCTGGGAGAACGACTGAACTGTCCGGTGGTGCTGAACATCACCGATCAGAGCGAAGCCGGGCGAATTGTCTTGCCGCCGGGGCCGGGACCGGTTCGAGCCATCGCGTGTGTGAGCGACAGCGTGAAGGTGGCCATGCCGGCTCGGCTGAACCACATCGAACAGCGAGTCATCCTGCCCGGAGTTCGCCACAATCCCGAACTGGAACCACCACCGATCCTGAATGACGATCGCACTCCGGTGATCGGCATGGCCGGACAGCTGGAGGTCATCAAGGGCGGATCGTTCTTTCTGCGAGCCTGCCACCGGGTTCTGGAATCCGGAGTCCGAATTCGAATCGTGGTGACCGGGTCAGGGCCTGAAGAACGCAACCTGCGACGACTGGCCACGTCTCTGGAACTGAACGAACACATCACCTTTGTCGACAGCGGCACGGCCATGTCGGCCTATCTGTCGGCGGTGGACATCTTCTGCCTGCCATCGCTGCAGCAGGGCTTCGGAATCTTTCTTCTGGAAGCCATGGCGCTGTCCCGTCCGGTGATTGCGTCCGGTGTGGGCGGAGTGCTGAGCATTCTGGAAGATTCCATCAACGGAATTCTGGTGCCGCCGTCGGACAGCCGAGCCTTAGCCGAACGCATGCTGTTTCTGCTGAAGAATCCCGACGAAGCGCGTCGTCTGGGAGCGGCCGGTCGCCAGTTGGTCAGGGATCGTTTCACAGTTGAACGCATGACAACAGACGCTCTGCACCTGTATCACGACGTTCTGCAGACTTCATCGTCAGCAGCATCACTGCCGATTCCCACTGTCTCATCAGGCGAACGGAAATGAAGGCCGAAATCATCGCCATCGGGTCTGAACTGACCTGTGGTGCTCGACTTGATACCAACAGCCAGTGGCTCAGCCGTGAACTGGAAGCCCGCGGCTTCACCGTCCATCGCCACACCACCGTCGCCGATGATGCCGCGGCCATCATTCGCATCTACCAGGAAGCCGCAGTTCGATCGCGAGTCGTCCTGATCACCGGCGGCCTTGGTCCGACACTCGACGACATCACCCGCGAAACTCTGGCCGAAGCCTTTCACCAGCCTCTGGTTGAAGATGCGGAGGCTTTAAAACACATTCAGGAACTGTTTCGCAGCCGAGGGCGGGAGATGCCGGAACGCAACCATGTTCAGGCGCTGCGCCCGGCGAATTCAATCAGCATTCATAACGCACACGGAACGGCTCCCGGAATTCTCATGCCGCTCAAAGATCCCGACTGCCTGATCGCCGTGATGCCGGGTGTTCCTGCCGAGATGAAGCTGATGTTTCAGGAGCAGGTGGTCCATCAGCTGCCGACCAGTCCGATTTTCGTCCAGCGAAAGGTCATTCGAACCTTCGGATACGGTGAATCCGATGCAGAACGTCTGCTGGGTGACCTGACGGCTCGAGGCCGAAACCCGGAAGTCGGCATCACAGCCAGCCAGGCGGTCATTTCTCTGTCAGTCACGGCGCGCGCCGCCAGTCGCCATGAATGCGACATGCTGTGCGACGCCGTCTGCCGGCAGATTCGCCAGCGCCTGGGAGCCGCAGTCTACGGAGAAGAAGAGGCTGAACTGCATCATGTCGTCGGCGAACAGCTGCTGGCCGAACATCTGAAGGTTGCCCTGCTGGAAGGCACAACCACCGGAGGCCTGCTGGGACAGTGGCTGACAGAAGATCCGGCCGCGTCAACCTGCATTGTTCACTGTCAGGTCTTTCCGGACACGACACCAGCGCCGTCGACAGCCGGCACGCCGGACAACCTGACAGCAGAGTCGGCCGGACGACTTCCTGACTGGGCCGGACGCATGGAATCTCAGGCACTGGCACTTCTTGACAGTCATCAGGCGGACTATGTCCTGCTGACGTCGCCGACTCAGCTGATCACCGAACCCAGCGGAATCCGTCGGCAGACCGGCAGCGTCGTTCTTCTCAGCAATCGACTAACTCAGCAGCAGGACGTCAGCATGACCGGCAATCTCGCCATCTTCCGCCAGCGAGCCGCCCGAACGGCTCTGAACCTCCTGCGTCTGGACATCAGCACCGACTCCGACGGCAGCCTCTGAAATCCCTACCGGAACGGCTCTTCGAGTGCTTCGCATGAACGAGCCCCGACATTGATTTCCCGGTCATTGCGCAGGTCGCTCACCTCAGGGAATGCCACGGACGATGGTCGGGCCGATCAGTTTGGTGAACCAGACGGGAAGTTTCTGCCAGGCAGCGATCATGAGATCAAATTTGCCGCTGTTGGGGCGAGCATCGCTGATGCTGCCGTGTCGGCTGCAGTACTGCCAGACCGCGGGCTGTTCGATGCAGCCCCACTGCTGCTTGAATTTGTAGGTGCCGGCATCGACAGAACTGCGGCCAAAGTCAAAGCAGGCCTGACCTCGTTCCACACTGCGTTCCAGCACGTGCCAGTACATCAGCATGTTGCAGCTGGTTCGATTGTATTCCCGCAGGGCACTGGCGCTGGGAATGAGTGTCGTTCCCGGACCGTGCAGCAGAAAGCCGGACGCCACGGGACGACCTTCAAATGATACCGTGCAGATTTCCGCCGCATCACCAAACTCGTTCAACATGCCGCCGAACAGTGACTTCGGAAACGGAGGCGTTCCCAGATCACGCATGTTCCGACAGAAGATGTCATAAAACGTCTGCAGCTGGTCCTGGCGTCCGAATGCCACGGTCAGAGCTTGATCATTGCGAGGTTTCTTGATCTGGCTGCGGACTTTCGACTTCAGCCCCTCCCACAGCTCGTTGCTCGTCGAAGGTAATGGCAGACGCATGTGGACTTTTTCTGTCACGGTGGCGTTCAGTCGGTCGTGATGCACCGGGTGCTCGTGACGAAGTTCCAGATGTCGCACATTCAGTTCGTCAGCCAGTCGTACGGCTCGATCAATCAGCTGCCCGGCAATGTCCGGTGTGTCCGCCAGAACTCCGCCCGTGTTCAAATACGGCTGACTGCACAAAAATCGGCCAAAAATCGGTCCCGAAACGAATGCCAGCGGCAGAACTCCGACAATCCGGCCGCCTTCGCTGGCCCAGACGTAGAATGTCTGATGGCGCAATGCCGACCGGAAAACATTCCCCCATTCACTGCGCAGGTGAAAGCCGTCGTAGTCGAAACGGCTCAGATAGTCATTCCAGCCGGTGGGAGCATGTTCGGCCAGCTGAACGGTGATGACGGCACTGCCGGAAACTGACGTTGTCATGTTACACCGTTTCCAGTTCGTGAGTCTTCGAAGCAGATCCTGATTCCTGACACGTTCTTCCGGACGGAAGGCTGCGATAGACATCCACAATCTTCTGCATGCGCTGCTGGAAGCTGAATCGTCCTTCGACGGTGGCGCGCCCGGCTGCTGCCAGCTTCTGACGCAGGTCGGCATCTTCGAGACATTCCCGCAGCGCCGAAAACAGATGAGCTTCACTGCCGCAGGGAATGACCATGCCGTTTTCCCCATGAGTCACCAGTCGGGGAATGCCGTTGATACGGGTGGTGACGACCGCTCGCCCGGATGCCATGGCTTCCAGCACAACATTCGGAAGTCCTTCGCGCAGACTGCTCAGCACAAACACATCAATCGCTCGGTACAGCTGTCGCGGGTCTTTCAGAAATCCCGTCAACTGAACTCGATCCTGCAGATTCAGTTCATCAATCTGATTCTGCAGACGGCTGCGCAGGTGACCTTCACCGGCGATCACCAGCCCCACATTCAGCCCGCTGCGCACCAGCCGACCGACGGCACTGATCAGATGATCGAACCCCTTTTCTTCAGACAGTCGCCCGCAGGCTCCCAGCAGCAGCCTGTTGTTATCAGTCGAAAACGTCGCACGTTCCTGTAGTCTCGGTGGCGAAGCGTCGTAGTCGTCGGCCACAATGGCATTGTCAATCAGACGGAGACGGTCTTCAGGAACTCCCATGGACCGGCATCGATCGTACAGATCCTGAGACACGCAGATGACCTGCTGATATCGCTTCATGCAGACTCGGTCGATCCAGTAGTACAGCGGAGTCTTCCACGTGAACCGCACCCAGCCGTGAGCTGTCGTCACCAGCTGCATCGGATGAGACTTCTGAACCAGAAGTCCGATAGCGTTGCTCTTGTAATCATGAGCATGCCAGATGTCGACGTTTCGCTCTCGGCAGATCCGAACGCATTCCCGCACAACACTGCGATCAAACGGTCCACGGTCGTCAACTCCGATGATCTGCGCCCCGGCAGCCTGAGCTTTCGCTTCCAGAGTCCGGAACCCGGCATCCTGCGGCGGACGCATGAACAGACACGCGCAGTCATACCCATGCGCCTGCAGGAACCGAGGCGAATTCAGGATCGTCTTTTCAGGCCCGCCACCGGTCCCGGTGACAACTCGAGTATGAAGGACAAAGGGCATTTTGAGTTTTCGGTTTTCAGTTCGTGGATTTCAGATTTCCAGTCTCTCGTCTCTAGACCCTCTCCTGCTGGCCCATTCCGAACACTTCTTCCAGCTGGGCGGCTTTGGCGTGCCAGCTTTCGCGTTTCAGTCGGGTGCGGGCGGTGAGCTGCGAAGGTGGAGTGGAGGTTTCCAGGCGAGTCAGGACGGCGTCAGCAAAACCTTTGGCCGTCAAAGTGACGTCGACACAGTCGCGCCAGTCGGCGACGGCAGGCAGACTGCTCACCACGACCGGCTTTCCGGTTGCCATGTATTCCTTCAGCTTCAGCGGCTGCATGGCTCGGGTCACCGGCAGATCAGCATAAGGCATGATCAGCACATCCGACCGTTTGGCAATTGCCGGCAGCGCGCTGAATGGCTGGCTGCCCAGTGCGTACACGTTGGGCAGATTCAGAATGCGTTCATCGGGGTCCTGCTGAGGCCCGATCAGCAGAATGGATCCGTCCTGCAGACGCTGAGACAGCTCCATCAGCATGTCGGAATTCAGCCGCCGATCAACGACGCCCCAGAACACGATTCGGCGTCCGGGAATCAGATCCACCGGAGACGCGTCGGAAATGTCCACATGGTCCCCGTGCCAGACTTCCAGGTCGACTCCATGAGTCAGCAGGTTGGAAGACCGTCCATACGCTCGCACCATGTCCTGCAGGTGTTCGCTGACAGACACAATCCGGTCAGCTCGACGAACCATGTCACCGTCCATGCGTCGCAGAGTTTCACCGTCCAGGCCAGGCCATTCGCCGAAATCATCGACACAGTAGTAGACCCATTTTTCGACCGAAAGCTTTCCCGGAAGATCGGCTGTGATCGGCAGAGTCGTCACGGCGCAAACGGGCTGAGGCAGAGCTTCGATCAGAGGATTCAGCTGGCCGGACAGCAGCCATGAATTCAGTCTGCGATCCAGTCCGCGACTGAACCATGGCCACATCCGAGGATTGACCACGGTCAGATTGTGATGCAGGTCACAGGCCGCAGTTTCCCGAGTCAACCGACGAGCCGTCGTCCAGTGACGCACCTTCTCCAGAACACGTTTCATGGTGGCAAGGTCACACCGGGGAGCTCGAGTCCCGATCGTGTTTACCCACAGCACCTTGTAATGAGGCAGCAGCTGTCGAATGAGATGCTGGCACGAAGACGGATGCCGCCCCCAGTCATCAGAAAACACCAGCAGCGACGCCGGCATGGGACTTCGCGGCGCAATCATCGCCGTCCTCCTCGGACGATCACGTCCCGGTACACCTGAGCGTAACTGTTCAGCATTCCATCCAGCGAAAAAGCTTCAGCCGCGACGCATCGTCCCGCAGCCGCAAGCTGTGAAGCCAGCTGTGAATCCTGCTGCAGCCGCACCAGTTCGCGTCCCAGAGCTTCGTCGTCTCCGGCTTTCACCAGCAACCCGCTGATATTGTGCTGAATCATTTCCGGAATGCCGCCCACGGCCGTCGACACCACCGGCAGTCCGGCCGCCATGGCTTCGATAATCGTCAGCGGAATCCCTTCACTGATACTGCTCATCAAAAACGCATCCGACGCGGCCAGCAGATCGGCCACATCCGAACGACTTCCGGCCAGCATGACATGCTGCTGCAGACCGCGTTCTGCGATCGTGGCTTCAATCAGTCGCCTTCGGTCACCGTCACCGACAATCAGCAGCCGTATGTCGGGTGAAACCTTTCGAGCCGCATCAATGGCCTTTACGGCGGTCTGGTGATCTTTCAGTTCATGCAGTCGAGCCACCTGAATCGCCACGAAGTCGTCAGGACTCAGGCCGAATTCGCCCCGAATGCGCTGCCGAGCATCAGCGGTCGGCGATGCCAGAGCCTTCAGGTCCACTCCGTTGTAAATCACTTCAACTCGATCAGCGGGAAGACCTTCGTTATCGATCAACGCCGTCCGCACCGCCTGCCCGACTCCGAACAGCCGATCCTGTTTTCGAAGCAGCAAACGGTTCACCAGGCTGCGTTTGCGGCTGGGCAGATCAGGAAAATGCCGACCATGTTCTGTCAGCACAACGGGACGCTGCCCGGTCATTCCCCGGCTCAGCATTGCCTGAAAGAACGGCGTATACTGATGAGCATGCAGCAGGACGGCTCCTTCCTGATCGGCAAAGGCATTCAGTCGTTTCGCGCACGATCTGTCAATCCCCGGCTGTCGGTGCAGGTGTTCCACCACGAAGCCATCCGCAGCCAGTCGATCTCCGATCTCGCCGACTTCGTCCAGCACCGCCACCACGCAGCGGAAGTCCGGACTGTGACGACGCATCATGACATCGACCAGTACTTCCGCGCCGCCGACTCCCAGCGCATGGATGACGTGACAGATCGTCGGGCGAGAATCCCGATGACCTGTGCGGCTGAAATCAGTCTGTCGCTGTACCTGTATCACAATTGCCTCCGAAACGCGTCCAGCAGTTTCACCCAGCGAACAGGATTCAGCAGATGCCGCGAACATCTCATCAGCCGAACAGGATTTTTCAGCAGCCGGCGAACTCGATCCTTCTGATTGACGAACATGGACCACTCGCCGTATTCGCTTTTCGCAGTTGCCGGTGGAAAGTATTCCGCCTGGCAGCAGACATGAAAGACTTCCCGCAGGCCTTCCGTCATCACGATTGACAGACATCGAGCCGTCAGGTGCTGCTGACCGAACTGATACAGATCGTGCCACGCCGCACTGCTGATTTCATCCGCCTTGCGACGCATCTGCAGTTCATCGTCCGTGTTGTCGGTGCACGATGCTGTTATCCTTAAAACATTTGCTTTCCGAAGATCCTGAGCTGCCCAGGCCTCTGTAGGGAACTCCAGTCGCTCCGGCTGAGACAGCGTTGGCTTTTCGGCCTGCACCATCCAGCGTCCGTAGTGAATCAGGGTGTCGCGAACATAACTGTACATGGAATCCATCTGACCGGCTTCCAGCTTCACGGACAGATATCGTCCAAGAGCCGTCAGGCAGACCGTATACGACCAGTGACCTTCCGCATCTTCAAGGTGCAGATCGTCCAGGTCCTGACGAGGATGTACGGCTCGGCGAATCAGTTCTTCAGCCTTCTGCATGTAACTCTGCTCGCCCGTCAGCACCCAGCCATCAATCAACGAATTGATCGAATTACCCACACCGCGCCCGGGACCGTGAAAGTCCTCAAGAACAGTCTTCGATGCCAGTCCCGTGCAGCCGCTGTCCAGAATTCCGAACACAGTTCGCGAGCCATCATCCATCGCGATGACCCAGTCGGCCAGTCCGATGACGGTTTCCCGGGCTTCTAAGCTGCCCGTCAGAAAGTAGAAATGCAGCAGGCCCGTTGTGTAATTGTGTTCATTGGCCGGACCGCCTCCGTAAGCTGACTGCCCGGTCGCATTCTGCCGCGAATATGTTCGATGAGTCGCCGTGTGTGCGTCGACGTAGTGATCCGTATGCCAGAAAAGTCCGCCGTTGAACGCGCTGCGATCCTGATTCGTGTGATAGATGTCAATGTCCATCACATGTCGAGCCAGCGGATCAATCAGATTGAACCATTCAGGATCACCTGTGCGAAACAGATTCAGAATGCCTCCGAAGATCAGGTCAAACTGATTGTTATAATGCGAAATAATTGTGCGATCACCGGCGAAGTGAGTCTGCTCGTGATCTGCCGGGACTTCGCCGAAATTTCTCCAGCCGTATTCGTCGATCTTTCGCCGACGAGCCTCCACGCTGAAGTCGCCCGAGGTCGCTTCCTTCAGATACGCCTGAAACCGATCGATGGTCGTGGAATGTTCAGACAGGTCGCCATCGGCGCCTGATCCCGGAAACCACGGCAGGACCTGACACTGACGAATCCATTCGGAAGACTGCAGAATTCGAGGACATTCGACGCAGAACAGCAGATGATCCGATGACGTCTCGGGACGGCTCAGTGACACCCACGCCGTTTTCGTCTTCTGCTCGCCACCCTGCAGCTCAAATGTCTGATCGGCTGATTCCGGAAAGCAGCCGGCGCAGACTGTTGCCGTGCGGTGTGCACGATTGCGGAATGCTCCCAGACTGGAGGGAAACTGTTCACGGAACTCCGGCATCACAACCGTCAGCTGTCCGTCATCTCCCGATACGGATATCACCGGCTGGCATCGATCGCCTTTGATAAAGACTCGAACAGCTTCGCCATCATCGACACCTGGCCGAACTGTCAGCTGTTCGTACCCCCGATACCGGACAGTGGATCGCCCGGAACGATCGACATGATTCGTGCTGTTCCAGTGTTCCTCGCCGCTGCCGAACTGAGTCAACCGGACTTCCGCAATGGCGGGATCCTGCTGAACCGCCGACAGAGGATCTGTCTGCCACTTTATGTCAGCATCAGCCGGATCAGGACATCTGAAATTCAGGTGCAGCGAATTGAAATGAAACGATCCACTGTCGCCCAGGTCCCAGAGTCCTCCGACATGCCTGGCTCGGCGAGTATTCCGAATTCGGCATTCCACCTTCAGGCAGTCCGCTTCGGGCCACGCTTCGACCAGCAGCCGCAGAGCCACATGGGGCAGGCGAACCGGCTGAAGTTCCACAAGATGAACATGCCGAACCGGTCCCGCCGACCGACGGGTGGTACTCTTCAGTCGCAGTTCGATCCGGTTGCCGTCGGCATTTGTCAGTTCGGGATCCAGCAGCAGGTCGGACCGCTTCGCTCCGTCAGTTATTGACAGCCTCAGAACTCCGGAACGGCCACCAGTGCCGGTGACGTCGCAACCGGTTGGCGAAGTGTGTCGGCGATGGCGAACCAGACAGCACGAGGTTGTGCCTGGCAGCAGTCGGCTGGCGACAAAGTTCACCAGCAGCCACCGTACACTGCCGTCGCTGAAGCGATTCAGAATTTCCGTCTGAGCTGTCAGGTGAGAGCCACCGAGTCCCTCGACGGCCCATTCACCCGCGTCAAACAGGCGTCCTTTTGGCAGACAGACGCCGGCTGTCAGTGGCACCGCGCGCAGCTTCGACGAACTTCGGGAAATCACCTGAAAGGGAATCTCCCGAAGTTCTTCAGCCCTGCGGCCGGCGGAATCAACGGTCTGAGTGACAGTGACGGACATTGTTGAACGTAAAATCCTGACCTGATGTCGTGTCGCGGGTCAGTTCCTGGCTGACAGTTATGCTGTCAGGGGAATCCGAGCCTGCGAACTGTAAATCATTAAGATGTAACCACGGGCGGTTTCGAGTTCTTCTGCTGCTGCGGGGCTGTCGGGCAGGTCGGCCGGCGGCCAGGCAGACGCCCCTGACCGTAGGTTTCCAGCCAGCGACCGAGCACCAGCAGTGACCACAGAATCTGGCCGAAGCGACCGGTGCGGCTGCAGTGAGCGGAATACATTCTCCGGGCCTCCGGAATGCTGATATAGTCAGCAAGCGGTGAATGACGGTTCAGGACAACAGACTGCACCTGATCCTTCAAGGGATTGCGCAGCCATTCGTCGACGGGAAGCTCGAATCCCTGCTTGCGGCGATGAACGAGTCTGTCCGGGAGGCGATGTTCAAACAACTGCTTCAGAATCCACTTTCGCGATCCGTTTCGAATCTTCATCGAGGACGGCATCGTGGCGGCCAGTTCCATCAGCGGCACGTCAATCAAAGGCGGACGAACTTCCAGACCAAACGCCATGCTGGCTCGATCCACCTTCGTCAGAAAATCATCCGGCAACAGGAAATCCACATCCGCAGCCAGCATTCCCGACAGACCGTCCCGATGACCTCGACGGAAAGCGGTTTCGACGAAGGCTTCCGGACGGTGCTGTTTGAGTTCCGCAGACAGATTTCCTGACATCAGCCGACGTCTGAGATCACTCCGACACGCCGACACGGTATTCGCATATGCAGCTGCCGGGTTCATGGACAGATTCTGCAGCAGGCTTTTCAGTCGCAGTGGCCTGGGCAGCCAGTCTGCCCTGGGCCAGATGGCCGCCAGAGGCCGCAGCGCCGCCGATCGAAACCATGCCGGCAGCAGCCCTCTGACCGCAGCTTCCTTCAGATCGTGGCTGTAGCGAGTGTACCCGCCGAAGGCTTCGTCGCCTCCGTCACCGGACAGGCAGACCTTCACATAAGACGCCGCCATTCGGGCCACGGCCATGGTGGGTATGGCGGAGGCATCGGCGAACGGTTCGTCGTAGTAAAAGCACAGATCGTCAAGATCGCGAACGGCATCCGGAGTGACCACTTCTTCCCGGTGCAGTGTATTGAAATGCCGGGCAACCTCCGCGGCATACGGAAGCTCGCTGAATTGCTTTTCCTGAAACCCGATGGAGAACGTCTGCAGCTGTTCGTCACGCAGATCAGCCACACAGGCCACAATCGCACTGCTGTCCAGTCCGCCGCTCAGGAAGGCTCCCACCGGAACGTCTGCGATCAGATGAGCCTTCACACTGTTATGAATGGCATCGCTGATTCTCTGCTTCCATTCATGATCAGACCCCGGAATCTCACGATCGAAATTCAGCTGCCAGTATCGCTGAGCGCTCTGAGTCTGCAGGGTCTGAGCCGAAAGCAGCAGAGTATGCCCGGCCGGAAGGCGCTGAATTTTCTGAAAGACACAGCGGCTGCCCGGGATGACGCCGAACGTCAGATAGTCTTCAATCGCTTCCGGTGAAATGGTGCGATCGACATTGGGATGAGCCAGAATCGCCTTCAGTTCTGAACCGAACAGCAGCTTCTCTGAGTCGCGGTAGATGTACAGAGGCTTCTGCCCGAGATGATCCCGAGCCAGCAGCAATTCACGCTTGGCTGCATCCCACAGCGCAAAGGCAAACATGCCGCGCAGGTGGTTCACCAGGCCCGCTCCGAAATCTTCGTAAAGATGCACCAGCACTTCGGTGTCGGAATTGGTTCGAAACCGGTGGCCTCGACCTTCCAGCTGCTGTCGCAAATCCGGATAATTGTAGATCTCGCCGTTGAAGACCACCTGCACGGATTCGTCTTCGTTGGCAATCGGCTGATCGCCTCCGGCAAGGTCAATGATTGCCAGGCGACGGTGGACCAGCCCCACGTTCGCGGCTCGGAAAAAGCCCTCCCCGTCGGGGCCTCGGTGCGCAATCGCATTGCCCATCTGCTGCAGAACAGTTCTGTCTGCAGGACGGAGGGGATCTGCGTAAAGAATTCCGGCAATGCCACACATGAGCCAAACATACGTTGCCGAAACGCACCCGACCCGACAATTGCTTTAAAAGGCGAAATGCGACCCTGTGGATTTTTCGCATCATGCCGATGTTTCCAGAGAATCGGGGAGCGGTCGAATGCGGGGAGCCCTTTGTCAGATCTTTGCCAAAGACTCCGGAAGGAAGTATCACGTTCCTCCCTGCATCCGACAGCTTCCTCTTCCAGACGATCGGCAGTTCTTTCTGACTTTCCGTCTGGCATGGAAAGAACAGGCGACTCGGAGAAGGGAGACATAACGGCGGGCCGCTGACGGCAGTGCCAATTTTCCCGCCCGAATCCTCCGGCACCGTCTGAAATCCCGGAAAATCGACAACAGCCCTGAAGGATTCGGTCGCCGTTGGTCGGAATTCGAAATTCCGGGAAGTCGGCATCGAGTCGACTGATGCGGCGGGTTTTTGCTTGCCGAATTCAGTCGGCGGACTTAAACTCCTCCGCTTCTGATTTTCCCCGAATCCCAGTTTTGGCAGGTTCGCTGGGCTGATGGACTGATCATCAGCCGCCGACCGCAGACAAGGCCAGCTCTCATGAAAAAAGACATCCATCCGGAATACCGTGATGTCATCTTCCAGGACACGTCCAACGGAACTCGATTTCTGATCAAGTCCACGATCAAGTGCAAAGAAACCGACAAGTGGGACGACGGGAACGAATACCCTCTTTTCAAGGTGGAAATTTCTTCCGCTTCGCATCCGTTCTTCACCGGTAAGATGAAGTTCGTCGACAGTGCGGGACGAGTCGAAAAGTTTCAGAAGAAGTACAACTGGGGCAAAGACAGAAACGCAGGTGCCGAAAGCGGCAACTAGCAACCACAGTCTGAAAAATCTGAAGGGACGTACGCGGGATGACCGTGTGCGTCCTTTGTTTTTGGGCACTGAACTGCTGACACTGCTCCCCGCTGCATCTGAACGAGTGAATCTGCCATGTTTCCCAGTCTTCTGCAAAAACTCGAACGCTACGAAACTCTGGAAAAACTTCTGATGGATTCGGAAGTCATTTCCGACATCGATCGCATGCTGTCCATTCAGAAGGAAATGGGCGGCCTGTCGAAGGTGGCAGAAACTGTTCGCCGGTTTCAGCGGCTGGAAGACGACATCGAAGCCGCTCAGATGATGGTCAACGAAGAAACCGATGCGGCTTCCCGAGCTTACGCTCAGCAGGAACTGGACGAACTGGTCGCCAAACGTGACGCGATGTCGGTCGAACTGGAAGACCTGGCCACCGCCGGCGATTCGATCACCCGCGGATCGCTGATTATGGAAATCCGGGCCGGAACCGGAGGCGACGAAGCCGCTCTGTTCGCGAAGGATCTGTACGACATGTACATGAAGTACTGCGAAGCGATGGGCTGGAAAGTCGAGCTGCTGGAATTCAGTCCCACGGAACTGGGGGGAGTTCGCGAAGTCGTGTGCTCAGTCACCGGCGAAGGTGCATTTCATCACCTGCAGTTCGAAAGCGGCGGGCATCGAGTTCAGCGAGTTCCGGAAACCGAAACTCAGGGCCGAGTCCACACCAGCGCGGCCACCGTTGCAGTGCTGCCGGAAGCCACGGACGTCGAAATTGACATTCGGCCGGAAGACCTGGAAGTGGAAACCATGCGAGCTCAGGGGCCAGGCGGCCAGAAGGTCAATAAGACCGAAAGCGCCATCCGCATGACTCATCTGCCCACCGGAATCACCGTCAAAATTCAGGACGAAAAGAGTCAGCACAAGAACCGAGCCAAGGCGCTGCGTGTTCTCAAGAGCCGCGTTCTGGAAGCTCAGCAAAGCGCTGTTGATGCAGAACGAGCGGCCACCAGGAGAACTCTGGTCGGTTCCGGAGACCGCAGCCAGCGAATCCGCACCTACAACTTTCCCCAGAATCGCATCACCGATCACCGCTGCGGCCTGACTCTGCACAAACTCGATCGCATCATTCTGGGAGAAATGGACGAACTGATTGACGGCCTGATCGAAATCGATCGGCAGGAACGTCTGAAAGGTGACTTCGGCGGCTGATCTGAACATTCTTCCTGCTGAGCCCAGCGCCTCCGTCGCTGCTGACATCCGCGCTTCGGGCAGACGACAACTGCCCTTCCATTCGAAAGAGACCCCGAGATGCAGATTTCCGGAATTCAGACAGATGTCACTCTGGGCGACCGAGCTGCCAATCTTCAGCGGATGCAGGCCGCGGTGGAAACCGAAGTCGCTGCCGGAAGTCAGCTGATCGTGTTCCCGGAATGTTTCACCAGCGGCTATTGCTTCGATTCCAAAGACGAAGCCATGCAGCACGCCGAAACCATGGACGGAGAAAGCGTCCGGTTTGCAGCGGAACTCTGCCGCCGTCACAACTGTTCGATCGTCTTCGGAATGCTGGAACGAGATGGCGACCGACTGTTCAATGTCGCAGCTCTGGTCGGTCCGCAGGGCCTGATCGGCAGTTATCGAAAGACACACCTGCCGTTTCTGGGAGTTGACCGGTTTACGTCGTTCGGCGACCGGCCCTATGAAGTGTTCGACGTCGGCGGTGTGCGAGTTGGAATGCTGATCTGCTATGACGGAGGCTTTCCCGAAGCGTCTCGAGTTCTGGCGGTACGCGGAGCTGACATCATTCTGCTGCCCACCAACTGGCCACCGGGCGCCGAATACATGTCGTGCTTTTCGATCAACGCCCGAGCCATGGAGAATGGACTCTACTTTCTGGCCGTCGATCGCATCGGGAAGGAGCGAGGATTCTCGTTCATCGGTCGCAGCCGCTTCTGTGATCCGGTCGGAGCAACTCTGGACAGTGCCGATCACGCGGACCCGGCTGTGATTCGAGCCACCATCGATGTTTCGAAAGCTCGCACCAAGACCATCGTGCGAGTCCCCGGAAAACACATCATCGACCGTATGGCCGACCGCCGCCCGGAACTCTACAGCCCACTGACAGAACCCCATTCTCTGCCGCGCCCCGGCAGAAGTGGCCGCAGCGAATCGTAGCGGTATGCCGAAACGCCCCGCTGGTGAATCCACCGATGAGCACGACGGCCGGAAGGGGTCGACTGAAGCATCGGTTCATGGAAGAACAACCTCAACAGATCCGTGCCAATTCCCCTTCCGCTCTGCCACCTGAACCTTCGTGGCCTTCATGTTCTTCGTGGTGAATTGCGACTTGTAGGAAGCAGGTCCGGATATGGCGGTCAGGAACGCAGAGACCATGTCGCCTGTCGCAGCTGCGCGAAGGGGTTGTTCGTGAGTCGTTCGTACCACATGGTCACGAAACGACCGGGAGCGATTTCGGCGGTGGATGGGTAGCCGAGGTCGCCGGAGCTTCCGTCGGAGGAAATAATCAGCGGAGCGGACCAGGTCTGCCCGTGATCGTCGCTCAGCCGAGCCTGATTTCCCAACGGAGCTCGACGATGACCGTACGTCATCAGCAGCCGGCCGTCGGACAGTTTCAACAGATGTGACGGCAGCCCCCAGACTCCGATCGACCTGGGTTCGCTGAAGGTGCGGCCGCCGTCGGTGGAATGCGTTTGCAGTGTTTCGCCCGAGTTCACGGAATTGTGGTTTCGGATCTGGACCAGAATTCGACCGTCAGCCGCCTGAACGGCATGCAGTTCGTGATACTTCGATCCGTCATCTCCCGCACGAACGGGCAGTTCCGTCAGGTCGCTCCATGTTCGACCATCGTCCGACGAAGTGCAGTATCCGACTCGGCGCCCCGGTTCCCACAGAGCAACTCCGGCGTAGAACAGAGTTCCGTCGGCCAGAGTGATCGGTCCATGAGGACTGTTTACGGGAACTCGGTAGGCAGCCGACCAGTTCAGCCCGTCATCGTCCGAACGCAGCATCCAGCATCCGAGATGCTCGGCATGTCGTCCTTCCGGCAGCCGGCGATGAGCCGCCTCCCAGCGCTGACGTCTGGAAGCTGCGGCGTCCGTTTCATTCTGAGTTGCGGTGATCTTTTTGAGTTCAGGTTCATAGGCCAGAGAAGTGAACGTCGTGACCAGCAGAGTTCCCTGAGCAGTTTCGACAATTCCCGCATCGCGGTCGTCGATGGGGCCGTCGAGAATGGTTCGAGCGTACGACCAGGTTTGTCCGTGATCGGCGGATCGAATCAGTTCGACTCGGCCAAACGGGCAGACATGACTCTCCCGGCCTCCCGAACACACAACCAAGAGCTCTCCGGACTTCCGCTGAACCAGAGTCGGCCAGCCATGGTAACGGTCGCGCTGCAGACTGATGGTTTTCAGCTCGTGAACTTCAAAACCCGTGTCGGTCGCTCCTTTCGCCGGTTGAACCAGCCCGAGAGCTCCCAAAGTCCCCAGAAATGTTCGCCGAGGCATCGAAGTCATCTGTCACTCCGGAATTCTGAGGGTTCAGGGAAAGTTAAAAGCCGCACATCCGTCGAACAACACGCTCATTACTGAAGGCGGCGGCTACTACTTTATGGCTCACGTCGAAACCCATTCCCACAGGTCATTTCGCAAGGCAGACTCGCGGTGTGAGTCTACCAAGTTCGAACCTCCCATGCGAATAAGCTTCATTGTCGTGCAAGGCCAGGTTCGTGCCTCTTTCGAACTGAGGTATGAAAAAAAACCGCTCAGAGAAAGACCTCTGAGCGGCCGGTGCATTTGCAGATCACTGATGGAAAAAGAGCGAAACCTTAGAAGTCACTTCCCAGAGGAGACTCTTCGGATGAGTTATTTCGCAAACGAGAACCTTCCGGGGTAATCAGTTTCACGTACACTCCCTTATCGATTTCCTCATTCAGCGTTCTGGCTGAGCCATCGCACATTGACACAACGACGATGCCAGGATGCCCTGAATTCAGGTAGGGGGCGCCGCCATCCGGCCCCGACTTAGCCTGATTGGGGAATGCCGGAGCAGCGACTGCTGGACTCCCACTGACCTGAATAAAGCTGTCGGCGTTAGCCAATGTTGTTGTGTCTACTGATGCGGCATCCAGCGGGAAGAGGAATGCACAGGCCCGGGTTCGCGGATCCGCCCAATTTGATGTGGTGCTTGAACCACCTGGTGCATTGATGTTTTCACCAAACATCAGCGTATTCCCCGAGCCGTCATAGATCTTTCCAATCGTCGCACTCTGGTTCTTATCTGCACCAGTCGCGCTTTCGAAGACTGGCCAGAAAACACCGGTCGCCTTTGTGATCGTACTGTCGTCATCATCAGAGGTAGAGCCGTAATTGTTGACGACGGTGTCACCGTCCCAATCGAATGGCTCGGCAATAAAGTGATGCTGAACAGCCCCGAGATCATTACTGACGTCTCCCGCGGCCACATTCGTTCCGAAACCAGCATTAGCCACGTAGGTCAAACCACCATTTTGCTGAAACGCCGTCTGGTCGTTCGGACACACCAATGCTTCGATGTAGATGTTAGTCAGCCCATTGTTCGGAGCCGAATCAAACGGGAAGTCCTTGTTCCAGCGATCGTAAGTTCCCTGCTGATCAAGGTAAGGCAGCAGATCGACCACAAAGCTACGTCCGTTGACACGTCCGGTAGCCGTCGCGGTTCCGCCCGCCGCAACGAACGCATCGTCGAGCGGGAAGTCTGCAAGTGCCGGGAGGCGACTCTTGTTGGCCGAAGCATAGTTCAGCGCCGCCAGCGTCACGTTACGAATATTATTCAGGCACTGAGTCCTTCTCCCGGCTTCCCGGGCCTGCTGGATGGCAGGGAGGATCAGGGACATCAGGGTGGCGATGATGGAAATCACCACCAGCAATTCGATCAGGGTGAAGCCGCGTCGTGTTCTGGGCGACGCTTGTGATGAACGACGTGACTGCATGTTTACGCTCCTGCTGTGGATGGGAACCGGTGGTGATAGGATCCAAAATTCAGAAAAGACTGCCAACCTGAAGACCTGTGCCTCGACCGGCAAAATTGGTCTTTTGAATCCGTCGCGAACTGAGTTTCCTCTCAGATCCGGGGATTCGTTCAGCTTAGCTAAGGTTTCCTGAGGTTGCGACCGCCCCGATCGCAATTTTCTGCGGGCGAACCTAGTAACGCAAATTCTGGGGCAAATCCGGTGAAAAGTCTGCAGGATTTGCAGGAATTCGACAGAAACTTCGTAACTTCAATCACAACAACACGTTGCAACATGCCCAAACGGTCATCTCCGTCCCGAACCGACATTCAGCGGGCAAGTCATCTCAGACTCGGATCGAACTGCTGCATTTTGCTGTGTTGCAGATTGCAACGTTGAACTTCGGGACAGAGCTTAAATTCGCTGACGTTCGCACTGGACGATGCAAAGATTCAAAATGTCGTCAGCCAGGTGGGTTGCCGAGAAACGGAGACGGATCAAAATCCGGTAAAACGGTGTCCTGGCACTCCGCTGGTCAGCTCACCGTCTGTATAGGTCAGACTCCCGCCTGACAATCTGATTCGGGCTGTCAGGCGGGAGTCTGAGCCAGAGAAACTGAACACATCCGGAATGCATCGCTGTGGAGATTTTTCTGCCGTCAGCCGATTGCTCACCTGCAGCCATCTCGGACACATCAGATTGCGTAACCGTCAAGGTCGGACGACCTCTCCGGATTGTCCCAAATTCGTTGGAGTTCAATTTATTCTGTTGGTTTTCAGGGGGAGTCGTCGTCCGATAGTGTGAAGGGCACTCTGCCGGGATCGTCCAAGGGTGTGGGTGTGCGCGAATCCCGGGAAGTACGAAGAATAAAGGCAACCAATGATGACCTCAGTGAATCACCTTCTGCGTTTTCTGCGGTTGAGTCTTCCTCAGCGTCCCAGTGCACGTCGCAGTCTGGCTCAGAAGTGTCGGCCCCTTGGATCCTGCGAAGCTGTTGAGGCTCGACTGCTGCTGACGGGAAACCTGGAGGACGCGCTGTTTACGCCTCTGGTGCTGGACGAAGTTCCTGCAGATCAGGCGATTAGTTCTTACCTGGTTCATTTCAATCAGGCTCAAAACACTGCTCAGCTGAAGCAGGCAACAGGGGCGTTGTCGGTTACAGCATCGACGTTTGTCTCGAATGCATATCTGTTTGAACTTCCGCAGGGAATGACGATTGCAGACGCCGCCAATACATTCTCGTCGCTGGCTGCCTTTGACTACCTGCACCCCAATGTCAGTCAGCAGTTTTCAACGCGATCAATCCCGAATGATCCGCTGTTCGGGGATCAGTGGCATCTGCTGAATTCCGGGCAGGGAGGTGGCAGAGTGGGAGCTGATGCAAACATTCAGACGGTCTGGGATAACTACACAGGTCAGGGGGTCACCATCGGGATCATTGATGATGGGCTCCAGCTGGACCACCCGGATCTGGTCGCAAACATCAATACTCAGATTGACTACGACTGGAACGGCGGAGATACCGATCCGAGCCCGTTGCTTCTGGCTGATTTTCATGGGACAGCTGTTGCCGGAGTTGCAGCCGGCAAGGGAGACAACGGGATAGGAGTGAGTGGCGCTGCTCCGGATGCAGAACTTGTGGGCCTGCGGCTGATTAGCGGCCCGATAACGGATCAGGACGAGGCAGAGGCGTTGACCTTTCGGGATGACGTGATTGATGTCTACAACAACAGCTGGGGGCCGGTTGATGACGGAACGATTTCCCGGATCGGTCCGCAGGCGTTGGCGGCGCTTCAGCAGGCCGCGACGACCGGACGTGGCGGGCTGGGAAGTATTCACACCTGGGCAGCCGGCAACGGCGGAGACGCAACTCATGATAATGTGAATTATGACCCGTATGCGAATTCGCGATTTACGATCGCAGTGGGCGCTTTGACGAACAGTGGTGTTCGGTCCTCTTACAGTGACGTTGGCGCATCACTGATTACGACGGCATACTCCAACGGCGGAACACTGGGCATCACCACAACGGATTTGTCCGGACCCTTCGGATATGATGCGACCGATTATACAAACACATTTGGCGGCACATCGTCCGCCACCCCGCTCGTCGCGGGCGTGATTGCTTTGATGCTGGAGGCAAATCCCAATCTCACATACCGGGACGTCACCGACATCCTGGTCCATACCGGAGAAAGGGTGGACGCTCAGAATTCGGACTGGATTCAGAACGGTGCCGGATTGTGGGTCAACCACGAGTACGGATTTGGAGGCATTGATGCTGCCGCTGCCGTCGCCGCCGCCGAAACACATCGTCGGCTGGGTCCGGAAGAATCCTGGACATCAGGAGTGATGTCGGTCGCGCAGCCGATCAATGACAATGCGGCAGTCACCAATACGATCACCGTCCCGAGCGGCAATCCGATTTCTATGGAGTACGTCGAACTGGTCTTTAATGCGACGCATTCCTACATCGGCGATCTTGAAATTGTCCTCACATCACCTTCAGGGACTCGTTCTGTCCTGGCTGAAACTCGGGTTGAGGACAATGCCGGCTCGTATCCGAACTGGGTGTTTACCACAGCCCGTAACTGGGATGAAAGCAGCGTTGGAGACTGGACGCTGACCGTGACGGACCAAAAAACCGGTGACACCGGCACGCTGAATTCCTTTGAGCTGAGGATTTACGGGACCAGCCTGCTGACACCGGTCGTCGTGGAATCCGCCGGGTCAACGTCTGTCGAGGACTTCGGACAAACGGATACTTTTGATGTTTCGCTGCCATTTCAGCCGTCGTCTGATGTTGTTCTGAATGTCGTCAGTCAGGACACGACAGAAGTCACCGTGTCGAATTCTCAGCTCATCTTCACGGCTGCGAACTGGAATCAGCCCCAAACGGTCACGGTGACCGGCGTCACAGACTTTTTGGCGGACGGTGACCAGCAGACAGATGTTGTGATTTCCGTGGCTGCTGCTGCGAGCGATCCTGCGTTCGGCGGCTTCGTGGATGCCGTCGTCAATGTCACGTCCGTTGATAACGACGGTTTTCTTCCCGGGAAGCCCGTGTTGACTTCACCGTCAATTCAGCCACCCACGGGGACTCCCGTCTTCGCGTGGAATGCTGTGAATAACGGCATCACCTATTCTCTGACCGTAACAGACGTGGTCAGCGGTGCCATTGTTCAGCAGACTTCGGGCCTGTTGCTGCGACAACATGTGTTTCCTGCGGCGTTTGCCAACGGAGTTTACCGTGCTGTCGTACAGGCCAGCAATGGCAGCGGACAGGTGGGGCCCGCAAGCGACCCGCTGATCTTTGCGATCGGGCCTGTGGCGCTTCCGGAAGCTCCGATGGTCACGGCACCAACGGCTGGACAAACCCTGAACACGGGTACACTGGATGTTCGCTGGTCGATTGTGCCGGGGGCTTTCAGCTACGAAATCGAACTGACAAACGGCGGAAATACAACAACCACCATTGTTCAGGGAACCAACCTCGGGAATGGCAACCTGAGCTACACCTTTCCGCAGACCATGAAGGAAGGCAACAGCAGCGTAAGGGTTCGGGCTCTCAACGCGTTGAATCAGCCGGGCGGATACAGTGCGCCGGTTGACTTTATCGTCGACGCCGTTGTGGCTCCC
The DNA here is from genome assembly GCA_041398865.1 of Planctomycetaceae bacterium. GTDB lineage: Bacteria > Planctomycetota > Planctomycetia > Planctomycetales > Planctomycetaceae > Fuerstiella. The sequence continues at coordinate 108,514 of JAWKTY010000004.1, forward strand.
GATCGCCCGGTGATTATCCGGCCCGCTGTCGCCGTGACAGCCACGGCCTTTCCCGATTTTCAGTGGGTTTCCGTCGGCGGAGTCAGGTTCCAGCTGTGGGTTGGGCGCGTTCCGGACGCAGACGGAAGCGGGACGGTCAGCACACTCAACAATCGAGTGATCAATCTCACGGATTACACGGATACGACGTACCGTCATTTCCTGGCGCTCAGGAACGGCCGGTACGTTGTGTGGGTCCGCAGCTACAACAGCGCCGGAGAAGCGTCGGCGTGGAGCCAGGGGGTCGCCTTCCGCATCAATGTCCCTGCGCCTGCAACTCCCGTCATTACCAACTTCTTTGAAAACAACATCACAGATCCAACGATTGAATGGACCACTACCGGTGACGATTTCCCGGAAAACACAACGTTCCATCTTTGGGTCAACAATCTCAGCACCGGACAGTCCCGTGTGGTTCAGGAAACGACGCTGTCAACGCAGAGCTACAACTTCAGCAAACTGCCTCAGGGTCGTTACGGAGCGTGGGTGCAGGCGACATCGGCTGTCGGCAGCAAGAGTGCGTGGAGCAAGCGATTCGACTTTGTTGTCGATCTGCCGGCTCCGGGATCCGTCTCAATGACCGGTCCGGCCAATACCGACGGGACGACCGCGATTGTGTCTGAGTTCCCGACCTTCACATGGGATGCGTCTCCGCTGGCGGCCACTTACGAACTGTGGGTCAATCACAAGACGACCACGACCGGACCTGTGCTGCGCCTGAAGGGGATCGAAGGCACTTCGTACACATCGAAAGAGGCTCTCCCGGAAGGAAATCTGCGAGCATGGATTCGACCGTACAACGCGGCAGGCGAAGCCGGAGACTGGAGCGCTCCGTTCGATTTTTCTCTGGACGTGCCGCTTCCGGCACTGCCTGTCATTACAGGGCCGGCAACAAATGCTGCGGGCACTGTGGAATCGTCCACACCGACGATCACCTGGATCAGCAGCCCTGCGGCCAAAACTTACAACCTGGAACTGGAAGAGTTCAGCACTCAGAAGCTTGTGGTTAGCCGGACCAAACTGACAACCGAATCCTACACGGTGCCTTCGTCGCTCGCTCTGTCCGAGCAGGCCTACCGGGTTCGGGTTCAGGGAGTGAATTCCGTCGGCGAAAAAGGCGAGTGGACGGAATGGTCGAAGTTCACTGTGGACGTTCCGAATGCCGTGACTCCGGTTGCGTACCTGCCAGTGGGAACGGTCACGACCAACAGCGTGACATTCAGGTGGGAGCACTCAGAGTTAAACCCGCGGTACGAGATCCTGGTTCGCAATCTGCTGACACAGACATCGACCGTCTATCCGGTATCGGTCCCGGAATTGACGAAGTCGGGGCCATATTCGACGGAGCTGACTCTTCCGGACGGGTCGTACCGATTCTGGGTCAGAGCTTTCAACACGGAGAATACTCCAAGCGGATGGAGCAATTCCAAAGCCTTTGTCATCGAAACGGTGACTCAGGTCGGCTCACCAATTGCCCCGGACGCACTGAACGTCTCTTTGACGTCGCTGGACTCAGCTTCTGCGTCACGGACTTCGGTGTCAGCTGCCGAAGCTGCGAGCGATCCAGCGCGAGCTGCCGAAGCCCCGGCAGCACGTCCGACTGAAGTCACTTCGGCAGACCTGAAACGTCAGCCTGCCGCGATCGAGGCATCTGAAGCCGACCTCGCACAGGTGATGGCCGAACTTGCGGATCCATCCATGCTGCTGCAGCTGACGGGTGACGACCGCGCCTGAGAGGCATTTCGTTCAGCGAAACTGGTTCAACAGAACACTCACAGCCCGGCTTCCAACCCGGGCTGGTTTTTTGAATTCGGCTGAAGCGTCGTCCTGGAAAATCTGATTCGCCTGGCAACCCGAAGCGTCAGCGGGGAAACACTGGCTGATCTCCGCGTATTTGCTTCAGAAATGGTTCACAGCGTTGCGATTTTCGATGCCCGCGTGGGAATCGCCAGGGCTCCAGACCTCCTTCCGGACCTGCTCAAGTCAGTCAGAAGAAGCTTGTCAGGGTGCCGGAGCACGGAATCATTCCGTGCCGGACGACATCACGCGTTGACGGTTTCGATCGGTTCGATGGTTTGATCGAGGGCTGTGACGATTTGCGGAAGCAGATGGTCAGCTTCGGAAGCGGGGATCTGGCAGGTTCCGGCAGCGGCATGGCCACCACCGCCGTGCTTCAGGCACAGTGCACCCACGTCGACAGGGTTGGTTCGGTGCAGAATCGACTTGCCCATGGCCAGCACGGTCGTGTCCGGCTGTCGACTGTTGAGCACGTGGACCGAAACATTGCATTCGGGAAACAGAGCATACACCAGAAAACGGTTACCTGAGTAAATGATGTCTTCGTTGCGATAGTCCAGAACCACCACGTTACCGTACACACCGGAACAGCGAGCAATCTGTTCCAGAAAACTTTCCCGCTGACTGTTGTACAGGTCAACTCGTTCACGAATGTCGGGCAGCGACAGGATCTCTTTGATGGAATGAGTTCGGCAGTAATCGACCAGAGCCATCATCAGCTGGTAATTGGAAATTCGAAAGTCGCGAAAGCGTCCCAGGCCGGTGCGCGGATCCATGATGAAGTTCAGCATGACCCAGTCGCGCGGAGCCAGGATTTCCTCGCGAGTGAAGCGAGCGGAATCGGCCTTGTCCACCGCATCCATCATATCGTGACTGATGCGGGTGAATCGAGCCGCACCACCGAAATAGTTGTAGACAACTCGAGCGGCAGAATCGGCGTCCGGATCCAGAATGTAGTTTTGCCGAACAACGCTGCCGTTCCGCAATGCTTCACTGTAGTGGTGGTCGAAACACAGGTGGCAGCTGGGCACGTAGGGCAGATTGGTGATGATGTCACGGCTGCAGACTTCGATCAGCCCATCCTGCATATCCTTGGGATGAACAAACAGAATGTCTGCCAGCATCTGCAGTTCCCGCAGCAATGCAGAACAGACGAGGCCGTCAAAATCGCTACGGGTGATCAATCGATATCGTGAGACTTCTGCGGGCATGATCGGATTCCAGGGAGTTTCCAGCGGGAGCATTGTCACAGTGGGATTTCGCAGCTGATATCTTCGGACGGTGCCGAAAAATCACTGCTTTCACGAATCTCCACGTCGTGATGAACGAGTAACCCTAGAACATTTTTCTGCGGGCGGAGAATTGGTGTGCGGGCTCGACGTCAGGTTGCGAAAATGCAACATCAACTTTGGCGACTGCGAGTTTTCTGCCGGTTGAGTTGAAATTGCGGACTGGTCGGATCGCAGAAATCAGAACCTGTTCGCCGGGTGTTCTCGAAGATGACGCGTTTGCTGTATCGGCTGGCCGAACGAATCCTGAAATGCCGAATCTGCCTTTCAGGATTCCCTGCTCAGGAAACCTCAGCCAGTGGTCCGGAAGGTGACTTTTCGGATTTCAGGGACTGGGAGTTTTCCGGGCAGTCCTTCGGCGAAATGACCTGAAAAAGTTGCGCTGCCGGTCAGGTCGGTGTGTCAGACTTTCAATACTCTCCTGTCTTCCATTCCTCTCAGTTCTTTCATCCGCGCTGGGACTGCTCAGTTCCGGCTCGACAGCATCCTGCATGGCTCGAGCATCTGCCAAAAAGAAACCGGCTGCAAAGCCGGCTGCAAAACCCGCCAAAGCGGCGAGGTCAGATGGAGCGCTGCGTCGATGGGTCGGATGGGTCTTCAGCCCGCTGAAGCTGTGTGTGCTGGCGCTGTGTGCGGCCGTCTGGCTGTTCTGGCCTCAGGTTCGCAATCAGTTGCCTCAGCTGGACGAACTTCCCGAATATCAGGTGACAGTTGACCGAGTTCAGGTCACGCCTCCTCCGCGGTGGGTTCCGGAAGACATTGTCGAAAAGGTCTTTGAGCGTGCCGGATTCGAGCAGACTCTGGTGCTGACGGACCCGCAGCTCAGCGAAAAGATTGCACTGGCGTTTCATACCCATCCGTGGATCGAGCGGCTGGTGCAGGTGCGAAAGTCCTTTCCGGCACGAGTCACCGTTGACGTGGTTTATCGTGAACCGGTGGCCATGGTCGAAGTTCCAGGCGGAGGCTACTATCCGATTGATCGTTTCGGCTATCTGCTCCCGAATGAGGATTTCAGTGCTGCGGATGTCGAACGTTATCCGCTGATCAGCAACATCAGCAGTGTCCCGGCCGGAAATCTGGGCGAAAGCTGGGGAGATCCGGCGGTGACCGGAGCAGCGGAACTCGCAGCCGTGCTGACCGCATCAAATGAATCCGGGCAGTCATGGTGGTCAACTCTGGGACTGAAAAGCATCATCGCCCCTCGGCGCATGGCGGCGGCTGATGAAGCCGATGACCTGCAGTACCGGCTGGCGACGTCCGGCGGATCGCAGATCTATTGGGGTCGCTCGCCCACCACGCAGCATCCCGGGGAGATTTCCGTGGTGAAGAAGCTGGAACGCATCGCGGACTATCACCAGACATGGAAAGGCTTCGACAATTCTCCGACGCCCATCCTGATCGATATCCGCCCCTGGCAGGGCAGCCGCAGAACTCAGCTTGCCGCAGAACCCGGACCGGCTCGACAGTAACTGCCTCACACGGGGCGTTTCCTGAAAGGGCCACAGATGCCAGCGTCTGCCGGATCGGAGTGCCTGGTTCCGCGATACCGATTTGAAGGCTTTCCGGTCTCCTGGAATGGATGCTGGTGTTTGCGGGATCGGGGTGCCTGGCTGCCGTGGCGGAGCGAGGGGCCACGATTGGCTGTCGCGCCGGCACTCAGGTCGGGAAAATCCGCTGTTATTCGCCACATGCGGGGAGAGTTTACCAGGCGGGGAATCTCACCCAATGATGCAGCCGATGCAACCGGCACATCCGCACCAGGAACTCCCGTAACTTGTGTGGATTTTTGGCAACGGCGGCATTCTCTGACGTAGGGTTCAGTTCTCAGGGCTGCGCTTCTCGGGCGCCGGATGGTTTCCTACATCGAGAGACGACCTTTTCACCAGGTCTTCACATGAAACATTTTCTGACAACATTCCTCATTGCGATCAGCTGTCTGCTGTTCGCCGGAACCAGCGTTCCGGCCGGCAATGATCCGCTGATTCAGTCGCGGGATCAGGCTGAAGCCGCGGTTTCAAATTCCTCGGGCGACCTCATCGAAGGTTTCACCGAGCCGTATGCCGACATCAGCATGGCGGCATCGGAAATGGGAACACTGGCCACCGTCAGCGTGCGGGACGGAGACGTCGTCAAAGCCGGTCAGGTGATCGCTCGTCTGGACGACGCCGTCCTGATGGCGGCTCTGGAAGTCGCACGAGCGGGCATGAAGGCCGAAGGCGAAATGCTTTCGGCGACGACTCAGCTGGAACTGCGTCGAGTTGAAGAGAAGAAACTCACTGAACTGCATCACAGAAACCACGCCAGTCAGCAGGAACTGGATCGCGTTCACGGCGAAGTTCGGCTAGCGGAAGCTCGTATTCAGTCGGTTCGCGAAGACCTGGAAGTTCGTCGACTGGAATTCGCCCGCATTCAGGCTCAGCTGAAACAGCGGGAAATTCGTTCCACGATCGACGGCGTTGTCGTGGACGTACGGAAAGATGAAGGCGAATTCGTTTCTCCGTCTGATCCGGTTGTGGCTCGAATCGTTCAGCTGGATCCTCTGCTGGTCGTGTTCTCCGTGCCCAACAGCCGTCGGCCGGATGTGGCCCGCAATGATTCCGTCACGATGCAGATCGGCGAACATCAGATCGCTAAAGGCGTTGTTGAACATGTTTCACCCACGGCCGACGCATCCAGCGGCACATTCAGAGTCAAAGTGCGTCTGCCCAATCCTGAACAGAAATGGCATGGCGGCGAAAAATCCATTCTGCTGCTGAACGACCGCTCGTCCGGTCCGCAGACCGAACAGGTCGCCAAGAGCGATCAGACATGAAAGCCATCGGTGCCCATCCCGATGTGACCGCCGAACGTCCAAACGGGCGCACAGCACGTGCCGGATCGGCGTCCATCGAAGAACTGCTGGCCGGTTTGTCCGTGCAGCCGGTGACAGCAACTTCCAGCGCAGGAAGTCCCCGCACGCAGGTTGAGCCAACGGTAGCCGGATCGCAACCGGTGAGTGACGAAGTCCCTTCCCGGCCAGTGTCAGACGCGTTCAGTCGCCATTTCTCCGAAGCCATTAACGGCGGTCAGGACCTGAATCAGGTTCGCAGAGCCGTCGCGGCGATTCTGACAAAACACTGCCGAGCCGCCTTTGTGTGCTGGTATGTTCCGGCCGGCGACAAAATCGGACAGGACTGCCGAATCGAATCACTGACCACATCCGGCGGTGACCTACCCGTCGGTGTTCAGCAGCTGTTTTCCGAACAGGCTCGGGAAGCCGTTCAGTGTCACGACGTCCGCGTCGGCCGAACTGCGGATGGCCGACTTTCGGCCTGCACGGTTCCGGTTCGGCAGCTTGCCGGCCAGTGTCTGATGCTGGCCGTGCCAACAACAGACGCCCCGTCAGACTGGGTGGCTCGAACGGAACTTGCGGCCGCGATGATCAGCGAGTGGCAGGCCGATCAGGAACGTCAGCAGGCCGTCCGGGATGCTCGGCATGTGGCGGCTCTGGTCGAAATCATCACCGATCTGAGCGCGTGTCGCACCGATCGCCGAGCGGCCGAACTTCTGACAGACCGACTCCAGCGCTATCTGAATGCATCGCGGTCCGCAATCGGCTACAGCAGCGAAGTCACCGGCAGATGCCACCTGAGCGCACTGTCGGGCGGCGACGACATCAGTCCGTTCAGCGAACTGACTCGCTGCACCGAAGCCGTGCTTCAGGAATCTCTGGCTCGCGGCACTGCCGGAACATGGCCCGCTCCGGATTCGTCGACTCGCCATGCCCTGCTGGCTCATCAGCAACTCGCCGAACACGAACGCTGCGAATGCGTGGTTTCCAGTCCGCTGCGAAATGATGCCGGACATGTCGTCGGAGCTGTGTGTCTGACGTTTACGGATCCCGAACAGGCCGAAGCAGCAATGCGGTTTCTGCATGCCGGAGAACGCATTCTGGCAACGGCTCTGCAGGCCATCCGCCTGAACCGTCAGACGCTGCCTTCGCGAGTCAGTCTCCGGGTGCTGAAGTCGCTTCGATCAGCTCCGGTCCGCTGGTCACTTGTGGCAGCACTGCTGGCTGGCCTGGCACTCTGTGTGCCGATGGATTACCGAGTCACCTGTTATACCGAACTGCAGCCGGTCGCTCGACGATTCGTGGCGGCTCCCTTCGATGCAGCTCTGGAAACCTGCATGGTCGAACCGGGCGATGTCGTGGAAGAAGGTCAGCTGCTTGCGACTCTGGACGGCCGCGAACTTCGCTGGGAACTGGCCGGAGTTCGAGCAGACCTGGCCAAGGCCACCAAGGAACACAACACCTATTTGTCAGAACAGAAATCCGGTGAAGCGGCGATCGCTCGGCACGAAATCGAACGCCTGCAGAACCGATCAGAACTCCTGAATCAGCGGATCCGCAATCTGGAAATCCGCAGCCCCGTCGCCGGAGTCATCGTGTCCGGTGACCTGAAAGACGCGGAAGGAATTCCTCTGGAAACCGGGCAGTCACTGTTTGAAGTGGCTCCACTGGATCGCATGGTGGTGGAAGTCGCCATTCCGGAAGATGACATGCGCCATGTGTCGGCCGGTATGCCGCTCACGCTGAGACTGGATGCGATGCCATCCGAATCGATTGAAGCCAGCCTGCAGAAGATCCACCCGAAGGCCGAACTTCGAGACAGCGAAAACGTGTTCATTGCCGAAGCGGAGCTCAGCAACCACGATTCCCTGCTGCGGCCCGGCATGCGAGGAACTGCGAAGGTCTCCACCGGTCCCCGTCGACTGGGCTGGAATCTGTTTCACAAACCTGTGGCTCACCTGACCGGCTGGCTGGGGTGGTGACATGCAGCGTTCGCCGGATTCAGGAACTGTTGACCTCACGCGCACACGAATTCGTCTGCGTGCCGGACTGACGTTTCGTCCGCAGCTGTACGGCGAAGACGTCTACTATCACATGGAAGTGCCGTCGCGTTCGGAATTCTTCCGCATTGGCTATGGAATACGTCTTTGTGTCGCTGCTGATGGCCGGACGTCGTTTTCGGAAGCTCTGGCACTGACAGCTCGAGCTCAGGGAGCCGCCGCGTTTACTCAAACCCAGGCTCTGGCGTTGTACCAGTGGCTGCTGGATCAGGATCTGGCCGAATTCAGTGACGATGCAGATGCACCTGAACACGAAGCCGCTCCCCGACCTCGTCAGCACTGGCTGCAGAAACTGAATCCGTTCTGGGTTCGAGTGCCGCTGGGACGTCCGGACACTCGCGCTGCTGAATCCGTTTTTCGGATGGCTGCTGTCACCGCTGGTCATGCTGCCCGCAGGCGGGCTGATGGCCGCGGCCGGTACTCGGCTGTCTGAAGACTGGTCAAAATTCGAAGCCGCTTCCCATGCCGTGTTTGCCACCGACAACTGGATCTGGCTGCTGGTGGCGTGGGTCGGTCTGAAGACCATTCACGAAACCGCTCACGGTCTGGCCTGCCTGCGATACGGCGGTGCGTTCGTGAAGCCGGAGTCATCTTTGCGTTTCTGGCTCCACTGGCTTATGTCGATGTGACCAGCAGCTGGAAGTTTTCTTCCCGCTGGCAGCGTATTCATGTGGCAGTCGCCGGAATGTACATCGAACTGGCTCTGGCATCGATCGCCGTCTTTCTGTGGACTCAGGTCACTTCTGATGTGGCTCGGCACCTGCTGTACAACATCATCATCATGTCCAGCGTGTCGACGCTGATCTTCAACGCCAATCCGCTGATGAAATTTGACGGCTACTATCTGCTGTCTGATCTTCTGCAGGTTCCTAATCTGTACACTCGCTCATCACAGATTCTGCAGGCGGTGCTGCAACGACTTTTGCTGGGAATACGTCCAACGACACCGGTCGCCACAGGCCGCTTCTGGTTGCTGCTGCTTTACGGTGCCGCGGCCGTGATCTGGCGTTTGCTGGTGTGCGGCACCATGCTGATCACGGCATCCGTCCTGTTTCATGGAGCCGGCCTGGCGTTGTCTGTTCTGGGAATGCTGGCGTGGTTCGGAATGCCGGTTCTGTCGGCGTTCCGGTCCGCGATTCAGCTGTTCCGTACAGCTCCGTTGCGACTTGGCCGAGGACTGCTGGTGGGGGGAACTGCACTGGCCGTTCCCGCCGCAGCCATGTTTCTGATGCCCGTCCCGTTTTCCACCACGGCTCCGGGAATTGTCAGCCTGCCGGACGGGAATCGAATTCGTGCCGAAGTGGACGGGTTCATTGAACGAATCGCCGTCCAGGACGGTCAGACTGTCGCGGCGGGCGACCTGCTGCTGGTGCTGCGCAACGAAGAAATCACGAACGGACATCGGGACCTTGAACTTCAAATACAGCAGGAAACCATCCGACAGCAGCAGGCCATGCGGGATCACGATTCAGGAATGGCGTCCGTTGCGGCCAGCAATCTGAAGTCACTTCGTGACCAACTGCAGGAAACTCAGCGACAGCTGCAGGCTCTGCAGGTCGTGGCTCCGGTCGCCGGCCAAATCACCGCGCGCGATCTGAAGTCTCGTCTGGAAACATCCGTCAGTGCGGGCGATGAACTGCTGATCGTCGACAGCCATCAGGCTCGTGAATTTCGCATCTCCGTCTCGCAGGAAGACTTCCCTTTGGCCGAACGCCGCGTGGGCAATGAGATCGATGTCCGCATCGGGACACGAGGTCTGGTGCCGGGTGAACTGACTCGCGTCATTCCCCGAGCATCTCGAAAACTGTTCGACCCGGCTCTGGCCGCAACAGCGGGAGGACCACTGGCCGTTGCGGCTGCAGACGACAGCAGCAGTGACCTGGAACTGACCGAACAGCGCTTTGAAGCCGTGGTCACTCTGAAAAATCCCGGCGACGAGCAGCCACTACCGGGAGAACGCGGAGTCACGGCGCTGGGCCATCAGCAGGACAGCCTGGCCGAACACCTCCACGACCGAATCACCCGCTGGATCCGCAGACAACTCACGATCATCGCTCGAGCCGACAGTCACGCAGGCAGCTGAGTTGGTCAGGCCGGACAGGGCTGTCCTCGCGGAGCGAGGAGCCACAGTGGCACCTCGCTCCGCGAGGTCGGCCCGTCACCCCGATTATCATTTCCCGACGATCAGGAACGACAGGCATCCGACGACGATCCGCATTCTCGGCCAAGTATCAGCTGGCAGACATTCCACGGAGCACAGACATTTCACGGAGCACAGACATTCCTGTCTGTGTGTGGAGTTTCGACACAGACTGACGTTCGGAAACTCGACCGTGCGACGTTTTCGCAAAGTTCGAAATTTCGGAACCCCGAATGGGGTTTGACAACACAGCCCGAAGCCGCCGTGACAACGGCGCACCTTTCAGGCCCCTGCCCGCGTCAGGAATTTCCGACGGCGTTCAGTTCGAAGTTCAGGCAGTCTGTGAGATCAGGATGATCGAATGAAAAACCCGCAGCCAGCAGCTTCCGAGGTTCCACCCGAGTACTCGACAGCAGCAGAGCTTCAGCCATTTCTCCAAGCACCAGCTTTGCGGCGAAAGCGGGCATCGGAATGAACGTGGGACGGTGCAGAACACTTCCGACGGCTTTTGTGAATTCGGCATTCGTCAATGACTGCGGGCTGACGGCGTTGACGGGACCGCTCACCGAATCGTTGTTCAGGCAGAACTGAAAGATTCGCCCCAGATCATGCAGCCCAATCCAGCTCCAGTACTGCTGACCGGAACCGACATTTCCGCCGAGTCCCAGCTTGAACGGCAGCAGCATCTTTTTCAGAGCTCCGCCCCGTGGTGACAGAACGACTCCGATTCGGACCTTCACCACCCGTATCCCCAGTTGTTCCGCCGCGTCTGCTTCGGCTTCCCACTCCCGACAGACGTCGGCCAGAAAGTCGTCGCCGGGGCTGGCCGATTCGTCCAGCAACCGCTCGCCTCGATCACCGTAGTAACCGATCGCGGACGCACAAATGAAAACCCGTGGACGCTTTTGAATGGCGGCCATGGACTGCACGATGCTGCGAGTCCCCTGAACTCGGCTGCTGCGAATTTTCTGCTTCAGACTGTCTGTCCATCGGCCGGAAGCAATGTTTTCTCCTGCCAGATGAATCACGGCATCGACCGATTCCAGCCGTCCCGGATTCGTCAGACCGGTTTTCGGATCCCAGCGAATCGTCTCATCGTAGGAACCACTGCCTCGGGAAATCGCGACAACGGAGCAGCCCTGCTGTTTCAGGACGCTCGTGACCTGACTTCCAACCAACCCTGTCGCACCGCTCATGGCGACCGTGGAATTTAGCTGCGATGACATCTGTACCTCCGGAAACCTGTGAGGCCAAACCGGCCCGTTTTCACTGTCTGGATAGTTGTAGTCCGTCCGCAGAGACTTTCAACGCAGCTCGTACGGGAACACGGCACAGAAGCGAAGCAAGCCCCGTTCCAGTGCTGCCCGATGTCCCGCGATGTGGATTCTCACCCAGGACGTTGCCTCGTGCCAATTCCTGTGACCGTTACAACCGGGGAAGGTTATCAGGACGTTGTTCCGCCTGAACAGTCCGGCGCGGGGAAACCGGCACCAACCGCCGAAATCAGAAGTAGGTTTTCATCAAGGTAAATCAGGGAAGCTGCGCGCAGATTTCGGGTCAGACTGAGTTCACCGCTGGACTCAATGAACCCGCGATCCGACCACGGATTCCGATTCCTGACGTTTTATCCTGTCTGACAGAAGACCTCATTCCTGAAGAACGTGGGCCATGTCACTTCGAAACTTCATCCTCCGAACCCGGCTTCTGCTGGAACAGACTCTGCACGAATCAAAGGTCGCGCTCAGCAGCGATCACTCTGCAGGCGCGTCGTCTCCGAATGTTACTGCGCTGGAAGAACGCATTCTCATGAGCGCATCACCACTGGCGGTTGTGGCCGATGCGCCAGCAGAAGATGCGGCCGCCGCTGATGGCTCTGCTTTGACCGATCAGCAGCTTCTGGATGTTGTCGCCGATTCTGTTCTGCCGCCTCAGGAACAGACCTCTGCCGACAGTCAGCAATCCGATCAAAATCAGGAAGCCGTTCAGCAACAGACTCTGGAATTGGTGTTCCTGGATTCCTCCATCAGTAACCTGGACCAGATGCTGGCCGACCTGCAGTCGGAAAATGCGCTGGATTCGTCGCGGATTCTGGAAGCTGTTGTCCTGGATGCGTCGAAAGATGGTATCGCTCAGATTACGTCGGCTTTGTTGAAGTACAACGGCATCGACGGCATGCACATTGTGTCCCACGGCACTGACGGGCAGGTGCGACTGGGAAGCACGACACTGTCCCTGGAGAATCTGGACCGCTATCGCAGTGCCATCAGTGCGTGGCAGTATTCGATGTCCGAACAGGCTGACATTCTGATCTACGGATGTAACGTCGCCGCGACAACGGACGGGCAACAGCTCCTCAGTGAACTCAGCACGCTGACCGACAGCGACGTGGCCGGCAGTGAAGACCTGACCGGAAGTGCAGACCTGGGCGGTGACTGGGAACTGGAATATGTTACTGGGGCTCTGGAAACTTCTGTGGTCTTCACCACTGACTTTCAGGAGAGCTGGCACGACCTGCTGGATCTGGTCCCCGCCGGAGGCGAGACCCTGGTTAATACTTCCACTCCGGAAAACCAGCTGACCACGCCCTACGGTGGCGGCAATGTGGCGATGGACGCCAATGGCAACTACGTGGTTGTCTGGGAAGACCGACGCAGCGGGAACGCCGATGCGTATGCAAAGGTTTACAACGCGGATGGCAGTGTCCGAGTGAACGAATTTCGCGTTCACGCCGCGAATACCAGTGCTCAGGATTGGGTCAATGTGGCCATGGCCGATAATGGCAATTTTGTGGTTACCTGGAGTGACAATCGTTCGGGCACTTACGAAACCTACATGCGGTTGTTCAACATCAGCGGAACAGCGCTCACCGGAGAAACACTGGTCAGCCAGGGATTTGGTACTGAAGATGGGCACGCCGTTGATTTTGCAGCGGATGGATCGTTCGTCATCACGTGGCAGCGTGCGGGCACCAATAGCGGCGATATCTATTTTCAACGCTATAACTCGGCCGGTGTAGCTCAGGGCGGCAACACGGTCGCCAACACCACCAATACTTACGTTTCCGGCACACAGAATCATCCTGACGTGGCGGTCAATGACGACGGCAGCTTCGTGATTTCGTGGATGAGCAACGGGCAGGACGGCAGCAGCTACGGCATGTATGCTCAACGGTTTACGGCGGCCGGTGCAAAAGTCGGCGGCGAAATCCAACTTGCCCAAACGTCTAGCGGCGACCAATGGTATGGCACCATTGACAACGATTCGTCCGGCAATTTCGTGGCGACCTGGATGAGTGCGGGGCAGGATGGAAGCGGAAACGGAATCTTTGCGCGCCAGTTCAATTCCTCCGGGACCGCGCTGGGCAACGAATTCCAGGTCAACACCTGGACCTCGGGCGATCAGGGCTCACCGAACATCTCCGTGGATGATGATGGCGACTTCGTCATCACCTGGCACGATGCATCGGGGCATGATGGAACGGGTTTTGGCGTTTATGCTCAACAGTACGACAGTTCAGGTAACGCCATTGGCGTTGAAACCCGGATTGCTCAAACCACCAGCAATGATCAAAGGGATGCTACGGTTGCCATCCATGGAACGTCTGCCGTCGTTGTCTGGGGCGGCAATGGTTCGCAATCCGGTCAGACGGATTCCAGCGGTGTGTTCATGCGCCAGTTTTCGCTGACGGGACTGGGGGCACAGACGCTGGTGGTCACGAACACTCTGGACGACGGCAGCTACGGCAGCCTGCGCTGGGCGATCAACTACGCGAACACAAATTCCGGATTCACAGACACGATCAACTTTGCCATCGGGTCCGGTACTCAGACCATCAGCCTCAGTTCGGCTCTGCCAACCCTGACCGATTCGGTGGTCATTGATGCCTGGACTCAGCCCGGGTTTAGCGGCACGCCGCGGATTATCATCGATGCGAATGGTGTGACCGGCGACGGGTTCCAGCTGAACAGCAATGCCGACAATTCGACCATTCGTGGCTTCGTGATTCGCGACTTTGTCGGTGATGGCATTCAGATCAATTCCGGTTCGACCGGCAACACGATCGAAGGCAACTACATCGGCAGTTTGAACTCTGCAGGCACGAATCAGGGTGTGGGCGAGCAGAACACCGGTCACGGGATCAACATACTTGGTTCCGCCAACCTAATCGGTGGAACAACAGCCCAGAGTCGCAACGTGATCGGCGGAAATCAGGGCAGCGGGATTTTCATCGCCAGCGGGATTGCTACGACGAATACCGTGTTAGGCAACTACATCGGTGTGGACGCAACGGGAGCAACGGCCCTCGCGAACGACTACGGTATCTTCGTCACGTCAACCGACGGCACGATCATCGGTAACGGTACTGCGGCTGGTCGTAATGTGATCTCCGGAAACACAAAACAGGGCATCTACAACTGGAATTCCGACAGCACCACCATCCAGGGCAACTACATCGGAACGGACGCAACCGGCACGGCGGACTTGAATGGTAGTGCCCAGGAAGGCAGCAAGAGCGGTATCGTGGTCGACGGTGGCTCGACCAACGTGCTCGTCGGTGGCCTAACTGCCGGACAGGGCAACCTGATATCTGGCAACAACTGGTATGGCGTCGAATTCTGGAGCGGCGTAACCAACAGCTACGTCTACGGCAACTACATCGGTACCGATGTGACCGGGATGCTCGATCTGGGCAACACGATCGGCGGAGTCGGGATGTGGGGCTCAAGTACAGGGAATGTCATTGGCGGCGGAACGGCAGCGCATCGGAATGTGATTTCCGGCAACGACTGGGTCGGCGTCAATATCGGCAATGCCAGCAGCGCGACCACCGTGCAAGGGAACTACATTGGGCTGGGTGTCGATGGTTCGACCTTGATCGGCAATCAAGCGGGTGTTGTCGTGGAGGGTGGTTCGGCAGGATCCCTGATCGGAACGAATTGGGACGGCAGCAACGACTCCGGTGAACGCAATATCATCTCGGGCAATCAGTGGGGAGTTTTCATTCAGGATACTGGAACTTCCGGAACGATGGTTTGGGGTAATTACATCGGCACCGATGCGACAGGGCTGCTGGATCGCGGCAATACCAGCGATGGTATCCTGATTCAAAATGGTGCCACCGGAACGCTGATTGGCGGATCGACTACCAAGCGGAACGTGATCGCCGGTAACGACGGCGATGGCATTCAGATTGACGGTGAAGCCACTGACGGCACGTTCATTCAGAACAATTACATCGGCTTGGCGGCCAATGGAACCACGGTACTCGGAAACGCGGGCAATGGGATTCATATCACGGGCGGAGCGGACAACACGACGATCGGTGGAGGCAGCGGCCTTGGCAACGTGATTGTCGGCAGTGGCTACAACGGTATTGAAATCAACGGCGCGTCCTCTGGCACCACCATTACCGGCAACTACATCGGCATCAATGCGGCTGGCACGGTTGTCGCCGGAAACATGATGCATGGTATCCAGTTGATCAATGGTGTCAGCAACACCACGATCGGCGGCACCGTGGCCGGACAGGGCAACGTGATTACAGCCAACGGCGTTGGCGGCACGTACACGAATGGAGTTGATGTGTTCTCCAGCGGCACGGGTAACTCGATCGTCGGCAACTCGATTTATGACAATGTAGGGATCGGCATCGATCTGGATTCCGATGGCGTAACCGCGAACGACAATCTCGATCCGGATACTGGTTCGAACAACCTGCAAAACTTCCCGGTCATCACGTCGACGACCGTCAATGCGGCTGGCACGACGGTCACGATCAGCGGTTCGCTCAACACGCTGGCCAATCTGACGGGAGTCATGTTGCACTTCTATGCCACACCTTCGAATGGCGATGTCACCAAGCGAGATGGCAGGAAGTACATCGGCAACACCATCGTTAACACCGATGCCAGTGGCAATGCCGTCATCAACATCGGCTTGACGGGATACAGCGGAACGGTGGCAGCCGGCGACTTGATCACCGCCACAGCGACGTACTCGAACAATACGTCCGAGTTCTCGCAAGGCGCGGTGGCGACACTCAGCACAGGCAACAGCGCACCGAGTGATCTTGACACAGTGAGCACTACCGGCGGTGGCATGCAGATCAACAGCGACGGCGGCAATGACACGATTCTGGTGGCCGACGATGGCGGTGGCGTGTTCGGCGGTCTGACGCAGATGACCATCGAGACTCAGCTTGCATTCACCAACGGCACAGCCGACATGACGCTGATGTCGTATGGCGTCGGCGGCGTGAACGTCGGTAACGACGTCAACGTGCGACTTTACGGCGACGGCACGTTACGGTTCTACATCAATGGCTCATTCGTTTCCGCCAATTCGTTCAACTACAGTTCGCTGGCGGATGGACAACAGCATTCGCTGGCCATCACCTGGAGCAATACGGCCGGGGCCTGGGAAGTCTACGTCGATGGTACGCTGCGCGATAGTGGCACAGGGTTCAGAACCGGCGCGACCGTGCAAAGTGGTGGCACTCTGGCCTTTGGCAACGATCAAGATCGGCAAGGCACCAGCTACGATCCGAATCAGAAGTTCAGCGGCACATTGTACGACGTGCGTGTCTTCAGCGATGTCCGAACTGCAACTGAGATTGCCGCCAGCTATCGCAGCGATCTGCCGTACACCGAAAGCGGCATGTTGGCGAATTGGAAATTTGACCAACTTTCGACCGCAGGTGTGGTCACTGACACGGTCAGCAGCAGCAACCTGACCGTTAACCACCTGACCGGCACGAAACGTGCCAGTGATCCCTCGCTGGCGCTTTCGGTTACCGAGAACGCAATCCGACGATACGGTTGTGGGATCCCGTTTCAGCATCGACATCGATCGCGAAGGCAAGATCACGCAGTTGTTGGCCGCCGATCCGAGTTGCGATACAGCGCCCGAGACGGGAAAATTTTACGAAAGTTGTCTCGTCCGCGACGACATGGGCCACTGCTCAGACGAATGCAATCGCCGCAACGCTAAGCGGTGTCGGTGGGCAACTTGCTACGATTCGGTCTGCAGCGGAGTTTGAGGTTGTTCGTTCGGTCGGACAGACGGCCGGAATCAGTGGCGGTTGGCTCGGCGCCTCTGATTCGACTGTAGAAGGCGAGTGGCGCTGGTACGAAGGTTCGACGGCCGATGATCGATTCGCGTTGGCCAATGGTGACAGTTTCAGCGGAGCCTACACGGCGTTCGGAGCACTCGAACCCAGTGGCGGAGCCACCGAGAATCATCTGGAATTTGACGTCAACGCGGGACAGTGGAACGATCTTTCAGGAAGTTCGTCTCGCGCCTACTTCATCGAATGGAACGCCGACGATGTGCTCGATGCCACCAACGCCTTGACCTATTCGATCAATCCCAAACCGTGGCCGGAGCCTTCGCGATCAACAGTGACACTGGCGAGATCACCGTCGCCGATGGTTCGCTGCTGGATTACGAAGCGAACGCGACGCACACGGTGACCGTCCGAGTCAGCAATGCGCGCGCAACCGTACGCTCAAGGCGTTTACGATTCAGGTGAATGACCTAGTCGAGGTGGTGGTGGTTGATACCGTTAGCGATGTGAGCGACGGTGATACTCGCATCGAAGCGTTGTTAGCGAACAAGGTGCCGACGACTTCATCACTGCGGGAAGCGATTGCGGCAGCCAACAACCAGGTCGGTCTCGACGTCATTGAGTTCAATATCGCGGGCGGGGGCACCAGGTGATCAACCTGTTGTCGACGCCAGCGATCTGAGGTCCGTCACCATCGACGTGCGACGCAGACCGGCTGGGTGGAAAGTAGCTTTCTGCCGATCGTGATCGACGGAACAGTGGTGCGTTTGATGGGCTTCAATTCACTGCAACTTCAGACAACGGTATGGTTCGCGGGCTGGTGATCAGGATGTCGGCGGAGATGGAATTCAAATTGATCAGGATGCGTCAGGGATTACGATCGCGGGCAGCTGGATTGGACAATTCAACAGCGACGGTAGCGATGCCGGTGCTGGCAGAAGTAATCGGCGGCAACAGCATTTTCATCGATGGTGATAGTAATGTCATCGGCGGAACGACCGCCGCCGATCACAACGTTATCAACGAACGCATCTTCTTGTACTCGACCAGCGCTTCATGACAACGTGATCGCGCTTCACACAGGCACGGACGACAGGCAACAGCGTGTTGGCCAGCGGTGGGCCTGGCAAGGTGTCGTGGCAACCAACAATGCCCACCACAATACCATCGGCGGCGCGACCGATGCGCACCGCAACATCATCTCGGGCGAGTTTGCCGGGATTGATATCGAGGACAGCATCACCAACAACTTCACCATCCAGAACAACTGGATCGGCCTGGGTGCGGACGGCAGCACCGTTCTGGGAAGCGGCGACTACGGCATCTACCTCTATTCCGGCGACAATCATGTCATCGGTGGGGTCGGCACCGGCAACGTCATCCTAGGCAGTGGCGTCGGTATCGGCTTCACTGTCGAGGTGGATGGCACGACGGTGCAAGGCAACTTCATCGGAATCGACGAAACGGGAACCATCGTTGCTGGCAACGATGTCGGTATCGAGATCGCCTGGGGATCGTCCGGCAATGTTATCGGCGGCGTCAATGCCGGCGAGGGCAATGTCATCACCGCCAGCACGGGCGCGGGTATTTCGGTGCTGTCCAGTTCGAGCCCCGTAAACAACAGCATTCGCGGTAACGCGATCTACGACAATGACGGCCTGGGCATCGATCTGCACAACGACGGCGTTACCGCCAACGATGCCGGCGATGCCGACATGGGCGCGAACAACCTGCAAAACTGGGCGGTGTTGACTTCGGCAGCAATCGCGGATGATGGCACGTTTAGCTACCAACTTGATACGACCACACTGGCGGCGGGAACCTATACTGTCGACTTCTACGCCAGCACCAATCGCGACGGCGGTCAAGTCGAAGGAAAGCGATATCTGGGTTCGCTCAGCGGAGTGGCCAACGGCAATAGTTCGCTGACAGGATCGTTGTCAGGCATCTCGCTGGCCAGTGGCGAGTACGTGACGCTGGTCACTACCGACGCCAACGGCAACAGCAGTGAATTCTCCAACTACGCCGTGGCCACCGACAGCGATCCGGGCGGAGCGACACCGAGCGACCTGCAAGCAGTAACGACCAGCGAAGGCGGCCTGAGCATCAATGCCGATGGCGGCAATGATATCTATCTCAAAGCCGACGACGGCGGCGCGATCCTTGGCGGGCTGACGGACTTCACGGTGGAAATTCAGCTCGCCATCGGTAGCCCACTCACCGACACACCCCTGCTGTCTTATGCGACGGCAGGCGCCGAGAATGAAGTCATGCTGTGGCTCAACAGCTCGGGCACACTGCAACTGAAGATCAACGATTATTCGGGTAACTCCAGCACAGTATCATCCACCGTGAGCAGCGCCGATTTCGACGACGGATTGCCTCACACCATCAGCGCAACGTGGTCATCGGCCACGGGCGACTGGGTCATTTATCTCGATGGTGTCGACGTTGGTTCGGGCACAGGGTTCGTGACCGGGCATACAATCGAATCTGGCGGTATTCTGGTCTTGGGACAAGATCAGGACTCGGTCGGCGGTGGCTTCGATTCGGCCCAGCACTTTGCGGGCACTTACTACGATGTACGAGTCTTTGACGATGTGCGCAGCGCGGGTGAAATCGCGGCCAGCTATCGCAGTGACCTGCCGTTCGACGAAGCCGGCATGATCGCTAACTGGAGGTTCGATCAGCTTTCAACCGATGGCGTAGTAATCGATGCGGTAAGCGGCAATAACCTCACCGTCAAGCATGTAAATGGCGCGGGATTTACGGCGAGTGAACCTTCGCTGACGTTCACGTTGAATGAGAACGCCTTGGCTGGAACGGTTGTTGGCCAGGTGAGCGGAGTCGATGCTGAGCGGGAAGCTCGGATCGCGCAGGTGTTGGCCGCTGATCCAGACTTGCGTTACAACGCGGAGACGGGCAGTTTCTACAAGGTTGTCACATCGGGTGCGATGGACAAAAACGCAGCGTTATCCATCGTCAGCTCGACGACGCTCAACGGTGTTGTGGGGACGCTTCCCACAGTCACGTCGGCCAACGAAAATGAATTCCTGCGGCAACTTGTGTCGCTCACTGGAACGTCCAGTGCTTGGTTAAGCGGGTCAGATGCGGCGGTTGCTGACGAATGGCGCTGGGCGGATGGAACGCTGTTTTGGGTCGGTGATGCCAGTGGGTATCGAGTCGATGGTCAGTATGTGAACTTCAGTGCCACAGAACCCAATGGTGGCACCAACACGTCGATTACGTCCCTTTCACTCAGTGGTAGCACCGGCGAGTGGAAGGATAGTTCGGCGTTCTTGCTGAACACCGGACTAATCATCGAATACAACGCTGACGAAGTGCTCGATGCGACCAACGCTTTGACCTATTCGATCCAGTCCCAAACCGTCGCCGGAGCCTTCGCGATCAGCAGTGACACTGGCGAGATCACCGTCGCCGATGGTTCCTTTGCTGGACTACGAAACCAGCGCGACTCACACGCTGACGATCCACCTCACGGATGTCGACAACACCTACGACGAAGCCTTCACCATCTCGCTGAATGACCTGGCTGAATCCAACAATGCTCCGACGGATCTTTCTAGCGGTATCGAGCCAGATACTGATGGCGGGAATGACGCCTACCTGTTGGCCAGCAATGGGAGCGGACTTCTCGGGGATTGACGCAACTTACCTTCGAGTCCACCTTCCAGATCGATGACCACGACAATGAACCGACGCTGATCTCTTACTACAGCGGTGGTGATGAATTCCGTTTGCGATTTGATGTCACTGATCACCTTCGACTGAAGATCCAACAACGTGAACGTCACAACCACCAATAACTATTCAGATCTTCTAGACGGAGAGGTACATCACTAGCGGTCAGTTGGGACAATACAAACGGCGACGTCCATTTCTATGTCGACAGAGTATGCGGAGACCATTACCGGGCTCGCCATCGGGCATTCACTCGCCACCGGAGGCGAGCTATCAATTGGCAACGAGCAAGACAGCTTGAACGGTGGCTACGGAGCAGGGCAGGCATTTCATGGTACTCTCTACGACGTTCGTATCTGGAACGAAGTGCGCAGCGAAGCCGAAATCTCGCTGAACTATCAACACAAGTTCTCGCCCGGCAGTCTGCCCAGCGGCCTGGTCGCTAATTGGCAGATGGATGGTATTAATGGTTCCAACCAAGTCGTTGATGTCGTCAGTGGTAACAACCTGACAGTCGGTCACGCCACCGGTGCAGGCTTCATCGCCAGCACGCCGGTTGATGACCTGCATGTCAGTGAAAACGCAACCGGTGGAGCAAGTGTTGGCTATGTCGTACCGAGCGATCCAGATTCACCGCGGGATATTGTCAGCGATGGATTGTTCACTGAGGCTACAGACCCGGCGGCCTTCCAACCTTACTATTCGGACGGCAGCGGCGGTGGCAACACAATTGGCGACTGGACGGTTACCGAAGGCCGCATCGGTCTGTTGAATGCGGACGGAATTTACCTTGACGAAACACCTCTCGGTGGCAATGCCATTCATATCTGGCCTGAGTCAACCTCAGAATCCACTCTCTCGCAAACCCTGAATACCGTGGCGGGCAAACAATATCAGATTGTGTTCGCGACGACAGGGAATTGGTCTGAAGATTCGCTGGATCGAGCCATTCGCGTCTCGGCGGGTGGAGATTCGACCGACTTCCATTTGGGTAATATGCCAGCCAACTGGAACTTTGCGAACAACGCCCTGTGGCAACACCGTTCGATGACGTTCACGGCCGATGCCAGTTCCACGACCCTTAGTCTGCATGACATCTCGCCCGGTACGCGTGGCGTGTTGGTTGCCGACGTTCAAGTCATCGAAATCCCGCAAGCGGTCACAACGATTCTCAATAATGACCCAACATTGCAGTACGACGCGGCGACGGGCAAGTTTTATCGGGTTGTCAGCGGGACGGTGAGTTGGACTGACGCCCAAATGGCTGCCACCGCTGCCGGCGTTAACGGTGTCGGCGGTAATTTGGTCAGTATTCGGTCCCAATACGAAAATGCGATTGTTCACGAGTTTGCTCGGAATCTTGGTGCTAACCTGTGGATCGGAGCTTCTGATGCGGCAACCGAGGGAGACTGGCGGTGGGCCAGCGATGGAGAATTGTTCTGGCAAGGAAACGGATCGGGAAGCGCCCAAAACGGAGCCTACACCAATTGGCTATCCAGCCAGCCTTTTGACGGAACCAGCACCTTTGATTACGCCCGTATGCATCCCACCACCGGCAATTGGATCGGTACGGATGTAACCGCTTCGCTCGGTTACGTCATCGAATGGGACGCAAGTGAGGTTCTGTCCAACTTTACATTTAGCTTAACCGACAACGCGGGTGGACGCTTTGCGATCGACAGCAGCACCGGCGAAATCACCGTCGCTGATGGCTCGTTGCTGGATTACGAAACGGCGACGTCGCACAACGTGACGGTCGAAGTCACCGACGCGGCAGGCAACAGCTACAGCGAAGCTATGACGATTGCGGTCGACAACGTGCTGGAGCCAATGATCCTCGGATTACCGCAGGATTACGTGACCGAGCTCAACCAGTCTTCACCGTTGATTCACCTGCGACTGGGCGAATCGAGCGGCAGCACGGCCGTTGATTCGGCCGGCAATCATGATGGTACGTACCTGGGCGGTGTCGTACTGGGCGCGACGGGCGCCATCGATGGTGACGCTGACACCGCAGTCACGTTTGCCAATGCCCAGCATATCGCGGTGGCCCATTCGCCCGATCTCCTGGTGGACGAAGGGACGTTCCAGTTGTGGTTCAAGACCAGCGACATCACGCAGGAAGGAACGCTGTTCGGCAAGGACGCGATGACCTTCGGCAGCTTGGCGGGCATATCACGGCTGAAATTACCACCACCAGTGGCAGAGATCCAGGTTCGTTTGCAGTCGGCCAGTGGTCAGTACTACATTAGCACGAATTCTGCAACTCAGCCGATTACCGAGAACGAGTGGCACCACTTCGCCTTCAGCTTCGGCAGTGGCGGCATGAAGTTGTACATTGACGGACAGTTGATGGATTCCGATGCCTACACGGGCGGTCTGGGCACGTCGTCCGGTGGCAGTGGCAATGCTGAAACGCTGGTGATTGGGGCGGCGAACAGAAATCCCTGCTTTACCCCTGGAACGACCGACGACCTCCAGCGGTTCTACGAAGGACAAATTGACGAATTCGCGCTGTTAGGTTCGCAGCTCAGCGATGCTCAGGTGCTCGACTTGTTCCAGAGCCAGTCGCCGGGCTACGCGATCCAGAAGACACCACGCTGGTCTTCAGCACGGCCAACGGCAACGCCATCTCGGTCAGTGATACCCTGGCGACAACCAATACGCCGATGCAGGTTTTCCTGTCGGTGAACGATGGCACATTGACCTTATCCCAAACGACAGGCTTGACGATTCCAGCGGAGCAACGGTTCGTCCTTCATGACGATCCGAGGCACCAGTCCGACATCAACGCGGCATTGGAGGCATGACCTTCACGCCGGATGCCGATTTCAACGGTAGCGTGACGCTGAACATGACCACGTCGCTGGGAGCGAACCTGGAAGGACACTACACGTTTGAAGGTGGCAATGCGATCGACCAAAGCGTCGGCATTTCCCAGAACGGCACGTTTGTCGGGAATGCGACGACGGTGGTGGATCCGACGAGGGGCGATGTTCTTTCACTGGACGGAGCGGGCGACTATGTCCAGATATCCGGTACCTTTGGCAACCCGACGAATGTTACGCTTGCAGCCCGGGTGCAGACCTCCGGGACGACCGATCGTGACGTCATTTCGCTTGGCGATAACGTTGTGCTACGAATTGGTGTGTTGAACGATCTCGTCGCTGCGATCCATAACGGGTCCGGTTGGAACACGCTCTTCACCGGCGTCCAGATCACTTCCGACTGGAATCACGTCGCGATGACATTCGACGACGCCTCCGACACGTTGTCCGTCTACTTGAATGGCACTCTGGTCAGCACCCTTTCGACAGCTAACTCTATTGTCTATTCGCAAGGCGCGAACACGCTTATCGGCGCACACGGCAACGGTTCGACCAGTTTCGACTTCAACGGTATGATCGACGACGCCCGCATCTACTCGCGGGCGCTGACGGCGGACGAAATCGCTGCCTTGGCGACGGATCAAACGGAATCCAGCGACAGCGTTGCGATTACGGTGAACGCAGTCAACGATGCCCCGACCAACTCGTTCGTCAGCGGTGGCTTTGACGACTCGATCCAAGTCAACACCACGATTGCAGGGAATCAGTATAACGCCAGATCGACCGCGTTAAGTGGCGGCGGGCATGTCGTCACCTGGCAGTCGTTCGATCAGGACGGCAACCTCTGGGGCGTCTACGCTCAACGGTATGATTCCAGCGGCGCGGCGGTCGGTTCTGAAACGCTAATCAATTCCACAACGACCGACAATCAATGGGAGCCGAACATCGCGGCGCTCAGCGATGGCGGCTACGTCATCGTCTGGGAATCGAACCTCCAGGATACCGACGGACTGGGTGTCTTCGGTCAGCGTTTTGATGCCGACGGTATTGCCGCAGGAAGTGAATTCGCGGTCAATACGACGACCGCCAACGATCAGAAAGACCCGGCGGTTACGGGGCTCCCGGGCGGCGGATTCGTCGTTACCTGGCAGTCGAATCTACAGGATGGCTCCCAGTACGGCATCTATGCGCGCTTGCTGACGCGACTGGCAATATCGTTGGCGGTGAAACGCTGATCAACACCACGACAGCGAGCAGCCAGAGTCAGCCTGCGATCGTGTCATTGCTTGATGGCGGCTACCTGATCACCTGGAGTTCTTTTGGCAACGATGGGAGTGGAAACGGCGTCTTTGGACAACGCTTCGACGCATCCGGCGTAGCGGTGGGCGGCGAATTCCAGATCAACGCCGAAACAACGGACAACCAGGACAACTCGTCGGTCACTGCGGCTGGACGATGGCGGATTCGTTGTCATCTGGGAATCCAGCCTCCAGGATAGCGATTTCGATGGCATCTATGGTCAGCGTTTCGATGCGACAGGCACTGCGATAGGTGCTGAATTCCAGATCAGCAGTTCCACCGCGGCAGCAGTCAGTCGGAAGCTCTGTCATCAGCGGATTGTCCGACGGTGGCTTCATTGCCGTGTAGCAATCGTTGCATACCGGAGTCACCAACATTTACGCACAGCAATACGACGCTGCTGGCAACACGGTGGGTGGGAGCTGCGTGAGCAGTGACGTGGCCAGCTATAACACCGGCCCTCACGTATCGGAACTGGCCGACGGCCGAATCCTGTTCACCTTCGCAGGTGATACCGATGGCGATAGCTGCAGCGTCTTACACGCGGATACTCAATCCAGGCCTTTCGGTTGTCGAGAATGCCGGCGGCGGCACTGTGGTTGGCAGCGTCATCAAGTCGACGACCCGGATGTGGGCGACGTTTTACCTACAGCCTGTTTGACGATGCCGGCGGCGCGTTTGCCATTCACAGCACGACGGGGAGATTACGGTCGTTGATAGTGGCCGCTCGACTTCGAGCGGCCTTCGGTCAGCATCACCGTGCAGGTTACTGATTCGGGTGGTTTGACCTACGATGAAGTCGTTGCCGTTGCACTGACCAATGCGAATGACGCACCGTCATTTGGCATACTGAACGCCACTCCCACGTTTGTCGAAGACGACCCAGCCGTGGTACTGGACGCCGACGTGGAAATAAGCGACCCCGAACTCGAAGCGGCTCCAACGGCGGCAACGGTAACTACGGTGGTGCAGGCGATTGTGCGGCAGCTTGCCAATGCCGACGATGTACTGAGCTTTATCGATGACACTGGCATCACGCTGGTCGGTGGCAACCTGATCAAGAACGGTCAGATAATCGCCAGCTTCGATAGCACCAGCACACCCGGAGAGCTGGTCATCACCTTCACCGATGCCAATGGGCAGATCCCGACGTCGGCCGATGTCGACAACATCCTGCGACAGATCACCTACGCCAACAGCAGTGATACTCCCCCAGCCAGCGTCCAGCTCGACTGGACTTTCAACGACGGCAACAGTGGAGGACAAGGCAGCGGTGGGGCCTTGCAGGCCACGGGCAGCACCACGGTCAACATCACGGCGACCAACGACGCGCCGACTTTCGATGTTGGCACTGGTGCCATAACCCACGACCTGACGACCGATACGGATACCGCCTATGCCGTTGCGCTTCAGGACGACGGCAAGCTGATCGTCGTTGGTGAAGCGTGGAATGGAAGTGAACTCTACGACTTTGCCGTAATGCGTCTGAACGCTGATGGAACTCGAGACACCAGTTTCGGTGTCGCCGGCCAGGTACTACTTTCGTTTGCCAGCGACTACGATCAGGCAACTGACGTGTGGATCCAGCCCGATGGCAAGATTCTCGTTGGTGGTTACAGCTACATGGATAGTGGCAGTGTGACGAACGACTTCACACTCGTGCGTTTGAATACAGATGGGACGCTCGACACGAGCTTCGACGGCGACGGCAAACTGGTTACCGACATTGGCGGTACTCATGACTGGGCCTACAGTCTTACTGTCCAGAATGACGGTAAGATTCTAATGGCGGGTAGTAGCCGAAGCTCAAACGATGATTTCGCCCTGGTGCGGTACAACAGTGACGGTTCGTTGGACACCGGTTTCGGCGGTGGAGACGGCATTGCCACAACGCCAATCGGTGGCGGTGATGACACCGCTTACGATATTGCCGTACAGGACGACGGAAAGATTCTGCTAACTGGGACCGATGGCAGCAACCTGGTCGTAGTGCGCTACGACAGTGTTGGCACACTTGATCCGACCTTTGGCACTGGTGGAATCGTGACCACCGATGTTGGATCCGGCGAAGATGTCGGCAACAGTATTACGGTTCAGAGTGATGGCAAAATCGTGGTTGCAGGCGTCACCGCCGATGGCGGCAATTTCGATTTTGTCGTCACCCGCTACGAGACCGATGGTACGCTTGATGCAACTTTTGGTACTGGTGGCGTGGTGACCACCGCAATCGGTGCCGGAGCCGACCGGGCCAGCAGCGTTGCGATCCTGCCTGATGGGAAAATCCTTGTCACCGGTTCCACGCATAACGGTACCGATTATGACGTCGCACTTGTGCGATACGATTCAAATGGGTCGCTGGATTCTGGCTTTGGTACGGGGGGGCTTGTCATCGCCGACATCGGCGGAACCGATGACACCAGCAACCAGGTGACGATTCAAGACGATGGCAAGATCATCGTTGTTGGAGACACCTACGGAACGGATACCGATTTCCTGATTCTGCGATACAACAGCGATGGAACGCTGGATACGGATTTTGCGCCAGCGACGACCCTGAACGGTAGCCCAACCTTTGTCGAAGGTGGCGCAGCGGTTGTGCTCGATGCCGACGTGCAGATCTTTGACGCCGAGCTGTCGGCGATCGACAACTTCAATGGCACGACGCTCACGCTGGTCCGTAACGGCGGAGCAAACAGCGAAGATGCTCTGGCCTTTGACGGAGTCAACGTCACCACCAGCGGGGCCGATGTCGTGGTGGGCGGAGTCACCGCGGGAACCTACACGTTCACCGGCGGCGAGCTGACGATCTCCTTCGGTTCGAATGCCACCAATGTTCTCGTCAACACGGTCATGCAGAACATCGTGTACTGGAACAACAGCGACGCACCACCAGCCAGCGTACAGATTGACTGGACGTTTGACGATGGCGGCAACACCGTGCAGACACAGGGCGGCGCGGCTCTCCAGGCCACGGGCAGCACGACCGTCAACATCACGGCGGTCAATGACGCTCCGGTACTGGATGACACGGCGACTCCGGTGCTGGGTGCTGTCAATGAAGATGCGGGGGCGCCTTCGGGTGCCGTTGGAACTTTGGTTTCCAATCTTGTCGACTTCGCCACTCCCGCCGGGCAAGTGGACAACGTCACTGACGCGGACAGTGGTGCTCTGCTGGGCATCGCGATCACGGCGGCCAACACGACGAATGGAACTGTCTGGTACTCGACCGACAACGGATCGACCTGGAATGCGCTCGGAGCCGTCAGCGGCTCGTCGGCGCGATTGCTTGCTGCGGACGCCAACACGCGTGTTTACTTCCAGGCCAATGCCAACTTCAACGGCACGATTTCGGATGCCATCACGTTTCGAGCCTGGGACCAAACGTCCGGGGTCAACGGCGGTACCGGCAACGCGGTGGGAAATGCGGGAACGTATCTCGACCAGTTTAATGCCGTATCCTACAGCAACAACGATGGCAGCCTAAGCTGGGGTAACAACTGGGTCGAATCCGATTTGGGCGGAAGTGGAGCGAGTGGCGGCGTCGTTTATGTGGATTCCGGTGAACTGGTCATCGCCACGTTCAACACGAGCACTGCGATTTACCGTCAGATTGATCTTTCCGGTGCTGCATCAGCGCGCTCGGTTTCTCGTACGGTTCTGACCGGTGCGGCGCGTTGGACTGCAGGTTTCTAACAATGGCGGAGGCAGCACGCGACGCTGACGATCTTTACATCCGCCGGTGGTTTCTCAGGTACCTACACAGCCGACATCAACTACATGTCGGCCAATACTGATTCGTTTTGCTGTGACCAACAGCAGTTCCACGTCGCCGCTATTCGTGGACAATTTCCAGATCACGACGACCGACGCGGAATCCGCATCGACGGCGTTTTCTGCCGACAGTGATGCTGGCATTGTCGTTAATCCTGTTAATGACGCGCCGGTTCTCGACAGCTTGCCGGCACGATGACATTGACAACCATCACGGAAGACGAAACGAACAACGCAGGGCAAACGGTTGCATCGATCATCTTCAGCAGGTGGCGACCGGGCCGCAAATGCTGATAGTGGGGCGGTGGAAGGGATAGCAATCGTGAACTCAAACTCGGAGGAGCCGGTTTGCAGTTTTTCGACGGACGGTGGCTCGAGCTGGACTTACTTTAGGTGGTCAATGGTCGAGCAGCCTGCTGCTGCGGTCGAGCGATCTTGTTCGCGTCGTACCTGATGAGCAGCACAGCGCTCTGGCTTTATCGAATTCCGTGCCTGGGATCAGACCGGTGCAACCGCAGGTTGGAAGGACAAAAAGTCAACACCAATACGAACGGTGGCACTTCCGCATTCAGTTCCGCGACGGAAACAGCTGCGTTCTCCGTCACCGACGTCAACGATGCTCCTGGTGGCGCCCGACAACACGATCACTTTCAACGAAGACACGACTTACGTTCACGGCTGCTGATTTTGGATTCAGCGATGTTGACAATGACGGTTTTGATCGCGTCTGGATCATGTCGTTACCGGGGCAGGGCCAGTTGCTGTACAACGGTTCAACATTCGCCGCGAATAACTGGATTCACGAAGAGCGATATCGATCTGGGCTTACTGACATTCGAACCGGTTGAACGCCAGCGGTACCGGTTACGCGAGTTTCGATTTCCAGGTTCAGGACAATGAGGCGACCAACGGCGGAGTCAACCGTGATCCGACCAGCAACACCATCACGTTTGACGTAACGGCTGTCAATGACGCGCCGGTCATTATCAGGGCCGCAGCGCTGCATATCCACCTTTTCATCAACGAATTCCATTATGACAATGCTGGAACGGATTCGGAGAAGGCGTCGAGATCGCCGGTCTGGCTGGAACCGACCTTACGGGATGGAAGATCGAGTTTTACAACGGCAATGGCGGAAGCGTTTATCGCACAGAAAACCTGTCCGGGGTTCTCGCAGATCAGAGTGGAGGATTCGGCACCACGTTCGTCGCGTTGCCTTCCAACGGGATCCAGAATGACGACGAAGCCATTGCTCTGGTGGACAATTTCGGTAACGTGGTCGAATTCCTGAGCTACGAAGGAACATTGCTCGCCACTGATGGTGCGGCCATTGGAATGACCAGTACCGATATCGGAGTCGCAGAGTCGTCGCCACACCGATTGGTGCTTCGATTCAGCGAACCGGAATGGGCCCGAATTATACGTGGACCTACGATGTGGCCAGTTCATTCGGCAGTGTCAACGCTGGGCAGACTTTCGTTGATCGGAGTTCAGAACCGAAACGGTGGCTGAAGAATCGTCGCTGATTTACAGCACTGCCAATGGCAATGCGATTACCATTTCAGGCGGTGATGCTGACGCAGGAGCCTCTGATCCACTGAGCGTTACATTGACGGCCGACAACGGCACGCTGACTTTGGTCGACGGTCAGCGACCGGCCTCAGTGGCAATGGAACAGGCACCGTGACTCTGCACGGCTCAGTAACGAAATCAATGCGCACTGGATGGATTAACGTACCAGGGAATTGCCAATTTCAATGGCGGTGACTTCATTGCGTGACCGTGGACGACCAGGGAATACGGGAACTGGTGGTTCGAAAACAGACACCGCGACTTTCGACGTTGTCGTGACACCGGTCAATGACGCGCCGACAATCGTCGCACCAGCTGGGCCGTTAGCGCGTGGAGAGCAGACACCGCCCGGACCTGCATACCGCCGGATTCACGTTTGATGATGTTGATTCAAACAACGGCATTCTCCAGGTGACGCTGTCGGTTGGCGAAGGCACGCTCACAGTAGCGGAAGGCGATTCCGGCGTCATAATCATCAGTGGCAATGGCACGGATACCGTCATCCTGACCGGAAGCATTATTGACCTGGATAACCTGTTTGGAAACGGCAGCACAGGCACGATCTACCTGAACTCCAGCAACACGCCTTCAGCATCAACAAATCTGACTGTCACAGTGAACGACCTGGGCAACAGCGGGACTGATCCCGGTCTGACAGCAGATGCCAATAGTGAAGAAGCGACGACCGTCGTGGCCATCAACATCACGGCCGTTAATGGAGACCCGGCCGTGAGTCATGGCGGCGCGTATACGATCAATGAAGGTGATGCGCTGAACCTGGATGCCTCGGGTACAACGGATCCTGACGGCGACACACTGACCTATCGCTGGGATTTGAACAACGACGCAACCTATGACATCGTGACGACGTCCGCGACCACAACGCCGCTCTGGAGCGCGCTCAGCTCGTACGGTATCGACGACGATGGCGTCTACACGATTGGCCTGCAAGTCGACGATGGTAACGGTGGCATCGTGACCACGTCCACAACGGTTACGGTGAACAACGTCGTTCCGACGTTGACAGCGACCGGCGCAACTACGGTCGGCGGCGATCAGACTTACACGCTGACTCTGACTGATGTCGATCCGGGCAATGACACAATCAGCAGTTGGATCGTCAACTGGGGCGATGGTTCGATCGACACGTATGTCGGTGATCCATCCAGTGTGACTCACGTCTATTCGAACGATCTGGCCGGTTTGACGTTCAATATCTCGGTCAGCGCGATCGACGAAGACGGCCAATATTTTGAAGCGAACCTGCTGGCGCCTGCCTACGGTGGCGACTACGTCAACGAATACGATGGGTTCGGCGGGACGTCTGTCGGTAGTTTTGCACCGTCGAGCGACGGAATTCTGGGGCATGCCAACATCGTCTTTATGCCGAACGGTAACTACCTGGTCAGCGGGGTCGATTCAGGAAATATTGTCCAGTATCAGCCGGACGGGACTCTGGTCGGTGATTTTGTAGCGGCCAGCGATCCAAATCTGAGTGCGCCGGGCGGCATGGCGTATGGACGGGACGGCAATTTGTATGTTGCTGACTACGGTGCGGGCAAAGTCGTTCGTTTCAACGGAACGACGGGAGCTTACATCGACGACTTTGTGGCATCAGGATTGACCAGCCCACTGGGACTGGAATTCGGTCCGGATGGCAACTTGTATGTTGCTAATCGCGGAGGCAACGGTGTCTTGCGATACGACGGCATTACCGGCGCGCTGGATGCATCCTTTAACGTGGCAGGCATCAGCGGCACGGAAGATCTCACGTTTGGTCCGGACGGCAATCTCTACGTCGGCAGCACCAGCGGAGTGATTCGAGTCAACGCGACGACCGGCGCGACATCAACCTTCATCGCCAACGGAACCGGGGGATTGACTCTGGCAGCCGGGTTAGAATTCGGCCCGGATGGGAATCTCTACGTCGCCGATCAGGATGCCAACGTCATCCGCCGCTATGACGGTGTCACGGGCGCTTACATTGATGACTATGCGAGCGGCATTGCGGGGCCTGCCTTTCTGGAATTCACGGCCGATCTTCGCGTCACCGTGACGAATTCCAACCAGTCGCCGACGATTGCCACCAATACCGGGGCAACGGTGCTGGAAGGCTCGACCGGCAATGTCATCACGACAGCGATGCTGAACGAAGGCGACCCGGACGACGACGGGGCGAGTTGACGTACACGGTCACTTCGAACGTCAACAACGGTACATTGAAACTGAACGGTTCGGCGATCGGTCTGAACGACACGTTTACTCAGCAGGATATCGACGACAACCTGCTGACCTACGACCATAACGGCGGCGAAACCACCAGCGACGCATTTGACTTTTCTCTGGCCGACGGCGGCGAGAATGGTTCAACTCCGGCGACTGGAACGTTCAGCTTCACAGTGACCCCGGTCAACGACGCTCCGGTTTTGACAAATGGTTCATCGATTGGCTATGGCGAAGGCAGCGGTGCCATACCGTTTACATTGTCGTCACTCAGTGACGCAGACTCTGCTGACTTCAACGGTGGCATCCTGACGTTGACCATCGCCAGTGCTCCGGACACCACCGATACGCTGACCTTGGCAAACTTCGCAGGAGTCTCCACATCAGGTTCCAACGTTCTGGTCTCCGGGATCACTGTCGGCACGATGTCCGGCGGTAGCGGAGGAACTCCATTGGTTGTGACATTCAACGCAAATGCCACGGTGCCCCGAGTGCAATCCGTCTATCAGGCTCTTGCGATCAACAACCTGACCGACAATCCGGTTGGGGGAGCTCGATCTCTGGAAGTCACTGTCACCGACGGTGATGGCAGCACGAGCAATACAGCAACCGCGACAGCGACTCTGACTCCTGTGAATGATGCGCCCGTCGTAACGGCTCCTGCTGGTCCACTGAATGCGACTGAGCAAATCTGGATGAACTTCGAAGGCGCCGGGTTCAGTGTTTCGGACGTTGATGCGGCAGGGGGAACGCTGACTGCGACATTGACGGCCAATCAGGGAGCCGTTTCTGTTGTCGCCGGGGATTCCGGAGTCGTGATTGTTTCGGGAAATGGAACGGGAACCGTCCAGATAACAGGAACCGAATCGCAACTGAATTCACTGTTCGGCGGTACCAGCACCGGCACGCTGCAGTATCGACATCCGTCGAATTCGCCGCCGACGTCGACCACACTGACTCTGACCATTAACGACCAGGGGAACACGGGAACCGATCCGGGACTGACCGGAGACGGGACCAGTGAAGAAGATTCCGCGACAGTTACCATCAACATCACGGCTACGAACGATATTCCACTTGTGAACATGAGCACCGGTGGCGAGACCTATGTTGAAAACGCTTCGCCGGTCATCGTCGACTCGGCGGTGACGATCACTGACAGCGACAACCTCGACTTCGATGGTGGTGTGCTGACGGTTTCACTGGATCTGAACGGAACCGTCAACGATCGCCTGACTGTGCTGCACGAGGGAACGGGAGCGGGACAAATCGAAGTCGCGGGCAGTACGATCCTGGTCGATGGGGTTCAAATCGCCACCTTTACCGGAGGAGTGGGTGTTGGAGATGACTTGCTCATCACCTTCGACTCGGACGCATTTGCAGCGGACGTTGAAAACGTCGCTCGCCGAGTCGCCTTCTCGAACACTTCCGAAGACCCCTCCGCAGCGATTCGCGTTGTGGGAATGCTGGCGACCGATGGTGATGGAGGCAGCAGTCTTTCCGATCAGCGCATCGTATACATCACCGCAGTCAACGACGAAGAAGTTCTGGCGACCAATGCGGGCGCGACGGTCTTTGAAGGATCAACTAACAACGTGATCATCGCGGCGATGCTGGAAACGACGGATGTGGACAACACAGCGAGTGAGATTGTCTATACCGTTGATTCGGTTCCGATTCGCGGCACGCTGCGTCTGAATGGAACGGCATTGATCGCCACGAACAACTTCACTCAGGCGGATATCAATTCGGGGTTGCTCACCTACGATCACGATGGAAGCGAAGCCACAAGCGATCAGATCGACTTCACCGTTGACGACGGCCAGGGCTCCACAACTTCGCTGGCCTTTGTCCTGACAGTGACTGGAGTCAACGATGCTCCTGTGCTGGATCTGAACGGCGGCGACGGTGCGGGAATCGATTTCTCGGTCCCGTTCACTGAAGGTGGAGGTGCCGTCAACGACCGATACGGATGCGACATTAACAGATGTCGACAACGCGACCTATCAGGGGCTGAGTATCAATCTGACCGGCTTCACGGACGGGGGCAGTGAGCAGGTGACGATCAACGGCGTCACGTTTTCTTACGGAACCGGGCTGGTGACGACGACGACCGTGGGCAGCACGACCTTTGATCTGGATTTCGATGGCAGTGGCTTCAACATCTCCAGGAACGCTGGCGGCACGATGCAACAAGCCGATCTGGAAGCGTTGATTCGCACCGTCCAGTATGAAAACACGTCTCTCAACCCCACCAGTGGCAACCGTCAGCTGACGTTTGTTCCGGTCGATGGCGGCGGGCTGAACGGCACCGGGGCAGTCAGCACCATTAGTGTCAGCGGCATCAATACCGCTCCAACATTGACGACATTCGCGGCGGTTGCAGATACAACTCCGGAAGACACGGAAGTCGAAATCACGTTTGCGGAACTGGTGGCTCAGGGAAATGAGCTCGACGTTGACGGGACGGTGGATGCGTTCGTTGTGAAGAGTATTTCCAGCGGCACTCTGAAGATCGGCACCGATGCTGGATCGGCCACGGCCTGGGCTGCGGGAACGAACGACACGATCGACGCGACTCATCACGCCTACTGGACTCCGACCAGCAACGCAAACGGAACTCTGAACGCCTTCGCGGTCGTTGCGAAAGACAACGGAGGTCTGGAATCGGCGCTTGCGGTCACTGTTCAGGTGGATGTCACGCCTCAGAACGATGCACCAACGGACATCGCCCCGAATTCCTTCAGCGTCAACGAAAACGTCGACACCTCCGGCGGCTATTCCCTGGGAACTCTGTCAGCCACGGACATTGACACCGGCGACACATTCACGTGGTCGATAGCTGGCGGAGCGGATGCGGCGTTCTTCAGCATCGGCGGTGCGAGCAGCGATGAACTGATTCTGACGGATGGCGTGCTGAATTTCGAAGCGAAGTCGTCGTATGCCGTTCGAGTTCAGGTGCAGGATGCAGGTGGTCTGACGTATCAGGAAGATCTGACGGTGACTGTCAACGACCTGAATGAAGCTCCGACCATTACCAGCGATGGAGGACTGGCATCAGCGTCCATCAATGTTAACGAAACGGTCACGACAGTCACGACGGTCACGGCCAGTGATGTCGATGCCGGAGCTTCTCTGACGTATTCGCTGAGCGGCGGACCGGATCAGGGACGCTTCACCATCAATCCGACCACCGGCGTGCTGACCTTCAATTCGGCACCGGATTTTGAGAACCCCACGGACAGCGGCACTGACAACGTCTACAACGTGACGGTTCAGGTCAGCGACGGTTCGCTAACGGATACTCAGGCGCTGGCGATCACGATCATTGACGTTTCCGCAACCGGCCTGACGGTCACCACAGATGTCGATATCAATGACAGTGGCATCACGACCGGAGCTCAGTACACGATTGAATGGCTGAATGCTCACAAGGGAGCTGACGGCGAAATCAGTCTGCGCGAAGCGATCATCGCCGCCAACAACACGGCTGGTCATGATTCGATCGACTTCAACATCAGCGGTGCCGGAATTCACACGATCGATCTGGCATCGGAACTGCCGACGATCAGCGATTCTGTGACCATCAACGGTTATTCGCAGGCTGGTGCGTCTGAGAATACTCTGGCCGTGGGCAACGATGCATCCGTGATGATCGAACTGAACGGAGCGGCTCTGACCGGCAACAAGATCGGCCTGTGGCTGGCTGCCGGATCGGATGGCAGCGACATTCGCGGGCTGTCGCTGTATGGCTTCGGCAATTACGCGATCAATATGGCGTACAGCGGAAGTCATACGATTGCCGGCAACATCATTGGTCTGGATGCCACCGGAGCAGTCCCGGCGGCAACC
This sequence comes from Planctomycetaceae bacterium, assembly GCA_041398865.1. Lineage (GTDB taxonomy): Bacteria > Planctomycetota > Planctomycetia > Planctomycetales > Planctomycetaceae > Fuerstiella. The sequence continues at coordinate 144,982 of JAWKTY010000004.1, forward strand.
AACGGCAAGGGTATTTTGCTGTACGAGAGCAGCAACAATACGATCGGCGGAACGAATCCGGCCGATCGAAACGTGATCTCGGGCAACACGGCTGACGGCATTTACTTTGGCACCACAAGTTCAACCGGAACCGTGGTTCAGGGCAACTACATCGGCACCAATCTGACCGGAACGGCATCCGGTGGAACTCAGAATCAGGGCATCACGTTTGTGGGCGGCGCCGGTGGCGGAGGCAACACGATCGGAGGCACCACCGCGGCCGCACGGAACATCATTTCCGGAAACTCAACCTTCGGGATTTTCAGTAATTCCGGAGGCAATGCCATCATCGGCAACTGGATTGGATTGAGTGCTGACGGAACGACTTCTGTGGCCAACAACAACGGAATCGGAGTTTATGGAGGAACCGGTACGGTCATCGGCGGGGCGGGAATCGGCGAAGGCAACGTCATTTCCGGCAACACTTACGACGGCATCGTGGTCAGTGGTGCCAGCACCAGCGGCACTCAGATCTTCGGCAACCTGATCGGCATCAATCCTGCCGGAGACGTGGCGATTGCGAATGGTCGAGCGGGCGTGAATATCATCAGTGGAGCGGTGAATACTCAGGTGGGCGGATCCGGATCCGGCGAAGGCAACGTGATTTCCGGGAACACTCAGTACGGTGTTTACGCCGGTGCCGCCGGGACTTCGATTCAGGGCAACATCATCGGTCTGAACCAGACCGAAACCGCAGCCGTGGGCAATGGGTCGGGCATTTATCTGGCCAACGGAGCAGCCATCGGCGGATCTGCGGCGGGTGAAGGCAACGTCATTGCCGGAAACACGGTCGGCATTGAAATATTCTGGAACACCGCGAATCCCATCACGGTGGAAGGCAACTTCATCGGAACGAACAGCAGTCTGGATGCGGGTCTGGGCAACACCAGCCACGGCATTTATTTCAGTTCCACCAACGCGGGCAGCAATGTCACCATCGGCGGAACAACGGCCGGGACCGGCAACATCATCACCGGCAATGGTGGTGACGGCATTGCCAATCTGAGCCGAGTGGCCGGGAATCAAATTCTGGGCAACAGCATCTACGACAAGACCGACCTGGGAATCGATCTGGGCAACAACGGAGTCACCGCGAACGACGGCGCGACCAGTTCGCTGCAGGCCGGTTACGGCATGGATTCCCCTGTGATCACGGCGGCCAACCTTGTGGGCACCAGTCTGAATCTGGCAGGTTATGTGGGAAGTGCTCCGAACCAGGCCACGTTCGCGAATGCTCAAGTCGAATTCTTCGTGGCCGATGCCACCGGAAGCGGAGAGACGTATCTGGGATTCCTGACGACGGATGCCAGCGGGAACTATTCCGGTTCCCTGACCGTGGCCGGTGTTTTGGCGACCGATCGCATCACGGCCACAGCAACGATGGCCACGGCGTCCACTTCGGAGTTCGCAGCCGCCTTTGATGTGAATGTACCGCCGACGGACATTGCTCCGAACAGCTTCTCCGTGGCGGAAAACACAGACACCAGCGGCGGCTATTCGCTGGGGACTCTGACGACGACCGATGCCGACGCCGGAGACAGCTTCACCTACAGCGTGGTCGGTGGAGCAGATGCGGCGAAGTTTACCATCGGTGGAGTCGGTAGCGATGAACTGGTTTTGACGGACGGCATTCTGAACTTCGAAACTCAGCCTTCGTATAGCGTCACTATCCGAGCTACCGACGCTAACGGACTGACTTACGATGAAACTCTGACGGTCACGGTCGGCAATACGAATGATGCGCCGGTGGTGACGGTGCCGGCAACTCAGAATGTGAACGAAGACACGTCGCTTCTGATCAGCGGGCTGAGCGTTGCGGATGACGATGGCAATCTGTCGTCTGTGCAGCTGTCGGCCGCGAATGGCCGCGTCACGGTCGCTCTGCAGGGCGCCGCCACGATTTCTGCCGGAAGCAATTCGAGTTCAACTCTGACGATCAGCGGAACTCAGGCCGACATCAACGCGACTCTGGCAACGCTGGCTTACATCGGCAATGCCGACTACAACGGTACGGACACTATCAGCGTGCTGGCGACTGATGGCGGAGCACTCACTCATGCCACCAGCTTTGATGTCGTTGTGGCTTCGGTGAACGACGCGCCGGTTCTGCAGGATGGAGTCACATTTGGCTACACGGAAGGTGCGGGGGCGACGGTCTTTTCCGGCAGCACAATTACCGATGTTGATAGCCTGGACTTCGACGGCGGCACACTGACAATCAGCATCGCTTCAGGCAGTGATGGCAGTGACACCATTCAGATTTCCACTCTGCAGGGGGTCACAGTCAGCAGCGGTAACGTTGTTTTGGGCGGGACAACCATCGGTACAGTGACCGGCCAGATCACCAATGGGCCTTTGGTGGTGACGTTCAACGCCAATGCCGATCTGAACGCGGTCGAAACGGTTTATCAAAGCATCACAATTCGCAACGTGACCGACAACGGAGCGGCGGGCGACCGAATTCTGGAAGCCGTGCTGTCCGACGGTGACGGCGGCACCAGCAACACGGCCACCGCCACGCTCACCTACACAGCCGTGAACGATAATCCGTTCAACAGTGGTTCGGTGCCCGCAACCGTGACGGGCACCGAAGACATTGCCACGGCGATTGATCTTTCGGCCATCAGTTTGGCTGACCCTGACGCCAATTCGGGCTCGTTAACTTTGAAGCTGACCACTGGTGGCGGAAATCTGACGGCGGCTGCAGGCACTGGGATCGTCTTCGGCAACAACGGGACAAGCAACATCACGCTGTCCGGAACTCTGGCGAACCTGAACAACTACCTGGCCGTTTCGACCAACATTTCGTACCTCCACCCCACGGCTCACTTCCACGGAAGTGACACCATTGCGGTCGCCGTTAACGACAACGGCAACACTGGTGTTGGCGGCGGCAGTGATGTGGCGTTGGGGACAATCAACGTCACCATCACATCAGTCAATGACGCGCCGGCAGGTATTCCGGTGATCACGGGAACCGCGACGGAAGACCAGATGTTGACGGCCGACACCAGCGGCATTAGTGACAGCGATGGTCTGGGAGCATTCAGTTACCAGTGGACTCGAAATGGCGTCGCCATCGTCGGAGCCACCAGCAACACCTACACTCTGAGCGACGCCGATGTGGGCACCGTTATTCGCGTCGAAGTGAGCTACACCGATGCGGACGGCACGAGTGAAGGTCCGCTGGTCAGCGATCCCACGGCGGCGGTGGCCAATGTGAATGATGCGCCGGTGGGCATTCCTGCCATCACGGGAACGGTTCAGGAAGATCAGGTTCTGTCGGTGGACACCAGCGGCATCAGTGACGCGGACGGGCTGGGAGCCTTCAGCTATCAGTGGCTGCGCGACGGCATTGCCATCGCAGGCGAAACCGGCAGTACTCTGACACTGGGCGACGCGGATGTGAATGCTCTGATCAGCGTCGAAGTTTCATACACCGACGCTCGCGGCACTGCGGAAGGTCCTCTGAGCAGTCTGCAGACGGTGGCTGTCGTCAACGTGAACGACGCTCCGGTTCTGGACAACACCGGCAACATGTCGCTGACGAATATCGTGGTGGATTCAACCAATCCCGCTGGCGACGCGGTTTCGGCCATTCTGCTGAGCGCCGTCGGGCAGCGGCTGACTGATGTCGATCCGACTCCGGTTCAGGGCATCGCTGTGATCGGGATCGACGATACCAACGGCACGTGGCAGTTTTCGACCAATGGCGGAACGTCGTGGACATCGTTTACTACGGTCGGAGTTCCGAGTGGTTCAACCGACAACACAAATGCCGTTCTGCTGGATGATTCGGCTCGCATCCGCTTTGTGCCAACAGGCGGTTATATCGGCAATGCGGGGACAATCACGTTCCACGGGTGGGACCAGACGGATGGCCACATCAGTGGGGACAGCGCAGTGAACGTTTCCAGCAGTGGAGGCAGTTCGGCCTACAGTGTTGCCACAGAAACGGCCACGCTGGAAATTGTCGGCACCGGCACCACAGCCATCGATGATAACATCACAACAAACATCAACACGGCCGTCGCGATTGACGTGGTCGGCAATGACTTCGATCCGGAAAGCGATCCGCTGAGAGTCATCGATTTTACTCAGGCGACCAACGGAACTGTGACTCAGACCGACACCGGCGAACTGACATACAACCCCAACTCGGGCTATACCGGAGCCGATTCGTTTGACTACATCGTGGACGACGGGACCAGCGGACTGGTCAGTTCATGGAATTTCCAGAACGACGCCAGTGATGCCGTTGGCAGCAATGACGGCGTCAATCACGGAGCTTCCCTGGTGGCCGGAAGTTACGGCAATGGACTGCAGTTTGTTTCCGCTGAAAAGGACTACTTCGAAGTTCCGGACTTTGCCGTCAGCAACGAATTCACTCTGTCCTTTGACTTCAAGGTCGACAGCAACAGTGGTGCTTTCCTGCAGTACTTTGTCAGCTTCGGCAATTCCAACGTTCCCGGCAGCCTCGCCATTCTGCTGGTGGAAGACAGCAACAGCAATGGCGACGGCGGTACTCTGCGCACGGCTTTGCGAGACGGCAACGATTCGCTGGATGAATTCGCTCTGGATATTGATGTCAATTCTCTGATTGGAGATGGCAACTGGCATTCCTACACACTGACGGTGGAATCCGGTGTGGGCTCCCGAGTCTTCGTGGATGGTGAGCTGAAAGCCAGCGACTGGCGCGGAGGCGACACCTTCAATCCTGGTACAAGTCTGTTTCTGGGAGCTCGACAGGATCTGGATTCCAATCGCTTCCTGGACGGAGCAATGGATGGCGTTCGTCTGTACAACACGGCTCTGGATGCCAGCCAGGTGGGCGCCATTCATGATCTTTCGACCGTGACTGGCACGGTTCACGTCACGGTGAACGATCATCCCGTGCTGACACTGTCACCGGGCGGTAACTCGTACACGGAAAACGATTCTGTGGGTGCGTTCGTGGACAATTCCGCAATCGTGACGGATTCGGATCTGCGTGACTTCGACGGCGGAATTCTGACCACAGCCATCACGACCAACGGGACGGCCAACGATCGCCTGTTTGTACGGAATGAAGGCAGTGGACTCGGCCAGGTGGAAGTCAGCGGGACGACGATTCGCATTGATGCAGTCACAATCGGCACAGTCACCGGTGGAAACGGAGCCGCCAATCCTCTACAGATCAGCTTCAACGCCAACGCGGACGCCGCAGATGTACAGAAGGTGGCTCGACAGATCGCTTTCCTGAATTCGTCCGACAATCCATCGGTGCTGCAGCGTACCATTTCGATGCAGGTTACCGATGGCGACGGCGGTATCAGCGGCATCGACAGCCGCACCATGGACATTGTGTCGGTGAATGACGTCCCCACTCTGACCGCCTTTGCTGCGACAGTGGGATCGACGCCTGAAGATACAGAAGTTCAGACTTCACTGACAGACCTGCTGAATCAGGGGGACGAAGCCGACATCGACGGCACCGTCACGGGATTTGTGGTGAAGGCGGTTGCGTCAGGAACTCTGCGCATCGGAACCAGTGCCGGCACCGCAACGGCCTGGGCCGCCGGTTCCAACGATACCATCGACGCTGCCACTTTTGCCTTCTGGACACCGGACACCAACGTCAACGGAATTCAGAACGCCTTTGACGTGGTTGCTCTGGATAATCAGGGAGCAGAATCCGTCGGACCCGTGACGGCTCAGATTATCGTCAATGCCACCAATGATGCTCCGGTCGGACAGCCGGTGATTCTCGGAACTGTTGAAGAAGACCAGATGCTGACGGCCGATGTCAGCGGTATCAGCGACAACGATGGACTGGGAACCTTCAGCTATCAATGGCTGCGGAACGGTGCGGACATCGTCGGAGCTACCGGCAATACGTATCTGCTGGGCGATCTCGATGTGAATACGAACATCAGCGTGCGAGTTTCATACACCGACGGTGGCGGAACGCCCGAAACGGTGACCAGCAGTCCAACCATTCCGGTCGTCAATGTGAATGATGTGCCCGTGGGCATGCCGGTGATCACGGGGACTCCCACAGAAGATCAGATTCTGACCGCAGACACCAGCGGCATTAGCGATAACGACGGGCTCGGCGCGTTCAGTTATCAGTGGTTCCGCAACGGTGCGGCCATCAGCGGAGCCACCGGCAGCACGTATACTCTGAGCGACGCTGACGTGAATACCAGCATTCATGTCGAAGTCAGTTACACGGATGGCTGGGGCACGAACGAAGGTCCGCTGGCGTCGGCAGCCGTTGGTCCGGTGGTCAACGTGAATGATGTGCCGACCGGCATTCCGGTGATCGTCGGCACGGCCGAAGAAGATCAAATTCTGACGGCCGATACCAGTGGAATCAGCGACAACGACGGTCTGGGAGCCTTCAGCTATCAATGGCTGCGAAATGGTGTGGCCATCAGCGGAGCCACCGCCAGCACGTACACGCTGGGAGACGCCGATGTGAGCACGGATATCAGTGTTCAGGTGACGTACACAGACGGTTGGGGCACCGGCGAAGGCCCGCTGACATCGGCCGCGACGACTGTGGCCGGAGTCAACGATGTGCCGGTGAACACCGTACCGGGCACTCAGACGGTGGTGGAAGAAACGGCCACTCCGATTGCCGGACTTTCCATCGCCGATATCGACGCCAACGGCCTGTCCGTGACGACTCGACTGCAGGTCATCAACGGTGTGCTGGATGTAACTCTGTCCGGCAGTGCCACGGTTTCTGCGGGCAGCAATGCGTCTGCTGACCTGACCATTTTCGGCACAGTCGCTGACATCAACGCGACATTGGCGTCGCTGGTTTACACGCCGAATCTAGACATCATCGGCACGAACGCGGATACTCTGACCATTACCACCAATGACGGCGGCAACACCGGCAGCGGTGGAGCTCTGCTGGACATCGACACCGTTCAGATTGACGTCACCAACGTCAACGACGAAGAAGTGCTGACCACCAACAACGGCCTGACGGTTAACGAAGGCGACGTCGGCACCGTGATCGATCAGACGGTGCTGGAAACCCTCGACGTCGACAACACACCCACGGAAATTGTCTACACTCTGACAGCAGTTCCGGCCAGTGGAAGCCTGAGACTGAACGGCACACTGCTGGTCAACGGCAACACGTTCACTCAGGCCGACATCAATTCCGGCCTGCTGACCTACGACCACAACGACGCAGAAGTGTTCGCCGACAGTTTCTCATTCCGAGTCGACGATGGCGCCCGGCACACTGACGCCGGGAACCTTTGACATCACCATCACCCCGGTCAACGACAATGCTCCAATCATCACCAGCGACGGTGGCCCGGCCGATGCGGCGTTGACTTTGGCGGAAAACATTACGGCAGTCACTACTGTCACCGCGAACGATGCCGACCTGCCCGTGCAGACTCTGACATTCAGCATTGCCGGAGGCCCCGACAGCGCGTTGTTCAGCATTGACGGCAGCCGCGGCGCTCTGTCGTTCGCGACCGCTCCGAACTTCGAAACACCGCTCGATGCCGACAGCAACAACGTGTATGAAGTTATTGTCGAAGTGAACGACGGCCAGGGCCTGACCAGCCAGCAGACCATTCGAGTCACGATCACCGACGTGGACGAATTCGACGTCACGCCGATTATCGACGTTGACCTCGCCGCCGACAACATCAACGAAAACGTCGCTGTCGGAACTTCTGTTGGCATCACTACCTTTGCGGAAGACTTCGATGGCACCACCAGCGCAGTCGCGTATTCACTGGACAACAGTGCCGGAGGTCTGTTCGCCATCGACAGTGCTACGGGCGTAGTCACCACCGCCGCTACCATCGATTACGAAACGGTCGGCAGTGCGTTGACGATCACGGTGCGAGCCACCAGCCAGGACGGTTCGTCGGTGACTCAGGATTACACCATCACCGTCAACGACCTGGATGAATTTGACGTCACACCGATCGTCGACACCAACGCCGCCGCCGACAACATCGACGAAAACGTGGCGGTCGGAACCGTCGTTGGCATCACAGCCTTCAGCCAGGACCCGGACGGCACCACCAACGGCATCACCTACAGTCTGGACAACACCGTCGGAGGTCTGTTCGTCATCGACAGCGCGACCGGCATTGTCACCACCGCTGCCCCCATCGATTTCGAAACCGTTGGCAGCGCATTGACGATCACCGTGCGAGCCACCAGTCAGGATGGTTCGACCACAACTCAGGATTACACGATCAGCGTCAACGATCTGGATGAATTTGATGTGACTCCGGTCGTCGACACCAACGCCGCCGCCGACAACATCGACGAAAATGTGGTGGTCGGAACTGTCGTTGGCATCACCGCCTTCAGTCAGGACCTGGACGGCACCAACAACGGCATCATCTATTCTCTGGACAACACCGCTGGAGGCCTGTTCGCCATCGACAGTGCCACGGGCATCGTCACCACGGCCGCGGCCATTGATTACGAAACCGTCGGCAGCGCGTTGACGATCACTGTGCGAGCCACCAGCCAGGACGGTTCGACCACGACTCAGGACTACACGATTACGGTTAACGACCTGAACGACAATGCCCCGGTGATTCTGCCGGGGCAGATGTTCGCGGTGTCGGAATTCGCGACCGTCGGCACATCGCTGGGCCATGTTCTGGCTCTGGATGTCGACAGCGTGGGAAGTCTGCAGAACTGGACTATTACGGGCGGCAACACCGACGGCATCTTCGCCATCAATTCGGCCACCGGCGAACTGACAATCGTCAGCACCACCAACCTGAACTTCGAAACAACTCCGCTGTATTCGATCACCGTGCGAGCCACCAGTCAGGATGGTTCGACCACGACGCAGGATTACACCATCACGGTCAACGATTTGGACGAATTCGATGTGACTCCAATCGTCGACACCAACGCCGCCGCCGACAACATCGACGAAAACGTGCCGGTCGGAACAATCGTCGGCATCACCGCCTTCAGTCAGGACCAGGACGGCACCAACAACGGCATCACGTACAGTCTGGACAACACGGCCGGTGGCATGTTCGCCATCGACAGCGTCACCGGTGTGTCACCACAGCAACCGCCATCGATTACGAGGCGGTCGGCAGTGCGTTGAACATCACCGTCCGAGCCACCAGCCTGACGGTTCCACGACGACTGGATTACACCATCACGGTCAACGATCTGGACGAATTCAACGTTACCCCAATCGTCGACACCAACATCGCCGTTGACAACATCGACGAGAACGTGCCTGTTGGAACTGTCGTTGGCATCACCGCCTTTAGCCAGGACCAGGACGGTACCACCAACGGCATCACCTACAGCTGGACAACAGCCGGAGGACTGTTCGCCATCGACAGCGCGACCGGCATTGTCACCACCGCTGCCCCTACATCGATTTCGAAACCGTTGGCAGCGTATTGACGATCACCGTGCGAGCCACCAGTCAGGATGGTTCGACCACAACTCAGGATTACACGATCAGCGTCAACGATCTGGATGAATTTGATGTGACTCCGGTCGTCGACACCAACGCCGCCGCCGACAACATCGACGAAAATGTGGCGGTCGGAACTGTCGTTGGCATCACCGCCTTCAGTCAGGACCTGGACGGCACCAACAACGGCATCATCTACTCTTGACAACACCGCTGGAGGCCTGTTCGCCATCGACAGTGCTACGGGCATCGTCACCACAGCCGCGGCCATTGATTACGAAACCGTCGGCAGCGTTGACGATCACCGTGCGAGCCACCAGCCAGGACGGTTCGACCACGACTCAGGACTACACGATTACGATTAACGACCTGAACGACAATGCCCCGGTGATTCTGCCGGGGCAGATGTTCGCGGTGTCGGAATTTGCAACCGTCGGCACATCGCTGGGCCATGTTCTGGCTCTGGATGTCGACAGCGTGGGAAGTCGCGAACTGGACTATTACGGGCGGCAACACCGACGGCATCTTCGCCATCAATTCGGCCACCGGCGAACTGACAATCGTCAGCACCACCAACCTGAACTTCGAAACAACTCCGCTGTATTCACTCAAACTGAAGGTCGGCGACGGAGCCAGCACATCAGTTGAACAGACGATCAGCATTTTCCTGCAGAATGAAAACGACCGGCCGGTCTTCAGTCCGGCTTCGCCCATGGCGGTCAATGAAAACGCTTTCAACGGAACCATTGTCGGTTACGTCGCGGCGATTGACCCCGATGTTGCCGACGTGCTGACCTACAGCCTGGTTTCGGGTTCTCCGGTACAGCCGTTTACGATCGATTCAGCAACCGGTGCAATCCGTGTGGCCAGTTCTGCTCTCCTGGATTTTGAAACCGTCAGCAGCCTGCTGCTCACTGTTCAGGTTCAGGATGCCGGCGGGCTGACCGACTTCCAGACAATCAGCATCGCGGTCAATGATCTCAATGAAGCTCCGATCTCGCTGCAGCTGTCCGGTGGTGTTGTGGGTGAAAACTCCGCCAACGGGACTGTCGTGGGACAAGTGACCGGAACAGATCTCGATGCCGGCGACAGCCTGACTTATCGGCTTTTGGATTCTGCTGGTGGACGATTTGCCACCGACGCTTCGACAGGAATCATCACCGTTGCCGACGGTACGCGACTGAATTTCGAAGCAGTGTCGGTCCATTCGATCGTCGTGGAAACAGCCGATGCGGGTGGACTCACCTACCAGTCGACGATGACCCTGCAGGTCGCTGACGTCAATGAAGCGCCGGTGGCCATCGGTGACTCATTCGTCACTGATCAGCTGCAGGTGCTGACCGTTCCGTCCGGTGTTCTGCTGGCGAATGACAGCGATGTCGACGGAGACGCGCTGCTGGTTGTTCTGGCAGGCGGGCCCGCCAACGGAACTCTGACGCTGAGCAGCGATGGGGCGTTCAGTTTCAAACCGGCGGGGACATTCACCGGCAAGGATTCCTTCACCTACTACGTCACAGATGGTCAGCTGAACAGCGGGGCTGTGACTGTGACCATTCAGGTTCAAATCACTGTTTCCGGCCAGAGTCCCACTGACGGCGACCAGAATCAGCAGTCAACATCAGCAACACCCTCGATCGATACGACCGGCGTGACGACAAGCCTGCTGACAGACCTCCTTGACGATACTCCGGATGACAGCGGCTCAGAAACGACTTCGTCCGAATCTGTTCCACCGACAAGTCAGGCCGCACCTCAGCCGGGAGCATCACGATCTGCTGACGATACAGATGACACCGAATTCGTCACGCAGATTATCGTGGTGGTCGCCGACGACGGCATTCAGCATCGATTGAGTTCCGGGGCGCAGATTTCGATCTTTCTGGATATTGTTCCTGAAAACGAATTGCGACGGGACACGGGACACCAGGGACGAATCAGTTCCAGCAGTGACACCGCCGCGCCCGGCCTGGAATCCGGTTTTCTGTTCCAGCCGGTGACGACATCTCAGCCGGTCTACAGTCTGGGCCATCTGAAGCTGACAGAACAGACGTTCCTTCGGGAACAACCGACTGAGCAGGTCTTTGGTATTGATGCGGAAACCATGATTGTCGGATCATCGGCGGCCGTGTCGACTTCGGTGTCCGTCGGTTATGTCGTCTGGCTGCTGCGAGGCGGTACTCTGCTGACGTCCTTCCTGTCAGCTTTGCCGGCATGGCAGTCATTCGACCCGCTGCCGGTTCTGAATTCCTTCCAGGAACAGGAAGAGTCCGACGACGAATCGCTGGCTTCTCTGGCTTCGTCCGGTAAGTCGTGACTGTGTCATCGCTGAATTCTGTGTCAGGCCACGTTGCCGCAGATTTCCCTGTTTTCCTTCAAAGATCGGTGGAAAAACGGCAACAGGTCGGCGAGTTCACAGGGATCAGCCAAACCTGATGCCTTGCGAACGAATTCCCTTCACATCGGGAGTGAAAACAGGTAATTAAACACGGACCATTCGTGAACAGTTCACGAAATCTTCCCACTTGCTTAACATTGGGTCTCGACCCGGGCTGCAGTCAACGCCGTGAAGAGTTTGTGGAGGGAAGTGGTACTGGATTTGACCGAGTAGCTGTCGGTCGCGTTCCTGCCTGACAACATGAATGTCTGACCGGAACCTGACCGACCTGACTGCGGACACCGTTCACGTCCGCTTTTTGGCCGAAAAACTCACCCAGCCCGCACAATCGTGCGGGAACGTCCTCATTTTTCGATCCCCGGACAGCCAGATGTCGTCGAAACTGTATCGACTTCAGACAGAAAACGGGATGTCTGAACAATATACGCTGGATGCGATTCTGGAGCAGTCTGAGAGCGGAGTTGTGGCCGCAACGGATCGGTGCACTCCGGACGACGGGCAGACGTGGATTCCCGTGCAGGAACTGATGGACAGTCATCGCAGCCCATCCAGCGATGGCACTCCGCCAGCAGGCTCGAATCCCGAAACCGCTGATCGAGGTGATGGCGTGTCCCTGCATCCATCGTCGTCGTCTTCCTCAAATGGCTCGGCGGAAGATTCCAACTCTGACGCGGAAGCATCGGCGTCGACCGTGGAACATTCTCAGGGGACCCGGAAACTTAAACGGCTGAACCGAGGCTCATCGGAATCGCGATTTGCGAAAGCGACTCGCGAGCGGGAAACGAAGAAAATCCGTAAACCGACGGATCTGATTGGCGCCGAACTGGCGGATGGGCGGTATCAGATTCGTTCGGAACTGGGTCGAGGCAGCATGGCCTATGTGTTCCTCGCAACGGATAAGCGTCTGCAGGCGGACGCGGTGGTGAAGATTCCGAAGCCGGAAAAATTCAACACCAGCGATTTCAGCGAACGGTTTACTCGGGAATGTCAGCTGCTGGTGAGATTCTCACATCCGCATGTCGTCAGCGTGCTGGATGTGGGCGAGTATGAGAAGCTGCCGTATGTCGTGATGCAGTTGCTGTCAGGCGGCAGTCTGGCTGACCGGATGAAGAAGGAATCCGACGGCCAGGGACGCATGACTCCCGAATCGCTGAAATCATGGGTTCGTGAAGTCGCTCGAGCCCTGGACTTCTGCTACCGCAAGGGCATGGTTCACCGTGACATCAAGCCCGCCAACATTCTGTTCGATCAGGATCACAATGCCTTCGTCAGTGACTTTGGTCTGTCCAAGGTGATGTATGGTGAACATGCCGAGCTGAATTCTTCGGAAACCGCCGCGGGCATTGTGCTGGGAACTCCGAACTATATTTCGCCCGAGGTCGTGCTGGGGCAGAACTATGACGGCCGAGCTGACCAGTATTCACTGGGAATCAGCATTTATCACGTGCTGACCGGCAGTCCGCCGATGCAGGGCAACAGCGCGACGGCCACGATGGTCAACCAGACTCAGAAGACACTGGACCTGCTGTGCGACGTCCGGCCGGATGTGTCACGACCGCTGGCCAACGCGGTGAAAAAAGCGATTGAAAAGGATCCCAAAAAGCGATTTGCGACCTGCGAAGAGTTTGCGGAAGCGATCTTTGAGGGCCTGAAGGTTGCTCCCGTCGGTGGCACTTCCGTTCGTCCGGCTCCGCTGTCTGTTTCGGCTGCTCTGAACGCAGTTGCTGCCGGAGCGGCACCCGCAAATACGAATCCACCGGCAGCGGCATCGGCTTCGACAGCGTCTGATGCCTCATCAAGCGGCGGCCGATCCGCGTCGTCAGTGTCTTCCCGATCGGCGGCGGCGTCCGGCCCGAAGGCTCAGGTATCTTCCGGAGCCAACCCAGGCCCCTCCGGTGAATCGTCATCGTCGGGGTCTGTCCAGCGTCGCCGGTCCTCGTCTTCATCGACGGCCACGTCACTGAGTGACACAGACTGGCTGCAGCCCGTCGATCCTGCATTGCCTCGTCGCCGAGGTTCTTCGACTTCGGGGAAATCGCGGGCGACAAAGAGATCAGCAAAAAGCAGAACGAAGGCGAAGTCATCTTCCACCGCCGCTCCGGTGAAGATTTTCGGAATGGAAATGTCCCCGGTCATGGCGGGAGGTCTTGGACTGACTCTGCTCCTGATTTTTGCGGCGATTATTTCCTTCAGGTTCTTCGGCAGTGAAGAACCCGAACCGGCTCGAGAAGTGGTCGCCGCAGCATCGCAGCCGAATGATCCCGGTGTTCCCATTGTTCCGCCCAAAAATGAACCCGGTGGCAGCAAATCCGAAGCTTCCGACAAGCCGAAAAACTCCAATCACAAACCAGCCTCGGTCGCCCAGGCAAATGCGAATCAATCCGGTGGCTCAGAAAAGACAAAGTCCTACAGCAGCAATCCTTCGACGTCGGAAAACCAGAACCAGGCTGCAGGCAAATCCGAGTCCGTTCCAGCAGCTGCTCCGGCCTCTGCGCCTCCGAAAACCGTCAGCAATGCGGCCGCCGCCGATGAAGCGATTCCCTTCGATCTGAAGGAAAGTTTTACTGTCGGAGGCGTCGACTGCCCGGTGGTGATTTCAGGAAAACGCATCTGGAGTACGGGGTCAAAAACGGTGACCGGACAGCTGGAGGGCCAGTATGACAGTCGAGCTCTCACGGCATTGTCGGCCGATGGAAAGCTGTTTGCCGCAGCGACAAAACTTCCCGATCAGCAGGGCGGATCAGTCACCGTCTGGGACACGTCCACCGGAAAGCCGCTGTTCACGACGGAAGCCGACAGCAAGCGGTTTACGGACGTGATTCTTCTGTCATCCAGTCGTTTGATCGTTGGCGATCGCTGGTCTCCGGAACTGCTCACCTGGAACTGTGACGGCGGAAAACCAGGCAAGCCGATTTCCATTGAGGAAGCTCGGCTGAAACCCGGCAGCGCAGCGATCGCCGGTGACGGAAAGTTCATCGCGGCCGTCGGGATGGGTCGACTTCAGGTACTGTCGTCGGGCGATGGAAAGCGAGCCGGAGTGATGCAGGATCCGGCCGCCAACCCGGCTCAGAAACGAGCTCCGGTCAGCGAAAAAGCCATGGCCGCCGCCGCCAACCGACCACCGGGATTCAGGAATGGTCAGAGTGCCGAGCCGGTGTTCGCCGGTCTGCAGGCTCTGGCGTTTTCACCGGACAATGTCAATGTGGCCGGTTTCTCCACGGTCCCGGAACCTCGACTGGTTTCCTGGAATAACCGCGGAGCACTCACCGCAGACTATGCGGTTCCGGTCGCAATGGAATATCGCCGAGGCGGGGCGCTGCAGTGGTTTGGAAGTGAGCCCGCAGTGTTGGTTGCGGGGAACATTTTTGACACCGGTTCGGGACGTTTGCTGCTCACGACTCAGCAGGCATCCGGGCAAAACAACGGAATTCACATTTACGACGCTGATCATCTGCTGGGAGTTTTCCCGTCCGCTTCGACGAAACTGACACGACGAACGATTCCCTGGGCAGACATTCGAAAGGCCGAACAGGACATGCTGGTCGGTGACGGCAGCGGTTTGTGGCTCGGGCCCGGCACGACCGCCAACGTTCAGGTGAGTCTCGGGGCACTGCTGGATCAGAAGAGCGAAGAGATCAAGGAAGTCAGAAACGCTCTGAGGACCGCCGTCACTCAGGAAGGTCAGAAAGTCGAACAGACCGGAGAAACCATCATCCGACTGTCCGTGGCGAAATCGGCTCAGGACGCGGCTCCACTTCTGGAACGCCTGATGCTGCCCGCCGATCGGAATTCGGCATCTCAGGCGATGGCTCAGGTGAAGGACAACAGCGTCATTCTGGAATTACTGGTCCCCGGCGGGAATGCTCCGATCTGGCGAACAGTTCTGGGGACGGCAGTCGACGGCGACCTTCTGACCGGCGGACGTCTGGACACCACCGAGCTGTCTCGCAGAATTCGGAACACAAGTTTCCCGTACTTTGTTCCCAAAGACGACCGGAAAGTCGCCCTGCCCGTCCTGCTGAACTGATGTTCGAATTCAGAGGCCACTGGAGAGGTGCTTCTGACTGTGCTAGAATTCCTTCGGAAGAACTCATCAGACCCGACGGATACCGCAACGAAAGTCATTCGGAATGAGTGAAGGCTCGGACACTCTCAGCAAAGCAGCTCAGGATTGGTACAAGAAAGGTACCGATGCCATGAACCGCCAGAACTGGGACTTTGCCGTGGAATGTTTTTCCAATGCGGTGAAGATGAAGCCGGACGCGGTGCTGTTTCGTCAGACAAAGCACGGCTGCTGTCGGAAGATGTACAACGACAACGGCAGCGGTGCTCGCATGGCCGGCATGAAGCTGATGGGGATTCGCGGCAAGATCAAGAAGTCGCGAGGCAAAAGCGAATGGCCTGGCGTCGATCAGCAGGCGGAAGAAGGTCTGGTGATCAATCCCTGGGATGCTCAGCTGTATGCAGACGTCGGTGAAGCGGCGAATCAGCTGGAGCGAGGTGAGATTGCAGCCTATGCATATCGAAAAGCTGTTGAACTTGATCCGAAAAACGTCGACTACCTGAAGTCTCTGGGATACGTGCTGCGGGATCGTGGCGAATACAAAGAGGCGACGGGCTGCTTTCGCCGCATCTACGAAATCGACCCGACCAACGGAGAAGCTCGGTCGATGATGAACCAGATCGATGCGGAATCCGTGATGGACCGCGGAGGCTACGACAAAGCCAAGAATACTCAGGACGTCAAGGCGGAAGTCAAAGCCAACGCCTACGAGGAAGACCGTCGAGCACGGAAAGGCGTTCCAAAGGATTCCGTGGCTCCTGGGGAATCTGTCGAGATGGATCTGCGAGCCGCCATTCGCAAGGATCCTCAGAACGTCGCGCTGTACCAGAAGCTGGTCGACATTCTGCGGGACTCTCGTCAGTTTGCAGAAGCACTGCAGTTTCTGGACAAGGCTTTGGAACTCGTGCCCGGCAATGTGGGACTGACCGAAATTCGGGAAGATATTGAACTGGAGATCATTCGCAATCAGCTGGGCGAAGCCATGGACCGACTGCGAAAATATCCGGATCGCGAAAACCTGAAAACCAAATACGAGTCGCTGAAAAACGATCTGAACAAACGCGAAATCGAAGTCCTGACGACTCGCGTCAACAATCACCCGAACGATATGAAGATGAAGTTCGATCTGGCCGAACGGCTGCGAAAATGCGGCCAATTCGATCAGGCCATCCCGCTGCTGCAGCGGACAGTGGCGGACACTCGGCTGAAAGATGACGCTCTGGTCGCTCTGGGAGAATGCTTCCTGCGAACCGGCAAAGCGGCTCTGGGCAAAAGCCAGCTGGAAAAAGCTCTGGAAACGATCAGCTTTCACGACCGACCGGACTCATTCAAGCTGGCCCATTACTACCTCGGCCGCATCTTCGAAAAAGCTCAGCGCAACGACGAAGCGGAAACCCACTACAATGAAATCCTGGCCGTCGATTACGAATACCGCGATGTCCTGAAACGACTCAGCGACCTGCAGGGCGGTGACGAATTCGGCGACTTCGATGCGTGAGGAAGCGGAGAGACAAGAGTCCAGAGTCCAGAGAATCGATTCCGGCCACTCGCCACTCTGTTGTCCTTTTCGCTTTTGCTCTTCACTTGACTCTCAGCTCTTCACTCTTGACTTCTTTGGACTCCGACTCATGAAAAACCTGACTCTTTGTGCTCTGACTGTGGCTCTTTTTTCCGGGACTTCTGCGATGGCTGACGATGCCAAACCTGTGACATCCGTGCATGATCTGGAAGTCAAGACTCTGGAAGGCGAGTCCGTCAAACTGGACACCTACAAGGGAAAAGTCCTGCTGATTGTGAATGTCGCCAGTGAATGCGGAGCAACTCCGCAGTACAAGCCTCTGCAGGCATTGTCCGACAAGTACGCTGACCAGGGTCTGGTCGTGATGGGCTTTCCCTGCAATCAGTTCGGTTCGCAGGAACCGGGCAGTGCTTCGGAAATTCGCCAGTTCTGTACTCGCGAGTACTCTGTGAAGTTCCCGATGTTCACGAAAATTGACGTCAACGGAAGCGATCAGTCGCCGCTTTACGAATACCTGAAGTCCGCGGCTTCTGACCACAGCAACATCGGCTGGAACTTTGAAAAGTTTCTGGTGGGTAAAGATGGAAAGGTGATCGCTCGGTTCAAGACACGCACCCAGCCGGATTCTCCGGAAGTGATCAAGCTGATCGAAGAAGCTCTGAACCGCTGAACCGCTGAATTTTTTCTTTCTGTCGGCCACCTGCCGCTGTGAAATCCTGAATCCTTATGGCTCGCCGCAGATCGGTTCCTTCCGACGATGTTCCCAAAGTTCACGCAGCACGACACGCGCTGCCTCGGGGCATTGCCGATCGTCTGCTGCTGGACCATTCCGACAGTATTCGGCCCGGTCGAGCTCTGCTGGTGCTCGTCACCGGCACAGCCCTGGCTCGGCATCTGGCACTGCGACGGCCGGAAGTCGAATGGTCCGTATTTACACCGGAACATTTTTATCTGACGGCCGTCGTCAATGCTCTTTCAGAACTGCCGGAAGGCCACCCCGACCATCCTCAGATCCAGCTGTTCTGCACTCCGGATCTGCCGGAAGGCACATGGGACACCGTTGTGTTCCCCACAGATTCCAAAGGGTCGGCGGAACTGACCCGGGATCTGCTGCAGGCTGTCTGCAGCAGTCTGGCAGCGGATGGCTGCCTGATGATTTCCACCAACAATGCCAAAGATCACTGGCTGCATGAACATCTGAAGGAGCTGTTCGGCAAGATCACGGTGCACCGGGATGCTCAGGGCATCTGCTACGTCGCACGCAAACCAAAGTCGCTCAACAAGCACAAGGACTTCAGCTGCGAATTTGCGTTCCGTGATGAGGAAACTCTGATTCCGGTCTTTTCGCGCCCCGGAGTCTTCAGCCACCGTCGACTGGATCCCGGAGCTCGAGCTCTGGTGCGTTCACTGAACCTGCTTCCGGCCGACGGCATCGATGGCCGGCCGATTCAGAAAATCGTGGAAATGGGGTGCGGTTGCGGAGCGGTTTCGACAGCTGCCGCTCTGCGATACCCGCAGGCTCGCGTGCTGGCGGTGGACAGTCATGCTCGAGCCGTCCAGTCCACGGAACGAACGGCGGAACTGAATCACGCCGACAACGTCAGTGTTTTGCTGACGGCGGATGGTGACGTTCCGGCTCCCGGGTCGCACGATCTTTTTCTCTGCAACCCGCCGTATTATTCCGACTATCGCATTTCGGAACTGTTTTTGCAGTCGGCACTGGATGCTCTCAGGCCCGGCGGGAGAATTCACCTGGTGACCAAGCTGACCGACTGGCACGAGAACCGCATGATCGAAATCTTCGGAAATGCAGAAGCTCATCGTTTTGGCGAATACGATGTGATTGTGTCAGTCACGCCATCCGCGAAATCCTGGGGACGAAAACACCCGCGGAAGTGAGGGAAAGGAACGGGAACGTCCGCCCTGGCGATTGAACTCAGCTATCTGCCGCCTACCATGCTGCCAGACGATCGCGACGTTTCGTTTTCATTCACTTCAGCAGTATCAGCAGACTATGGCCAGCGTTCAGGATATCCGCAAAGTTGTTTCGGAGATCTCCGATCCGGAATTGGGCCGGTCACTGCAGTCGCTTCGCATGCTGCAGGATGTGATTCAGGACGGCAGCACTGTTCGAGTCTCCGTCGTGCTGCCGACTCCGGCGTATCCGCAGCCGGA
The DNA here is from genome assembly GCA_041398865.1 of Planctomycetaceae bacterium. Taxonomy (GTDB): domain Bacteria; phylum Planctomycetota; class Planctomycetia; order Planctomycetales; family Planctomycetaceae; genus Fuerstiella. Next base: position 164,600 of record JAWKTY010000004.1, read on the forward strand.
ACGCATTCGTGCACTGATCGACGCAGCTGTCAAACCGCTGCTGGATGCGGACCAGACTCTGGACGTGGCGGTGTCATCCGCCGTTCGAGGTCGGGATGCCGGCGGTCGCATCGGACTGAATATTCACAACATCATTGCGGTTGGCAGCGGCAAGGGAGGCGTCGGGAAAAGCACCGTGGCGGCGGCGCTGGCCTGCGGTCTGCACTCATTCGGCTGCCGAGTCGGACTGATGGATGCCGACGTCTACGGCCCCAGTATTCCGCATCTGCTGGGAGCCACCGGCCAGCCGGCGGCCACGGAACACATGAACGAACATGGTCAGAAGTTCATGAAAATGGATCCGATCGATATTCAGGGACTGAAGCTGATGTCGATGGGTTTCTTCATCGAACAGGGGCAGTCCGTCGTGTGGCGCGGTCCCATGCTGCACAAGGCGTTGACTCAGTTTCTGAAGGACACGGCCTGGGGCGAACTGGATTATCTGATCATCGACCTGCCTCCCGGAACAGGCGACGTTTCTCTGACGCTGTCTCAGCAGGTGGGGCTGGCCGGAGCCGTCGTCGTCTGCACTCCGCAACAGGTCGCTCTGCTGGACGCCATCAAGGCCGTGGACATGTATCAGAAGGTGAATGTGCCGGTGCTGGGCTTCGTCGAAAACATGTCCGGCGAAATCTTCGGCCGTGGCGGCGCGAAGAAGGTCTCCGAAGAGCTGAAGCTTCCGTTCCTCGGAGAAATCGGAATCGATGCGTGCATTCGCGAATATGGTGACCGAGGTCAGATGATGAATCTGCTGACGGAAGACAACCCCGCTCGGGAAGGCCTGCTCAACGTCTGCCGAAATGTCGCCATGCAGGTCGCTCGCAACCTCCTGGAAAGCCCCGCCGCTCCAACTCTGGAAATCCTGTAGCAGCTCGGCCCGTGGACAAAAACAGTTCCCCGGAAGTGCGCAGTCCGGCTGGCCAATTTGCTGGACTGTTAAGAAACGGGCGGGCGTGACAGGCGGCGCTCAGGCCGCGCTGGCTCACCATGCTGTCGGCTTTGGATGCTGTTTGGTGTGCCTGCGCTCGCTTGACAGCACCCTACGGTCACGGCAACTCAACAAATTGGCCAGCCGTGAAGAGCGCAGCTTTCCGGGCTGGCGGGCGAGCTGAACTGACTCATCCGGTTGAATGGAAACCAGAGTTTTCCCGCTTCCGTTCCTTGCGAAGTCTGCTCCGACGAGCAGAACCCGGAACGATGGCACAACCGCTACAAGTGGCGGGCAGAGACGGATCGGAGCAGTGAGACGTTCATATCAGGAGGTTGCGCAAAATCTTCTTGACAGGGTTTTTCGGAGGTTTGGGAAGTCTTTTTGGCCGATTTCGGAGGTGTTGTATTCCGCAACATTGGGCCTCAGAAACACGGCGGTTGATCGCTGATCACCGAATGTGGCAGTGTCCCGATGAGTTCGCGGCAATCACATTTCGTGAATTTCAGCCAGAGCACCGACCGCCATGTCATCTCGAAAATCGAGGAAAAAGTCCTCTGACACTGACCTGAATCTGACGCCGAAAGCAGGTTCAGAACTGTGGAAGAAGTTGGTTTCGAGCGTTTCGCCGAAATCTTCGGCCCGGGCGAAATCCCGCCGCGCGAAAAAGAAGCCGATCACGGCGCCGCCACAGATTCTGGAAGAACGTCTGCTGCTGGCAGCAGATTTCAAACTGAATGACTACCCGTTGGTCTCTGCATTTCGGTTTGAAGCAACCGTGTCAGCGGGAACCACGACTCTGGAGCTGAAAAACGCCGCCGACAGTTCTTCGCTGCAGAGTCTCATTCTGCTGCCGACTCAGACCCTGGTCACGATCGAAGGCACAGCCGGCAACGATTCGCTGCTGATTGACCTGTCTCAGGCCACCACGATCAACGGAGCCGGAAACATCACCGCTCGACTGGGATCGGCCATCACATTCGACGGACTGGCCGGAACAGACTCTGTTCAGTTCACGGGGAACACGGCTTTGACCGGGGCATTGAACATTGCCGCCGAAACCATCACCATCGGAACCACCAGTCGAATCGACGCCACGACGGCCATCAACCTGACCGCCGCTGCATCGCTGGGAACGGTCTCAAACAGCGCCGACGATGCGTCAGGATCCGGAACGAATGCGGGAAGCATCATTGTCGGAGGTCACCTTTCTGCGGCAACGATCAGCCTGACGGCATCGACGGCTGGATCCGTCAGCACGGTGAGTTCGACCAATACTTTCAACACCAGCACACTGGGCAGTGCAACCAACACCTACACCGACAGCGCGACGATTACGATCAACAGCGGAGCCACGCTGGCGGCGTCCGGTGATCTGACGCTGCTGGCTCAGAGATCTTCGCAGTATCTGGCGGATGGTCGAGTCGCAGTGAATTCCATCTCGGGCGACACTTCGATCACCATCGGAGCGGCCGGTGGCGGAGCGACCGTTTCGTCCGGAGGAAATCTGTCCGTCAAAGCGCTGAACAATCTGTCCGCCAATGCCGTCAGTGATCGAATTTCCATCGATCCATCACTGGTTCAGGGCAGTCTGGCCGCGGCTGCCGCTCAGAACCTGATCACGGGTGATACTCAGGTCGTCATCACGAATTCGACCATCACTCAGTCCACGGCCGGGAAATCCGTCACGGTACTTGCTGATCGCAATGTTACCGCGGCAGCTCGAGCGGACGGTGAAACTCTGACCGACGGAGTTCTTCCTTCCAACGCCTCGATGAGTCTGGGAGGCGTGTATGCATCGAATCATCTGTCCGGCAACGTTCAGGCGGTCATGACCGGCGGCACTCTGAACGCGGTCAATGCGTCCATCAGTGCGACCGATGACGCCACGGCGACGGTCAAGAGTGAACTGACGGCCGGAACCTCCAGCCAGGCGACTGCGATCAAAAGCAAAGCGTTGAGCGTCGGCGCGTCGATTGCCTTCAACCAGATCGACAACACTGCCACCAGCACAACTCGGAAAACGATCGACGCCATTCTGGGAACGACGTTCTCCGGAAGCAGCAGTGCGAAGACGGCGTCAACGATCGACAATACCACGCTGAATGTCACCGGAAATCTGACGGTGGCGTCGGATTCAGCGGCTCGAGTCAATTCCACGGTCAGCAATGCCGCCGAAACGACGTCATCGGGGCTGTACAAGTCTCAGGGCGCCGCGGCGGCCGGAATTCTGGCGACCAATCTGATTGATATTTCGTCCACATCGCATGTGGTTTACGCAACATCGACGCCGGCAAAGGTGTCGGGAGCGTTCAGCATTACAGCTCTGGACAGCGCAGCTGTGTTCTCGAACAGCAAACTGGTGTCGTCGGCGATTGTGACCAGCGATGGCGGCGCCCGTCTGGCTCAGGACGAACTGAATCTGCTGTTCGACTACGACCACAAAACGTCAGAAGGCAGCAAGTCCATTACGTTTGGAAGTCGAGTCCTGGTGGAAAGCGGCTACAGCAACGGCGGACAGCCGCTGGGACTCTACGAGTTTCTCGGGCCGGACGGAGCGGTCAATCTGAGCACAACCGACTACAGCAACCTGGATCTGTGGAAACCTGTCCTCGGCACCAACCTGATTCCTCAGGGCAACAACATTTCCGGTTCCGAATCCGTGGCCGTGGGCGGCATCATCGTGCGCAACGACGTGAAGTCAGGCGCCCAGGCGGAACTGAAGAACACTGTTCTGAACAATGGAACCGACACCAGTCGATCGGTGCTGGTCAAAGCCGTTGAAGATGCGACGATCAGAGCCACCGCAGATGCTACCATCACGTCATCCGGAGGCAGTGCTTTCGGAACGGGAGCCAGCATCGCCGCGGGCGGAGTCATCGCCACCAACAACGTGCAGAACGGGGCAAATGCGTCCATCACGAACAGTTCCATCAAGACCGTGACGACCGGTGGAGCTTCCGGAGACGTGACGGTGGATGCTCAAAACAGCGCCACCATTGATGCAACCAACAAGAGCCTGCTGTCCACCGGAGATACGGCAGTTGGTGTGACGCTGGCGTTTAACTCAATCGGGTATCCTCAGACAAATCTGCTGGCCGCCACTCTGGAGAATCTGCTCACCACAAAATTCAGCGGTGCCAACCCGGCGAAAACTTCTGCAACGATCACAGATTCTCCGTTCAATGCCGCCGGTAACGTGACAGTGAAAGCTCAGTCAACCGCCAGCCTGACCGCGAACGTCAGCAACGACACCACCTCAGCCGCGTCTGCGCTCATCAATGCCAGCGGAATGGCGGTGGGAGCCATCCTGACATCCAACATGGTGAATACGGACATTGATGCGTCGGTCACAGACAGCACCGGAGCTCCGACAACGCTGACAGCTGTCGGTGATGTGACCGTGAATGCCGTCGATGACAGTTCGATTACGGCCGACACCCTGCTGAAATCGATTTCCTCCACCACGAACGACGGTGGCGCCAGCCTGCTGAACACCTTTGCCTCCAAACTGCTGACGGATTATCTGTACTCGAGCAAATCCGGCACCCGGCTGGTGAAGTTCGGGGACAAGGTTCGAGTCGCCTCGGATCACACGGACGGCAAAGGGGAAGCCACGGCCGTTTATCAGTATATGGGAACCGATGCGGGAGCGACCATTGATCTGGCTGCGGAAGACTACACCAACTTCGGCTACTGGCGAAAGCTGGATGTCATCAACGTGGTTCCTCAGGGGCTGAACGTCAGCGATTCCGATTCCATCGGGGTCGGAGGTCTGGTGACTCGAAACGACCTGGTCGCGGACGTGGATGCCGTCATCAGCAATATGACGGTTTCCGGAGCGAAGAACCTGATCGTCACGGCAGACGGAAGTCAGAATCTGACCGCCGTCGCCGATGCCACCGCCAGTTCATCAGGTGGAAGCAGCTTCGGCACGGGCACGTCGCTGGCGGCCGGAGGCTCGATCGTCACGAATACCGTTCAGGGCGGAGCGGATGCTCATGTCATCAGCAGCAGCATTACCACGAACGGCACGGGAACCAATGGCGATGTCACCGTTCAGGCAACCAATTCCGCAGCGATCGACGCGACTAACAAGAGCGCTATTACGTCCGGCGACACGGCCATCGGAGTGACTCTGGCGTTCAATACCGTCGGTTATTCGTCTCAGAATATCCTGTCGAAAACCATCAGTGACCTTGTTGCGACTCGAACAGATCACAGCCTGGTCAGCACGTGGGGAACCCTGCCCGTTTTTCCGGGGCAGCGAGTTCTGAAGCCGGCTTCCGGAGCCACAGTTCCCGAACAGGTGTACGAATTTCTGGGCAGTTCGATCGAAACAATTGACCTGACGGCTGAAAACTATTCTGTGACGTCTCGCTGGAAGGCGATTTCGCGCGGCACGGAAGCAACGGCCTATATTCGCGACACTCCCGTCACCGCGACGGGTGATGTCAGCGTCGTGGCGCATTCTGAAGCTCAGATCTCGGCGGAACTCACCAACGAAACCGTGGCCGCCGCGTCAGCTCTGGTGGATGCCAGCAGCATGGCGATCGGAACGGTTCTGGCCAGCAACATGGTGCTGAGCAACGCGTCGGCGGACATCGACTTCGCCACTGCAGGCAGCACGAAGAAGATCGTTTCCGGCGGCGATGTATTGGTGGAAGCCAGGGACCGAGCCGGCATTGAGGCCACATCTCAGCTGGATGCCATTTCATCCACCACGAACGACGGCGGCATCAGCACGGCCGTTGCCTGGCTGGATCAGTTCCTCCCCAACCAGTATGACTTCACGACGAAGTCCGGCATCCGCAATCTGGGAGGAATCGACTACGACTACAAAACGACCTCCGGAACTCAGACCCTGGGCCGAGGTGCAAGGATTCTGAAAGCCGGCACCAGCGACACGGATCGGGACAAAGTTTACGTGTTTGTCGGCGTCACCGGCAGCAACACGCAATCCGTCAATCTGGGGGCGGAAAACTATGCCAACACAGAACGCTGGCTGCCGATTCAGCGACGCAAAACCGTCAAGGTGCGAGTTGCCGACGACTATGCGAACACAAATCTGCGAGGCAACACGTATCGATTCATCGGTGCTCCGGATGCCGATGTCAATCTGGCCACGGAAGACTATTCCAACACCGCACGCTGGGAAAAAGTGACTCGCCTTTCGGCTGATTTCGTTCCCCAGATCGGCAACATCACCGACAGCGATTCCATCGGCGTCGGAGTTCTGATTGTGCGTAACGATGCTCGCAGCAATGTGACCGCCAACATTGATAAGACAATTGTTCAGGCCACGGGGAATACGTCTGCCGGCAACGTGACGGTGAACGCTCTGGAACAGGCCGACATTCTGGCCACCACAGAAAACGTCACATCGTCTTCCGGCGGAAGTGCGTTCGGCGAAGGAACATCGCTGGCCGTGGGAACAACGGTTGCCACCAATCTGGTGCTGAGCAGTGCAGCGGCGACTCTGACATCCAGCAACATCGACGCGGATGGAAACCTTTCCGTCTACGCCGAGAACCGATCCGGCATTGATGCCACCGCAAATACGTCGGTGTCGTCCGGGGACACGGCCGTCGGCGCAACTCTGGCGTTTAATACTCTGGGCTATGAAGCTCAGAACGTGCTGTTCGCCGCACTGGACGCTCTGCTGAATACCAGCATCGGGAATACTCAGCCAGCGACCGTGAATGCGACCATTCTGGACACTCCGCTGATCGTGGACAAAAACGTCAGCGTCACGGCCGATAACAAGGCGGCTCTGAACGCCACGATCAGCAATGCGGCGGTCTCGGAAGCATCAGCGCTGTATGGAGCCACCGGAGCGGCGGCCAGCATTCTGCTGACCAGCAACATGTTGGCCACGGATTCCGACGCGCTGGTGAAATTTTCGGAACCTACGACACCCACGGCCACTCCGGACGGAATTCTGACCGTCGGCGGTACTCTGTTGATCAAAGCCACGGACGACGCGGAAATCTTCGCGAATACTCAGCTGGTCGCCAGTTCCAGCACGTCCAACAACGGCGGTGCCAGTGTGCTGAAGAACAGCCTGCAGGCCCTGGACCCGACTCCGGCAACCTTCGAAAGTTCCGAAGGCACTCGGACAGTCGACTTCGGCAACACTGTCCGTGTCGCCAACGATCACACGGCTGGCGGAGACGCCGGAAGTCGGTACCGCTACATGGGCCCGGCTGCGGCCAGCATGGACCTGACGGAAGTGGACTATTCCGATACCGGCTACTGGCTGGAAGTGTCCGCGACAAAACTCATTCCCGAAGGTCTGAACCAGAGCGAATCGGATGCGATTGCTGTGGGCGGACTGGTCGTTCGCAACGATGTCGTCAGCGATGTCGACGCCGTGCTGATGAATACGGATGCCAATGTTGTGGGCAGCGTCACGATCACAGCGATCGATGATGCAGTCATTCGAGCTCTGGTGGACAGCGAAACTGTGTCGTCCGGCGGCAGCGCGTTTGGCGAAGGAACGTCGCTGGCCATCAGCGGAGTCATCGCGACCAACAACGTGATTTCTTCCGCCGACGCTGTGGTAAAGAACAGCGATATCACCAACACGGCAGCCGGTGCGGATATCTCTGTCCTGGGACAGAACACATCATTCATTGATGCCCGCACGATTTCTTCGACGTCGACGGGCGACACCGCGGCGACCGGGACTCTGGCCTTCAACACCATCGGTCTGGAGGCTCAGAACATTCTGTTTCAGGCCGTGAATACTCTGCTGGGCCAGACCATTCTGGGGAATTCGCGTCCGGCTCACACCGGAGCCATCATTGAAGATTCACCGATTTCGGCTCAGGACCAGCTGACGGTTTCCGCCGACAACAGTGCTCAGATTCGAGCCACCATCGGGAACAAAACCGACTCGCAGGCATCGGCGCTGACCGGAGCGTCCGGGATGTCTGTCGGGCTGGCCATCACGACAAATCTGGTCAACAGTGATGTCGAAGCCGCTATTCGCTCGACAGGCGCCGGCAACGTCAGTGCCACAGCTGGAGCCGGCGGCATTGACGTTCATGCCGTGGACAACGCCGGCATTGTTGCCAATTCAAAGCTGGAAGCACTGTCATCCACAACCAACGACGGTGGTCTGGGGCTGGCGATTGCTGCTCTGGTGGCGCTGGATGGAGTTGATTTCACTGATCGGTCCGGAAGTCGTCTGGTGCAGCCGGGCAAACTGGTGTTGATTGATTCCGTGGACTATTCGACCTACGACCGCCCCGACACCATCACCCAAGGCGATCGGGTTTCGCTGGAATTCGACATCAGCGGCGGCGCGGCCGGAGATGTTTACGAATACATCAGCAACACAGATCTGACCGGCGGAGTTGATCTGGAAGGACAGAACTATGGTGACGCAGCCAAATGGAAAAAGATCAGCGCGGAACCCGAAGAGGTCTACAAGTTCGTCGGAGCGACGTCGACCACGATCAATCTTTCAAATGAAGACTTCACCAACACGGCTCGCTGGTTTCCGATGTCGAAAGTCGATCCTCGGAATTACATTCCCGGCCTGAGTCTCAGCATCAGCGATTCGGATTCGGCGGCGTTCGGAGGTCTGGTGGTTCGCAATGAAGTGCAGAGCGACGTGGATGCTCTGCTGCAGAAAGTCACAGCGCAGGCCAGCGGAGATATTTTTGTTCATGCAGATCTGACCGGCATTATTCGTGCTCAAACTCGCAGCACCGTGACGTCCAGCGGCGGCAGTGTTGCCGGCGAAGGAATGTCGCTGGCAGCCAACGCCGTCGCCGTTGCCAACGTGCTGAACACCAGCGCCGAAGCCTACGCCGACAACAGCAGCCTGAAAACCACGGGCACCGGGGCTATCAGACTGGCAGCAAAGAACACGTCGAATGTCAACGCAACTCTGGACGCCAATGTCGAATCGAATGGCTACGGCATCGGTGTGATGGCTGCTCTGAACACGATTGGCTGGGCATCGCAGAACGTGTTCGCGAACGCCATTGATGCGCTGGCTGGCACGGTGTTCGGGACGAAGACTCCCGCCACAACGAAAGCCTGGACCAACAACACCACGATCGATGCGGCCGGGGCTGTGTCGGTGACGTCCGCATCCAGCGGACATGTGGATGCCATCATCACCAGTGCCAATTCCACACTATCGGTGACGCCGGCTGGCGAAAGTGACACGATCGCGGTAACAGGCATTCTGACAATGAACAAAGTCGCCACGGATGTGGACGCCGTCATTCAGAATGCGGCCACGCTGAAGTCCGGAAACGGACTGACCGTCTCCACCACCGACAGTGCGGGCGTGCGTTCGGATGTGGAATCGAGCAGCGTTGCCATCGGAGCCGGTGCGGAAGATTCGATGGGAGTTTCCATCGGAATCACGCTGGCTCGAAACGAAGTCAGTACTGATTCGGACGCCATGATCAAATCGGCCGGCACATCCACCACCGATGCCACCATCACCGGCAATGTACTGGTGTCCGCCGTGAAGGATGCGGACATTCAGTCAACGGTCACATCGACAGCCGTGGGAGTTGCGATTTCGGCAGGGCAGAGCGTTGGGGTGAGCGGCAGCGGAGCACTCGCGTTCAACACGATTCTGGGCCACAGCAGCGCCACCATCGACAGCAGTTTTCTGAAAACCGTTTCGGGCGGCATCGGAAAGCCAGGCGACGTGACGGTCAGCTCGACCGACACCGCCGATATCGACGCTGTCATTCGAGCTGTCTCTGCGTCCGTCGCGGTAGGCGCCAAGACATCCGCCGGAGTCGCGATTGGTCTTTCTGTTGCCAAGAACCAAATCGGCTTCGGCACGGACAATGCCGCGACTTACAATCTGCTCAGCACCGCCACACCAACCTCGCTGACATCCGGCCAGAAGGTCAAAGTGGCGAGCGGTCCTTTGAGCGGACGGATCTTTCAGTACACCGGACCGAACCTGTCCGGAGCAGACAATATTTCTCTGGGCACCGCGAACTATTTCGACCGGAGTGCCTGGAAACCGGTCGACATTTCCAGCAGCCCGGCCGGTACCAAAGCCATCATCACCGGGTCGAAAGTGACGGCGGCCGGTGATCTGGACGTGGTGGCCAAATCCACGGCGAAGATTGAGGCCAGTGTCATCGCTGGAGCGGTGGGCATCGCCGTCGGGAACACGTCTGTGGCCGTGAGTGCTGCCGGGGTGTACACAGAAAATCTGATTCGGGACGACGTCCAGGGGCACATCATCGGCGGAACGATCATCGCGAAGTCGGTGGACGTATCGGCTGAAGACAGTTCCGGCATCAAGTCTGTCGCCGGAGCTGCTTCGATTTCGGCGGCGATCGGCAAGACCGCCGTCGCTGTCAGCATCGGACTGTCGCTGGCGTTCAATGAAGTCAGCAGCGAGACCACTGCCGACATCGATACATCGGCCAGCGTGACCACAACGACCGGAAGCGTGAATGTCTCGGCGATCTCGCAGGGCACGAAGCTGTTTGATTTCACCCTGGCGAATGCTGCAACTGCTCTGGATGACGCTTCCACCGTGGATGGAGACGACGGCAGCACGTCCGGGACGAATGAAGCCACAGTGGATGCCACCGCAGATGCTCTGATTCTGGCCAGCCTGAAAGCAGCCGTGACCGGAGCGTCGTCGAATCCGCTGAAAATTTCCCCCCTGGAATCCGTCCGCACGGACTGGAAGTATACCACCACCACAGCACTGCGGACGGCTCGAACCAATGATCTGGTGGAGGTCCCAACCGGCTACACGGCGGGAGGAACGGCGGGGCGAGTCTACAAATACGTCGGGCCGGATCGAGAGCAGATTGATCTCACCGGTGAGGATTTCAGCATTGCTGCTCGCTGGACGCTGCAGGATTCGGGAACTGTCTCGCATTACCGGGCTGTCAATGCCAATCAGTCTCTGAAGACGGGTGACCAGGTTCGCCTGCAGTCCGGCTATCGTCGGGGCGGAACGGGCGGGCTGGTCTATCGGTTCATCGGAACAGACAACACGGTTGTCAATCTGGCAAGGGAAAACTTCGCTGACACCAGTCGCTGGGTGCTGAAAACCAGCGACATGAAGCTGTCGATTCTGCAGAAGAGGAAATCGTGGCTGCTGGTTTCCGGCGATGGAACCAGCTACACACTGCAGCTGTCGGCCGACGGAACCAAGGTTGAAGTCTTCAGCACGAACATCAGTGCGATCTCAGCAGCGGCTGCTGCGGCCATCGGAGTCGGGCAACAGGGAATTGCCGTTAGCGGGGCCGGCGCCGTTGCCCTGAACAGTATCCTGACCAAGACCAACGCGTCGATCACGAACGCCGTGATCGCCAGCGCAGCTCAGGTCACGGTGAATGCCACCAATTCCGCCGTGATCAATTCGGCTGTGGTCGCCGCTTCGCTGGCCATCGGCGGCGGTCAGGTGGGTGTGGGAGTTTCACTGGGCATTGCTGTTTCGGAAAACCGCATCGGCTACCACGCCGACGGCACCGCCGGATCGGCTCAGACTCATGCTGTGATCAAAGACAGCTCAGTGGATGCCGTCACCGCCGTGACGCTGCAGGCCATCAGCAGCCAGAAGATCGGCAGCCTTGTGTTTGCAGGTTCCGTGGGTGTCGGAGTCGGTCAGGCTGGGATTGGCGTGAGTGGTGCCGGGGTTTACGTCAAAAACCGGATCGCCATGGATGTGCTGGCTCAGATCAACGGCGACGGCAGCGGAACAGGACGCAAATTCGAAGGCTCAGCCATCAGTTTGCTGGCCACGGATCAGTCGTTCATCAGTGCCTTTGCGGGAGCCGCTTCGATTGCCGCCGGATTTGGCCAGGCCAGTGTGGCCGTGTCCGTCGGGGCTGCGATTGCCCGAAACGACATTTCCACGTCAGCTCGCGCCGAAATCATCAATGCCAATGATGGAATTCTCACCACCAGCGGCAGCCTGACGGTGAAGGCGGCTCAGACGGCTTCCATTCAGGTCATCGCTGCTGCCGCGTCGCTGGCGATCGCTGCCGGTCAGGTAGGTGTTGGCGTGAGCGGTGCCGGAGCAGATTCTGCGAACATCATTCACACGGTCACCGAAGCTGTCGGCAAAAACAGCATTCTGAACATCGCCGATGACGTGGTTGTGGAAGCCACCAGCGACGCCAGAATTGACGCCTTCGTTTTCGCCGCGTCAGCTGGTGTCGGAGTTGGTCAGGTGGGCGTCGGAGCTTCCATCGGAGTCGCTCTGGCTCGCAACTTCATCGGCTGGGGAAGCAGTGCGACGCCGTCGGATTATACCACCACCAACACCGTGTCTTCGCTGACATCCGGAAAGAAGGTTCTGATCGGGGAAGGCGTTCGCGGCGGAGAAGTCTATCAGTACGTCGGTGCGACTCGCAGCAATGTCGACCTTCAGACAGAAGACTACGGCAACCGCAGCCTGTGGAAGCGAGTCGGCCTGGCGGCATCCGCCAATCTTATTCGAGCTGCTCTGGAAGACAGCAGTGTGTCGGCCGGTGGCGACCTGTCCGTCAAAGCAACGGCGGCGGCGGCCATCGATGCGGAAGTCTTTGCCGGATCCGTCGGAGTGGCTGGCGGCATGGTCGGCGTGGCACTCAGCGGAGCCGGGGCGGCGACTGAAAACCGGATCGCGTCCACCGTCCTGGCAGAAATCTTCGGCGATGGTGCCAACGGAGTTGTGGCGGCGACAATCACCGTGCTGGCCACAGACAATTCGACCATCGACGCCAAAACCGGCGCCGCTGCAGTGGCTGCGGGATTCGGCGGTGTGGGCGTCGGAGTCTCGATCACGGTCGCGCTGGCGTTCAACGAAATCGACAACTCGACTTCCGCTGTCATCCGCAATGCAGACACAAAGATCCAGACCACCGTCGGTGACATCGTGGTGAAGGCGATGGACACCTCAACCATTCGCAGCACGACAGCCTCGGCAGCCCTGGCGATTGCCGCCGGAGCCTTTGCCGGTGCGATCAGCGGCGCCGGAGCGGATGCCACCAACGTGATTCTGTCTGATGTCGACGCGCATATTATCGGCAGTACGAACGTGTTGTCTGCGAAGGATCTGGTGCTGCAGGCCACCAGTTCGTCCACCATCAGTTCTCAGGTTCTGGCCACTGCGGTCGCGGCTGTTGCAGGAGGAGCCGGAGTGGGAATTGCGATGGGAGCCTCAACCGCAGGCAACTTCATTGGCTACCTGGACAGAAATACGGCGGCGGCAGCGAATGTCACGGCGTACATCACCACGTCCCGAGTTCTGCTGGAAGGTGCACTGCTGCAAAACGCCACCACGACGAACTCGATTTCGTCGCAGGTCGCGGCTGGTTCCGTGGCAGCGATGGCCGGACTGGCTGGCGGAGCTGCAGCCGGGGCCGGCGTTGATTCCGTGAACCGAATCGGTCAGACCGTGCGATCATATATTTCCGGCACGACGGGTTCCGGAGTTCTGTTTGAGAAAGGGTCCGTCACAGCCACGGACACGTCCACGATCAATTCACTGACCGCCGCTGCCGCTGTTTCCGCAGCCATCGCGCCGACCGGAGCGGCGGTTTCCATCAGTGTCGCCGGAGCCGACAACCTGATCACCAACACGGTCGAATCCTATGTGGACTCTGCCACTGTCGGGTCCGCGTTTGACTACGATCACACGACAACATCCGCCAGCCTGGCGGTCGGTGATCTTGTGCGAATTGCTGACGCTTCGGGCAACCAGGGTCAGGCCGGAAAGGTTTATGAATTCCGAGGTCTGACGTCCACTTACACAACGGCGGACCCCGCAGCTGTCGTTGATCTCGGGCAGACCGTGACCGTGGCGCCGGGACATACGGCCGGCGGTATTGTCGGGCAGGTCTACGAGTATCTGGGCCACACCGTCCGGTTCAATTCCACCAACGGAACTCAGAACGTCAACGTCGGCGACCGTGTGTCCGTGTCCGCTACCTACAGCAATTCTCTGGCACAGCCGGGAAGTGTCTATCAGTTCATCGGCAGCAGCACGGAATCGATCAATCTGTCGACTGAGAATTACCTCGTCGCGACGAGGTGGAAGAATGTCGACAAGGTTGCCTTTGCGACGGAAAACTTTGCTCAGACAACAATCTGGAAGTATGTCAAAACCGTCTACACATCCACCAACACGGCAGCGGCCGTCAATCCGGGACAGACCGTCACTGTGGCCGCGGGACATACGGCGGGCGGGGTCGTCGGTCAGGTCTATGAATATCTGGGCCGAAAGGTCAAATTCCAGTCCACCAACGGAACTCAGTTTGTCGTTCCCGGTGACCGAGTCACCGTGTCCGGTTCGTACAACAATGCCCTGGCGAACCCCGGCAGTGTTTACCAATATCTCGGCACCGCGGGATACGTCAATCTGTCGTCAGAAATCTACCTCAACACTGCGAAGTGGAAGAATGTCGACACGATTGACCTGACAACCGAAGACTTTACTCAGGCGACAGTCTGGAAGAACATCAGTACCCTGAATCTGTCGACCGAGAATTATTCAGACAGAAGCCGATGGACTCTGGCGGCCGGATCGCTCGACATCTCCGCCACGGAAACAGCGACGATCACTGCAAGTGCCTTCGCTGCATCTCTGGCTGGCGGAGTCAGTGCAGCAGCCGGCGGTGGAACTCTGGCAACCAGTACCGTCAGCACCACGACCAAAGCGTACGTGCGGAACTCCACGACTCGGGTTTCGGGAGATCTGAATGTGCTGGCAACCAGTACGCCGACGGCACACAGCATCAGCGGGTCCGCGAACGTCGCTGCCGGATTGGTTTCCGTCGCGTCGGGGGGCTCGAGCACTCTTGTCAACATCGCCCCCGTCGTTCTGGCCTCGATCTCCGGGGCCACGGTCAGTGCCGATGACGTCACTGTTCGAGCACGTACGACTCCTCAGTCAGACGCGACCAGTTACGGCGTCAACGCCGGTGCGCTGTCGGTTGGAGCTTCGAAAGCCACCATCAACCTGGCACCGAACGTCACAGCGGAAGTCGGCGGAACCATTCGAGCCGGCTCACTGGAAAGCAACGCAGCGACTCTGCTTCCAACCAGCGGGCGCTCGGCAGACGTCGCCGCCACCGGTTCTTCCGGCGGACTGATCGGTGTCGATTCGACAAAAACAGCCATCGTTCATGGCGGTACCGTCAGCAGCGCCATTCTGCCGAGCTCGCTGATTTACGTGTCCGGAGCCACCAGCGTTCTGGCCAGCAGTGCGGCGGATCACCGAGCTGAAGCGGACAGCTATGTCCTGGGACTGCTGGCAGCCGGAATCAGTTCATCATCAGCGATTTCCAACGCTTCTGTGGTCTCAAACGTTGGCGCGTCGTCGACTGTTCGCAGTGGAAGCCTGGCCGTTGCGGCGTCTCGAAATCACACTCAGTTTGCCGAAACGAAGGCCGGCAGTGGCGGTGTTGCGGCCGGAGCATCCGCTTCCGGCCTGACGCTTCAGACCGGCCCTGTTCAGGCGAAAGTCGGCAATTCCGCAGATGTGGTCCTGACCGGAGCCTTCAACGCCGCGGCGACCAGCACGGCCAATCTGAACGGTCAGGTCCGCACCTTTGCCGGGGGTCTGCTGGCCGGTTCCGGAGCTGATCTCCGGAATACGGTCTCGTCGAATGTCCTCGTGGACATCGGAAGCTCGGCAAAAATTTCGGCGACGTCGATCGCACTGGATGCCGGCAACGTTCTGCGCAAGCCAGCGCTCGGCAGTGAGAATATCAAGGGCACCGCCGGCGGTCTGTTTTCTCTGGCCGGAGCGACCAGTGAAACCGTGATTGAGTTCGATACGAAGGTCAATCTGCAGAACAATGCCGAACTCACGATGACCGGTTCGACCTCCACACCCGGTCTGTTCACGATCCGATCTCTGAACGACATCAACGCCGCTGACAAGCTGAAATTCACAACGACGATTGCTCTGGGAAGCGGCGTCGGTGCCGATTCGATCATTCGCACGGCGATGGACAACGCCACGGTGTCGACCGGAACCGGAGTGAAGCTGAACAGCGTCGGCAACATTCAGGTCTCCGCCCGAGGTCGAGGCGCTGTGAATGCGAACACCAACGTCGAAACCCTTGGCGGGCTGGCGTCTGCGGCAGATGCCTATGCGAAGGCCGATCTGCGTCCGGTGAACCTGGTGACCTTCGGTGCCAATACTGCGGTCAAAGCCGATGGTGACCTGCTGATTTCCGCCGGGACGGATACGGATTTCAACCGAGACCAGTATGCCGTGTCGGCCACGACGGACGCCTTTGCGGGAACGGCCATTCCCGCGGACTCAGTCGATTCCGATGCCAATCTGTTCCAGACGAACACCATCAATGTTTCCGCCGGAGCTGTTCTGGAATCTGCGGGCAATATCCTGATGAATTCGGAACGCCTGGGCCTGGCTCAAATGGAAGCCCGAGCCAAAGCGACGAACTGGGCGTCGGCCGTGGCGGACGGAATCAACAGTCTGCTGGGTGGAGCTCAGACCATCGGCGGACAGGTCGATTCCGGCGCGACGGGTGTCGTCCGGGTCGACGGAACTCTGCGAACAGGCACCAAACGCAACCGCACGCTGACTCTGGGTTCCATCAGCGGCGGACAGCCGGTGGGCTGGGATCTGGCAGCCGGGACCATTAACAATACCGCCATCGTTTCGAATTCCGGGCTCACGATTTCCCAGGAGAAAACAAAACTTCAGACAGGCCTGTTCGATGAACTCGAGAGGCAGCAGACATCTCTGGCCAGGTACGGTGTCGAAGACCCAGCGCTGAAGAACTTCGCTCTGTCGGAAATTCGTCGAATCCAGCTGGAACTGTTCGACGCCGGGCTGGGCGAATTCCGACTGTCCGACGGAACTCTGGGCACTCGGGCCAGCCAGGGACAGGCGGGAGTCACCTTCACGGCGAAGGTCACCTACGTGATGTCCGCGACAGTGCCACCGGTGAAAGCTCAGGCCGGCTACATCGACATTCGCGGCGATGCGCTTGTCGGAGCATCCAGCGGCCTGCTGGACGCGCCGGGAGATGCCAACATCACCATCACCAACCACACTCCGGCTCAGTTGAACATCGCGGGGATTACTATTCCGGAATCCAACGGTGGAGTCACCTTCAACGGAGAAGCCGTCACCAGCAGCGCGACGGTCAATCCCAAAAACGTGACCGGACTGGGCACAGCCGCCTTTAACTTCACGGCCACCAGTTCAACGTCGGCCGCTCCGACCATCACGATCGAGAATACATTCAACAGCGCGACCTATACCTATGACCGAAGTATTCTGCTGGCACCGTTTGTATACCCGGATCCGGCGCTCAGCATTACCGGAGAAGTCACCGGTCTGACCAGCAATCTGGTGCTGAAGAACGCCAAAGGCGACATCCTGATCAAGGCGGCCACTCAGGTCAATTCGACTCAGATTGTCGGCCAAAGCGCCGTCAGCATTGATGTGGGTGACGGAGCCTACAGTGTCGGCGGGGACCCGTACGGTCGACTGAAAGCGCTGGGCAACGGCATTACGTCCTATGGATCAACCGCAGCAGCGGTGGCCAGTGCCGCATCATCCAGCAATCCGGCGATCATTGCCAACAGCGTGATCATCAACGCCGAATACCTGAATATCAACGGCATCATTCAGAGCGGCAAAGCGGACTATGATCTGGTTCTGGGTACGTCCATTGCCGATGCCATCAGCGCCATTCGAGCCAACGGGTCCAGCCAGCGCTACACAACGCTGGTGTCTCCCAATCCGGACTTTGACCTGCAGTATGACCGAGTCCTGAATCGGATCCTTGTTCGCGAACTGCGAATTCGAGGCGGAAGCGTCCAGCTGACCGGACATATTCTCAGCACCGGAGCCGGGACGATTCGAGTCCTGGATGGCTACGGTAAAATCAACGTGGACAACCAGACCGGCACCGACATCGAAATCGATCGTCTGGATGCGTCGCGACAGGGGCCGGGGACTCTGGTCATCACGGACAAGGCCAAGCTGAACACGAGCGGAAATCCGACGTCGACGGTGTACGGCCACACGACCGGAGCCATCACACCCGTGGACGGCACCTACGCTCCTGAAGAAGGCTGGCGATTCGGGTTTTCCGTCGGCCAGAAGACGGCGACTCGCACGACCACAACCTACGGATCATCATCGTGGGCCAGCATCGATGCTCTGGCGGCGGATCCGTCCAACATTACCGACGGGCCGCACACCGAAGTCATTTCTCAGCCTCAGCTGTTGCCCGAAGGCACTTACTTCTACAAAGGCGCCACTGCCGACCCGGCTTACAGCTTTACCACAAAGACAACCAATACCGCCGCGCCGGTCCGTTACCTGGTCAGTCAGTGGTCAGAATCGACGTGGTACGGGAAGAAGACCGAGTACCAGAAATGGACCGAAGAAAAACGCGAACAGACCACGGGCACTCACAGCTTCAAGGCCGACAAGCCCATCACGATCGACTTCATTGGTTACAACGAAGCCACAGTCGGTGTGACGTCCAATTCCGGTGGTCGCATTATTCTGAACGGCCCGATCATCAACCCGACGGGTGTCACAACGCTGACCTCCAGCGCGGGCATTATTCAGGAAGACGTCGGAGCCAGTGTCAGTGGACGACGCATCGTTCTCAGCACATCCGGCGGCAGCATCAGCCAGGTGCGTACGAATGTGATGGACGTTACCGGCAACGGAATCAGCATCAGTGCGAAAGGAACCATCGACGTTTCGGAGATCACGGGAGTTCTGCCTGTGGAATCCGTCACATCCATCGACCTGAAAGACGTCACCATCAGCGCTGCCGGCGGCATCGTGCAGGCAGCGACCGGAACCGGACTGATCAAAGCCGGCGTACTGACGCTGGATGGCGGCACGGGAACTCTGGGAACAGCCACCACAGCCCTGAAGATCGATTCCGGCCCGACCGATGCGCACACGGTCACTGCCGCGGCTTCAGGAAGCATCTTTCTTCAGGAAAACGCAGGGAACCTTTACGTCAAATCGATTGCGTCGGCAACCGGCGATGTCTCCCTGACCGTTTCGAACGGTTCGCTGATTGACGCCAACCAGCAGGAACAGAAGGACGAACGAACCCGAGACGAACTCGCAAACGGAGTGTGGAAGGATCTGCAGCTGGTCGGAGCAGACGCTCAGGCCAAACGCGACGAAATCATTGCGACCTTCCGAATCACAAAGCAGAAGGAATACATTCAGTACTGGGATTGGAAGAACCGACCGTCCGGACTGATCACCGACGGCAACGGCATCGTGGTCCAGGTCAAACTGACTTCAGAAGAACTGACTTCCTACACCGAGATCTTCACGGCGGAAGGTCAGAGCCAGGGACTGACCGGATCTGCACTGACGACGTTCGTCAACAATGCGATCACCACCATCGAAAACAGCCGTGGGGCTCAGTACGCGCAGATGGATGCCGAATGGGCAGCCTACAACCGACTGAAGGATTCATCCAACAGCAGTCTGGGCAGCTACACCGCCGGAGATCTGACCACCGCGTTCGTTGAGAACTTCCTGTATACCGTCTCCACGGACGAAAACAACGCGCTGGTCAGCAGCGTCAAGGTCTGGACAGAAGCAGAACTGCTGAACATGATCGGCGGCGGTCTGCTGAAGGAAGTCACCGATACTCAGACCACCATCGAAGACTACAACATCGTCGGAAAGAAGGTCACGATCAGCGCGACATCCGGAGACGTGGGACGCTTCTCCGATCCGATGACGATCAGCCTGGCTGGTGGAGCGGGATCGCTGTCCACGGAAGACCGCATCGCGCTGGCGGCGGCTGAACGGTCAGATGTCACATTCATCGCCGGCAAGCCGGTCACAGCCAGCCTGACGTTTATGCCGAATTTCTCAACCGGCGACACGATCACGCGCAGCTCGGGCAGCTGGATCACCGACGGCTATGTCGTCGGTCAGCACGTGCGCATCGTTGGCGGCTTCAGTGCCACTCCCTCGCGAACGTATCTGGAAATCGCGGCCGTCAGTGCCACTCAACTGGTGCTGGTCACGAAAGGCACGCTGATTCCTCAGAGCGGTGTCACCAGCACCGTCACTCAGATTGCTCAGGACCCGCAGGCAGCGGGCATCACAATCACCGCCATCGAACTCCTGCAGCGCGACGACATCGATCTGCAGGCCGACACCAGCCTGAAGGTTACCGCCAACGGTCCGGCCTTCATTGGTTCCGAAGCGGATCTGAAGATCGACAACGTCACCACAAGCGGAACGGTATCGCTGAAGACGGGAGCCGCCATCAGTTCTGTCGGCACCGGAGCCACAGCCGTCAATTCCGGCAACCTGACTCTGGAGGCCGCAACCGGAAGCATCGGCAGCGCGACAACACCGTTCAAAATCAATCTGTCGACGAATTCGACCATCACAGCCCGAGCTCAGGGCGACATCGTGCTGGTGGAAACATCCGGCAATCTGCCTGTGGAAACGATCTTCTCACAGCAGGGCCTGATTTCCATCACAACCTCCAGCGGTTCAATTCTCGACTACTTCGGAAACGATCTGGTCAACATCAAGGCCAGCAAGAGCATCACTCTGACCGCAAACAGCGGCACCATCGGAACGTCCACCAATCTGCTGGATCTGGATACCGGAGCGGCTGTCGCTGACATTCTGACGGCAACAGCGCCCAATGGAGTGTTTATTTCCGAAGCCGACAATATGCGGGTTTCGCTGGTGAGCGCCACGAACGGAGATGTCATCCTGAAAGCGGGCGGAGCGATTTCCGACGTCAATTCCGTCATCGGTGATCTTGACATCCGCGGCAACAACATCACGCTGACGGCCGGTACCGGCATCGGAGGCATCGGCACCGAACTGGAAATCAACACCAGCACCGCCGTGTCCGGCCACCTGACAGTCTCCACGACACTCGGCAACATCGGGCTGATTGAACTGTCCGGCGACCTGCTGCTGAACACCATCGGCACATTGACGCCTCCATCCGGTTCGGTCATTCCGTCGGCATTTCTGTCAGCTCCCACCGGACGAATTCTCGACGACCGCGACGACCAGAATACGTTCAACATCCTGTCCGGTTCTGTCTTCCTGTTTGCCGCTCAGGACATCGGGACGTCCGCGAAACCGATCGTCTCAAAGATTTCTTCCGTGCAGGGAAAATCCACGGCGGGATCGACGTACATTCACAACACCGGCCATCTGACCGTGACGGGCAGCGGTCTCATTTCCGGAGATGTGGTCAGCCTGAAGGCCGAAAGTCCGGTGACGGTCTCCAGCAGCATCACATCTGCCAGCGACATCATCATTCAGGCCACCGAAAGTGCGCCCACGGGAGATGACATCACAGTCAATTCCGGAGTCTCCATCAATTCGACCGGCGGCGACGTGACTCTGATCGCCGGAGACAACGTGTCACTGCAGTCCGGCTCGTCCGTGACGGCTCAGAATCTGCTGACCATTCGAGCCGCCGATTCCGATGCTGACACGATTCCGACGGGTGCCACCATCGCACTGAACGGAGCTCTGAACGCGCCGCTGACCGATGTTCGTTCCGGAGCCTTCGACGATACGATCACGCTGGGTTCTTCGGCGACTGCCACCGGCGTTGTGATCATTCAGGGACGGGAAGGCAGCGACAGCATCAGCGTGGCTTCCACGAACACGCTGACCACTCCGGTGATCGTCTTCGGCGACATCGGAACCTACACCTACAATGCGGCCACTCATATTGTCAGCAGTGTCTCCTCAGCCGCGGTCGGGACCGGAGCGGCTGACACGCTGACCAGTTCCAGTGTGATGGCCGTCCTGATCGGCGGCTTCGGCGGAGACTCCATCGTCGGCGGCTCTGGCAGCGAAACCGCCGTCGCGGGTGAAGCCGAGGTTCTGCTGTCCGGACATCAGGTCACAGAGATTTCGCTCATCGGAACGGACAGCGGCGCTGCCGAAACCCTGAATGTCGGCGACGGGACCAACGTGGTTATCGGCGGCACCGGAGCCGACAACATCACGGCCGGAACCGGCGTCAACACCATTCTGGGCGACGAAGGCCACGTCACCTTCAACAGCAGCGGCAATGTGACTCTGGCCGAAAGCACCAATGCGCTGGCCGGGGCCGCTGACACCTTCCATCTGGGCGCCGGAACGTACCGAGTCATCGCCGGAGCCGGGGACGAAAATATTACTCTGGGAGCCGGAACGAACTATGTCATCGGCGATGCCGGCCGCATTCGACTGAACGGCGACGGCACGACCACAATCGAAACTCTCGCCGCGGCAGTGATCGGAGCTGACACCATCAACACCGGCGAAGGATTCAACGTTCTGGTCGGCGGCGGCGGTTCCGACACCATCAACATTCAGTCGGCGTCTGCCGGAAGTGCGAAGGCAGTGGTGCTGGGAGATAACGGCACTATGACACTCAGCAGCACCGGAAATCTGCTGAGCGCCGAAAGCACGGATTTCTCAGCCGGAGCCAACGACACGATCAACGTGACATCCGGTGTGAACGCCATCATCGGCGGCCGCGGGGCGGATACAATCACAGCCGGAGGCGGCAGCAACACCGTGGTTGGCGATGACGGCCGAGTCAGCTTCTTTGCCGACGGCAGCATTCGGAAGATTGAAACAATTAACTCCGGAAGCGGTGACGCTGACAACATCGATCTGCAGGGCGGTGCCAATACCGTGATTGCCGGTTTCGGGGCTGACACCGTCAATACCGGCGGCGGCACCAACAACGTGCTGGGTGATGAAGGAATCCTGGAAGTTCTGACCGACGGTTCCGGCAACCCCACCGGCAATACGGAAGTCAAAGTTCTGAATCCTCTGGTCGGTGGAGCGGACGACATCTCAATCGGAGCCGGACGGAATATCGTCATCGGCGGAGCAGCCGGAGACACGATTGAAGTGAATGGCAGCACCGCGTCCGCCAGCGCGGTGGTCCTTGGCGACAACGGCATCATCACGCTGACGAATTCCGGGACTTTGCTGAGCATCACCAGCAGCGACTATTCTGCCGGAACCGACGACATTGTGACTCTGACCGCAGGCAACAACACCGTGATCGGAGGTCAGGGCGCTGACGACATCACGGCCGGTGGCGGCACGAATATCGTGCTCGGTGACGACGGGCAGGCATTCTTCTTCGCCACTGGTGATCTGCGACTGATCGAATCCACAAATCCCGGCCAGGGCGGCGACGACGACATCGATCTGCAGGACGGCATCAACAATGTGATCGCCGGAATCGGCAACGATATCATCACCACCGGCGGCGGCACGAATTTCATTCTGGGCGACGAAGGTCGACGCGAAGTGCTCACCGACGGCAGCGGAAATCCCACCGGCATCACGGAAGTTGTGACCGTGAACGGGCTGGTCGGCGGAGAAGACCAGATCACAATCGGGGCCGGCTACAACGTTGTCATCGGCGGAGCTGCCGCGGACACGATCGGCGTCAACGGGACATCGGCGGGAGCTCAGGCCATCGTCCTTGGCGATAACGGAAATATTCAGCTCGACAACAGCGGGACTCTCCTGAGCGTTTCCGGCAGCGACTTTGCCGCGGGCGATGCGGACACCATCACGCTGACATCCGGCCGCAACGCGATCATCGGCGGAGCTGCCGCAGACCACATCAGCGCAGGCGGTGGCACGAACATCGTTCTGGGCGATGACGGAAACGCAGAATTCTTCGTCAACGGTGACCTGCGGCTGATCCAGTCGATCAACCTGGGCAACGGCGATGCAGATATCATCGACCTGCAGGATGGCACCAACACCGTCATCGCAGGAGCGGGCAATGACAAGGTTACATTGGGCGGCGGCACGAACTTCGTTCTGGGTGACGAAGGCCAGCTGGAAGTGCTGACCGATGGCAGCGGAAACCCCATCGGAACCACGGAAGTGAAGTCGCTGAATGCATCCGTCGGCGGAGTTGACGATATCGACATCGGAGCAGGCTTCAATGTTGTGGTTGGCGGAGCTGCCGGCGACACGATCGACGTCACCGGTTCTGCGGCCGCAGCTCAGTCCACCATTCTGGGCGACAACGGCCGGATGGTTCTGGACAACTCGGGCACCCTCCTGAGCCTCGAAAGCACGGATTTCGCTTTCGGAGCCAAAGATGTCATCAACCTTCTCGCCGGAACCAACGCCGTCATCGGTGGAGCCGGAAACGACCAGATCACAGCCGGTTCCGGCAGCAACACCATTCTCGGCGATGACGGCAGAGCCACTTTCTTCGCCAACGGTGATCTGAAGCTGATCGAATCCATTAACCTTGGCAATGGCGGGAACGACACCATCGATCTGCAGGACGGAACAAACACCGTCATCGCCGGAGCCGGGGACGACACAATCACGCTCGGAGCCGGCACCAACTTCGTCTTCGGAGACGAAGGACGTCGAGAAGTCCTCACCGACGGCAGCGGAAACCCCACCGGAACAACAGAAGTCACCAGCCTGAACGCCGCTTCCGGCGGACAGGACGGAATCACCGTCGGCAGCGGATATAACGTCGTGGTCGCCGGGTCCGACGTCGACACGGTCACCGTCAACGGCACCACACCGACAGCAAGAGGCATCGTTCTCGGAGACAACGGGCAGTTGGTTCTGGACAATTCCGGAACGCTGCTCAGCATCGAAAGCACTGACTTCGCCAACGGTGCTGATGACGTCATCCAGCTCACAGCCGGAACCAACGCCGTCATCGGCGGAGCCGGAAACGATCAGATCACAGCCGGTTCCGGCAGCAACACCATTCTCGGCGATGACGGCAGAGCAACCTTCTTCGCCAACGGCGATCTGAAGCTGATCGAATCCATTAACCTTGGCAATGGCGGAAACGACACCATCGATCTGCAGGACGGAACCAACACCGTCATCGCCGGTGCCGGGGACGACACCATCACTCTGGGAGCCGGTACCAACTTCGTCTTCGGAGACGAAGGACGTCGAGAAGTCCTCACCGATGGCAGCGGAAATCCCACCGGAACAACAGAAGTCACCAGCCTGAACGCCGCTTCCGGCGGACAGGACGGAATCACCGTCGGCAGCGGATATAACGTCGTGGTCGCCGGGTCCGACGTCGACACGGTCACCGTCAACGGCACCACACCGACAGCAAGAGGCATCGTTCTCGGAGACAACGGGCAGTTGGTTCTGGACAATTCCGGAACGCTGCTCAGCATCGAAAGCACTGACTTCGCCAACGGTGCTGATGACGTCATCCAGCTCACAGCCGGAACCAACGCCGTCATCGGCGGAGCCGGAAACGATCAGATCACAGCCGGTTCCGGCAGCAACACCATTCTCGGCGATGACGGCAGAGCAACCTTCTTCGCCAACGGCGATCTGAAGCTGATCGAATCCATTAACCTTGGCAATGGCGGAAACGACACCATCGATCTGCAGGACGGAACCAACACCGTCATCGCCGGTGCCGGGGACGATACCATCACCTCGGAGCCGGTACCAACTTCGTCTTCGGAGACGAAGGGCGTCGAGAAGTCCTCACCGATAGCAGCGGAAATCCCACCGGAACAACAGAAGTCACCAGCCTGAACGCCGCTTCCGGCGGACAGGACGGAATCACCGTCGGCAGCGGATATAACGTCGTGGTCGCCGGGTCGGATGTCGACACGGTCACGGTCAACGGAACAACACCAACAGCAAGAGGCATCGTTCTCGGAGACAACGGGCAGCTGGTTCTGGACAATTCCGGAACGCTGCTCAGCATCGAAAGCACTGACTTCGCTAACGGTGCTGATGACGTCATTCAGCTGACCGCCGGAACCAACGCCGTCATCGGTGGAGCCGGCAACGACCAGATCACAGCCGGATCCGGCAGCAACACCATTCTCGGCGATGACGGCAGAGCCACCTTCTTCGCCAACGGCGATCTGAAGCTGATCGAATCGATTAACCTCGGAAACGGCGGAAACGACACCATTGATCTGCAGGACGGAACCAACACCGTCATCGCAGGAGCCGGGGACGATACCATCACGCTCGGAGCCGGCACCAACTTCGTCTTCGGAGACGAAGGACGTCGAGAAGTCCTCACCGACGGCAGCGGAAACCCCACCGGAACAACAGAAGTCACCAGCCTGAACGCCGCTTCCGGCGGACAGGACGGAATCACCGTCGGCAGCGGATACAACGTCGTGGTCGCTGGTTCGGATGTCGACACCGTCACCGTCAACGGAACATCACACCAACGGCAAGAGGCATCGTTCTCGGAGACAACGGGCAGTTGGTTCTGGACAATTCCGGAACGCTGCTCAGCATCGAAAGCACCGACTTCGCTGACGGTGCTGATGACGTCATCCAGCTCACAGCCGGAACCAACGCCGTCATCGGCGGAGCCGGCAACGATCAGATCACAGCCGGATCCGGCAGCAACACCATTCTCGGAGATGACGGAAAAGCAACCTTCTTCGCCAACGGCGATCTGCAGACGATTGAGTCAACGAACGGCGGAAACGGCGGTGATGACACGATCAATCTTTCGAGCGGCATCAACGCCGTCATTGGTGGATCCGGAAACGACAGCATCACGGCGACCACCGGCACCAACACCATTCTGGGTGATGAAGGTCAGGCGGAGATGTTCGCCGACGGGACTCTGAAGCTGATCACATCCACGAATCCGGGAGTTGGCGGATCAGATTCCATCACACTGACCGATGGCACCAACACAGTCATTGCCGGAGCCGGAGACGACACAATCGGCGTCGGTTCGGGCAACAACTTTGTCTTTGGTGACGAAGGTCGGCGTGAAGCAATCACGTCCGGACCCGATGCAGGAACGACAGTTGTTGAAAGTCTGAACGGCCTGATCGGCGGCAAAGATACTCTGACCGTCGGCAGCGGTTACAACGTGGTGGCGGGCGGAGCCAACGAAGATTCGATCACCGTCAATGGAACGACTCCGGACGCAAGGGGAATTGTCCTGGGAGACAACGGCCGTCTGGTGATTGCGACCATTTCGGGCGTGCTGCTCAGTATCGAAAGTGCAGAATTCACCGGCGGAGCCAGCGATTCCATCGTTCTGACTGCCGGCATCAACGCGGTCATTGGCGGAGCCGGAAACGACAGCATCAAGGCGGGATCCGGCAGCAACACCATTCTGGGCGACGACGGAAAAGCCACGTTCTTTGCAAACGGCGACCTGCACGCGGTCCAGTCGATCAATCTCGGCAACGGCGGAAATGACACCATTCACCTGTCCGACGGCATCAACAGCGTCATTGCCGGAGCCGGAAACGACAGCATCACCGTGGGAACCGGATTCAACCTGGTTCTGGGTGATGAAGGCGAAGCACTGCTGTTCAGTGATGGCACGGTCGACGAAATCCGCAGTTTGAATTCCGGTGTTGGCGGAACAGACACAATCGATCTGGGAAGCGGCACCAACGTGGTCATTGCCGGAGCCGCCTCGGACACAGTGACGGTTGGTTCAGGATCATCCATCATTCTGGGAGATGAAGGTCAGCGAATTGTGTCTCGTGACGGCTTCGGGACCATCACCGGAACGATTGTCGAAACGATCAACGACGCGGTCGGAGCAGACGACAGCATTGAAGTGAGCGGCGGACACAGCCTGGTCATGGGCGGAGCCGGCAGCGATACCATTACCGGCATCGATCCCACCAACACCGATCCACCTCCGGTAATGATCGTCGCCGGTGATGCGGCTCAAGCGGAATACGATGACGCGGGTGTGCTGCGAGTTTTCTTCACGAAGTCACCGGCCGCTGGAGCTGCGGACGTGATTACTCTGGCATCGGCCGGCGATATTGTCTTCGGCGGTGCCGGAAACGACATCATCAGCGCCGGAGACGGTCGCAATCTGATTGTGGGTGACAACGGGCAGGCCATCTTCAGCTCAGCCGGAATTCTGACCAGCCTGGTCGCCATCGACACGACATTCGGAGGCGATGACGTAATCAGCAGCGGCAGCGGCGACGACATTGTGATCGCCGGATCGGGTGCCGACAGTGTTACCATCACCGGAGGCGACAACCTGGTGCTGGGCGACAACGGCATGGCCTCCTTCGCCACCACGGGCCAGCTGCTGGAACTGATTTCCCAGAACCTCGTCGATGGCGGAAACGATGTGATTTCCACCGGAAGCGGCAACGATACGGTCGTCGCCGGAACAGGCGCTGACACGGTGACTTCCACCGGAGGCAACAATCATGTGCTGGGTGACAGCGGCCGGATCACCGTCGACCTGACGGGAATTCTGCGAGCTGTCAGCAGCATCGATGACATCAGCGGCGATATCGACACCATTCAGACAGGTTCAGGCAACGACATCATTCTCGGTGGGGAACTGGGTGACAGCATCACTTCCACCGGGGGCAACAACATCGTGCTGGGTGACTTCGGCGATCTGATCTTTGATCTGCTGGGCATCCTGACTCAGACCATCACTCGTAACGTCGCCAGCTTCGGCGATGACTCGATCACAACTGGCGGCGGAGACGACCTGATTCTGGGTGGAGCCGGTTCCGATACGATCGATGCCGGAAACGGCAACAATATCGTCGTCGGTGACTTCGCAGATGTTCGCAGTGTCGGAAGTCGGCTGGTGAGCGTGACAGCGCTGGAGATGGGTTCCGGCCACGCAGACAGCATCGTCGTGGGCAGCGGTCACGATACAGTCATGGCCGGTGACGGTGCGGACACCATCACGTCCACCGATGGCAACAACCTGCTGATTGGTGATCATGCAATTCTGACCTGGCACACGAACGGCCGGCTGCAGAAAGCAGACTCCACCAGCCCCGGCGTCGGAGATAACGACACAATTCAGTCCGGCAACGGCCGCGACATCGTGATCGCCGGATTCGGAGACGATCAGGTGACGCTGGCGGACGGCAACAACATTGTCGTGGGTGACAATGGCGAAGTGATCTTCGATGACACCGGCATCCTGAGAGAACTCAGAACAACCAGCCCGGCGATCGGCGGTACAGACACCATTCACACGGGCAACGGCAGCGACATGATTCCGGGCGGTGCGGCCGGAGACAGCATTCACAGTTCCGGCGGCAACAACCTGGTTCTGGGCGACCACGGAGAAGCTCTGCACGACGCTGCCGGAACACTGATTTCTCTGCACACGACTCAGCCCACCATCGGCGGCGACGACACGATCACCACCGGAACCGGCAATGATCTGGTCTTCGGTTCCGTCGGCTCAGATTCCATTCACACCAGCGGCGGCAACAACCTGCTGCTCGGCGATGCCGGTTCGGCCACATGGGACAGTGCCGGAAATCTGATCAGCGTCGCCACCGGCGATGCGTCCACCGGAGCCGCGGACGATATTCAGTCCGGCAGCGGAAACGACATCGTCCTGGGAGGAGACGGCAGCGATGTGATCAATGCCGGTGATGGAAACAACATCATTGCAGGTGATCATGCATCAGCCGATTTCCACACGAATGGTACTCTGGTTCGTCTGCTTTCGACCGGCAACGCCGTCGGCGGCGATGATCAGATCACCACGGGCAGCGGTGATGATGTCGTCGTGGCCGGAACCGGAGCTGACACCGTCGTTGCCGGGGATGGAAACAACGTGATCATCGGTGACAGCGCGGACGTTTCCTTCCGACCGGATGGAACTCGCGAGCAGATCGACAGCACCACCCCGACGATCGGCGGCAACGACATCATTCAAACCGGCAGCGGAAACGACGCGGTGATTGCCGGTTTCGGTGATGACACGCTGACCGTTGCTGCAGGCAACAACCTGCTGCTGGGCGACAACGGCCAGCTGATCTTTGATGCCGGCGGCCTGTGGTCCGCCGTTGAAAGTACAGCCACTGACATCGGCGGCAACGATTCCATCAGCAGCGGTTCCGGCAGTGACACGATCATCGGTGGCACCGGCAGCGATACCGTCTCCACGACCGGCGGCAACAACATCATCTCCGGCGATAATGCCCACCTGCAGATCCTTCCCTCGGAACAGCGATTTGAAACGATCGCTCCGAATTTCGGCGGACAGGATCACATCACTTCGGCCGCCGGCAGTGACATCATCTTCGGCGGAAATGACAACGACACCATCGATGCGGGTGACGGCAACAACATTGTGTTCGGAGACCACGGATTCATCGTACAGAATCCGGCTGGTGACCTGGTGGATCTGCAGAGCACCGACTTCACGATCGGCGGAGCAGACCGGATCACCACCGGAACCGATCGTGACATGATTGTCGGCGGCACTTCCGCAGACACCATTCACGCCGGCAATGGCAGCAACGTCATCTTTGGTGACCATGGCCGCATTCAACAGAATTCCGCGACGCTGCAGACCATCACCAGTTTGGCGGAAGACGTGGGTGACGGCGACACGATCAATGCGGGCAACGGAACCACCGTCGCCATTGGCGGCTTCGGCAGTGATACCGTTACCATCGGCGACGGCACCAATACCGTGTTTGGCGACAATGCGTCGGCAACTCGCAATGACCAGGACCAGCTGCTGACCGCCGACACACTGTTTGCTTCCATCGGGGATGCCGACACAATTGCAATCGGCAGTGGCACCGGAGTTGTCTTTGGTGGAGCGGCCGGAGATTCCATCACTGCGACCGGCGGTCGAAATCTGCTGCTGGGCGATCATGGCACCGCGACATTTGACGGAGCCGGCCAGTGGCTGAACGTCAGCAGCACCGACGACAACATCGGCGGCAATGACACGATTCAGTCCGGAACCGGAAACGACTTGGCAATCGGTGGCTTCGGTGCCGATGCGATCACTCTGAACGACGGCAGCAACGTAGCCACCGGTGACAACGCCAGCGCTGTGTTTGATGCGGCCGGTCAGCTGCGCACTCTCGTAACTCAGTCGCCCGATCTGGGTGACGCAGATGTGATTTCCACAGGTTCGGGTAGTGACCTGATTCTGGGTGGAGCCTCCGGAGACACTGTTGATGCCGGTGACGGCCGCAATGTTGTCCTGGGCGATCACGGGACCGTGACTCTGAACGCCGCTGGCCAGTGGACCGACGTTACTTCAACCGATGTGACGTTCGGCGGCGACGATGTGATTTCCTCCGGAATTGACGATGCCCTGATCATCGGCGGCCTGGGCTCCGATCAGATCAGCGCCGTTGGCGGTGACAACCTGATCCTGGGTGATCACGGACAGGCGACACTCAACGCAGCCGGATTCCTGCTGGCCGTTCAGACTCTGGCAGTCTCCAGCGGAGCGACCGACAGCATCCGCAGTGGATCCGGCGGGGACGTGATTCTGGGTGGAGCGGGCGGGGATGTGATTGATTCGGGGGATGGTCGCGGGGTGGTGATGGGCGATCATGGAAGCATCACCTTTGACGGCGCCGGGCAGTGGGTGGATGTGCAGGCCACGGATCCAGGCGAAGGCGGTGACGATCAGATCACTTCCGGCGACGGAATGGACCTCATCATCGCAGGAACCGGCAGCGATACGATTTCAGCCGGCAACGCAGACAACACCGTCATCGGCGACAACGGCAGCCTCACGCTGAACAGCGCCGGGCAGCTGCTGACGATTTCCGGAACCTTTGTCACGGACGGCGATCGCGATGTGATCACCACCGGCGACAACACTGACATCATTCTGGGCGGCACCGGTGACGATCAGCTCAACGCCGGACACGGCACCAACGTCATCATCGGCGATCATGCCGATCTGACCTTCGACACCCCCGGCCAGTGGACTCGCATCAACAGCACGGCGCCGTCCATCGGCGGCGATGATGTGATTGCAGCAGGATCCGGTCGTGATGTCGTTATCGGCGGATTCGGTTCAGACACCATCACCACCGGCAACGGCGACAATGTCGTGCTGGGCGATCACGGTGACGCCGCGTTTGACGAATTCGGACAGCTGCGGCACATCACCACGACTCAGCCCACGATCGGCGATGCCGACCATATCACCACCGGTTCCGACACCGACCTGATTCTGGGAGGAGCCTCGGCCGACGTCATTGATGCCGGAAACGGTCGCAGCGTCGTCATCGGTGACCATGGATCCATCACGCTGAATGCCGCCGGCCAGTGGCTGAACGTGGACAGCAGCGACACCACCATCGGCGGCGACGACACCATCTCCACCGGCGACGGTCAGGACGTGATCCTGGGCGGATCCGGAAACGATCTGCTGAACGCCGGAAACGGCCACAACACCGTGCTGGGTGATCATGGGTCCGCGACCTTTAATGCGGCCGGATTCCTGTTGAATCTCAGCAGCGTGGCACCGGCCGACGGCGGCAACGACACCATCACCACCGGAGCCGACACCGATCTGGTCATCGGCGGAGCCGGCAATGATGTGATTGATGTCGGTGATGGACGCAATGTGATTCTGGGCGACAGCGGACTGCTGAACTTCGACGGCAGCGGACAGTGGACCGAAGTTCGATCCACCGATTTTATCATTGGCGGGAACGATCAGATCACGTCCGGAAGCGGCCCGGATCTGGCTGTCGGAGGCATCGGTAACGACACCATGCACCTGAACGACGGCGACAACACCGCCGCCGGAGACAACGCCACCGTCACTCTGAACAGTGCCGGATTCCTGCTCAACATCGCCTCCACTGCCACCGCCGATGGCGGCACCGATGAAATCGTCACCGGTTCCGGATCCGACATCATCGTCGGCGGAACAGAGGCCGATCAGCTGCATGCTGCGGAAGGCAATAACGTCATTGTGGGCGACAGCGGCGACATCACCTTCGATGGTGCGGGGCAGTGGCTGAACATCGCGACAACCGCCACCGACATCGGCGGCAACGACACCATCACGGCCGGTTCCGACAACGATGTTGTCTTCGGAGGAGCGTCTGCCGACAGCGTCACCATCAGCGGCGGCAACAACGTCGTGGTCGGCGACAACGGACTCGCTACATTCAATGCCGCCGGTCAGCTGCTGACCATCATCAGCACCAGTCCTCATGACGGAGATGACGACGAAGTCCGGACCGGAAGCGGTCGCGACATCATCGTCGGCGGCACGGGCAGTGATCGGCTGAACGCCGCTGACGGAAACAACGTCGTCATCGGAGATCACGCCGAACTGCTGTTCGCAACTCCCGATCAGTGGACCAGCATCACCAGTTCCGCCACCGACATCGGAGGCAACGACGAAATCATCACCGGCAGCGGAAATGATTTTGCCGTCGGCGGATTCGGAGCGGACAGCATCACTCTGGGCGAAGGCGACAACACTGCCATCGGCGACAACGGACTTGCCACATTCAATGCAGTCGGTCAGCTGAACACCATTCAGACGACTGACGCCAACATCGGAGCGGCCGATGTCATTCGAGCGGGAAGCGGCAGCGATATCGTGCTGGCAGGAGCAGCCGGGGACGACGTGAATGTGTCTGATGGCCGAAACGTCGTCATCGCAGATCACGGTGCCATCATCATCAACGACGCAGGACAGTGGACCGACATCCGCACCACCGACACCGCCATCGGCGGCGATGACGTCATCACCACCGGTCTCAACGACGATGCCGTCTTCGGAGGAATCGGCAATGACCGGCTGACTCTGAACGACGGACGCAATCTGGCATTCGGCGACAACGGACACGCCACCTTCAACGCCGACGGATTCCTGCTGACCGCTGAAAGTCTCGCGGCCGCTGACGGTGGAAAAGACGCTATCTTCACCGGCATCCACAGCGACATCATTATCGCAGGCACCACCGATGACACCATCCACGCCGGCGAAGGCAACAACGCGGTCATCGGAGACAGCGGCCGCATGACATTCGACGGTGCCGGTCAGTGGCTCATCGTCGAAACCACCGACACCGCCATCGGCGGAAACGATTCCATCACCACCGGCGACGGAAATGACCTGGTGCTCGGCGGCGCCGGAGCCGACAACATGCAGCTCGCCAATGGTGACAACGTCGCTCTGGGAGACAACGGACAGGCCACCTTCAACACAGCCGGCCACCTGCTGTCCATCACCAGCCAGGCTCCCGCCGACGGAGATGCCGACACCGTCAACACCGGCTCAGGCAGAGACATCGTCATCGGTGGAACTGCCGGTGACCAGCTGCACGTCGGAGAAGGCACCAACGTCATCATCGGAGACCACGCCGCACTCAACTTCGACGGAAACGGACAGTGGATCAACATCACCAGCAACCACACAAACTCCGGAGGAAACGACCAAATCACCGCCGGAAACGGTAACGACATCGCACTCGGCGGAACAGGAAACGACACGATCAGCCTTGGCGACGGCATCAATGCCGCGACCGGCGACCACGGCCATGCCGAATTCAACACTGCCGGACAGCTGTTGCTGATTGAAACGACAGCTCCCGGCGACGGCGGCAACGATCGCATCACGACCGGCATCGATCAGGACATCGTGCTGGGCGGTGATGGTGACGACATCATCCATGTGTCCGATGGCCGCAACACAGTTGTGGGCGATCACGGACAGGCCACGTTCTACTCAACCGGCATTCGCAAACAGGTGACCACCACCGTTCCGTCCAATGGCGGCAACGACCGGATTGTGGCCGGCAGCGGCAATGATGTGGCTCTGGGCGGCATCGGTGCAGACGACATCCGTCTGGCAGAAGGCGACAACGTGGCCTTCGGCGACACAGGTATGATCAACGGCAATGCGGCGGGCTTCGTGACCGACCTTCGGGAAATCACGTCCGGCTTCGGTGATGACGACACCATCATCACCGGATCGGGCACTGACCTGATTATCGGTGGCGATCACGACGACGCCATCAACTCCGGAAACGGCAAAAACGTTGTGCTGGGTGATCACGGCCTGATCGAACTGAACGACGTCGGTCAGTGGAAGCATGTCGCCAGCAGCAGCGACTCGATCGGCGGCCATGACACGATCAGCACCGGCATTCATGACGACGTGGTGATCGGAGGCACCGGCAACGACATCATCACGGCCGGCGAAGGCAGCAACCTGGTCATCGGCGACAACGGCGACATCACTTTCAATGACGCCGGTCAGCTGCTGATCGCGAAGACTCAGTCTGCCGCAGAAGCCGGTGCAGACCGCATCACCACCGGCAACGGCACCGACGTCATCTTCGGGGGCAGCGATTCTGACAACATCGCTGCAGGCAACGGACGCAACGTCGTGGTCGGCGACAACGGTCGCATCGTCTTCAACGGTCAGGGCCAGTGGCTGAATGTTACCACCACAGACGTCACGATCGGCGGCAACGATTCCATCATCACCGGCTCAGGGACGGATGTCATCTTCGGCGGATTTGCGGACGACAGCATCGACGCAGCCGCGGGGAACAATACGGTCATCGGTGACAACGGCACGGCAACTTTCGATGCCGGCGGCCAGATTCGTTCCGTCGCGACTCACAGCCCGACAGCCGGAGGCGACGATACGATCAAAGCGACTTCCGGCGAGGACCTGGTTCTGGGCGGCGTCGGCAGCGATCACGTCGATGCCGGTCAGGGGCGAAATGTCGTGATCGGCGACAACGGCAGCATCACACTGAATGCCGCCGGTCAGTGGATCAACGCCGCAACCAGCAATTCCGTGGACGGCGGCGATGACACGATTCTGACCGGCGATGCACTGGATCTGATCTTTGGCGGCTACGGCAGCGATCAGATCACGGCGGGGCACGGGCAGAATACGATCTTCGGCGACAACGGCCTGGCCACACTGAACGCCGCCGGCTTCCTGCTGACCGCGATGTCGACTCAGCCCGCCGACGGAGGCGATGACGTCATTTCAACCGGACAAAATACAGACATCGTGCTGGCCGGATCAGGCAGCGACCATGTTGACGTGAGTGATGGTCGCAACGTGGTCATCGGCGACAGTGGCGAAATCACTTTTGACGGAGCCGGCCAGTGGCTGAATGTCAGGACAACAGCAGCTTCGATCGGTGGTCACGACGTGATTCTGACCGGAAAAGACCTGGACGTTGTGTTCGGTGGATTCGGCAATGACAACATGTCGCTGTCGGACGGAAAGAATGTCGCTGCCGGTGACAACGCGGCAGCCACATTCAACACCGCCGGACAGATCCTGACCGTCACCACGACCGACCCAGGCCATGCCGGTCACGACACGATTTCCACGGGCGTCGACAACGATGTCGTGCTGGGAGGCACCGGGAATGACATCATCAGTGCCGGTGAGGGTCGCAATGTCATCGTGGGTGATAACGGCAATGCGACGTTCGATGTGAAGGGTCAGATTCGTACGGTGACGACATCGGATTCTCCATTCCTCGGCCACGACACCATCAGCAGCGGCAGCGGCAGCGATCTGGTGTTTGGGGGCTCCGGCCGCGATGCCATCAGCATTGCAGGCGGCAACAACTTTGTGTTGGGTGACAATGGTCAGGCTGAACTGGATGCGAGCGGTTTCGTGACTCGGCTGGAAAGTCTGACTCCGGCCGTCGGCGATGCTGACCAGGTTCAGACCGGCGACGGACAGGACCTGATCATCGGCGGCACGGCCGGAGATCGGCTGGATTCCGGAGCCGGCAACGATCTGATCTTCGGCGATCACGCCCGTATCGAAGGCCATCTTGACCTGAACAACCTGCCTCTGAACAGCCGAACTCCGTCCTTCACCTTCACCTCGATTGCCACGCAGACAACCGACAACGGTGGCAACGACGTGATTCTGGCCGGATCCGGAGACGACATTGCCATCGGTGGTCAGGGCCATGACCGCATCGTGGGCGGTGCCGGAAACGACGACCTGATCGGCGGGCACAACGTGGCCAATGGCGACGACGGCAATGACACAATCGATGGCGGAACCGGACACGATGTCATCGCCGGTGACAATGCCTCGATTCTGCGAAATCCGCGAACCGATGGAGGACGCTGGCGTGTTCTGAGCGGCACGGAAATCTATGCCGGCGACGGAACTCCACTGGTCACCGGGAAAGCTCAGGAAGACCCGAACGCAGTTCCGCTGCGAGACATCACGATCTTCAACCACACGGTTTCAACCGCGAGCGATGTCTATGGCCATGACAATCTTGCGGGCGGTGCGGGTGACGACCTGGTCTTTGGTCAGCTGGGCAATGACAGCATTCAGGGCGACGGTTCCGTTCTGGACAAGAACGGCCTGCCGACGCTTCTGGTGATGCAGACTCAGCTTTCCGTCGACGACTTTGCCGGTCCGGGTTCCGACGGCGATGACTACATTGAAGGCGGTGGCGGTCAGGATCTGATCTTCGGCAATCAGGGACAGGACGACATCGTCGGCGGAAGTTCCAGCATGTTCGGTACGCCGACGGCGGACAGCCGCCCGGATGCTCAGGACATCATCTTCGGAGCTTCCGGAACCGCTGCTGACCGCAACAGTGCGGGCGATGAATCTCCGGCCGGACACGCTCACGACGCCGACGTCATCCTTGGCGACAACGGCAACATCTATCGTCTGGTGGGCATTCGAGGCTCGGTCGGCAGCGGCCGGTATCTCAGCTTCACCTACGACATGGGCCACACGGAAACAGTGATTCCGCGAGCCATCGAGCAACTGGATTATGCGGCGGGACAAACCTCCGACGTGACGCTGAGTGACGTTATTCACGGCGAAGCCGGGGACGACATCATCTGGGGCATGTCCGGCAATGATGTGCTGTTCGGTGACGGGCAGGATGACGACCTGATCGGCGGATCCGGCAGCGATCGTATCTACGGCGGCAGCGGCGTGGACGGAATTCTGGGTGATGATGGTCGCATCTTCACCAGCCGCAACGGATTCACGGAAGCTCTGCACGGTCTGACTCAGGCCAATGTCCAGTACCTCATCGACCTTCCGGGGACGCTGATTGGTTCGGCAAACTTCCTGACCGGAAAGCTGCTGAAGTCCGTCGATCTGTACGCCTATGATCAGGGCGGCAACGACATCATCTACGGCGGTCTGGGCGACGACTTCATCCATGGCGGAGCCGGTGACGATGCGATTTCCGGAGCAGAAGCTCTGGAAACGCACTTCCACACGGCTTTGCCCGCCACGGCATCGGTGCTGAATTACAACGCGTCGCAGCGGAAATTCGCCGACTACAATGCGGAGGATGCCCTGTCCCGCATCGATGGCTTCCTGCTGAACTTCGATGCCACCGACGCAACCGGTCACAGGATCGACGACGGCATCGACAGCATCTTCGGAGATCTGGGCAACGACTGGATTGTCGGCGGCACGATGAATGATCGTCTGTTCGGCGGAATGGGTGACGACCTGCTGAACGCGGACGACAATCTGTTCACCAACGGCGGTCTGAACAACATTCCTGGACCCGGCGGCATTTGCTGATGCCGACTTCGCATTCGGCGGCGGCGGCTTCGACGTGCTGATCAGCAACACGGCGGCCGATCGACTGATTGACTGGTCGAAACGCTTCAACACCTATGTGGTTCCCATCAACACCACCATCGCCGGGGGCACCGTGGCCAGCCCCAGCGTCATTCGAGATCCTCTGAAGCCGGTGGTGGTCGACTTCCTGATCAGTCTGGTTGCGGCAGCCGGAGGCGACACAAACATCGACCCGGCCAACAACGCCATCCACGCCGAAATCGGCCTGGTGACTGTGGAAGACGGAGCACTGTGGCAGGCACAGCTGTGGCAGAAGAAGGATCGCGACCCCGCACCGACCAACCTGTTTCAGGGACTCGACACCTACGGACTAACAGTCTCCATCGGCCGGCATCCAGGTAGTCGAATCCGGCCGGCAGACCGTCGTGGTCGAAGGCGGAACGTCGGACACAGTCATGCTGACGCTGTCGACCGCGCCCACGTCGAACGTCATGATTCATGTCGTCTCGTCGAACACAGCAGCCGTCACGGCCGACACGAACCTCGTCACGTTCACTCCGACGAACTGGTTTGTCCCGCAGTATGTCACACTGACGTGGCTCCGGACGACACCATCAACCACGGCGACCACGACATCCCGGTGCGATTCTCGGTCGATTCCGCAGCCGACAGTGCGTACCGTGGGCTGATTCTGCCGCCGGTCATGGTGACCTGCATCGACAACGATGCCGCCACGGTGCCGGTCCTGAATGTGCCCGCAAAAACGGCCGACGAACCAGGAAATCACATGGAGCGGCGTCGCTGTGCCGCTGTCAGCTACGAAGTCTGGGTCACCAGCCTGGCGGTGAAGTCCGGTCCCGTGATTCACGAAACAGTCAGCGGAACCAGCTTGATCCTGCAGAAGGCCTGGGCATCGAAACATACTGGATCTGGGTTCGAGCGATTCTTCCAGCGGAAAAGTTTCTGCGTGGAGCACCGCAGCTCGCATGCAGATCAACCAGCCCGTCCAGCTGACTTCGCCAACAGGTGTGGAACGCGTCGACACAGCCACGCCAACGCTCGACATGGTCACCCGTCAACGGAGCTGTTCGATATGAACTGTGGGTCAACAACCTGACCGCCGGCACAGCCCGGGTGATTCATGAAACCAGTCTGACGGAACCATCGTTCACTCCGGACAGCGATCTGCCGCTGGGCAATTATCGAATCTAGTGCGAGCGATTGACGCCATCAACGCGCTTCCGACTGGTCAGATGCCGGTCTGCTGAAGGTCAGAACGGCAACAAGCCTCAACGATTCCGACCAGTCGACGTTTGATTCGACGCCGGAACTGGCCGCGGCAGCCGGTGGCTGGGAGCGACCAGTTACGAAATCTATGTCCGCAACCAGTCAACAAAGGCGGTGACCGTCGTTAAAGGCATCAGCTCAACCACGTGGACACCGGCGGCCGGTCTGCCGAATGGTGACTACCGCTGGTGGGTGCGAGCCTCCAGTGTGGCGGGTGTTGCCGCATGGTCGCAGCCAGCCGATCTGCAGATCGGAGGTCAGCCGGCGATTCGATCGACATCACCAACAACGTTCGAATGGCAGACCGTCGGCGACGCTGTCAGCTATTCGCTGTGGATCAGCCGTCTGGATGGAAGCGGCAATGTGGTGAATATCAGTGGCCTGAAATCCACCAGCTATACTCTGGACGACATGCTGACGTCCGGCAATTACCGAGTCTGGGTGAGGGTTTCGAGCATCACCGGACAGCAAAGTTCCCTGGAGCCGCCCGGTGGACTTCAGCGTGGCGGAAACGGAAAAGCAATACAGATCTGCGTCTGCTGAACGTCCCAGATGCGTCGCTGCGAATCGAAATCGAACTGCAGAATTCCGCCGCCCCATCACCGTCGACCAGGCTCAGTCTGCCGAGTCCACCGAAGCCACCATCGAGACTCAAAAAGAACCTCAACCCACCCTCAGAAGCCGCCGCCCTGGACGACCTCGTCAACCTGGCTCACGACGCTTCCATCGACCAGGAAATCGGAAAGCCCATGAAGAAGTAATCCCCCTGCAGCAAAACGATGCACAGGTCGCATCGGGCAGCACACACCCCATGCCCATAGCCCCGGAATGTACGGATGGTGACAGATCTGTGGATTCAATCACGGCGACGGCGTGGGAATGTCTCGGTCGTGGGGGTAGTGTGGGGCGAGGTGTTGGGGGAGATTCCGCAGTAAGTGGGCGGCGGCGACGAATGTCCAAAGATGCGCAGAGTCTGAGCCAGAATACCCTCGGGCGCCGCCAGCGGCGGGCGGACACGCAGAGGACCGTTGAGCAGCAGAATGGGGCCTCGGGCGCTTCCAGCGACTTCATCAGATACAGGTCTTCCATCAGTGCCAGCGGTGGAAATCCGCCAACCTGTTCGAACAGTTCGCGCCGCACAAAGATGCCCTGATCTCCATAAGCCCACTTCAGAAGACGAACTCGCGCTGCATTGCCGAACTCCAGAATTCGGTACGCCCACGAGTCATCATCATCATGCTGACGAAAACATCCGGCTGCTAAGTTTGGCGTTGTCGTGAACGCCTCTCGAATTTCACTGATGGCCTGCACCTCCGACGGCAATCGGCATGTAAAAACAGGGATAACGCCGTCAGCTCCGGCTGCACCCAGATTCTGCTGGAATGCTCGACCTGATCGTTCTGCCCGAAGCACCTGATCTGCGGCCGATGCCTGATTCAGGGTGTCATCTGTACTGCCACCGTCGACGACGATGATCTGATCCGCTCCGGCCTGTCGAACACTCGTAATGCAGTCAGCAATGCCCGTGACTTCATTCAGAACAGGAATGATGACAGAGACGCGAACGGTCGACATGGCGGCCTGGCGAGTTTCGGGTGCGGGCGTGGTCGGAAGATGATCGACCTGATTTTTCAGTCTCAATTGTCTGGCGGGAGCCTGTCCTCCGAATATCCACAGACAGAAATGTCTGTGCCACCTGTCACTGACAGAAATGTCTGTGCTACCTGACACTGACAGGAATGTCTGTGCTACCTGACACTGACAGGAATGTTTGTGCTACCTGACGCTAATTGAAATGTCTGTGCCACCTGACACTGATCGATCACCGATTGTCCTGCGGACACCATCAGGATTTTGCTTCGTCCTGTTCGAGCTCATGCAGAGCGTGCATGAGTTCGTTCTGCAGAACTTCCAGACGCTGATCGTTGCTGATTTTCTTCCCGTTTTCGTCCAGCACGTAGAACACGTCGACGACCTGATCGATGTTGGTCGCGATGCGAGTCAGTTCGACGGACAGGCGGTTGCGATACAGAGTTTCCGCCAGAGTATACAGCAGGCCGGGCGTGTCCATGGCGAAGACATCAATCACGGTGTAGGACTCGGAACAGTCATTGTCGATGCACACCCGAGGAGCCACCGTCGTTAGAACCTTCCGCTTCTTCCTCCTTTGGAACAGTCCGCTGCGACGGAAGATATGATCAACGGTGCGAGCTCCGGTCAGAACGTCTCGCAGCGCCTGACTGACTTCGCGGATGCGGTGTTCGGCGACCTGGCCCACGAAGTCGTTGTCGCTGACCAGAAATGAACCAATCAGAATTCCGCCGCTGGTTGTACACGACTGAGCCGTGTGGATGTCCATTCTGAGCCCGGAGAGAACTCCGGAGATTTTATGAAAGCTGCCCGCTTCAAATTCGGGAGTCGCGAAGACGCGATAGGTGACCGTATCCGTTTCCGCATCGTAAGTGCCCTGAATACTCACATCCGAATCATTCAGCTGGCGAATGCAGTTCAGGTCCTGGCTGATGCGTTCCGGTGTTTCAGTCATCAGGTAGAATGGCGGAAGAGCGTCCAGCTGACGGTCGATCCATTCGTTCCATGGCGTCGGCTCGTTCTGCTGAGCTGAGCGTTCGCGCAGAGCCGTTTCTGTGGCCGGGGCCATTGAAGTTCGCACGTGGTCGCGAACAACCTGCAGTCGTTCTCGTTCCAGGTGGTTAATCGGTCGCCCGCTGAGAATCAGCATGGTGCGGTTATACAGGTCGGCCAGAAGTTCGCCTTTCCAGTCGGTCCAGACTCCGGGACCTACAGCCTTGATATCAGCCACCGAAAGAACGTACAGCATGCGGAGCAGTTCCGGGCTTCCGACCAGTCTTGCGAAATCGACCAGCAGCGACTGATCCGTAATATCCCGGCGAAAAGCCAGATCAGGCATGATCAGATGCTGCCGGACCAGAAACATCATCATGCGTTTTTTGTGTTCGGCGACCTGCAGACGAACTCCGATTTCTTCGGCAATGGCTTCCCCCAGAATGCTGTGGTCGCCATCGCGGCCTTTGGCAATGTCGTGAAGTAACAGTGACAGATGCAGAGTTGCCTTGTGACGCAGACTTCCGTACGCCGTTCCGACCGGGCTGTCATCGGCAGCCAGAGCCACCACTTCGTCGAGTGTTTTCAGAGTGTGTTCGTCGACGGTATAGGAATGGTACTGATTGAACTGCATCAGGCAGCGAACTTCCGCCATTGGAGGAATCAGCCAGTCCAGAACTCGGGTTTCAAACATCGACCGAACAGTTCCGGGAAGTGCCGCTCCGGACCGCAGAACTTTGCGAAACGCGCTGCAGGCTTCCCGCGATGGTTCGACGGGAAGCCGAGCCACCGTGCGGCCGATCTCGCGCCGCAGACCAGGTTCCGGCACGGCGTTGTATTCCGCCGCCGCCACAAAGATCTGCATCACATGTTCCGGATTCTTTTCCAGCGACTGCCGAAACGTCTCTGATGCAAACAGGACACCTTCCCGAATTTCGAATCCTTCGGGACTTCGAGATGCCACAAATAGATTGCGCAGACGAGTCATCAGCCCCGGCCGCTTGATGGGCTCGGTCACGCGGCGGGAAATCCTGGCCACCTGCGACGTGAAGCTGAAGTATTCCTGCATGAAGGATTCAACCGCCTGTCGAGGATCTTCGCTGTCCTGACCTTTGCTGCGAGCGATTTCCAGCTGCAGGTCCCGAGTCAGCACGTCCTGTTTCAGTCCGGCGCGACAGTGCAGATCCAGTCGCAGTGATGTCAGATATTCATCCGCCTGATTCAGAATGGCCAGTTCCTGAGTCCGGACGGCGTTGTGTTCCAGAAGCGATGACGGATGCGAGTCGCCGAACTGAGCAAAGGTGACCCAGCGAATCAGATTCAGGTCGCGCAGGCCGCCGGGCGATTTCTTGACGTCAGGTTCCAGCTGATTGACGGAATCTCCCCGAGCCAGCCATTCTTCCCGTCGCGACTGCACACAGACTCGGACAAAATCGTCGACAGAATTTCGAAACACCTGTTTGCGGACCAGCTGATTCAACTGCTGGAACGATGATTCGCGACCGGCCAGCAGCCGCATGTCAATCAGCGACGTGGCAAACTGAATGTTTTCCGCATCCCGAGCAAACCGGACCACATCGTCCGGTGTTCGAATGCTGTGGCCCAGCTGAAAACCGGTATCCCAGCAGTCGCGAACAAACGTGGAAAACACTGGCTGCATCACAGGCATTGCCGCAGTTGCGGCGACCAGCAGAAGGTCGACGTCGGAATAAGGAGCCGGACGGCGGCGTCCGTTGCCTCCGACGGCGATCATGGCGAAGTCTGCGTCTGTCGGGACATTCGCAGCCTGCAGCGACACCTGCAGCATGGCCACCAGCATTTCGTCCAGCTGATCGCTGAGCCAGTTGCTGATTTCAATCCCGCTGCCTCCGGCCTGGTTCTTCTGAGCCACCTGTTGCCTGAGTTCACTGAGATGCCGCCGCCGCTGCTGAATGCTGGAAAAATCCGTTTCCGAAAGCGTCGAAAGAGTCACTGAGTCCGCCCTTCGAATGAAAGTTCGCTGCGATGAACCGCGTTATACCAGCTTTAAAGGGGGATGTAGATTTCAGATCTTGGTTTTCAGTTTTCAGAGTGCAGTTTTCAGAGCTCGGCCATCGGAACGTGCCGTTCATGCTCTGGACTCCGGACCCTACTTCTTTGGTCGGAATGCCGCGATCCGATCAGGATTTGTTTCCATCCGGGCAGCGCCGATCAGGTCGAGACAATACGGAATGGCAGGAAAAACGGCGTCCAGGCATTCAGCGATGGCTTTGGGCTGTCCGGGAAGGTTGACGATCAGGCTGGCGCCGC
The DNA here is from genome assembly GCA_041398865.1 of Planctomycetaceae bacterium. Classification (GTDB taxonomy): domain Bacteria; phylum Planctomycetota; class Planctomycetia; order Planctomycetales; family Planctomycetaceae; genus Fuerstiella. Next base: position 209,018 of record JAWKTY010000004.1, read on the forward strand.
GGATGCCGGCGGTCTGGCGAGACAGAATGGCAGTCGGAACCTTTTCCAGCGACACCTTTCGCATCAGTTCACCAAAGCCGGGCATCATTTTCTCACAGACCGCCGCAGTGGCTTCCGGCGTCACGTCGCGAACGGCGGGCCCGGTGCCTCCGGTGGTGACGATCAGCCCGCAACGATGCCTGTCAGCCATGCGGATCAGGGCGGCCTCGATGTCCGACTGCTGATCGCTGACAATTTCAGACACCGGTTTCCATTCCGTGACCAGAACGTCGTTCAGATAGTCGCGAATCGCGGGACCGCCGCGGTCTTCGTATTCGCCCCGGCTGGCTCGGTCAGAAACAGTGAGAATTCCGATGGGAACGGGGGCATTCATGTCTGTAAACTCCGAAATCTGAGACTGACGGCTGCGGATTGAGTTTACCCTTCGTTTCCAGAGTGCGTCTTTTTCGGTCCGGAGTTCTGTGGGAACTTCCCATTGACAGGACTGTGTCTATCATTCAGAAACACCGGCCTGTGCGTCGTTTTTTCCGGAGAACGTCGGCAAGTTCACGTTCGGTCAGGCCCGGGCCTTTTCCTGTTTCGATCTGCGAGTCACCGATTCCTCAATGTCTTCTTCTTCAAATCAGCCAGCGGCTGCTCCGACGTTTCTGGACAGCCCACCGGCGGCTGAACAAGCTCAGAAAAATCGGCGCTCCGCCGGGGAACTCAGTACTCAAAGCCTGGCCTTCATTGAACAGCAGTACGCCGCGTGGCTGCAGGACCGGAACGCGGTCTCTCCCGACTGGCGTGACTACTTCGATGAGATGCATGCCGGTCACGAGGAACTGACGCCTGACATTCTGCAGGCTCCGTTCCGGCAGGGCAGCATCTTTCACCGACAGGCTGAGCGTCAGTCGACGCCGGGGGACGGCCATCATGTTGCGCCGGACATTGCTGTTCTGCAGGAACGTCTGGACCAGCTGATTCGCAACTACCGAGTCCGCGGGCACATCATTGCTGAAATCGATCCCCTGGGCAGCCAGCGGCCTCACCCGCCTGAACTGGACCCGGCGTTCTACGGCTTCAGCGAAGAACATATGGACATGGAGTTCTCCACCGAATGGTTCGGCGGAGCAGAATGCCGAACTCTGGGCGACATGATTACCTGGCTGAAACGGACCTATTGTCGATCGATCGGAGTGCAGTTCATGCACATCGACAGCCTTCAGGTTCGTTCATGGCTGCGCGACCGGATGGAACGGTCCGGTAACCACGTTGATCTGTCCCGCGAAGAACAGATTCGAATTCTCACCAAACTCAGCGACGCCGTGATGTTTGAGGAATTCGTCCAGAAGAAATATGTCGGAGCCAAAAGCTTTTCGCTGGAGGGAGCCGAAAGTCTGATCCCGCTGCTGGATACGGCCATTGAACGAGCCGGCAGTCAGGGCATTGACCTGATTGTAATGGGCATGGCTCACCGCGGCCGCCTGAACGTGCTGGCCAACATCATGGGGAAGCCTCCCGGCCAGATCTTTCGCGAATTCGAAGACCGTGATCCCGAACGCAGTATGGGCCGCGGCGATGTGAAATATCATCTGGGTTACAGTTCCGACTGGAAAACCGCCGCAGGACAGGAAGTCCATCTCACACTGTGTTTCAACCCCAGCCATCTGGAATTCGTCAACCCGGTCGCTCTGGGACGTTTGCGAGCCAAGCAGGACCATCGACAGGACCCCGAACGCCGCAGGAGCATGGCCATCCTGATCCACGGCGACGCAGCCTTCATTGGTGAAGGTGTCGCTCAGGAAACGCTCAATCTGAGTGAACTGACGGGCTATCGCACCGGCGGAACTCTGCACATCATCGTCAACAATCAGGTGGGGTTCACCACGTCGCCGTCGGAAGGCCGGTCCTGCACCTATGCCACCGACGTGGCTCGAATGCTGCAGATCCCCATCTTTCACGTCAACGGCGAAGATCCCGGCGCCGTGGCTCAGACAGTTCAGCTGGCCATGGATTTTCGAGCTCGCTTTCAGCGCGATGTCATCATCGACATGTACTGTTTTCGTCGTCGTGGTCACAACGAAGGCGATGAGCCGGCATTCACTCATCCCACGATGTACCACGTCATTCGCCAGCGGAAGACGGTCTTCGAAAGCTATCTCGAACGAATGCTGAGCCTGAACGAACTGACTCGGGAAGAAGCGGACGCCATTGTCGAACGGCGATCCCGGATTCTCGAAGAAGAACTGGAAGAGGCTCGGCAGGATCAGTTCAACTTTCTGCGCGATACGGGCGGGGGGACGTGGAAGGACTTCTTCGGCGGACCGGTCTCCAAAGCGGATCATGTTGACACGTCCATTTCCGCCGACCTGCTGCAGAAGATCATGCACTCTGTGGCAACGCCGCCGAAAGGATTTACTCCGCATCCCAAGCTGGTTCGTCTGCTGGAACATCGTCGACAGATGGGAGCCGGAGACGCTCCCTTCGACTGGGGAGCCGCAGAACTGGCCGCCCTGGGAGCGGCGGTTTCAGAGGGTCGGCAGCTGCGATTCAGCGGACAGGATGTGCGTCGCGGAACCTTCAGTCATCGCCATGCGGCTCTGTTCGACAGCAAAACCGGTCAGATGTGGAACAGCCTGCAGTCGCTGGCCGATCGCCCGGAACACGTGGAAATGTACAACAGCCCGCTGTCTGAAATCGGAGTGTTGGGCTTTGAATACGGCTACAGTCTTGACCGCCCGCACGGACTGACGATCTGGGAGGCGCAGTTCGGCGACTTCGTCAACGTGGCTCAGGTCATCATCGATCAGTTCATCTGCAGTGCGGAAGACAAATGGAACCGACTCAGCGGTCTGGTGCTGCTGCTGCCGCACGGCTTCGAAGGCCAGGGACCGGAACATTCCAGTGCTCGACTGGAACGCTTTCTGACCCTGGCGGCCGAAGACAACATGCAGATCGCCGTTCCCACGACTCCGGCCCAGCACTTTCATCTTCTGCGCCGTCAGACTCTCAGACGCTGGAAGAAGCCGCTGATCGTGATGACGCCGAAGAGTCTGCTGCGGCATAAAGATGCCGTTTCGCATCGGTCGGAATTCCTGAACGGCCGCTTCCACGAAGTTTTGAGCGACCCTTCTGCCAATCCCGACAAAGTCAGACGCATCATTCTGTGCAGCGGAAAGGTGTTCTATGATCTGGACGCCGCCCGACAGGAAAGCGGCCGGGACGACGTCGCCATTCTGAGACTGGAGCAGCTGTATCCGTTTCCCGAACAGGAACTGCAGCAGCAGCTGTCAGCCTTCGCCGCCGACGTTCCGGTGTCATGGGTTCAGGAAGAACCCCGAAACATGGGCGCATGGCCGTTCATGCGGATTCGATTCGGCGATCGAATGTTTGACACTCACCCATTTGACGGAATTACTCGGCCGGAATCGTCCAGCCCGGCAACCGGGTCCGGCACCAGCCACAGAATTGAACAAAAGGCCATCCTTCAACAGGCTTTGGAAACAACATGAGCAACGAACTGGAAATTCGAGTCCCCGCAGTCGGCGAATCCATCTCCGAAGTCTTCATCGGCGAATGGTACGTCCCGGAAGGCGGTTATGCGGATCTGGATGCCAATCTGGTTGGTCTGGAAACAGACAAGGCCACCTTCGACCTGCCCGCCCCTGTCGCCGGGATCGTTACCCGGACTTTGAAAAATGCCGGTGACACCGCGGAAGTCGGCGAAGTGATCGGCTACATGAAAGCCGCCGCTCCGGCTGCCACTGCCCCCGCAGCACCCGTCAAACCGGAGACTTCCGAGTCAAAACCAGCCCCTGCCGGTGGGGGGCAGCGAGTCATGCCGGCGGCTGACCGCATGATGGAAGAACACAAACTCGCTGCCGGATCGGTGACCGGCACAGGACCTGGCGGTCGAATTCTCAAGGAAGACGTCTCGCGGCATCTGGCCACCGGCGGAGCATCCTCCGCCGGACCGCGCGAAACCAAGTCGGTGCCGCTCAGTCCCATCCGCCGCACGATCGCTCAGCGCCTGGTCAGTGCTCAGCAGACCGCCGCGCTGCTGACGACCTTCAACGAAATTGATATGTCGGCCGTGAAGAGCCTTCGGGAGACTCATCGAGACAAATTCGAGAAGAAGTACGGCATCAAACTGGGATTTATGTCTTTCTTTGTCCGCGCTGCCGTGGATGCTCTGCAGCAGTTCCCCGCCATCAATGCTCAGCTGGACGGCGACCGTCTGGTCTATCACAACTACTGCGACATCGGCATTGCCGTGGGCGGAGGCAAAGGGCTGGTGGTGCCCGTGATTCGCAATGCGGAATCGCTGAGCTTCTCGGACGTGGAACACGCCATTATCGACTATGCCGTGCGAGCTCAGAAGAACCAGATCGGCCTGGAAGAACTCGAAGGCGGCACCTTCACCATCACCAACGGCGGAGTCTACGGATCGCTGCTGTCAACTCCCATTGTCAATCCGCCGCAAAGCGGTGTGCTGGGAATGCACGGCATCTTTGATCGCCCCGTCGCCGTGGATGGCCAGGTGGTCATCCGTCCGATGATGTATGTCGCACTGACCTACGATCACCGAGTCGTTGACGGCCGCGAAGCGGTGTCATTCCTGAAACGAATCAAGGACGTGATCGAAGATCCCTCCCGATTGATCCTGGAAGTCTGATCGGGACAAGGCCCGAGGATCAGATTTCAGATTTCGAACTTCAGATTTCAAATCCAGGCGTCAGCTCGAACGTCGCCATCACGCTCCGCCGTGATCAGCTTCCCGACCGGCGCCCAACAAAACAGCCGTCACCGGAAATCCCGGGACTGCGCGTTCAGTTTCTGCAGCAGGTCGGATACGTCTTCCAGGCGATCGCAGACAACATGGATGATATCGCCCTCGCGCTGCAGACGTCCGGACGCCAGCAGCACGCTGGCAAACCGAGCCGTCTGGCGGAACCGCTGCCAGACACCGGGGTAAATCACCAGATTGGCGATTCCCGTTTCATCTTCCAGCGTCATAAACGTGATGCCGGCGGCTGTCTGAGGTCGCTGTCGCATCAGCACAAGGCCCGCCACCTTCACTCGACGATCGGTCGGATAAGTCGCCAGTTCTTCAGCACAGACAGCTCGCAGCGTCGTCAGCTGTTCCCGCAGAAACGACACCGGATGTTGCTTCAGTGACAGCCCGGCGTGAGTGTAATCCGCCACGACGTCTTCCAGAGCCGACATTTCCGGCAGCTCGGGATCGGCCTCATCCACCAGAGGTCCCCGCAGTTCCGCAAACAGTGGCATCTCGTGTTTCACGGGCAGAGCTTTCCACAAAGCATCCCGCCGATTGATGTCCAGCGACGCAAAGGCATCGGCTTTGGCCAGTAGCTGCAGTGCCTGTCGGGAAAGCTGAGTTCTGCGAGCGAAATCATCATACGATGCAAACGGGCCGGAAGACCGAGCCTTCAGAATGATGTCCGCATCGTCTTCCCGAAACCCCGACAGCAGACGAAATCCCAGCCGAAGATTCAGATTCCGATCGCGATGCACAAACGACGACCGCCGTTCTGCCGATGCCTGCGGTCGCGATGTCGACGTCAGTTCTGCAGGGGCCTTTCGTTCGGGGCGATCTTCCAGAGTACAGTTCCAGTCACTGAAACTGACATCCACGGGACAGACATCGACACCGTGATCCTGAGCATCCCTCACCAGCTGCGCCGGAGCGTAGAAGCCCATCGGCTGACTGTTGATGAGTGCCGCACAGAACGCCGCCGGGTGATAACGTTTCAGCCATGCAGACACGTAGACCAGCAGAGCAAAACTGGCGGCGTGGGATTCGGGAAAACCATATTCTCCGAAACCGCTGATCTGCCTGAACACGCGTTCCGCAAAATCCGTGTCGTAGCCATTGGCCTGCATTCCGGAAACCAGCTTCTGCCGAAACTGTTCGATCACGCCTGTCTTCCGCCACGCCCCCATGGCTCGACGCAGCTGATCTGCTTCACCTGGAGTAAACCCGGCCGCCACAATCGCCAGCCGCATGGCCTGTTCCTGAAAGATGGGAACTCCCAGAGTCTTGTGCAGCACGGAACGCACAGCTCGGTTGGGATAGTCCACCGGCTCTTCACCACATCGTCGCCGGAGATACGGATGAACCATGTCTCCCTGAATCGGACCTGGCCGCACAATGGCCACTTCAATCACCAGGTCGTAAAAGCACTGAGGTCTGAGCCGCGGCAGCATGGCCATCTGAGCTCGACTTTCAATCTGAAACACACCGACCGTATCCGCTTCACAGATCATGTCGTACACCGCCGTATCTTCAGCGGGAATGTTCGCCAGAGTCAGACGCTGCTGATGGTGCTGCTGAATCAGGTGAAAGCATCGCCGAATGGCACTCAGCATTCCCAGAGCCAGACAATCGACCTTCAGAAGTCCCAGAGCATCCAGATCATTCTTGTCCCATTGAATCACCGTGCGGCCCGGCATGGCGGCGTTTTCAATCGGCACCAGTTCGCTCAGCAGACCCCGCGACATCACCATGCCGCCGACGTGCTGCGACAGATGACGAGGAAACCCCAGCAGAGTCGTCACCAGATGAATCAGTCGTCGGCCCAGCAGTGATGTCGGGTCGATGCCACCCGCCTGAACTCGTTCCGGCAGCTGTTCCGTTCTGTCAACGTGTTCCAGCTGCAGAGCCAGTCGATCGACGCAGTCATTCGAAAGCGACAGAACTTTCGCCACATCGCGAATCGCCGAACGCGGACGATAGGTGATCACCACGCCCGTCATGCCGGCTCGATCACGTCCATAGCGTTCGTACAGATACTGCAGAACCTCTTCCCGCCGTTCGTGTTCAAAATCGACATCAATATCCGGAGCTTCATCGCGTTCCCGGCTGATGAACCGTTCGAACAGCACATCAATGCGCCCCGGATCAACAGAAGTGACGCCCAGACAGAAACACACCACACTGTTGGCGGCGCTGCCGCGTCCCTGACACAGAATATCACGGGAGCGAGCAAACCGGACCAGGTCATAAACCGTCAGAAAGTAGGCTTCGTAGTGCAGTTCCAGAATCAGCTTCAGTTCGTGCATAATCAGTTCACGAACCCTGTCCGGAATGCCGTCGGGCCAGCGTTTGCGAGCCCCGTTCCATGTCAGATTGACCAGGTGCTGAGCCGGAGTGAGCCCCGCCGGAGCCAGTTCTTCCGGGTACTCGTACTTCAGTTCATCCAGCGAAAAGTGACACCGATCGGCCACTTCCACCGTCTGTTCCAGCAGTCTTTCGTGACCGGAAAACAGCCGCAGCAGCTCAGCCGGACTTTTCAGATACCGTTCGCCGTTCGGATGGATTTCGCAACCGCTGTTCTGCAGAGTAGTGCGGTTGCGAATGGCTGTCAGAACATCATGCAGCGGACGACGGCGGGTTTCGTGGTAGTGCACATCATTGGCAGCTGCCAGTGGAATTTTCAGCTGGTTGCACATCCCCATCCATCGTTTCAGGCGATGCTGATCCGCAGCGCCCAGATGCAGTTCGGCCAGAGCGTAACAGCGATCGAAAAAAATCCGCTGCCATGCCGCCAGTTCCAGTGACGTGATTTCCGTTGACAGCCCCGGCTGATATCGACCGGAATACCGCAGCTGGCTTTCCGTGCTGAGCGGTACGCAGCACAGCAGTCCATCACTGTGGTCGGCGACATCCGCTGCCGTCAGCCGACACTCTCCCTTCGCAGCTCGACGCCGACCTTCCGTGATCAGCCTCGAAAGGCGACCGTAGGCGGCTCGGTCCGTGGCCAGCAGCACCACAGCCGGAGCATCTTCAGGAACGATCTCGGCCCCGATCAGAAGTTTCAGCCCGGCTTCTTTGGCGGCCACGTGAGCTCGCACAACTCCGGCCAGCGAATTCCGGTCCGTGACGGCCAGAGCTCGATACCCCAGCTCACCGGCCCGCGAAACCAGCTCGTCCGCATGCGACGCTCCTTCCAGAAAGGAATAGTTCGTCCGACAATGCAGCTCAGCGTACGGCAAAGCACCGGAAGTCACCGCCGACGAAGCAACTGGCCGATCAGGGCGCTGATACGGAGGCTGTTCAGGCATCAGATGCTCCGATCCTGTGGACCGTCCTTCCCGACCAAACCAATTGCATGTGCCAGTGTCGAGAAGACTTTGTAGCCATCACGCTCCGCGTGATGAGCCCGAGCCTGACCTTTTGTAGCCATCACGCTCCGAGGCTGTAAATTTATTCGTAGGACGGCCTTTTCAGGCCCTCACTGCCAAAAAGAACGGCCGATTTCGACGCCCTGAAAAGGGCGTCCTAAATTTCTTCACAGCCGCCCCGCGTAATGAGCCCAAGATCAGCCAGACTGTCAGGCCGGAGCCTCACCTACAGACTGGCAAAGCCAGCTGCACACAAACAGCCACACCAGCCAGCTACGCCTTCGCTTCAAATGACTTCATCAGCTCGATCAGAGCGTCCACACCTTCGGCCGGGAAGGCGTTGTAGATGCTGGCTCGCATTCCGCCGACACTGCGGTGTCCCTTCAGAGCACTGAAGCCCTGAGACTCGGCCTGCTTGATGAACGCGGAGTCTTTGGCTTCGTCGCCCGTGACGAAGGTCACGTTCATCAGAGAACGGCTGTCTTTGGCAGCAGTCGGCCGGAACAGGCTGCTCTGGTCCAGATAGTCGTACAACCGCCCCGCCTTGGCTGTGTTTCGAGCTTCCATACCGGCCAGTCCGCCGTTGGCTTTGATCCAGCGGAACACCAGCATCATCAGGTAGATGCCGAAGGTGGGCGGAGTATTGTACATGGAATCATTTTCCGCATGAGTCCGATACTGCAGCATCGAAACCGGATCACTGCTGCCTGCCGCCACCAGATCGTCGCGAATGATCACCAGAGTGACTCCGCTGGGCCCCAGATTCTTCTGAGCTCCGGCGTAAATGATCCCGTACTTCGAAACATCAATCGGGCGACAGAAAATGTCGCTGCTGGCATCACACACCAGAAACGCGTCGCTGCTGAACCCGCTCGGTTCCGTGGCAAACTGAGTTCCATAAATGGTGTTGTTCGATGTGAAGTGAACGTACTTCGGAGCCGCACTGTAGTTCACGCCGGACGGGATATTGTTGAAGTTGTCCGACTTGCTGGAACACGCTTCGTGAACCGTTCCGAACTTTTTGGCTTCTGAAACGGCTTTCTGAGACCACGCACCGGTCACCAGATAATCGGCCGTGTCCGCTGACGTCAGAAAGTTCATGGGAATCATGGAAAACTGCAGCGACGCTCCGCCCTGCAGAAACAGAACCTTGTAGTTGGACGGAATGCCAGCCAGCTCGCGACACAAAGCTTCCGCTTCTTCCGCGACCGCGATGAACGCCTTTCCGCGATGAGAATGCTCGCAGATTCCCACGCCCGTGCTTCCCAGAGACAGCAGATTGTCACGAGCCTCCTCAAGCACGCTTTCGGGCAGAACAGCAGGACCAGCAGAAAAATTCCAGATGCGACCAGTCATCGCGGGGGCTTTCAGAAGAAGAAAACAGTCACCGATTCCACGTCGAAGCGTTTCCATCAATCGCCGACCGCAGAATTGCCGACGCATCTTAGTGCTCTGTCGCTCAAGTTCAAATGCGTCCCGCCGATCGGAATCCCCGGTCAGAATCTCTTGAGGCTCACGCAAAGTCGCAAAGTCCGCGGAGGATCGTCCGTCCGCGATCATCTTCCCGAAATCTTCGTGCTCCTCGTGGTTGAAAATCCTGGAACGACCGAGCGGAAGCTGCTCTCAGGCCGCGCTGGGTGAGTGCTGAGCATCGGCTTCCTGAAAATGCTGGTGTGGTTCTTTCCCGGCCGAAATGACTTCCTGACGAAGCAGCCATCGGTGGAAGTGCGGCCGAAAGCGTCCCATCGTGTGCCGCAGCGCGTCGCGACTTTCAGGATTCGCCGTCGCATCCGGGCCTGTTACTGGAAGCAATGGCGAAACGTCCGCGCGAGAATCGCGAACCTGCGTCAACTCGGCGTGAAAAAAGACGAAGCCGTCACTCACGGCTGCAGTCGCAAAGGTCCGTGGACGCTCTCTTCCAGCAAAGCCGTGCACGAAGCACTGTCGCTGGACGATCTCGACCACGAAGGATGAGCCAGCCTGTTAACGATCTGGCAGACACTCACTGCGAAAGGTCTGAACCGCCCGGTGCGGACCCGCATGCCGGGTGGTGTGGGAGGGGCTCAGCCGCAAGGCTGACCCCTATCCCGATCTTTGTTCGCCGTTATTTCGGACTTGATGACTTCGTTTCTGTAGGACTGTCCTGCATTCGATTTCCGATTTGACTGCTCGCGTCGCGCAAGGATTGAGCATTTGATTCATCAAGATCGCCTATCTTCTTGATCGGTAAGTGTCACGAAGTGTCGACCATCGAGAATTCCAACGGGGACGATTTGAAAGTCAAAACGGTCAACAACCTGAAGTGCCTGAAAAAACATGAATTGCGGCAACGACTCTTGCTGTGATTCGATAGACGATTCCCGCATGAGATGACAGCAGAGCACCGCGCGTACTTTGTCCTGTTCAGACATTCGCGGGCCGAAGATCAACCCACAAATGTTTGCTGTGCCTACCCTCATGACCCTCATGTCAGGGGGAAGCTCGTCGTATACCGGCAAGAACGCCCTGATCTCCTGCTCGTATCGCCAATCGGAAAACTTGACCAACCCGATCTGATCCTCTTCCTTGTCTTTGGCGTCACCGCCCAACAGTAAGGGAACGTCGTAGTGGTCTTCCTCTTCAGAGTATGAGAATTTCGGAATCAATCGATGAAAGGCATTCACCTTTGGCGGTTTCTTGCCGTACTTCACGGCCTTCAACTCCAGCTTGTCTTCTTTGTAAATGCCGATCTCAAAGTCGCCGAGCCTATCTTCTGGTCGTGGCCGCGTCCCATGGAGCATATGGATAGGAGACGCGATACTTATCGTGCCGTTGTCTGTGGTATACACGACAACGAAGCCGCGTTCGGCATTCGCGTAGTGGCCCCACATCGTGGGATTCTTTGCGTTCTTTGAGAACGACGCAATGTAAGAGTGTTCTTCGATTGCTTTGGGAAATTCATGGCGAAGGACTCTCCGAATGGAGTCGAGAATCAGGCGGGGCTGCAACGGAACGGAGCTGTTCGTGACCTCCTGTTCGAGCAATTCCCGGAACAACGCGTCAAGTTCTTCAAGACCGATATCACGGTTCCGCGCCCGTTTCTTGAGTTGAGTGCCGAGCGACTCGCTGAGCCTAAACAGCTCGCGTATCTCCTCGCGAGATGTACGGTCATAGACCTCGGGACGGAAGCATGCCTTTTGCAGTATGAAGGCAGCCAATCGCGTCCAAAGCTCTGTTGTTCCGTTCAATACAAACCGAGGGCGACACTCGTTTGCGTCGTTCAGTTCAGCTACGGATGCGAAGAATATCTCCCCGCGCCGCAGCATGTTGAATTCGAGATTTCCGGGCTTCTGAAACTTAAAGAAGTACATCGGATAAACAATGTGGGAACTGCTGACGGCTAACACCCGCCATCAGCGGATTGGGTTCGCATGCAGATTGGGGTGGTTGCCCAATTCCGGTGCATGGACTTGTTATTTTGTCCCTGGTCTGAGCACGACTGAGTCCGCCCTGACCGCTGAAGTCTGACGTCCTGGGAGTTCCGGGTTTGTCTGACTGGGAGCTCCGGGAATATTCTGGCATTGGGGCCAACAAACGGCAACCGTGAATGGGAAGATTGACGCGGGCAATTGATTTCTGATCCACGGACAGATCTCGCCCGCAGTTGTTTTCAGGTGACCAGCAGTGGCTCCGGACGAGCACGACCATTGAGCCTGCTGACACATAGAGCCTTCGCCGGCCATCAGCCGACGGACGGCTCTCGCAGGCGGTGCGATTCCATTCAGCGAACAACCAGAACGCCGCCCATGCGTCCGCGCTGGTCGCCTCTGACAAAATAACGCCCGCCATCACCGGATTGGGCGGGTTGGGTTTGCATGCAAACTGGGGTGGTTGCCCAATTCCGGTGCATGGATTTGTTATTTTGTCCCCGGTCTGAGCACGACTGAGTCCGCCCTGACCGCTGAAGTCTGACGTCCTGGGAGTTCCGGGTTTGTCTCACTGGGAGCTCCGGGAATATTCTGGCATTGGGGCCAACAGACGGCAACCGTGAATGGGAAAATTGAAGCGGGCAATTGATTTCTGATCCACGGACAGATCTCGCCCGCAGTTGTTCTTCAGGTGACCAGCAGTGGCTCCGGACGAGCATGACCATTGAGCTGCCTGATACAAAAAGCCTTCGCCGGCCATCAGCCGACGGACGGCTCTCGCAGGCGGCGGGATTCCTATCAGCGAACAACCAGAACGCCGTCCATGCGTCCGCGCTGGTCGCCTCTGACAAAATAACGCTACCGTTCACCGGGCCGCGGCGAACGACTTTGACTTCAAGAAAACCGCGCGGTCCGCGGCTCCGTGTGCAACGGTTTGTTCTGTCACGTTTCATTGCGATCACATCTGAACGTGACACGGTCGACAGATTCCTGTGCCCCAATCTACCGCAGTTTCTAGTTGTTTGCCACATACAGGGCAATGTGTTGGATCACCATCATCCGCATCTTGAAAGTACCAGAATCGCGTCGGTATACGGATCGACATTGCGATTGCCAAATCCCTGGCTTGCCGGTTGACCTGGCCTTGCGGGTCAAGGAGTTTTTGTTTCGCGTACTCTTCGTATTCGCCGGAGTCGACCCACAGACGATACAGCGCGTTCGCAACCGAATACCATCCTGCGATTGACTCGACTTCGTCGTCTGTCAACTGCAGACGTTCTGGGTCGATCTCACAACGGCAAGACGCACAATGGATCGGGTTGTCACTCAGCAGGTCAACGAGCAGCAATTCGCTCACCGCTGCGCATTGACACGCTTCAATTGCCGTCCACGGTCGTAGCTTGTCATAGGTCGTCATAGCTTGAGTGACAGAACGTTTGAGGTCACCCGATGCGGCGGGTTGACTTGGGGTACAGGATCGGGCGGTTGCCGCATTCGGGTGCACCGCTTTGTTATTTTGTCTTTCAGGGAGTCAGGGTTGAGTTGCCATTGGTGGCACGCTGAATCTCGACGCCATGGAAGCTCCCGGTTTGTCTGAAGAGAACTCCGGGAATATTTTGGCGTTGGGGCGAATAAACGGAAACCGCGAACAGACAGATTGAGGCGGGCAATTGATTTCTGATGTACAGACAGATCTCACCCGCTGCAGCCGTTAGGTGAACAGCAGTGGCTCCAGATCAGCATGGTCATTGAGCGTGCTGACACGGAACAGCATCCGCCAACGGAAAGTCTCCACAAATGCCACAAACATTGCCCCGCACGAATCACCACCGCCCCACGCCTCCACCCCAAACACGCTCTGAAAAAATAACAATGATATTTACCCCCGGTCAGTCGGGGGATATTTGGGGATTTCACCTTTTACGCGTCGGGCTGTCAAGTGAGTTGCGTTATATCGCTCGATTTCTAAGATCCGTGGGGTATTCGGTTTTATCACTCGATGGGTTGGGGGAGATTGGGGCAATGTCGGTGCTGGCATTTGAGCAGAAGGTGGCGGCTTTTGACGGAATTGGGGACAATGACCGGGTTTGGTTTCCTCGCTGGGTGCGACGCTATGCTCTGGCGCAGCGCGGGGGGTGGTGACGCCAATCTGCCGGTGAATCAGGCCGGGGTGCGATATGCGACCCCGGGCGTTTGGGGTTCGGTTGGCCACGTCCTTTGTCAGGCGGCGAAGGAGAGACCGTAGCCCAGCAGGGTGCCGATGGGCTGAGACATCGGACCGGACTCGCACTTGGCGTTGTTCCAGCAGGCTGTCATCCAGACTCGAGTCCCGGCGGGGGTGTCGTCGGCGAATTCGATGTCCACGACCAGTTTGTTGCTCGAAAACTCGAAACGCCATTGATTGCGATCGCTGCTGGGGGTTTCGCCGATGTACGTGAAGATGGTGGCGTTGACGACGTCTTTCGGCTTGCCTCGACGACTGGGTTCATCGCCATGCAGTCTCAGTCGCACCGTGCGGCCCGTCACGGCCATCACCTCAAGAATCGGTGACGTGGTCGGAGCGGGGCGAGGTGTCGGAGGGCGGCGGACATTCAGCCCCAGAGCCAGCTTCTGGGCATCGGTGACGCTGGCGGTCCCTTCCACAATGCGTCCCAACTGTCGAGACGCCAACTGCAGGGCAGCTTTGGCCGCATCCTTAGCGGCGATGCTGGGGCGAGTTCTTGTTCCGGGATCAACGGCCGTTTGATAAGCCGTCGCATAGGTCGACTGCACGGCTTCATAGGCGGTTGCCGCCTGAGCAGTCAGCCCGTAGATTGCCGGGTCGCTGGCGATGCGAGTGCGGAAGTTGTTGGACCACGCCAGCAAACCGGCGTCAGTGGTTGGCATACGAGATGACATTCGAGTTCCTTCGTGAAGCAGTTGCAATCCATGAACACAAGTGCAGAGACCCACACAAGTGCTTCATCGTCCCGTTCCTGAGACGTCGCCAGAGTTCTACCAGGACGGTGAAGAATCATTCGAAGCGGCACGTCTTCCATATTCCTGCCAGCTTTCGCATGTTTACAGAGGCGTCCGCACTCAGAGTGGCGTCCATCCGGCATTTGCTGGCCGTCAGCCACACAATTGTTGGCGGGGGCAACGAATTGGGTTGCTCGAGATAGCGACGTTGTCCGGGTTCCGAACAGATTGGAACGAGCTTCCAGCACATTCGAACGCGCGTCGGCGAAATTGTGAGGCTCGGCCAGAATATAGTTTTCCATGGAAATCATATTGTGGCCGATGGAATCTCGTGTCCGCTAACTGTGTGAAGGTGCTTCCCGACCGCCAACCTCTGATTTCAGCGTCCCGGCATATGTTTTCTGTCGGCGACAATATTGTTCCTGCCTGGAAACGGTTGATTCTACCTGAGCGGAATATTCTTCCTGATCAGACAGATTTGCTCAGACCGTGCAGTTTTCTGTCTGGTTCGCAGGGTAACGCAGTTTTACATAATGAGAAGAGCGTAGGGTGGTGACAAGCGACGCGCAGGCACACCGAAATCCAGTGAATTGGTGTGCCTGCGCGTCGCTTGTCACACCCTACAAGATTCCCTGATTACACCTCTGCCTGAACGTTTCTGCGAAAGCCGTATGCGGGAAATCTGCACGTACGGTTTGACGAGGAGGAGGGCCTGACCTCGGTCGGCCCTCCTTACTCTATTGGTGAAACAATCACCGCCGCCCGAAACAAAAAGACGTCTTCACCGGCTCTCGCTGATCGCCACCGACCTTGTGTCGGAGGAATTATGGCTGCCGGGCTAAATGCCGGCGTTTTCCCAATTACCCGTTGCCATCCTGCTTCCCTGGCTTTTCAGTCTGTTCACCACCGAGGCAAGCTCGGTGGAGTCTGTCCTGGGGCGATCAGCGGAAAGGGTCGGAGTTGTCATCAGCCTCCGGATGGGAAGTCGGTTGATTCCGCATGTTTTCGTCGATGTTTCTTGCCCAGAAGCCGACGTCTTCTCCGAGTCCCAGGATGGTGGAGCCGTGCAGGAACCAGATTCGCTGTGGGTCCGCCGGAAGCGCGGCGGCTTTCAGCTTTTCTTCCTGATCCGGTCGCAGGTAGGATCGAGCTGCCGGAGACAGCCGACCTTCGCTGAACAGAATGGGCTGATCGGGAGACAGGACGGTGATCTTTCCGAAGTCATCCAGCATGGGAACCGGGACGCCGATCCCGGACGGGGCATAACCGAGCAGGCTCTCAGTGAATGGGTTTCTCTGCCAGCGAGAGTTTCGAGGAATACCAGCGTCTTCCAGATCGAAAAGCGAGGCGGGAAAGTTTCCATGCAGCGTCTGATACCGACGCAGAGCGATCAGAACACGAAGGGCATTCTGCTGAATCAGACCGGCCTGAAACAGCCTTTCGACGTGTGAGTTCCGACCGCCGTTGACGGCTGGTTCGTGCCAAATCAGCTGGGCTCCGCCCGGAGTTGTCTGCTGCCATGCGATGAGCAGATCTGCGATTTGTGGATTCATGATACCCCCGATTCGATAATCGCTCAGCAGTTCAATCAGCCGACGGCAGCGGTAACGTTCACTGGCACTGCTTTGAATCAGGTCGAGCGGCCAGCCGAAGAATCCTGCCTGAACACGTTTTTCCAGCCGCTGATGCTCGTCCCACAGATACCCCTTTCTGTCCAGAAGCTGGAAATAGACGGCTGCTCGGTTGTCAACGATGTTCGGAGCCGACGATGGGATTCGGTACGTTTCGGAAAGCACAGTCTGCAGGTTCTGAAGTTCGTCATCGGTGAGCTGAGTTTCGAACAGCATCCGCTGCAGGACCTGTCCGGCAAACAGTTCATAGGTCACCGTTTCCAGCCACTGTTCCCAGCTGGTGGCTTCCTGCCGCAGAAAGACGGCCAGCCGAATGGCCTGCACACAGCGCTGCAGAGCTTCCGGTTTTTGATCGAGCTCAAACAGTCGCTGAGCTTCTCCAGTCAGGATGTTGGTGACGCCGACCGCCAGTCGAACGTTCGACCAGGGAATTCGCAGATCCGGCGGCAGTCGGTGAGTGCTGAGATCGTTCGCCAGGATGCGATCGACACACGCCAGGGCAATGTCACTCTGGGACGATTCCAGAGGCATCGCCAGCGTCAGGCTGGGAGTCGAAGTCTGGTGTGAGACCACGCTTGCCAGCGTCGACAGCTGTTGCCAGTCGTTGGCCCAGTCGGTCGTGGTGTTGGTTTTCGAGTATCCCAGAGCAACCCATTCCTCAGGCCCGGGCAATGGCCGCTTTTCTGATGAACCCGTTCCTGAATGGTCGGGGGCGTATGCTGCCAGCAGCTGGTCAGCGTCGGGGATCTGGTGAGCTCGGTAGAAAGACTGAACAGGGATCATGCACAGCAGAGGAACACCGATCCATGCAAATCGCTGCACAGCAATCCCGGGCGAGATGCGGCGGTCTGCCCATTGTCGGCGAGTCACAAAACCGGCCACCAGCCAGATGATGGTGAGCGGCACGATGGTCAGCCAGAGAGGGATGTTGTAGGAAGTGAGATAGGCTGTCAAAGCCCAGCAGGCAGGCACAGCGACCAGAGCACAGAAGGCAGCGATCAGCGGCTTCGGGTTCCATGCTGACATCAGGGCTGCAATGACAAAGCCATTGACAGCCATCACGGACAGCAACGTCGGAAAAGACGGGTCGAGCAGATTTCGCGGAGTGCTGGTCAGCAGTGACAAAAGAAACTGACTCGGCTGCTGAACGGTTGCGTCTGCGAAGAACAATTCCATCATCAGCCATTTCAGCAGCAGAATCGCTTGCATCGTCAGCCATTCCAGCAGCAGAATCGTTCCGATCACACAGACGAGCGTTCCCAGCCACGTCGCCATGCGCACCGCCCAGATCGCGCCGGGCGAGACACCTCGGTGACTCCAGAACAGTCCATTCAGCTGCTGCTGATCATGGCGAAACGTTCGCAGGCCGCATTCGATGACGAACAGCGCAGAGAACAGAGTCAGCCACGGAAATTCCTCACGATTAAACAGAACGTGACAGGCGGCGACAGCGACAGCGGCCAGTATGGCCTGACGGTAGAAAGGGACCGCGAATCGAAGTTCTCGCCACAGCAGTGTCTGAAACGTGCGTGCCGACAATGGCGTTCGTGACGCTGCCGTCTGCAGACGCCGGATCCACTTCTCTTCGCGTCCCTGTAGGAAGTGCTTTCCCGCGCTGAGCAAACGTGTGACCGGCCCGGTCTTTTCCTTCGCCGATCCTGATCTCAGCCCGCGATGCCAGCGTCCCGCCAGTGGAACAACGGCGATCAGCAGCACCAACTGAATCAGCAGCACAGGCAGCGACTGTGGACCGTGTTGGGTATTCATACACACGGTGGCGAACAGCACCATTCCCGCTGCCCCCAGCCCCAGAGCTCGGAAGGCTTTGCGACCGGTCAGGGAAGCCACCAGTGCCAGCAGAACAAACGCCGGCAGACCGATCAGCATGTCGACCCACTCCTTCGGCCTGACGTTTGCATAGGTTTGAAACACGGCCTGCAGCGACCCGTTTCGATGAAAGCTGAACAGCACGGCATTGGCCAGCAGTGAAAGCAACAACAGAGACAGGATACCGGCAATGATTACCAGCAGCTTGCCGCACAGAAGGTGTCGAGTGGTGAGCGGAAACATTCGCAGCCAGATGGCGGTGCCTTCGTCTTCTTCGCCCACGAACGCCACCGTGACGGCTCCGACGCCAAAGGCAACCGCAAACACCAGACTCATCCCGTTCAGAACAGTCAGGTTCGGATGAGAATCGCCGATTCGCAATGACCACAAGGCAATCCCCACTGCCGCGATGGTGAGCGGCATCCAGAGTGCTCGCTGCGACCGATATTCCTTCCAGACCAGATGTGCGAATGGATTCATGGTGAGATCACTTTTCGTGTCGATTTCTCTGACTGACTGTAAGTCGGTGCCCCACACGTGAAGGCTTTCCCCAAATGCAGGCCGGCTCATGCCTGACAGCTGATTCGAATTGTCAGGCAGGCCTGACCTACACAGGTTCTGATTCCGGTTGTCTCTGTTCCCGATGCGGGTGGCCGTCCTTCCGATATTCCCTCAGCATGGCCAGCAGAATGTCTTCCAGATTCGGCTTTCGGATGATCGGAGTTGGCAGGCTGAGTTCACTGCAGGTCTGCAGCAGAGTCTCCGCCTGCAGGTCACGCACCATCCAGATGTGATCGTGGCCGAAAGCGACATGAGCCAGAACACTGCCGGGAATCGACGGCGGAGTGGCCGCTGAATCGGGAAGACTGAGCTGTACTTCCTGAGTCGTCCGCTTCAGGTCTTCGAGCCGTTCCAGGCAGACCAGGTGTCCGTTCAGCAGAATGGCCACCATGTCGGCGACTCGTTCCACTTCCGACACCTGATGACTGGACAGCAGAACCGTGCGGCCTTCTGCTGAAATATCGATCATGCTTTCCAGGAATTCCCGTCGCACCAGCGGATCGAGCCCCGACGTCGGTTCATCCAGAATCAGCAGTTCGGGACGATGAGCCATCGCCAGTGACAGAGCGACTTTGGCTTTCATGCCTTTGGACAGTCCGCCGATCTTCTGATCCGGCTGCAGCTGAAAGCGTTCGATCAGCCGAGTGTATTCCTGCTGATATCCGGTCGGATAGAAACCGGAGGCAAACCAGCCGATTTCCGCAACAGTCATCCAGTCGTAAAGCGGAGGCTGATCGGCCACGTAACCGACTCGCTGCCGAATTTCCAGAGCATGTGTGCGGCTGTTCATGCCCAGCACTTCCGTTGAACCGCTGTCAGGATCTTCCAGTCCCAGCAGCAGTCGAATCGCAGTGCTCTTTCCGGCCCCGTTGGATCCCAGCACCGCACAGACAACTCCGGCGGGAACAGAAAACGAGACTCCGTCCAGCGCGATGACTTTGCCGAAACGTTTGGAGGTGTTCTTCAGTTCAATGACGGACTTCATATGAGAATCGCCTGATGAGAATTCTGATGAGCAGCATGCGCGCACGGTGCGAGCATCGATTTCTGTGCGACAGCATCGTGTTTCCGATGAAGCGAACTCACAGGTCCTGCCATTCGGTCGTGACCAGCGTGGTGATTTCGTCCAGCGAAATCTGGTTCTGTTTGGCTTCCTGCAGCACAAAGCGCAGGCGATCGCGAATCATCTGCATTCGACTGCGTCGGCAGATTTCCGGAGCTTCTGCGGCGACGGCCAGCCCCGTGCCCCGAATGGAATTCAGAATGCCCTGCTGCTGCAGTTCCCGGTAAGCTCGCGCGACCGTGTTGACATTCACGGCCGCCTGAGTCGCCAGTTCGCGAACGCTGGGAATTCGTTCACCGACCACCAGCGAACCATTGGCCACGGCAAACTTCACCTGCCGCTCAATCTGTTCGTAGATGGCAATTCCGTTGTTGGGATCGATTTGACAAATCATGCCTGACACCTCTGTAATATTCAACTATTACAGTATTCAGGCTCAAACGAGCTTCGTCAAGGACGTTTTCCTGTTTTTTTTGCGGTGAGGCGATCGGAAACGCAGTTCTGTCGGGCGGAGGCAGCGGCGGAATTCACCGAAGTTCCGGCCTCGGTCTTCGACGAAGAGTTCGCGGGTGCTGCGATCGATCAGGTTCGTCTGCCCGGGACCGAATGTTGGTGGCAGAATTCGGGTTCCCGGAGTTGTCAGATCGGCAGCTTGCGGTCGTTGAAACCTGTGGCATGCTGGTCATGATTCCGTTGCAGACTCTGTTCCGATCCAACCGATGCTGCGCAACTGTCGTTGTGCTGGTGAACTGTCTGATGTTTCTGGGGTGCGCGACGGGTGGCTATCAGTTTGGTGATGCTCGCCAGTATCGCACCAGCCGGGAACTGGCTGCCTGCACCGGACCTCAGATTGAGCGAGGTCGTCCGAATGTGGTGATCGATTCCATCGGCTGGGTGTGGGGCATTCCCAACAAGATTCTGCTGTTCAACCATCGCGTCGAAAATCATCGCATTGATGCTCAGACGGAAGCAGCGATTGCTGAGTACCTGGACCAGAATCAGTTGAACACCGTGAAGGTCAGGCTGAACCAGTATCATCCGGGTGATGACTGGCGGCGACTGGTGGCGAACAAATCTGTGGGGCCCGGCTGGCGATACACTCTGGGAACGCTGAGCGTGCTGGGTGAAACCGTGCTGCCGGGTCGAGTGTTCGGAGGTGATCACTACAATCCGTTCACCAACACGATTCATGTTTATTCCGGTCTGCCTGCGATTGCCGTTCATGAAGGCGGCCACGCGAAAGATTTCGCCGGACGGAAATGGAAGGGAACCTACGCCGCCGCCTATCTGATTCCGGGCATTCCGCTGTATCACGAATCCCTGGCAACTCGGGATGCGCTCGACTATTTCGCAGTGTCGGGGAATTCGCAGAACCTGAAACAGGCTTACGAAGTGCTGTATCCGGCCTACGGATCGTACGTGGGGAATGTTCTGTCCGGGACGATTCCGTTCGGATATGTGGGCGGCATCATCGGCGGACACATTGCCGGTCGTTATCAGTCCTATCAGGTGCGCCCGGAAAGCATGAACCGCTACGCGGCGTCCGAAAAAGACGTCGAGAACTTTCCTTCCGTCCTTCCCGCCGGCTATCAGGAAGAACAGAATTGATGGAACTTCGACATATGCTCGGTTTGATTCATGAAGTCCGGAATGAATGACTGGTGCCGATGTCTGCTGTGCTGGCTGCTGGCGACGCTGCTGACAGGGTGCTTCCGCTATTCTGCCGAAACTGAGCCTTCTGCATCCACGCAGGGAAACGACATCCGGCTGCAGGTTCGCGACGGAAGCATCGGTGATTCAATCCGTGAGCTTAAGCTCATCTTCAGGTCAATTCCGAAGACGCTGCCGTTCGCCGACAGCTTGTTCAGATCTTCAGCCAATACGGTCAGCCGCAACAGGCTGTGCAGCATCTGCATGTTCTGCTGGATCAGCGTCAGATCGTGCCTGACGACCTGGTGCTGCTGGCGAGAAACGGTCTGCAGTCGCCGGGACGTCAGGATCTGGAACGGGCATGGGAAAAGAATCCTCAGGACGATCACGTTCTGGCGGCATTGATTCACTTAGCTCTGGCGGACCGAGATTTCAGCGACGCGAAACGACTGATCTCACTTGCCGAACAGCGAGTCACCCAGGTTGTCAGCCTGCAGCACGAATGGCTGCGACAGACTTTGCTGGCTCAGTTTCCTTCGGAAGATCGCCGCATCATCGGCAGGCTGCGGCTGGTCTTGTCGTCAGCAGCTGATCACGCGATGACATGGCAGATTCTGGCGGACGTGTGCCGTCGGCATCAGGAATACGATCTTGCTGAACGCTGTCTTCTGACAGGACTGAAAATCGACCGATGGAACCGTCCGCTGCTGCAGATGCTGGCCGATCACGTTCCGGAACTCCATGCTGATCGCCGGAAGGCATGTCTGGACCTGATCGAAATTCTGCGACGAATTGAATCCCGAGCGGTGAGGTTTCAGCGAGCCCAACTGCCTTTGGATGAGATTTCGGATCTGTTGCGCGATCTGCGATCGATTGGTCGCACGGATGAGGCAGACGCGTGGCTTCGCCTGACAAACGCTCTGACGCCCGCATCAGTTGATGGCGATTCGTCAACAGATTTCGATTCGTCTGATGTCGCGAAGATCGTGCCGCCCGGAAGCCGTTCCTTTGCTGAAGAGACCGCGGCGGCTGTCAGCGAGTTTCTGACGACGCTGGCGAATGCAGAAGATTCGCTTCAGCACGATTTCGCCACGACACCACGGCTTGTGGTGGACGAACAACGGGCCGGAGTTGATTTTGTCTACAACAACGGCAGCCATCCGCAGCAGCAGGGGCTGAAGATGCATCAGTGGACCGGAGGCGGGATTGCCGTGACGGATGTGGACGCCGACGGCTGGCCCGATCTGTATCTGACTCAGGCCGGTCAGCCGGAATCGCCTGCAACACCTTCTGAGCTGACTGATGACGTGTGGCGAAATCTTCGAGGCCACCGGTTTGAGCGCGTTGCGGAACACTGTGGTATTCACGAAACCGGTTTTGGGCAGGGCGTGACATCCGGTGACTTCAACAGCGACGGTTTTGCCGATTTGTATGTGGCGAACGTGGGAATGAACCGCCTGCTGGTCAATCAGGGAGACGGAACATTTCTGGCCATGGATGTGCTCGACAGCGGACTGGTCTGGACAACCAGTGTGGCCATGGCGGATGTCAATATGGACGGACATCCCGATCTGCTGGACATCAATTATCTGAAGGGAGAAGTCGTCTTTTCACAGACGTGCGATCATCAGGGATATCAGCGAACCTGCGGCCCCCACGATTTTCCCGCCGAAGCGGACAGACTGCTGATCTCTGATGGTTGTGGCGAGTTTCGACGTGCGGAACTGAACGTACTTCCGGAAGACACGGAGGACGGCTGCCCTCGCGGAGCGACGGGCCACTTGAGTGACGAGGAACAGAACGTGCTTCCGGAAAACCCGGATGGTCGAGGCATGGGGCTGGTTGTGGCGGACTTCTGCCGCGCCGGGAGTGTGCAGATTTATATTTCCAATGACGAAGCATCCAACTCACTGCTGCGGCGTCCTTCCGGCAACGAGGCATTCGAAGAGACAGCTGCGTTATGGGGGCTGGCGGTGAATGGTCTGGGTGAAGCGGAAGGCAGTATGGGAATCGCCGCGGGCGACGTTGACGGCAACGGTCTGATGGATCTGTTTGTGACGAATTATTACGGCGAAAGCAACACGCTGTATCGCCAGCGGATTCCGGAATTGTTTGAAGATGCGACCGAACAGGCGTCGTTATCTGTCCCGTCGATGACCATGCTGGGATTCGGCTGTCAGCTGACGGACTTCGACGGCGACAGTGATCAGGACCTGCTGGTTCTGAACGGGCATCTGGATGATTTTCGGCATCGGGATCATCCGTTTCGAATGCGTCCTCAGTTGTTCATCAACAATGGGCGAGGTGAATTTCACGAAGGCGTTTCTGAACCATCCGCAGCAGGAGAATTCTTTCGCCGTGAAGCGCTGGGCCGAGCAGTCGCGCTGCTGGACTGGAATCATGATGGTGCTATTGACTTCGTGGCCGGTCATCTGGATTCCCGGACAGTTGTCGTAACAAGCGGCGTTCAACAGCAGTTTCCGGAAGTCTCCGTTCAGCTGATCGGCACCACCTCGGCTCGGCTTCCCGTCGGCAGCATTCTGATGCTGATGTCCGACGGCCGGACTCTGCAGACTCAGTGGCTGACGGCCGGAGATGGCTATCAGTGCAGCAACGAAAAGCGACTCAGATTCTGCCACCGAGGTTCGGGAACGGAGGCGATTCGCTGCCACTGGATCGGTGCACCGACTTCTGAAGATGAACCCCCGGTGGTGATCGGCGATGCTGGCCGATGCATTTTGGTTCAGGGACGCAATCGCGTGTATTCACAGCCCGACTGACGTCGGAACTCGGCCATCACGGCTTCGGAGTCGCTCGGTCGACCAGATCCGGCACAACTTCGCGCCAGCCTGTTTCGTCAGCGGCGATGATGTCCGGCCAGCGGGATTCCTGACGAGCATATGCGGCGGTGATAGCATCGGGGTAATTCTGATCAACCGCCATGACCAGACGAGCCACATCGATGCTGTCCTGAACTCCGGGAGTCTTCACGCCTCGCTGTTCCAGTTCGTCCAGCACCCATGCTGCGGGACGAGTCATTCCGGCAAGGTAAAAACTGCGAGCGTGTCGAAGCAGGTTTCGTTCGACAGTCTCGTCCAGATCCAGGGCATCGATCAGATGGCGTCTTGCCTGACTTCGCTCGTCCAGTTCAAGATATCGCATGGCGCTTCGAGCGTGTTCCTGAGCATCAACGGGCTGAACTTCCGCCGAAAGGCGCTGTCGCTGAGCCCATCCTTCCAGCCAGCCGATACGTCGTCGGCCGTTGGAGAAATACGCAGTCGGAAGCGATGCCATCTGCTTTCGCACCACGGCTCGTGCGCCACCTGCGTTCTGTTCGACGTCTGCCCCCGATTCCTGAGGAAGGAATCCGCCTTCGGCCAGATGCCTGACCAGTTCCGCGGCGATTGCCTGATGGCCGGCGATTGTCGGATGAACGTGATCCAGATAGGTGTCGTATCCGGTCACGATGTTGTGCAGACTTTCTGACAGCCTCTGCACAGCCGCTTCGCCGTCGACCAAAGAGACTTTTTGTTCCGTGGCAACCATCGTCAGAGTTTCCTGCAGCGAGGAACTCATTCTCAGCGGACACACATCAAGGTCACGGGCCGCAATGTATTCCGCCAGTGACCGTTTTTCATCGGACATGACTTCCAGACATTCCGCCATGCGGAAGTGGGTCAGCGCGTGATCGGGGTCGATCTGCACTGCCTGCTGATAGAGCTCGAGAGCCTGCTGCGGATTCTGATCCTGTGTTGAGGTCGCTCGGTCAAACACCGCCTGCCACTGCTGCTGCTGTTCTGCGGACATCGCAGCCGGAAGTTCCGACTTGAAGGGAGGACAGTCTCGCAGATTGCTGCCCAGCTTCACCAGAACCAGCGGAACGCCGACGTTTCCGCACTGATGAATCATGCCTGTCAGCGATTTTTGAAACTGCTGTCGGACCTGCTGCTGCCATTCCGGGTCGCGATGATACGACGCGTATCCGGCAGCGTCATCCAGTCGGGTTTCGACGTCTTCCGCAGGCGTTTGAGTTTCATGGTCGGGTTCGATCCGCGGAGCGAACCCGCACAGGCGGCGGACCACAAGTACCGTTCGTGATGCACCTGCCGCTTGTTCCAGCCATTTTCTGGCCGTCGATTTTTCCCGGACAGCAGCGTACGTACGATCTTCCAGGAACTCGTTGTGTCCCGTTGCCAGCACGATCAGATCAGGCTGGTACTGCAGGACTTCGTTCAGCACATGAGTCAGCCGGTCGCTGGCATAGGAAATTCCTCCGCAGTTGACGCACCGATAATTTCGTGAACTGTCTCGATTCTGCAGAAAGAGCTGCAGCCACTGACAGAAGGACGTCTCTGCGCTGAACGGGCGCCCCTGAACCGTGGAACCTCCCAGCACAAAAATACGGAATTCACGGGATTCATGTTGTTCGGGAAATGTCTGAGAGACAAAGAACCGGGCTCGTGACAGGCTGGTGCGGAGATTCCCGCTGCCATCCGGTTCGAACAGCGTTCCTGTCGCGTCAATTCCGTCGTGGACATCCGTATCCGCGGCGCCGATGTTCAGCAGCCGAAGACTGCCTTCCAGAACCAGAAACGGCAGCACACTGCAGGCAACAGCCGCAGCAACAAATGCCCATCGGCGTTTGCGGCGCCGCCCGGAAGTGCTGTCTGTTGATTTCACGGGTTCATTCATATCGTAAGTCAGGTTCCTGCCTGACAACCGCATTCCCGCCTGACATTCGCAGCTCGCCCGGTTGGCTCACAGGCACCGGCGCTGTGGTCACGAATCAGGTCAGGTGAGCTCCGCGGGTGTGGACATAAACGGCATAAACGGACTGGCTGGCAGTCATAAACAGGCGGTTGCGCTTGGTGCCGCCGAAGCAGACGTTGCTGCAGATTTCCGGCAGCAGAATCTGGCCGATTCGTTTGCCGTCTTCGTGTCCGAAAATATGGACTCCGTCGTAACCCTGTCCCACCCAGCCAGCGCTGGACCAGATGTTACCTTCCACATCACAGCGGATTCCATCCGCCATTCCGGCAACAACTTCGCCGTTCAGTTCCAGGTCCATGGAAGCAAAGGTGCGTCCGTTTTTGAGGGTCTTCTCGCCGACCACATCCCAGACCCGGATTTCCTTTTTCGCTTCCTTGTAATGTGAAGCACCGGTGTCGGCGACGTACAGCTTTTTGTAGTCCGGAGAAAAGCACAGGCCGTTTGGCTTGTAAATTTCGGTGGTCACCTGAGTCAGCTGGCCTGTGGACGCATCGATGCGATAAACGGCCTCTTTCTGATAAGGCTGCACGGAACCGTTTCGAGCGTTCTCGCCTTCGTAGTCCATCAGACCGCCGTAACCGGGATCCGTGAACCAAATATCGCCGTTCGGATGCACGACGGCATCGTTGGGAGCGTTCAGAGATTTCCCGTTGAACGTTTCGGCGAGAATTGTCCGGGTGCCGTCGTGATCGTAGCGGACGACTTTTCGAGTCAGATGTTCGCAGGAAATCTGCCGACCCTGAAAGTCAAACGTGTTGCCGTTGCTGTTGTTGGACGGATGCCGAATGGTGCTGACATGCCCGTCTTCTTCCAGCCAGCGGTGCTGCACGTTGTTCGGGATATCGCTCCATACCAGATAGCGGCCGGAACCGTTCCACGCCGGACCTTCGGCCCACAGCATCTCTTTGCTGTGATAGATGCGCTGGATGGGAGTGTTGCCCAGCTTCAGACCGTCGAAACGATCATCCAGACTGATCAGGCGGTGATCGGGATATCGAACCGGTGCGGCATTCGGACCGTATTCGTCGTCATCGTCGGCCAACAGAGACGTGGCGGCCAGAGCGGCAGCGGTCGCAGCCAGAAAGCGTCGGCGGCCGGGATCGATCAATGAGTTACGGTCGGAAAACATGGGCGGGAACTCCGGGCAGGAAAGAGTTAACGGATGTGAGAAAACTGAGTGTCAGAACAGTCATTAGAGCAGTCCGGCCGTCGAGGTTCCCGCTCGGGCCGCCGTTTTTTTGCCGCAATTTTTCGCAAGACAGAAAAATCTGTACGAAACCTCGGCGGAACTGTCACTGTTATTGAGAGCGATTCTGCAGGCCAGACTCCCTCCTGACAGTTTCACGATTCAATTGGAAGTGTCAGGCAGGAGCGCGACCAACAGAACAGGAAGCTGACACTCGGAATTTTCAGCCAAGGTAACTCGACATGCGACTGACTCTGCGAACTCTGCTGGCTTATCTGGATG
The DNA here is from genome assembly GCA_041398865.1 of Planctomycetaceae bacterium. GTDB lineage: Bacteria > Planctomycetota > Planctomycetia > Planctomycetales > Planctomycetaceae > Fuerstiella. Next base: position 236,480 of record JAWKTY010000004.1, read on the forward strand.
ACCGACTGCCGCCGGCGAATGCCAGGGAACTGGGACAGAAGATTGCCAACAGTCCGTTTGCGACGGATCTGGCGGAACGCATTCGGGATGTGGTGCGCCGTCGACGACTGGCTTCGGACACGCAGAACGCAAAAACCATCGACCCCAATCTGATTGCCGAATACCTGGACGATCAGCTCACGCCGGAACTGGTCGCTCTGATGGAGAAGGAAGTCCTGGCCTCGGACAGTTCTCTGGCCGAAGTGGCCGCCGTGCATCAGATTCTGGGACTGCTGACGGACCCCGTTGAAATCAGCGATACGCTCAAGCAACGTCTGTACCGAATGGCTCCGTCGACGGAGACGCCTCAGGAAAGTGCAGCCGACGACGCTGCGCCTCCCGAACCTCAGAACGGCCAGGCAGCCGAATGGAAACCGCTGGCTCCACAAACGACCGCTCAGCGCACATCGCCGATGCTGGTATTGCTGCTGATGGCTGTCGGCTGGCTGGCTCTGCTGTTCACGGATGCACATCTGTTCCAGCCGGCTGCCAATCCTCCGGCTCCTGAACCACCGGACAACAGAGAAGCGGTCACTGCGAAAACTGACGAAGGGAACGCAGATCCCGCGGTGGCCATGGCGGACAATCAGAAAGGACCGAAGCCTGTTGTCGAGCCGGTGGCCGGCACGGAAAACGTTCCTCCAGTGGCTGTTGCGGAAACAACATTGCCGAAGTCAGCGACGCCGGACACCGCGTCTGAGCCGGAAAAGACAATGGTCGCCGCGGCGGCGACACCGGAACCCAAAGCACCGGCCGGTTCTGAACCTTCGGCAGCTTCCCTGCCCATGAAGCCTGACACAGGAGGTTCCCCTGAAACAGCGCCGGTGACGAAACCTGCTGCTGAAACCACACCGGCAACTGTTTCGATTCTGGAAATCCGCGATGCCCATCAGATGCTGGTGACTCGCGATGTGGAGAATGATTCGTGGATCTGGACTCCGTCAGCAGATTTCCCTCCGACTCATAACTGGTCATCGGAACTTGCAAAAACTGTTGCTGCCGTGGCTGAGCCGTTTCAGGTATCGATTCTGGCTCCGCAGGCGGAATGGAGCGCACTGGTAGTTGGGTCGAGCCTCTTCCGGGGGCTCTCCGGAAATGAACAGGGACTGGAACTGATTGATGGTCAGCTGCTGCTGCAGCGAACGTCTGACACATCAACCAGTCTGTTTCATCTGCGTGCCGGAGGCACAGTTCTGAAACTGACTTTGCCTCAGCTTCAGGGGCGAACCGGAATTCTGGTCGCACCCGTGCCGGGTGGATTGTCAACGGGCACAGTTGATCCCGCCGCGGACGGAATTCTTCCGCTGAATCAAACGTGTGTGGTGCATCTGTATTGTGCGGACACAGAGTGTACAGTCGCGGGAACGGCTGATGGCGATGCCGTGACCATTCCGGCCGGGTCGGTATGGACCTGGACATCCGGCACGCCGGTCATGGCGGGCACCACTGTGACCGCCGTCACCGCGGTTCCCGACTGGGTGTTTCAGGTGACGAACGTGCCTTCACAGGCGGTGCAGGAACGAATGGCCACGACAGCTCGTCAGCTGCGCGAAGAGTCCAGTGTGACCAGCGGAGCCATTGCGGCGACCGGAAATTCTCATCCGGACATCGCGACAGCCGGAGTTCAGCTGCTGACGATTCTTCACGATGCCGAACAGCTGACCACTTTTCTGCTGCATTCGGAAGAAGCCGTTGTCCGCCAGGAAGCGATCAAAGGTCTGAGAAAAATCGTGAACGAGTCTTCGGCTGGATATGACGAAGTTCTGCGTCGCATGGAAAATCGGCTGGCAGGTCTGGAACTTGAAAACACGATGAAGCTGCTGACCGGCATTTCGAAGACGGCGGCGGAAGATCGGGAAACATCGGCGTGGCTGGTCGATCTGCTCGACAGCGGCCGCCTGTCCATCCGCGAACTGGCCATCAACAATCTGGAAAACCTGCTGGGCGATGCTGATGGTTATTTCGCCGACGATGACAACTCCAGCCGACGCACCAATGCGGTCCGTCGCTGGAAACGTCATCTGGAGCGCAACGACGGCCGACTGGTGAAGCCAACGGAATGACATTGGCCTGAAGCTGCGATCGGCGTCTTCGTAAAATGAACGCTTCTCGCTGATCGCCACCACTTTCTCGCCGAGCAGTCGTGATTCCACCGACGGAAGGTCGGTGGCGATCAGCGAGAAGTGGGGTCTGGTAAAACCCGATACACTGACGATCAGCTGATCTGAAAAGCGGATTTCAGGGCCGCGAGAGCTCGGTCGGTTTCTGAGCCGGCGACCACTACGCTGACCTTCAGTTCGCTGGTGTTGACCATTTCGACGTTGATCTGACTTTCCGCAAGAGCTCGAAACATGCGAGCTCCGACGTCCGTGTGGCTGCGGAGTCCGATGCCGGTGACGGACAGTTTGCCGATGGACGGATCGCTGGTGACTTCCACGTCCGGCTGACTTTTCAGAACACCCCGAACGACATCGACCGTGCGCTGCACGTCCTGAGCAGGAACGGTAAACGAAATGATGGCCTTGCCGTCTCGAGCGGCGTTCTGAATGATCATGTCCACCACAATGCCGGCTTCCGCGACGGCAGAAAACACGGCCGCTGCAACTCCGGGCGTGTCATCGAGCGAGGCGATGGTGACTCGTGCCTGGCTTTGATCGGCGCAGACGTCGCTGACAACAATGTCTTCCATGCCGCTCAGTCGCGACACGATGTCCTGTTCAAGCTGAGCGGCATCCTGGCTGGTGGCGGCAGCCGAAGCGCTGGAGGCGGTTACAGCCGAGGCCTGCGACGGGTGACGCTGATCCAGCTGGAATCCCGCATGAACAGCCCGGACTGCCGTTGCACACAGATGGCGGTCGATCAGAACGGAAATCTTAATTTCGCTGGTCGTGACAATGCGAATGTTGATGCCGTGGTCCGCAAGCACTCGAAACATCTGAGCGGCAACGCCGGTGTGCGCAGGCATTCCATGACCGACGACGGAAACTTTCGACAGGTCACCTCGGTGACTGATGGTTCCTCCCAGAGCCGCCGTGGCTGCTCCGGCGACTTCCATGGCTTTTTCCAGATCGTCTTCGGCCACAGTGAAGGAAATGTTGGCTGTTCCGGCAACACCGACATTCTGAACAATCATGTCGACGGGAATCTTGTTCTCGGAAAGTCGAGCGAAGATCTGGTTCATGACGCCCGGCTGATCGGGAACTCCCACCAGGCTGACTCGAGCTTCATTCCTGACGAATGCAACGCCCGTGACCTTTCGAGTCGGTTCATCGGGTTCAGGAGCGATCAGAGTTCCCGGGCCGTCCATGAATGATGGCTTGACCAGCAGCCGAACTCGATACTTCTTCGCAAACTCGATCGATCGCGAATGCATCACCCCGGCGCCCAGACTGGCGAGTTCCAGCATCTCGTCATAAGACACCTGGTCGACCTTGGTGGCTTCCGGAACGATGCGAGGATCCGTTGTGAAGACTCCTTCGACGTCGGTGTACACTTCACAGACGTCTGCTTTCAGAACGGCTGCCAGCGCCGCGGCTGTGGTGTCACTGCCGCCTCGACCCAGTGTTGTGATGTTGAAGTCTTCGTCGACGCCCTGAAATCCTGCGGCAATGACAATCTGTCCGGCGTCCAGCGCCTTCTTCATGCGCTGAGTGGAGATGCTGATGATTCGCGCCTTGGTGTGGCTGGCGTCGGTGCGAACTCCAATCTGAGCTCCGGTCAGGCTGATGGCTTCTTCGCCCAGTTCATGGATTGCCATGGCCACGAGTGCGACCGATTCCTGCTCGCCGGTCGACAGCAGCATGTCCATTTCGCGAGGTCGGGGACGTGCTGTGATTTCCGCCGCAAGGCTGACCAGTTCGTCCGTTTTGTGGCCTCGGGCACTGACAACCAGCACCACCTGATTCCCGGCTCGCTTCGTGGCCACAGCCTTTGCTGCCGCTCGGCGAATCCGTTCCGCATCCGCCACACTGGTTCCGCCAAATTTCTGAACAACAATCCCCACGGCTCACCTGCACTCGAAAAGTCAGCATTTTCCTGCAAAATCGAGCACTCAGCATATGCCAGAGCGTGTTTCGCTTCACCTGAAACCTGTTTTGAAGCCCGGAATTCTCATTCCATAGGACTGGTCGCGAAATCAATTGCCGAAAGAGGTTCAGCCGAACGACACGAGCAGTCCGGCTGAAACGAGGTCTGACATCCGGCGCTGTTCGGCTGACTAAGAGACCTGACGCTACGGGATCAGAAAGACCATGCCGACCGTACAGACAGCCTGAAACACGGCGCCACGGACATTCGGAGGTGGCAGGTAGGCGGTGTGATCGTAAGCATGACACAGCGGACAATCGCCCAGTGACGGGACGCATTGGCATGGCGGCTGAGATCCGACCATGTATGGCACCGCGGGAACCCGGCCAAAGAACCACAGCAGCGAAACCGCATCCGTCAGACAGCCGTGATGAATGCCGCAGCGTTCCAGATTGGGATCTTCGAAGTACAGCGGCTGGTGGTACGTCTGAAACCAGTTGCGAGCCGGTCCGGAAGGAATGACGGCCGGAGTACTGTCGTAGACACTTCCAAACGACGCGTACAGTTCTGCTCCCTGATCTTCGGGAACCTTCAGTTCCGTTCCATTCGGAGTTTCCGGGACCAGCGAATCGAACAGAGTGACGCTGGACAGCGATCGCGAAAGCGGAAGATCAAACCAGCTGACATCCTGCTTTTCGGATTTCTCGGTTGGCTTCGAACTGTCCTTCCGGTCAGACGATTTCTTCGCAGCTTCCTGTTTCATCAGCTGGTGAGCTTCCTCGGCGGCCACGGGCAGATCTCCGAGAATCAGGATCTTTCGAGCGGCCCGGGAATCAGTCGCCGCCAGCGGATGATCGGCAATCGCCAGCCGAGGTGCCATTCGGGGTTGCGAATCCGTGGCGGCGTTCTGACGTCCGGTTGGAGCCTGTTCCGCCACGGAGGGCTTTGATCGCGGCTGAGCCGGACCTGGTTCCGGCCGCACATCTTCCATCAGAACATCAGGCAACGGAGTTCGGCGAAGAGTTCCAACAGCGGCCTGAGGCTGCACTGACAGGTCAGACGGCAGCGGAAGCGGCACAGGAACGGCACCGGGCAACCGGTCAAAATCGGCAGTTGGCGGTTCAGCGGGCGGGTTTGGGAGCTCCGGGGGCACGGCTTTCAGGATTGCTGCGTCCGGCAGTTTTGAATTCATCGACCGGACCACCTGCGGCGGAATTCCGACCGGAACTCGACTGCGACGTCGCCAGCCGCTGGCTGTGGCAGGTTTCGAAAGTCGGATGACCTGTTCGCTGTTGCTGGATCGTCCGCCGGTTTCCGAGATAATACCCGGTCGCGAAGATGCAGCGTCTTCGGCAGTCAGTTGTGCCGGGGCGATGGTGACCAGGACAGCCAGTGAAACCAGCGTCGCGGACCACGGACGAACAGAAACAGAAAACGTCATAACAGACTCCCTTCGTCCGTCTACATCGGGACGACAGGAGGCGTGTTGTTAGATTCTCAAGCTTGATCCGTTCAACCAGAAAATCTGCCATAATCGCGCTATTGCGTGAGCGGCAACGTTGTAGGCAAATTGCCGGGATTAACAGGCGGGCGAATTCGGGAAATTGGGCAGTCTGAGCCGATAGGACAATCGATCCCCGGGATTCTCGGTGGGTGGTGGAGCCACCTGCGCCGAGGGATCAGTCGTGTTTGGTGTGGACTGGCCGGAAAGGCACAGCCGCTTTTATGTCGCTACAGAGTTTTCTTTCACGCCTGCGTCAACGCTTGTTGGTTCGCCGCACTTCGGTCGGTGTGCGGACTCGGGGGAAGCTGCGCGTCACAAAGCTGGAAGAACGAAAGCTGCTGGACGCGGGTTTCGGGCTGGATGCTGCCGGAATTCTGCAGCTGGATGGATTTGATACCGGAGACACACTGAATCTATCCGGTGACTTTTCCAACGGTTCGGGCAGCCTGACTCTGGAACACGGGATCTGGGATGCCGTGCAGCTGAACCCGGGTTTCGTGCTGTCCAACGGCGGCTCAACCCTGAATGTCACCTCGGCGGTCACCGGCATCGAAATTCGGTCAGACGACCCGATTAACACCGTCAGTTCCGGTTCAGGAATTCAGGTGGCGTCTCTGACGATTGCCAATGCCGGACAGGTCATGCTGAATTCCACGACCAACGATTTCGATTCGCTGACAATTTCGGCCGATTCGGTTTCGGTCAGCGACATCGACGATCTGACGCTGCACGATATTTCTGCGACCAGTCAGATCACGGTGCAGTCCGGAGGGGACCTGTTTGTTGACTCGGATGCAGCAATCATCAGTCATTCCGGTTCGGTTGTGCTGGATGCCGGTTCCGCCGGGACGGTTTGGATGTCCGGGCACATTGATGCGTCTTCTGAACTCGGACAGGGCGGAACGGTGCATCTGCTGGGCGACCGAATTGCACTCACTGAGCACGCTTCGATCGATGCCTCGGGAGAAACTGGCGGCGGAGAAGTGCTGATCGGCGGTGATGTTCAGGGCAGCAATCCGCACATTGCGAACTCGTCGCAAACGTATGTGGGCTCGGAGGTGTTGATCAATGCGTCGGCCGGCAGCCACGGCGATGGAGGAAAGGTGGTTGTCTGGGCGAACGAGTCCACTCAGTTCTACGGCCAAATCCACGCGAGGGGCGGTCTTGAATCCGGCGACGGTGGCTTCGTCGAAACATCCGGAAAAGACATTCTGGATCTGAGCGGTACCGTCGATGCTCATGCGGATCACGGTGCTGCCGGCGAATGGCTGCTGGATCCCCGAAACGTTTCCATCAGTGACAATCCGGAAGCGGGCGGAGGTTTCGCCGCAGACGTTTTCACTCCGAACGCAGACGACGCAAATGTCAACGCCAGTGATCTGGTTGCTGCCCTGACGTCCGGAACCAGTGTGACCGTGCTGACAGGTGCTACGGGGAGTCAGGATGGTAATCTGAGTGTCGACAGCCAGTTGCTGCTGGACAGCAGTCATCCGGATGTCACTCTGACTCTGCAGGCCGCGAATTCCATTGCCATCAACGCGCCCATCATTTCCGCGGATGGACTTCTGAATCTGGTTCTGAATGCCAACTCACTGGCCGGCGGCAGCAACGATGACCTCGATCCGCTCGCCGGAAACGTTCTGATCAATGCTCTGATCTTTACCAACGGCGGAACGTTTTCTTCCACCGGAGTCAACTTCGACAATACCGGCGGAGCCATCCAGACCGGAGCGGGATCCGTCACCATCAGTCACAGCGGAACGGTCACCATCGGTACCGCGATCACGACGTCGAATTCCACAGGCAGCGCGGTGGATATTGACGGCAACGGCATCGTGATTGATGCGGCTGTCAGCACCGGAAGTCAGGGGCTGGTGGACTACGACGCGGGCACAGGAGCGATCTCCGGCACGGGAACGACATCTGCGCTCAGCCTGAACCTGACGGCGGCCACCGGGATCGGATCCTCGTCGGCTCTGCAGACTCAGGTCACAAACATCGCCTTCAACAATGCGGCCAATGCGACAAACATCAGCAACACGGGGGCTCTGGTCATTGCCCAGCTGGGCACTGCAACGACATCGGCTTTCGGCGATGGAGGAACGATTTCGGCCAGCAGTCCTCTGACAGTGAACGCCGCAGTGAGTTCCGCCGGTGACTTCACGCTGGAAGCGGGCGGAGGCAGCGGTGCGGCAACCGATGACCTGATCATCAATGTCGATGTGACTCACAGCGCCGGCGGGACGATCAATCTGAGAGCCGGAGACGATGTCGTGCTGGCCGCCGGAACGGTGAGTTCCGCCGGTGGAATCGTGAATATCACGGCAGACACAGAAAATAACTCGGACGGCGGGATCACTCAGACGTCCGGAAACATTTCAACCGGACAGCTGAATCTTGTCAGCAGCACTGCTGTTTCCTTAACCAATGGCACAAACGCCAGCGACACGCTGACGGCAAACGTGACCAGCGCAGACGAATCGCTGGCGTATGCGGATGCCGACGGATTTGCCATTGGCAGCAGCGGTGTCGTGACCAATGGCGGCGTGGTTTCTCTGAAAGCCTCTGCTGCAGACAGCGCGATCACGTCCGTGGCCGGTGCCGACATCGACACCACCAATTCGGGAAGTTCAGCAACCGGAGCCGTGGTCACCCTTGTGATGGATCAGCTGTCTCTGGGTGGCACGCTGAATGCCGGGTCCGGCGGACTGGTGACGTTCCGCACCGCCAGCGAGAGTGACCAGGGCATTCAGATTGGTGCAGGAGCAGTGGATGATGCCGACTGGCTGGGGATTTCCGATGCGGAACTGGACAACGTGATCACCGGAACCGGTGTGACGATCGGCAGTGCGGCTCAGACGGCCAATATTGAATTTGTGGGCGCTGCCGATCAGGCGACAGCAGCAACCATCACGGGCGGCACCTTTCTTGTCGAAACCGGGGGCACCGGTGAAATTCTGATTCAGAGTTCGGCGGCGATCACGAATGATATTGCCACCACTCTGCGAACCGATTTGGGGGAAATCGTGTTCGCAGGCGGAACTCTGACAACCATCGACGACACGATTCTGCTGCAGGGAGCCGTTCGCCTGGCTGGCAACGCCCTGATCAGCACCGGCAGCGGCTCCGGCGATGTCGTTTTCGAACAGTCGGTCAATGCAGATGATTCAACGGCCGCCAATCGAACACTGGCCGTCACTGCCGGAACCGGCACTGTTCAGTTTGCATCCGGAGTTGGAGACAATCTGGGCGGACAGCTTGCGGATCTGGATATCGCCGCTGCTCTGGTCCGCTTTTCCGCCGGAACAGTTCGTATCGACGACAACAACTCACCCACCGCGACCGCGACCCTTGCGGGAAATGTTCAGCTGGATGGTGACGTTGAATTTGACATGAAGAAAGATGGCGGCGTTGACAATTCCCTGACGATCACGGGATCTGTCAATGCAGACAGCGCTGCAAATGACCGAATTCTGACCATCGCCAGCGGCACCGGCAGTGTGGCCATTCAGGGTATTGTTGGCGGCAGCGAAGCGCTGGAATCGCTGTCCATCAATGAGTCTTCCGGTTCCGGATCAATTGCCATCAGCGATCTCGGCACGGCTGTTGCCAACGGTGTTGTCGGAAGCACGGCTGTCGGAAACGTGTCGACAACAGGCATCGTGTTCAGCGGAACGGTTTACACCACGGCGGGAACGCAGACATACACGGCAGCTGCCGGAAACAACCTGGTGGTTTCCGGCGGGAACACGGAATTTCGCAGTGAAGCCACGGCCGATGCGCTGGTGTTCGCGAACTCGGTGATCAGTCTGAGTGGAAATCAGCTGACCGTCGATCTTGCCACCGCAACGGCGACCGGATCGGCAGTTGGAGCAACAGGCTCGGGCGGATCACTCGTGATTGCCGGGAATTCCCGAAGTACATTCTCACTCACCGGTTCCAGCAGTTACACCGGAAACACAACAGTCAGCAGTGGCACTCTGGCTCTGGTCAGTTCGGCGTCGAACAACAACATCGCCGGATCGTCCGTCATTCAGGTCGCAACAGGAGCATTTCTGGATGTGACGGGACTGGACGGAGCGGACGGGGCCGACACTCTGACCATCGCGGGGACTCAGACACTGAAAGGGACCGGCACCGTCACCGGCAACGTGCTGAATGAAGGCATCGTCGCTCCGGGAAACAGCCCCGGCATTCTGACCATTACCGGTAACTTCACATCGACGGGCGCGCTTCAGTTTGAAGCCAACAGTCCGTGGACGACTGCCGGCACCGATTTCGATCAACTGGCCGTCGGCGGAAGTGTTGATCTGAACGGTGCAACTCTGACTTTCAGCAACAGTTCCGACACCGCAGCTCCGAACACGTTTCAGGTGCTGACTCTGATTTCCAACAGCGGCATGGCCGATTTGACGACACACGTCGGAGCCAGCGTTGCGGATGGCGGAACCGTGACGGTGGGGTCGCGTTCGTTTCGTCTGTTCTACAACGGCGGTGACGGCAATGATGTGCTGCTGGTCGATGCCACTCAGCCGACAACCGTTTATGTCGAAGACACAGACTGGTCGAGTTTCACACCGGGAACGTTTATTGGTGACGCTGATCAGGGCACGGCGGGCGATCAGGCCGCGATTCTGGGAGTCAATGCGTTTACTTCAATTTCGGCGGCGGAAGCGGCAGTCACGAACAGCGGAACGATTATCGTCAATGACGGCACCTATTCGGAAACCGTCAGCCTTTCCGGAACGAAGACTCTGATCATCACCGGGCCCGATGCTGCCGCCGCGGTTGCTGTTGACGATCTGGCGGCGGCCGCCGGAACGTTGATCACTGTTCATTCCGGATCCTCTCTGACGTTTGGTGATTCCGACAATCGCAGCATCGCAGCTGTGATCAGCGGAAACGGAACTCTGGTGAAAGCCGGCAGCGGGACCGTGACTTTGTCCGGGGCCAACACGTTCACGAATACGCTGACGATCAACGCCGGGACGATTGCTGTCGGGAACACGTCGGCTCTGGGAACCACCGGCGGATCAACCATTGTAAACGGCGGCACTCTGGACCTGGCGGGAACTGCGGTGGGTGCCGAAGTCGTGTCCATCAGTGGAAGCGGTGTCGGAGCTGCGGGTGCTCTCATCAACAGCAGCGGAACAGCTGCCAGCCTTGCCGGAAATGTGACTCTGGCGGCCGACGCCACGGTGGGAGGTTCCGGACGGATTGTCTTCAGCGGAACCGTCAACGGAACAACAGCGGATTCTGAATCGCTGACTCTGACAGGAACCGGCAGCAAACAGTTCACCACAACAATCGGCGGAAGCACGTCGCTGAAGTCCCTGGTTCAGAATGATGCCACCGGCGCAGTGCAGTTTGATGACGACGTGACGATCGGCAGTGGAGGTGCGACCTTCCGTTCGAATGTGACTCTGGACGGCATGACGCTGTCGTCAGCGGGGTCCGTGACGGTGGGCAATGCGGCGTCGGATCTCCTGACGATCGCGTCTGCAGCCACCACGATCACGACATCGGCAGGCGACATCGTTCTGAATTCGGCGACGACCAGTGGGCAGAATCTGAATCTGGAATCATCCGGAGGAATCACCTTCAGTGCCGGAGTTGCCATGGCCGCGGATACGAATCTGACCGCGACATCGACGGGTTCAACATCCGGCATTCAGCTGAACAGTTCCGCAGCCGACCTGTCCGCAACCGGTTCGGGAACGATCACCCTGACATCGGCACGGGATATCAGTGTGGCCGGCGGTGCGTCGATCACGACAGTGAACGGAGCCATTGATCTGAACGCCAACCAGCAGGCGATCGCGACGACGGGCAACTTTATCGGGGTCAACATCAGCGGCGGTCTGGTTCAGGCAACGGGCAGTGGTGTCGTCACCGTTGCAGGTCGAGCCGGCAACGATGCAGGCGGCAGCCAGATTGGTGTTCGGGTGTCCGGGCAAATCATCGGCGGAACCGCAGGCCAGACTTCGGTAACCGGTTTCGGAGGAAGTCTTGCCGGCACCGGCGGACTGAATGACGGTGTTCTGGTGACGGGGACCGGTGCAGCAATCAGCTCCGGCGGCAGTCATGTTTTGGTCACGGGGACAGGCGGCGGTTCAGGAACCGGGAATGAGAACAACGGTGTCTCCGTTGTGTTTGCAGGGCAGATTTCCGCGGGCGGCAGCGGAACGGTCAGTGTCATCGGCAGCGGCGGCGGCCTGAACGGTACCGGCATCAACAACTACGGCGTCTTTGTCGGCCGTTCGAATTCACTGATCACGTCCAGCGGCGGAGATGTGGTCGTCACCGGGACGGGTGGTCAGAGTTCTCAGGGGAACAGCATCGGCGTCGCCGTCGGATTGGGTGGAACCATCAGTTCCGGCAGCGGCAAAAACGTCGCCATTTCCGGAACCGGCGGCGGCGTCGGTGGGAGTGGGAATTTCGGAGTGCTGTTGTATGGGACCGGTTCCACGGTGACTTCCGGAGGCGGGGACGTGCTGGTGACAGGAACTGCGGGGACCGGATTCAGCTTTGGTGTCGAGATCATGGATTCATCGCAGATCACGACCGTTGCCAACAGCGGCACTGTGACTCTGGTGACGAACAGCCTGGACATCAGAAACGGTGGCAGCGTTGCGGCTCAAACCGGCAGCTCGGTCAATCTGGTTCAGAAAACAGACGGTGTCGCCATTTCCCTGGGTGGATCCGATTCTGCCGGAACGCTGGGCCTGTCCGCGACTGAACTCAGCAGCATCAGTGCGGGAACGCTGAACATCGGAAACTCGCATTCCGGAAATATCTCCTCCTCTGCAGCCGTGACGCTGCTGCCGGCAAATGTACAAACGCTGCATCTGACCACCGGGGGCAGCATTCTGGATACGAATGCTGCGGGGCCTGACATCACCGTCACCAATCTGGCAATTGATGCCGTGACCGGAATTGCCGACAGCACAACTCTGGAAACAGCGGTCAGCAAGCTGGCTTTCCACAACGCGACGTCCGGCAACGTTGCGATTTCCAACACCGGAGCCCTGACGATCGATTCCGTCGCAGGGATCACGACGTCCAGCAACGATGCGGCCGACGGAAGCGTCGCTCTGACCGCGGCCAGTCCGATCACGTTTGCCGTCAACACCACCAGTGGCGGCCAGCTGACAGCAGTGTCTACTGAGAGCGCGGTCGTTAACACGGACAACATCACGGTGAATTCCGGGGTGACTGTTAAATCCACCGGCGGCGATGTTGTCCTCCGAGCGGGCGATCGGATTGCCATCAACAGTTCAGCCACAGTTCAGTCAGTCGCCGGAAGTGTCGTGCTGGTTTCAGGTTTTGGTGACACAGATGACGATGGTGCTCAGGTTCTGGACGGATCCATTCAGGCGGCGACATCTGTCACCATTGACCTGTCGGCCGAAAACGGGACCGCCGCGCAGGCATCCTCAGGGGCGATCACGGCAGGAAACCTGCAGTTGCTGAGTTCCGGAAACGGATCGTTTGCACTGGGCAGCAGCTCCGGCAACTCGGTGTCTGTCCTGGCGGCCAGCGTCGGAGGAGATCTGACCTACGCAAACGCAGCGTCAATGCAGGTCGGAACAGTCACAGCGGCCTCCGTCACCACTATTGGAATCACGGCCACAGGCACAACAGCCAAAATCGATGTCTCCGCGACCGGGACTCTGACGGTTGCAAACTCGATCACAGGCCCGGCCGAGATTTCTCTGACCGCTGAAGGAGCCACCAGTGACATTGCCGTGAATGCGTCGGTGAGTTCCATTGTTGGTGATGTCAGTCTGAACGCAGATCGCGATGTGAATGTCCTGTCGTCAGGACAGGTAACGACAGGAGGGAGCGGAATCGTCGATGTCACTTCGGCTCGAACGATTCTGATTGACGGTGGGTCTGTTCAGACAAATTCCGGTGACCTGACGCTGAACGCCAATCAGCAGGCCGTTGCCACCAGTGGAAACTTCATCGGAATCAATGTACTGAATTCGGCCGTCGTTCAGACAACCAGTGGCAATATTGTGCTGAGTGGCCGAGGCGGCGATACCGGTCACGGGAACGACGGCATTGCCGTGCAGAGCAGTTCGGTGGTGAGATCAACCGGTCCAGGAGCGGTCGGTGGCGTGACCCTGACCGGCACCGGTGGCAGCGGAACGGACGGCAATTCCGGAGTGCGGCTGACCGGTGGCGAAGTCATTTCTCTGGACGGTGCCATTCAGATTGTCGGCACAGCCTCTGCGCTGACGAATGGAAACATGAATGATGGTGTTCGGATTGAATCCGGCGGCCGTGTCGAGTCGCAGGATGGCGGGTCCGCGACCATTTCCATCGAAGGCACCGGGGGCGGCGGAGACAGCTTGAACCGAGGCGTGGTCATTCAGACCTCCGGCACTGAAGTGACGTCAAAGGACGGAGCGATCGCAATTGTCGGGCACGGCGGAACCGGCACCGGTGCGGACAATTTCGGAGTTCTGCTGTGGGACGGCGGACAGGCCATTTCGCGAAGCGGTGGCACAGCGGATGTGACGTTCACGGGGAATTCCGCAACCGCGGCTGGTTTGGTGGTGGCCGCTCAGATCAGCAGTTCCGGCACCGGAAACGTGACGCTCATTGCGGACGACATCGACATTTCCAATGCTCCGTCCGATGGAAACATCGATGCAGCGAATAACGTTGTCTCCATTCGTCAGCTCACGAATGGCGTTGCCATTGACCTGGGCGGAGCCGACGCTTCCGGAATTCTGGGACTAACCGACGCCGAACTGAATGCCGTCACCGCCGGGACACTTTCGATTGGCAATGCCGTTTCGGGCAGCATCACTGTCAGCTCGGTGATGAATGTGGCCAACAACAGCGTCGCAGTGCCGGTGCTGAAGCTGACGACCGGGGATTCCGTTGTCGGCACCGGCACTCTTCTGGCGGAAACCATTCTTCTGGATGCTGTCAGCGGGATTGGGACGACGGGTTCACCGCTGCATACCGTTGCGGGAACTCTGGCTGCCGTCAACTCGACCAGCGGCGACGTTGCCGTGTCCAACATGGGGACTCTGACACTGGGAACCGGCGGCAGCGGAATCACGAATTCGGCGGCTGGCGGAGCCATTCAGATTGAAACCACCGGAGCCGGCAGTGATCTGCTGATTGCCGAAACCATCAGCGGTTCGGGAGTGATTTCACTGACTGCCGCCGACCAGATTCGCTTCGATCAGTCCACGGGGACCACCGGAATCATCACAACCGGAGCCGGGGCGCTGGGAGCGGTCACACTGTCCGCCGGCGGGTCTGTGGTCGGAAACGCCGACGCAGCAACGGATGTGAATGCGGCCAGTCTGAACGTGACAGCCGGAAGCGGCATCGGCAGTTCGGATGCTCTGCAAACCATTGTCAGTATTTTGAACATCAGCAACACGACAGGTTCCGTGCGTTTCGAAAACACTCAGGCAACGGGTATCACCTTCAACGGCAGCGGCGGAACAGGTCAGGTTTCGCTGGTGGAAACCGTGGGAGCAATTCTCGTCGACAGCAGTCTTTCCGCAGGAAGTCTGATTCTGAACGCGGCGGACAGTATCACCGACGGAACTGACGGAGATATCAGCGTCACAGGCAACGCGGACTTCACCGGATCGCTTGTACAACTGGGCGACGATTCGGGCAACGCGACCAACTTCGGAACTCTGTCGTTTCACTCGGCCGGAGACGTCGGCATTATCGAAGATTCGTCGATGGTCCTGACCGGAACCAATTCCGCCGGCGAACTGACTTTGATCTCTGCAGGTTCGGTGACAGACACGGCCGGCACCAGTGTGGACGTTGCAATTGGAGACGCATTCATCAGCGGCACTCAGATCACACTGGCGGACTCGGCTACAGATGTTCTGACAGTCGCCGGTAATCTGTTTGCGAACGGGGGTGCCGGATCGATCGATGTGGGTCTGGGCGGAACAGCCACGTTCGGCACGCTGAAGTTTCAGACCACAGATGGAATCGTTCGGATCCGGGAAGCAGACGCAACGGAACTGCGAGGCACCAGCACTGCAGATCAGCTGACGCTTGTTTCCGGCGGCGCTGTGACCGATGCAAACGACACCAGTCTGACGGTCGATAACGGAGACGCGTCGATTACCGGCACGTCCATCGTTCTGGCAGATCAGGTGGCCAACGGTCTGAACGTCTCCGGAACAGCCATCCTGAACGGCGGAACGGGCATCATCAGCATCGGTGCTCCGGGTACGGTCAACTTCGGCAGCCTGAACTTCAACACAACCGATACCGTGACGATCACCGAAGATTCCGGGACGGATGTCGTGGGCAGTAATTCCGCGGACAGTCTGGCTCTGTCATCAGCGGGCAATATCTCCCTGACCGGCACAACCACAGTCGACAGCACGGCAGTGATGAACAGTTCCGGCAGCATCAACGGAGCCGGACTGTTCACGGCGAATACCGTCGATCTGAATGCGGTCTCGGGAATCGGCAACTCAACAACAGTTCAGCTGGATGCCTCGGTCATCACAGCCGATACGACCGGCGGTCAGGTAGTTCTGAACAACAGTCACGCCACCGCTGTGACGCTCAGCAGTCTGACCACCGGTTCAGGCAGTGTCGAATTCGAACAGTCCGGAGGCGGAGATCTGACCACCGGAACGATTTCTGCCACAACGTCCGCGATCATCACCAATACCGACGCTGGAATCGCTCTGGACGGAAGCGTCACGTCTAGCAGTCTGCAGGTGACGGCTCAGTTAGCGATCACGGATGGCACGGCCGGTTATCTGTCAATTTCCGGTCACGCCAGCTTCAGCGGGTCGTCCATCACTCTGGGGAACGACGCCGGAAACACAACAAACTTTGGAGACCTGACATTCAGTTCCACCGGAGCGGTCAGCATTTCTGAAGACAGCGACACGGAAGTTGTCAACGCCGCAACGGCGGCCGGTTTGATCCTGAACAGCAGCGGAAACATCGATCTGACCGGCACCACATCTGTCGACACTTCCGCCGAGATCACTGCCGGCGGCAGCATCAATGGTTCGGGACTGCTGACTGCGACAACGGTCGACCTGGACGCCGGCACGGGCATTGGGAATTCCACAGCCGTGCAGACTGCTTCAACCGGCATCAGCGCGGACACGGCGACGGGCGCGATCGACATCGACAACACGGTTGCCTCTGCAACCACGGTCAGCTCTCTGACGACGGGCAGCGGCAGTATCGACTTTGGCCAGACCGGTGGCGGCGATGTGGACCTGACCGGGCCGGTCACGAGTGGAAATCCGGCGAACGGCGGCAGCATCACTCTGACGGCAGCGAATGAACTGACGGTCAGCGGTTCCGTCAGCAGTGCCGGAGGAAGCGGGGGAACACTGGCCATTGGTGGAGCGGCCATCAACGGTCAGGTCACGGTCGGAGCCGGCTCGGTTTCGATTCAGGGGGGCGGAATTGATCTGATCATCAATGCCGCCATGACCGCCGACAACGATGTGATTCTGAGCTCCGCTCGTGACGTGATCATTTCCGCGGTTGTCGATGCGAACAGTGGCGGCAGCATTACCGTCACGGCAGATAACAATTCCGCGACCGACACCGGCTCGGGACCGACTGACGGACATGGCGGAGTTCACATCAGCGCGGCTGGCCGGCTGGACGCGGAAGGTGATGTGACTGTCACCGGATCAGATCTGTTTTCCACGTCGAACGTCGACAGCGTGCTGATTGATTCAGACGGAGCCAATGCTCAGGTCCTGTCGGGCGGAAACATCATCATCGGCGATGGCAGTAACGCTCCGTCGGAAGCAGCAGTCGTCATCCACGGAGTTGTTCGAACAACGGGAACCAGTTCAACGATCGACATCACCTCAGAAGGCACTGTGTCCTTCGGCGTGGACGGAGATGTCTGGGCCGTGCTGGGAGATGTCACAGTCGCCGCAGATACAGAACCCGGATCTCACGGCGGTCAGGTGGTGATGGCTGACGGAGCTCAGATTGTCACAACCGGCGGCGACATCAGTATCACCGCAGACGGCAGCGTGTCCATCGGCCTGCTGAGTACTCTGAATACAGTCAGTGTGACGTCCGATTCGGGCAGCATTCTGGACTCGGACACAACGGGAGTTGACATCATCGCCGTGAACACGGCATTGAAGGCTCTGACCGGCATCGGCACGGATGCAAACGGGCTGGAAACAATGACCGGTCTCGCGTCGACTCATACGATCGCTGCCGAAACCGACTCGGGTGATATCCACATCGCGAATTCCGGGTCGCTGACAATCGGAACCGTTGGAAGCCTTTCCGGAATCCGCATCACCGACAACAGCGGCATCGGAAGCGACCTTCAGGATTCAGCACTCGACAACATCACGCTGTCCGCAGCCAGTCCGCTGACGATCAATGCAGCCATCATCAACAATGACGGCGGCGGTATCAGCCTCACATCCGCCAACGACGGCGGCAGCGACGACCATCTTACGATCAACGCCGCTTTGACCATCACCGGTGGCGATGCCGCGGAAGATGCAACCGGCAACGTCGACCTGAATGCAGGCACGGACCTGGTGATCAACGCCGATATCAGCACCGATGGCGGAGGCACCTTCACGGGGCTGGCTGCTCGAGATGTCCAGCTGAATACCGGCACGGTCTCGACAGTTGACGGAGATCACCAGCTCACGGCGACGGCCGGAGCAATCTCGATGACCGACGGAACCTCGCTGCATTCCGTCACCGGGGACATCACGGCATCGGCTCAGACCAGCGTTGCCGTTTCTTCGCTGACAACAGCGGGTGATGTTTCTGTGACCGCCACCACCGGAGCCATCTCAGACAGCGGTGACAGTGCCATCGATATCAGCGGATCGACGGCAACTCTGTCCGCAGCGACCGGCAGCGGCAGCGGCAACGCTCTGGAAACGTCAGTCGCAACACTTCACGCCACGAATTCCGCTTCCGGCACGATTGAGATCGCAGAAACGGATTCCCTGGCGATCGATGTCATCAGCAACGGCACTCGGGACGTTACCGTCTCTGCGGGCGGAAGCATCACCGACGCCAACGCAGCCGCGGTCAATGTCACAGCCGGAACGTTCACGGTTGATGCGGCAGGAAGCATCGATCTGGACACAACCATCAGCCAGCTGGACGCAACCACATCAGCGGCCGGAGCGATCGACATCACGGAAACCGACGCTGTGGAACTGTCATCAGTCAACACAGCTGACGGAGCCATCACAGTGCTGGCTGGCGGAACCATCACCGCTGTGAATGTCGATTCTTCGGCAACCGACAACGACGCCAACGATATCACGCTGACCACCACCGGCGGAGATATTCTGGTCAACCTCATCAACGCCGGTGCCGCCAATGATGTGCAGCTGTCGGCGACCGGAGCCATTTCAGAAACGTCCAGCGATGCGGGTGTCGATCTGCTGGCGGGCGATGCCGTTCTGACGTCTGCCACCGGTATTGGCAGCGGCGATGCTCTGGAAACAACTCTCAATCGCCTGGCTTTCAGCAATGGGACCGCCGGTGATGTTCAGATAACCAACTCGCAGACACTGACCGTCGCAGCCATCGGAGCACTTTCAGCATCGACAAATGCGAATGGAAACATCGAGATCTGCGTCACGGCAGGCGACCTGATGGTTGATTCGGCTCTGTCTGCGGTCGGCAGCACGATTCGACTGGGAGCGGCGAACAACATCAGTCAGTCTGCAGCCGGAACAATCAGTTCACAGAACCTTGGTGTACGAGCTTCCGGAAATATCCTGTTGAATGCCGCTGCTGGCGGCAACAACGTGGACAATGTTTTCGCCGCGGAATCCACCACAGCCGGTGACATTCTGTTCGCGGACAACGGTGGGTTCACAGTGGGCACTGTTGCTGCGGCCGTCGTGAATGTCGGCGACTGTTTCAGCCAGACCGTCGGTGTGACCACGAATTCCGGCAATGTACAACTGACATCGACCGGCGGAAATCTGGTCAACCTGAACAACATCACAGCCAACGGTGCGGGCAACATCACACTGACGACGCTGACATCGGGCGAAGTGATCCTCACCGGCACGACGATAGCCAGCAACAACACAGTCACGATCAGCAGTATCCAGTCGATCAATGGATCGGGACTGATCACGGCAGACACTGTCGACCTGGATGCCGTCACCGGCATCGGGAACACGACGTCGCTGGAACTGGCAGCCACGACAATCACCGCCGACACCACAAACGGCAACATCGATCTGGACAATGCACTCAGCACTGCCACGGCCGTCGGAAGTCTGACCACCGGAAGCGGCACGATCACCTTCGATCAGTCCGGAGGCGGAACGGTCTCGTTCGACACAGTGACGACGATCGCAGGGACCATCGATCTGGAGAACATCGGAAGTGACCTGACCATTCAGACAGAGGTCATGGCCGGTGGATCCGGCGATGTGAAGCTGACAACCTCAACTGCGGGCGACGTGGTACTGACCGGAGTCGTCACCGCCACTTCCGATAGTGTCACAATTAACAGTGCCGACAAAATCATCGGTGATACCACCGATGCCGACGCCGACATCATCGCGGATTCGGTCGTTCTGAACGCCGTCAACGGCATTGGAACCGGTTCGGGGCATGCCATCGAAACCACGGTGAACAGCCTGCAGTTCAGTAACACGAATTCCGGAGATGTGAACATCGCCAACACGACGGGGCTGGCGATCGGAACTTCCTCAAACATCGCCGGAAACATTGAACTGTGTGTGGCGGCCGGAAGTCTGGCGATCACCGGACTTCTGACCGCCGGCACCAACACCATTCGTCTGCAGGCCGATGCGGGCAGTGTGACGGAAACCGGGTCCGGCCGGATCACCACCGGTCAGCTGGGAGTCAAAGCACAGACAGACATTACCCTGGCCGCGGCCACCAACAATGTTTCGACCTTTGCCGCCGCGTCGGTGACGGGCAGCATTCTGTTGAACGAAGCGGACGGCTTTACCGTCGGCACCGTGACGGCGGGCGACTGCTTTGACGGTGCTGTCGGAGTCACCACACCGGGCGCCGGAAACGTAACTCTGCACGCTCTGGCCGGTTCACTCCAGATCGACGACGTCGTCACTTCGAACAGCGGCAATGTTGATATCGATGCCGATGCCGGATCACTGAACATCAACGCCGGCGTCAGTTCGTCGTCCGGCAATATCGATATCACCGCTGACACTGTCAATCAGAACTCCGACATCACCACGTCAGCGGCCGGAACGATCCGTGTCACCGCCGACACCGCCAGCATCGTCATGGCAGACGGAACTTCAACGTCGACGGCCACCGGAACGATTCAGTATCAGGCGGCGGACAGTGTTGATGTGACTGTCCTGAACAGTGATTCCGGCGATCTGACCGTCACCGCTGCGACGGGTTCCATTTCCGACGTCAGTTCCAGTGAAGACGCCAACCTGGCAGCTTCGGGACGTGTCACTCTGACTGCAGCCACCGGAATTGGCTCAACAGGTTCCGGAGACATCGACACGAACATCGACAGCCTGACCGCCACCAATTCGACCTCCGGTGACATCGTGATTCAGGAATCTGATGAGCTCGTCATCGCGGTCTCCGGCATCTCAACGAACGGCGGCAATGGAAACATCAGCCTGGACGTCGACGCCGGTGACGTGACCATCAACGTGTCGGCAGACGTTTCCGCGAATGGTTCCGGAGTTGTCAGCATCAATGTGGATTCAGGCCAGCTCACGGCCAATGCCGACATCGCTTCGAGCACCGGGAGCATCGACATCACGGCAGATTCCTTCAGCCAGAATGCGAATATCAGCACGGCTGGTTCGGGAACCATCGACGTCGTCGCCGACAACGGCAGCATCGTCATGGCGGATGGGACTCGAACTGACACCGCCGGCGGCGCCATCCGCTACGAAGCAGCGCTGAACGTGGCTGTCAGTCGGATCAGCAGCACAGGTTCGACGGTTGACATCACCGCGACCGGCGGCAGCATCACCGACCAGCAGGCAGGCGAAGGCAGTGGCTCAGAGAACATTGTCGCTACAACGGCCACATTGACGGCCGCCGGAGATATCGGCACGGCATCGGATGACCTGGACACTGCCGTCGACACTCTGATTGCTTCCGGCACCGTTGTCGGAACAATTCAGATTGCGGAAACCGACGCCGTCGATCTTCAGGACACCCAAACGGCGAACGGCGACATCGAGATCGTCGCCGGCGGCCGGATCACAGCGACCAGCGTCAGGTCCATCACAGACAGCGATGCCAACGACATCAGGCTGATCAGCACGGGTGCCGGCATCGAAGTCGTCGAAATGAATTCCGGAACCACCGGAGATGTCATTCTGGATGCTCAAAACGGCAGCATCACCAACAGCGGCCCCAATCCCGATGTCGTCGCTGACAACCTGACTGCTTCGGCAACCGGCAGCATTGCTCTGGACACCACCATCGCAACTCTGACAGCCACCGCCACCGCGCCTGGCGATATCTCGATCAACGAAACCGACAGCGTTGAACTGACCAGCGTCACCACTGCGGATGGAAGCGTCACCGTGGTTGCCGGGAGCGACATCGTGGCGGTCAGCGTTGATGCCGGTGGCGGAGCCGGAGACAGCGTTTTTCTGACGGCCACCACCGGGGATATCACTGCCGTCAGTGTCACAGCGGCCGATTCTGTGCAACTGGATGCTGTCACGGGCAGCGTTGAAGCGACCAGTGTTCTGGCTCAGGCCGGTAACGTGACGATCCACGCTCAGCAGAACGTCACCGCCACCAGCGTCACCGCAACTGTCGGTGATGTGCAGATCACCGCAGATGCCGGAGATGTCCTGATTGACACTATCACCGCCAGCGGCGCGAATGCAGATGTCAGCATCACCGCAACCGCCGGCAGCGTGCTGGATTCGACCAACAGTTCAGCCGTCAACATCAGCGCCGGCAACGGCGGGACGGTCAATATCGTCGCCGGAGCCGACATTGGTGCTGCCGGAACGGATGTGCTGAAGTCTCTGGCCGCCAATCCGGTGGAAATTGATTCAGCCGTGATGAATCTGACCGCCAGCGGCATCATTGCCGTGCATCAGACATCATCCACCGTCGTCAATACGCTGGATGCCGGAGCTGCCGGAACGATCTTCCTGAGCAGCGACGGCGACATCGACGTTTCTGCGTCAACTCCGACGGCAGAGAACCTGGCTCTGCTGACCCCCACAGGCACCATCACGCTGCCAACCACCATCAGCGCAGTGACGGGAGATCTGAGAATCGAAGCGGCGGATGTGGCGGCGGCCGGAGGAGTGATTGATCTGAATGCCACCCGCATTCTGTTCAAGTCGGGGCAGTCCGAAGAAATCAACATCACAGCTCAGCAGTTCGACGGCGAAACCACAGGAGATCTCACTGTCAACAGCGATTCGGCTGCTCTGGAACTGGCTGACCTGGACTGCGACCTGACCGCGATCGATGTTGGCAGCAACATCGCGGTCCTGAATCAAACCGTCGCCGCCACCGTGACTCAGGTTCTGCCAATCGACAGTATGCAGATGTCCCGAATTCTGTCCGGAAGTCTGGTCCTGAACGGACAGGGCACCTTCGACCTGACCAACGCTGCCAACGACACCGATCTTCTGGCAGGCAGTAACGTCGGAGCCATCACGTTCCGCGATGCCGATGACGTGACGATCGATACGGTTGACGTCGTCACAAACTCGGCAGCAACCATTGTCGGTCTGTCCAGCGGCAGCAATGATATCCAGCTGGATGTCGGCACAACTCTGACCATCAATCAGCAGCTGAATGCCGACACCGCCGATACACGGCTGCAGAGCTACGGAAACATCACCCAGTCGGCGACGGGCATCATCACCGCCGATGAACTCGGCATCCATCAGCGGGCTTCGTCAGGCAATATCCAGCTGGCGGCACAGAACGACGTCAACATTCTGGCCGCGGAAAACTCCGCAGCGGGCGGCAGCGTCACGTTTGCAGACCGGGACGAACTGACGATCGGGCAGGTGTCAGGTTCGATCGTTTCGGATTCCGTTTTCGCAGCCGTCACCGGCATCACGACGACGAACGGCAACATCACTCTTGATGCGGGGGTTCCCCGGTCCGGCCCGGATTCACTGGCGATCACTCAGCAGCTGAACGCAGGCACCGCCGATGTTCGACTGATCGCCGATGGCAATATGACTCAGACCGCAACGGGCACAATCACCGGCAATTCGCTGGGAGTTCGTCAGGAAAGCGGTACCGGCGATGTGCTGCTCGACGATGGCAACACCGTCAATTCGCTGGCTGTGCTGAACGAGGCCACCGGCGGACAGATTGCCTTCCGGAATACTCAGCCCCTGACAATCGACACCGTCAGCGAACAGAACGTCGCAGCAGACCCGGTCAGCAATGCCGTCAGCTTTTCAGAAACCAGCGGACTGGAAACAACGGACGGTGACATCCTGCTGAATATCGACGGTTCTCTCACGGTCACTCAGCAGCTGAATTCCGGGACGGCCGATGTGCGAGTCGTCACCGACGGCACGATGGTTCAGTCAGCAACCGGCACCATCACGGCCGGCAAACTGGGCATTCGTCAGCAGGGGCTGTCAGGCGACGTGCTGCTGGGATCTGCGCCAAACGACGTCGACGTCATCGCCGTCAGCAACGTTGCGGAAGGCGGAAGCGTCACCTTCTTCGACGCAGATGACCTGACTGTGGCCTCGGTGGCTGATCAGCAAATCGGCAATCTGACCTTCACCGCCACCACCGGCGTCGACACCAATGCGGGCGACATCAGTATTACGGCGGAAAACGATCTGACCGTCACGGAAAACATCAACGCGGCTCACAACACGCTGACCGACAGCATCGATGAATCCATCACGCTGATCAGTCGCAGCGGTGATTTTGTTCTGGCTGACAACACCATCATCAGCAGCGACGAAAACCCGGCGCCGGGCGTGTTCGATGATCTGACTGGCGATCAGATGACGATTATCGCGGGATCGTCCGGCGGAAGCGGAGTTGTCAATCTGGGGAGCAATATCGAAGTCCGCACCGATGGCGGAGTCGCGCGTCAGATCGCCCCGCGTCCTGCGGCATTCGCAGCAGCTCCGACCTCCGGCGCGGAAACCGCCTTCGTGACGCTCAGTGATTCCGAAAACATGCGCAGCAACCTGACGTTTTCCAACGGCGGGTTCCTCGGAATCCTGGACTTGGTCTTCGGTCTGGCCGGAGAAGAAAATCTGGAAGTGGTGATCGACTGGGGAGCAACTCTGGAGACATCTCCGGTCGGAATCGCCGGTGACGCAACAGCACTTCCATCGGGTGAACTGCAGTTCGATCTGACCGATGCCGACAAGGCCATTTTCTACATCGACGCCGGTGGTCAGGAATATCTGATTCCTCACGTGTACCGAATTATCGATCTGGTCACCACCGCCAATGACCGCAACGGGCGTCAGGACAATCCTGGTATTTTCGGCGTCCGCTTCAGTGTGGCTCAGCACGACAGCATTCAGATCTGGGGAAGTCAGGCCACCAATCCTGGAAACGGATCTTCGGAATCAGTTTCTGATTTCACCGGAACATCCGCGACCATCACGGACGCAGCCGGTCAGGCGATCAATCCGGCTGCCACGGCACTGGCGTTACTCAGCTCCACGGACACCAACAACCTGCGTGACTTTTCTCAGCAGGCAGCTCCACTTCCGTTTGACAATGTTGACGCCACATCAACCGGCGTTCCGGAAGGTCAGGCCGAATGGGAATTTGTCGCCGGCCCGTCTCCGGGAATTGTGCCGATGACGCCTGCCGAAGTCATCACCATTGATATCCCCAGAATCGAGGCCCCGATCGACCGACCGGTTGTTACGGCGATCAGTACCGATATCGATTTCGGCACCGGTGCTGCTTCCGATGCTGCGATCGGTACGGATGTGTACCTGCAGATACGACGGTACTTTGAAGTGGACGCGGACGCTGAAGTCGTGATGGCCAGAATCACGGACAGCACCTTCATCTCCAGCCGGGAAGCCTTCGAACTGTTTGTGCAGGAGAACCCCGAACTGCAGGACGGTGCCGGTTACGAAGTGTGGCTGATCACGGAAACCAGTGGTCAGCGAGTTGAACGGCCGATTGTGAAATTCGAAATCACCGGCGGACGTCCCGGCCCCGCAACTCAGGAACTGCCCGATACTGCAGAACCTCTGCAGCTGAAGGAAATGGAATTCGAGCAGCCATCCGATTCCGACGGTCCACAGGTGCCGCCCGCGGATCCGAACCGCCCGCAGACTCAGTCCATGAACGATGAGCCGCCTCGCGATCAGCCGGCGGATCCTTCAGCGTCAGAGACCATCGGCGAAGTTCGTCCGCAGGTCCTGCCGGACCTTCCCGTTCGCGCTGAACTGTCTGCAGTTTCTGTCGCCGTCCCGGAAGCCGACGTCGATCCAGCCGGAGCTGATCTGCAGGGCGAACATCACGGAGAGGTGACGGAAGTCTCAGCCGCCATTCCAGGTCTGATCTTCGGCGCAGTCGCGAAGTGGAAACGTCGGCAACAGCCGGGCAGCAGCTTCAGCCGGGGAGCTCGCGCGATCCGAAAAATGGAACAGTACGACAGCAGAGAACCGACATGAACAGCAAACAACCGCCGGATGGTTCCCATCCCAACGACGACCTGAAGTTTGCCACCGATTCCAGCCTCGGGTTCCAGCGACCGAACAGAGATTCGGACAGCGAAGGCGCGCGCGCGGACATTGAAGAATCCGTCCAGCGAACATGGGTTCCGTCGGCCGGAGCGGAATCACCGCCGGAACAGGATCCATCCGACGTCACACCGGAAGTTCAGTCCGACGATCCGGATTCCGCAGATCCCAACGACACATGGGTTCCTTCAGTGTCCGGAAGCGGATCGCCGGAAGCTGCGAACACCAACGATCAGGAAACCGACGTTCAGGCAGCAAACGACGGCGAACCTCCGGCCGTGGACAGGACCTGGGCGATGCCTGCAGTTCCAACCAACGACCACATTCCTTCCGACAACGACGAAGACAGCGGCCAGGATTCGGACTCAGTTTCGACTGCGAACACGGCAGACGAACCGGATGTGAATAAGACGTGGGTCGCTTCGAAGACTCCCACACTTCGAGGCTCGGACGTGCCGGCAGACCCTGTCGATACCGATCGGACCTGGGTGCCGTCAGCCACACCAACTCACCACGACTTCAGCTTCGAAAAATCCGCCGAGCGACAATCGGACGACGAGTCCGCGGACCTGAATCGAACCTGGGTACCGTCCAAAACTCCGACGGTGCACGGCCAGGACTCGGAAGACGGCGGTGATAAGTCCGACAATCCCTTTGAACGAACTGCGGTGGTGACACCGAGCCCCGACGGGAATCCGTCGATCTCGCCGGACGCCACGATTAATCTGGGAACCCGGCCGGGTGCTGTCGGAGATCAGGCTGAACGAACTCAGATCTTTTCCCGCACAATGGGGATGCGAGGTCTGTCCGAGAAGGAATACAAGGAATGGCAGGATGATGTTGCCGCCAGGAACGCTTCTGACACCGAAGTCCGTGAGTTTCCTGACCCGACGGCATCTCTTGGCGGACAGGGCCGCAGAACTCAGATCTGGAGCCGCACATCGGGCAGTCTGGATACGTCGCTGATCATCCGCAGCCGCCCTGTGGCCGGTGACGAACAGTTTGAAATCGCCGCTCAGGATGATCGCCCCGACTATCAGATTATCGAAAAGCTGGCTGAAGGCGGCATGGGTGCCGTCTTCATCGCGAAGCAGACATCACTCGATCGCGAACTGGCCATCAAGACTCTGAAGCCGCTGCGCGAATCAGAAAAGAATACGTACCAGCAGCAGGGCCGCATGTCTCAGGTGCAGAAACAGCGCCGGGAAATGTTTCTGTCCGAAGCGCTGGTCACGGCCAATCTGGTTCATCCGCACATCATTCCGATTCATGACCTGTGCCAGAGCGCAGATGGGTCGCCGTTTTATTCGATGAAGCGAGTTCACGGGACTCCGTGGAACGACCGCATCACCGAAATGTCGCTGGAAGAGAACCTGGAAGTTCTGCACAAGGTCTGCGATGCCGTTGCTTACGCTCATCATAACGGAGTGGTGAATCGGGACCTGAAGCCCGAAAACATTATGCTGGGCGAATTCGGGGAAGTGCTGGTCCTTGACTGGGGACTGGCTGTGCCTGCGTCTGAAGCCGACAAAAAACGCTTTGCCTCGCCGTCTGCTTCCTTCGGCGCCGGCACGCCGGCCTACATGTCACCGGAACTGTGGACCGGACCTCCGACGTCCATCGGCACGTGGAGCGATATCTATCTGCTGGGCGCCATCCTGTTTGAAGTGCTGACAGGGAAAGCCCCGCATACGTTTCCTGAACCCGATTCCTCCGTCGGCAACAGCGGTCTTTATCAGATCATCGACAAGGTGATCCGCAGTAACTCCATTCGCCCGACGGAAGTTTCCGGCGAACTGATGGACATTGCTCTGAAGGCGATGTCGACCGATCCACGGAATCGTCATTCCTCTGTTCTGGTGTTTCAGGAAGCCGTCAAGAAGTTCCAGAAGCACGAAGAAAGTCGGCGTCTGTCAACTCGAGCCGACAGCACTCTGCAGGACGCTCGAAAGCACAGCGCAAAGCGAGGTTATCAGGACTATCAGACAGCGGCGGCTCTGTTTGAAGAAGCTCGTTCCGAATGGCAGCAAAACCCCCGGGCCGCCGATGGACTTCGCGAAACTCGGCTGGCCTACGCTTCACTGGCGTATGAAAAGGGAGACTACGACCTGGGCCTGCAGATTGCCTCTCAGGAGCAGGGCCCCGAATTCGCCGAACTCTCCACCCGCCTGACTCGCAGCCGTCGCCTGCGAAACGGCCTGAAATACGGCACTCTGGCAGCTTTGCTGATGATCGCCGTCATCGGCACGCAGTCGTACTTTAAGGGACTGGAGATTGCCAGACAGAACCAGGAAATCACCGCTCTGTACGGCAACGTCAGTTCGCTGAAGGAAGAGACAACAAAGCTGGAAGAAGAAACGGCGAAGCTTGAAAACGACAAGCTGGTGCTGGCTGAACAGAGCCGCGACCTGAAGGCGGCCATGGTCGTCCTTGAAGAACAGAAGGCTGGCCTGGTCAAGGATCAGGAAACTCTGATTGCTCAGGCCAGCGAACTGAAATCGGCTAACACCAGGCTGGAAGCCACCAAGGTGAAGCTGGAGTCGGACCGTCAGAAACTGGAAGCGGATATTCGAGTTGTCAGTGAACAGAAAGATGCTGCCGAAAAAGCTCGCGTTGCCGCCGATCTTCAGAAACAGGCTGCTGACAGGGCACGGACTGTCGCGGAAGCAGCCAAGGCCAGTGCTGAAATGGAACTGGTCGCCCTGGAAGAAAAAAAATCCCGAGCGGTTGCGAAACAAAGGACAGCCGAAATCGCCAACCTGATTCGCAACGCAGACTACGTGGCCGCTCAGCGCGAAGTTCAGAATCTGATCAACGCACTTGAGAATGATCCGGAACTGGCCCAGCTTCCCGATGTCGAACGTCAGAACCGACTGACGGAACTTCGCGGCCGACTGAATCAGCTGAAGCTCAGAACCATCGAATCCACCAGTCCCGTGCAGACTCAGGTCATCAGTCCTTCCGGCCGTTCGGTGGTTTGGGGAGATTCTTCCGGTCTGCTGTCCGTAAGAAGTCTGAACCCGCAGACCGGTGAACCGTCACCCAAGGCTGACGCCGAACTGCAGCTGGACACTTCGGTGACTCAGGTCGCGATGAGCACCGACGAACAGCAGGTGATCGCCGCTTCGGATCGGCAGCTGCATCTGTGGAACCCTAACGACGGACAGCATCAGATTCTGGGAACTCATTCCGCAACCATCACCGCCCTGGCCCTCAGTGACGGACTGCTGCTGAGCGCTGATGCGGCGGGTTCCATTCGCAGCTGGGACCTGAAGCAGCGCAGAGAGCAGTGGTCGATTCGCAGCAGTGCAGGCATTCGCGACCTTGCCATTCTGCCGACTGACCGCATCTTTCTGTATGCAGGTTCCCGCGGCGGTGAATCGGCCGACATCCTGGCTTACCGTCTTCCTCCGTCAGCCAGTCCCACGGAACGCCCGGAACGTCTGGGGCAGCTGCGACTTCCGCGAAATCGAAATTCTCCGCCGGAATGTCTGGGCGTTTCCCCGGACGAGCGGCTGCTGCTGATCGGCAACAGTCGCGACGGCGAACTGATGGTGCTGCGTCGTCGGCCGGAGAGCGATTTCACCGGCCGAGACCGATTTCCGTTTCAGCACGCTGCCGACCTGCAGGACAGCGGTGACACTCACTGGCTGCAATCCGAACACAAACGCCCCGTCAATGACATCCGCTTTTCTGCCGACGGGCGGCGAATCGTGACGGCGTCCGATGATCGCACGGTCGGAGTCTGGAATGTGGTGTCTGCCGATGAAATTCAGCTGGCTCAGAAGCTGGAAGGCCATGGAGCTCGAGTCAACGCGGCTGACTTTCTGAATTCCGACGGAACACAGATTCTGTCCGTGAGCGCAGATCGCTGCAGTCGCACGTGGGACACGGTCCACTATGAAGAACACCGCCGAGCTCTGGAAGCTGATCTGGAACGCAGTCTCAATCCCACCGTGTCCGCCAGCGAAGCGAAACAGGCCGCACCAATACCGGATCGTTACCTGCTGACCCGACACGAGGCACCGGAACCCGCGGAGAATTCTGCGACGTCCGGAAGCGCTCGCACCGAGACACCGGCCGACCTGCTGGAAAACCTTCTGCTGAAATCGAACACTCCGGAAACCCGAGTTCAGGTCACGGACGAATACCACGTACTGAATGCAGACGGGCAGCTGCAGCGAGGTGCTCTGCAGACGGTTCTGTTAAACGACGATGCGTCGTGGGTCGTCACCGGAGCCAGCGACGGAACGGCTGTGATCTGGAATTCACGGTCAGGGCTTCCCGTCACCGGCATGTCCACACATTCGCAGTTTGATGAACAGACTCAGTCCTTTGAAGAGGGACACGATTTCAATATGGCTCGGCTGCGGTTTCTGCCGCCGAAGGGACACGTGCTGCTGACCACCGGATTCGACGGCAACCTGTGCCTGTGGGACTCGAACCCGGATGATCCCGGAGCCGGTCATGAAGAACGACGCATTCCGGGGCTGGGCCTGGTCAACGCTGTGGCTACGTCGCGAGACGGACATCTGCTGGTCACTTCTGCCGGTGGCGGTGAACAGGCACGATCCGGCATGGCGGCGGTGTGGAACATGGACGACCTGCTTCAGCGAACTCACCCCGAACCCGTGGCTCTGCTGGAAAGATTTCACAAGGCCGAAGTCAGCGCCGTGGCGGTCAGTCGAGACGGACAGAAGGTCGCCACCGGTGCTCGGGACGGTCGAGTCGCCATGTGGAATGCATCCAGCGGACGACTGCTGGCCGGAAGTCAGGTCCACGCAAAGAACACCATCGTCAGTCATCTGGAATGGCTGCCTGACGGTGGTCTTCTTTCCGCGGGCTTCGACGGTCAGATGCACATTCTGCAGCAGTCTCCTTCGCCCAAGAAATCAACCTCCCAGGCGGACCGGCTGAAATCTGTTCACGCATTTGAACATGACCGCATTCCCGTCGAACGGCTCGCGATGGAAATCACCGGACTGCGATTTGTCACAATCAGCGCACGGACAGATCGAGCCACTCAGACAACCGTCAGTGAGCTTCAGCTGTGGGAAACCGGGCAGGTGAAACCCACAAAGACCATTCGACCGGCGATCGTGAAAGGACAGCCCGGCCGTCGTATTGCGTCCGTTCACTGGGCGCCGGACGGACGACGACTGGCCGCTGTGGTGGATGGAAATCTGCAGATCTTTGACACCGGTTCATGGAAAATTCTCAGCGTCCTCGAAGCCCCTCAGGTGGGAATCTCCGACGCAGTGTTCGCTCCGTTCGGAGCTCACGACCCCAACGATCCGGACGCTCAGGATCTGCTGGCCACCTTCGACGGTACGGCAGCTCATCTGTGGAACCTGAAGACCCGATCTCACGTCGCCGACTTCCGTCCTCAGTTTGCCGTCCACACAGCAGCGCTGTCGCATTCTGAAAAACCACTGCTGCTGACCGGCGACCGAGCCATTCGGGTTTTTCAGGCCGATGCCGACAGCGCGGAATTCGGACAGACTCTGTTTAAGATCAGCAATCCTCATCGAGGTCTGGTGAGCTGCCTGATGTTCCATCCGCAGAAAGGTTCTGAGCAGTTCTTCAGTGCCGGAGCAGACGGGTCGGCCACACTGTGGGACTGCCGTCCGGAAACCGGCGAGGCCACGGTTCTGCGACAGCTTCGTCCTGCCGGAGGTCGGGTCGCGGCGGCTGCGTGGTCGCCCGATGGAAACTCAGTTCTGCTGGCCATCGAGGACGGCCAGGTGGAAATCATCCGCCCGGGCGATGAACAGCCGAAAGCCGTGAGGGTTTCGATTCCGGCTGATGGGCAAGTCGAACTGGCCGCGGCCGGCTATTCGTTCGATGGACGGTTCTTTGCGGTCGGGGGGCGGATCGTTCAGAGCGGTGAAAGCGCGGCATGGATCTTCCAGACATCCGGTCACGACGCCGACCCGCAGCCCGAGCTGCACGCAACCGTTCAGGGACATGAAGCCGGTGGATTCCGCTGTCTGTCCTTTCTGCCGAATTCACCTCACCTGGTCACCGGCGGCGCTGACGGAACGGCTCTGATCTGGAACTGGCAGCCCGAACGAGCGGCCGAAGATGTCGTGGCTGCCTATCTGGCCTACCAGCTGATTCAGCTGAATTCGACGGTCGCGCACACCGCCCCCATCAACGCGATGGCCGTGTCACCCAATGGCCAGATCGCCACCGCCGCGGACGACGGCCGAGCCATTCTGTGGAACAACCCGTTTCGGTGATCAGACTGAGTCATTCACTGCCTGCCGCGGGGTTGAACTCCCCAAAGCGATTCGATGACGGCCAGTCCATCCGGATCGTGTTTGACGAACTGACCGCGATCGTATGGAAAATAATCGTTTCTGCTGAAGCAGGCTTCCGTCCCTTCAGCAAAGTATTCCATCGGGTTGGTCATCGCGTAGGCTTTTTCTGTCGTCCGACGGCCGCTGACACCGTGGAAACGCTCAACCCTGTCGTATCGGCCACCGGACTTCGCTGAATCGAACGCCCTGATCACGTCCGCATTCTGAAAGCCGTCTGGCAGAAACAGATCGTGCCATTCATGAGCCAGTTCGTGCATGGCGAAGTTAGGCATTCGGACGGTCTCTGCTTCAAAGATCGTGATATTGGTGAATTCAATCCCCTTGGCCATCTCAGGATCGCGTCCGTTGTCGGACAGCCATCCTGCCCCGGGATGAAATTCCGCCCGAGGCTGCACGCCTGGATAGACGGGCGAGAAATACAGAGGCACTGTCCTGAGCTTTTCCACTGCAGGCTTCGGCAGCTTTCGGACAATCTCCTGAAGCTGCTTCCGCAGCAGGACGAGTGCCTTCTTTGTGTCGGCAGCGTGCTGTTTCAGAAGGTCCGGGTGAATATAAACCTTCCATCCAGCCACGTCACGCACCACTCGTTCCGAAAACCGACTCTGTTCTGCAGACGCTGTCGGGGACTGAGCAAACGTAGCCGCTGGCGTCAGATATTCGCTGACAAGGACTGCAGCAAACGCCATGGGAAGCAGGCTGATCAAACGGAGACGCATATGAGTTTTGTTCCCTGAGCCGGGGGGAGGCAGCTCAGTTCACTCGAACGTGATTCGGATTCCGGTCATACTGTACAGGATGACGTTTCTTATGTTGCCTGTGAATCAGAAAGAAATGGGATGAAGTTCGAGTCGGTTGCCCTTGGGTTGGTTTGCTGGATGGTGATGGGCCTGCTGGTCGAAGGTGCTGAGCGGCCGAATCTGGTTTTTGTGATTGCTGACGACTGCACTTACCTGGATATGGAGGTGTATGGCGGGCATGCTCGAACACCAAATCTGAAGCAGCTGGCAGCCGAAGGAATGACGTTCAGCCGGTGCTTCCAGACAGCTCCAATGTGTTCACCGACTCGGCACAACATTTATACGGGCATTTATCCGGTGAAATCCGGAGCCTGGCCGAATCATACCTGTGTCTATCCGGGCACAAAGTCAATTGCCCACTTTCTGAAGGATGGCGGGTATCGAGTCGCGTTGTCCGGCAAGACTCACATCGCACCGCGCGCATCTTTTCCGTTTGAATACGACGAAGAATTCCGTGTCGCCAGTCCTCACACAGTGGATCCGTATCCGACAATCGACCGCCTGATTTCAGAATCTGTCACTGCGGGAACACCTTTCTGTCTGTTTGCCTGTTCCAACGAACCTCACAGTCCCTGGAACAAAGGCGATGCTTCGAAGTACCCGCCCGATTCTCTGAAACTGCCGCCATCGTGGGTGGATACGGTCGAGACTCGTGAAAACTATTCGCGTTACCTTGCCGAGATTACCTGGTTCGATTCTCAGTGCGGAGCTCTGCTGACGCTGCTGAAGAAGCACAATGTTGCCGACAACACTCTGGTGATGGTGGTGTCGGAACAGGGATCATCGTTTCCGTTTGCGAAGTGGACCTGCTTCGAACCGGGCCTGTCGTCGGCCATGATCGTGCGCTGGCCGGGACGCGTAGCGGCCGGTTCGAAGTCGGATGCTCTGGTCGAATACTGCGATGTCACTCCGACCTTTCTGAACGCTGCCGGGCTTCCGATTCCCGAAGTCATGGATGGAAAGTCGTTTCTGCCGGTCCTGCTGGGTAAGTCAACGGAGCACAAACGCTACACCTTCGGAATTCACACAACCCGAGGCATCATCAACGGGTCTGCACACTTCGGAATTCGATCCTGCGGCACGAAAACACATCGCTACATCCGCAACCTGAATCCGGAAGAAACATTTACCAACGCCGCGACAAAAGAAACCAAAGGCGATCGGGAAAACATCTGGTCATCATGGCGTTCGGCTGCCGCAGACGGAGACTCACACGCTCAGGCCATGACGGCCAAGTACCAGCATCGTCCGGCGGAGGAACTTTATGACGTTTCCAGGGATCCTCACTGCCTGAACAACCTGATTGATCAGCCGCAGCTGGCAGATCTGAAGAATGAACTGTCAGCCGAACTGGACCGCTGGATGGAAAGCCAGGGAGATCAGGGCCGCGAAACAGAAGACCTGGCTTTGACCCGCCTGGCCTCCAACAACAAAGAAGAGGCCCCCAAACGAAAACAAAACCGTCCCGGGAAACGCAAGAAGGCAGCGGCCCCGGTGGAGTGATGGCCGACCGAATCGGGTGTGAGAACAGGTGGGACGCTGTCCTCGCGGAGCGAGGTGCCACAGTGGCACCTCGCTCCGCGAGGTCGGCCCGCCGCCCGTCGCTCCCACGATCACAAAACGACAGGCATCCGGCGGCGACTGGCTTTTTCGGCCCCGGTTTCCCGGGATCCACTCAAAGGCGCTGGGTCAGCGTTTCAGAAAGATTTCGTCCAGATTCAGCAGGATGTTGCAGACGACGGTCATGGCGGCGGCGTCAGCCGGGGGCAGGTTTTCGGGCAGAGCTCCCAGTGGATCGGTTGCCAGTT
Organism: Planctomycetaceae bacterium; assembly: GCA_041398865.1. Taxonomy (GTDB): domain Bacteria; phylum Planctomycetota; class Planctomycetia; order Planctomycetales; family Planctomycetaceae; genus Fuerstiella. The sequence goes on from JAWKTY010000004.1 coordinate 271,679, forward strand.
TCAGGGCTTCGTCCGGCTGATTGCTTAGGTCCTGCTGCGAATCCTGAAACAGCTGAACCAGAGCCTGACGTTCCTGTTCATTCGGAGTTCTCAGCAGACAGCGGCGGAAGGCCCACGAGATCTGGTCAGCCGTAGATCCAGGTTGCTGCAGACACAATCGAGCCAGTGACTGAGCGGCTTCGACATAGACCGGGTCGTTCAGAGTGACCAGAGACTGCAGCGGAGTATTGGTGCGGTTTCTGCGCACGGTGCAGACTTCGCGATTGGGAGCATCAAACGTCGCCATCGACGGGTACGGATTGCTACGGCGCCATGTGGTGTAGATGGCTCGACGATAACGGTCTTCGCCGGAGCTTGTCTTCCAGTCTGTCGAGCCGCCGAAGGCTGCGGTCAGGCCGAGATTCGGCTGTGGCGGATTGACCGGCGGACCGTACATCTTTGAGCTGAGTAACCCGCTGACAAACAGCGCCTGGTCCCGCACCATCTCTGCACTCAGTCGGACTCGGGGACCGCGAGCCAGCCAGCGGTTGTCAGGATCGGACGCAGCCTGTTCCGGCGTGACGACTGCGGACTGGCGATACGTGGCAGACATCACCAGCAGCTTGAGCAATGCCTTTGAATCCCATCCGGACTGAATCAATTCCGTCGCCAGCCAGTCCAGCAGCTCGGGATGAGTCGGACGTTCTCCCTGAGAACCGAATTCCTCACTGGTGATCACGATGCCTCGGCCGAAGATTGTCTCCCAGTAGCGATTCGCCAGAACTCGGGCAGTCAGCGGATTGTCCGGACCGGTCAGCCATTCGGCGACCGTCAGCCTGTTCGGTGCAGCAGCAGATTCAGCGGGCGTAAAGGCGTGCGGAAGTCCGGGTTCCACCACCGGCCCCTGATCCAGGTAGTTGCCTCGATGCTGAAAATGTGTTTCCCGACGGTTGTCGACAATCTCACGCAGGATGGGAACGGACGTCGCCGGCTTCATGGACTCCAGCTGCCGAGTCGCCTTCGAAAGCGCCTGTCGCTGAGATTTCAGTTCCGGAGCCTGCTCCTGCCGATACCATGCCTCCAGCTGACCGGCCGCTTCCGGGCTGCGTTCTGATGCGGGCTGATCAACAATCGCCAGCAGATTGGCCGGAATTCTCGAACGTTCAATCGCGATCGAACTGTCGGTCGAACTGATTCGAAACTGTCCCAGCACATGATTTTCATGAGGCGATTTGTGATCGATGATCACTCGCACAGCTTCTCCTGGAAGAACTTCGACGGGAGACTGCGGAACCAGAATCAGCTGATGCGGCTCCTGAATTTTTCCACCCACAGCCCAGCCGTCATTACGACCGGTGTTGCCTTTCAACACGCTGGCCGGTTCGAACCCCTGCTGATTGTAGTCAGCAAAAGCCTGTCGAAACGTGATGTCCCGAATGTTGCTCGGACGGACATCCTGTGACGGGTTGGGAGCATCGCTGAAGGTCTGTTCCCAGACACTTTCCCGCTTCTCGTTCAGCAGAGCGATGGTGAAATTCTTCAGCCGAGTGTGCAGGCCATTGTCTGTTCGATTCCACACGGTGATGCGATCGATGGACTGAGTCTTCTGCAGATCAAGTTCCCACCACGGATCCTTCACGGTGTCTGTGTGCGTGACGCTGCGTTTGTCGAAGTCGCCATCTGTGTTGCCATCGATCGCCAGTTCCGGCGGACCGCCGAATGCGGTGGAATGCTGAGTCGCCCTGCCGGTGGACGCGATATTTGCCGCGGCACTGAAGACCTGAACTTCCGCCAGCGACAAAATGACGGAATCGCCCTTGTTGGTGATCCGCACAAACCGAGCCTGCGGCGCAGCATCACCGGGCGGCACGATCTGAGCCTTCAGTCCCGTGATGACAAAGTTGCCTCCGCCATGCCCCGCTCCCTGACCCGCCAGATTCGGCGATGGCAGAGTTTCCAGCTGGATTGCGGCTATGGTTCTCCCGGCGCTGCTGTTGACCACATCCTGCTGAGCTGTCGATTCAGCCCCAATGCTGACGGTGTAGATATCCGTTGTGGCCGGCTGCTGAATCCGGACTGTACCGTCTTCAGAAACGGCGGCCGACAGCCCGCTGCTGCGAACAACCGAGTTCGGACGCAGTCGATGCCATTCCGGGTTGCTGTGCAGTCGTTCTTCCCAGCGTCGCTGAGATTCCGCCAGTTCGGGCGTGGGAGTCTGAATCTGCTGCTGCAGTTCCGTTACCTGCTGCTGAAGTTCGGCTTTCTGACGCCGCTGTTCGTCGGTGTACAGTTCAATCAGAGGCGATTCGTCGCGTCGGTCGGCGTCCTGAGTATTGTTGAAGATGGCATAAAAGCGGAAGTATTCGTCCTGAGTAATCGGATCGTACTTGTGGTTGTGGCACTGAGCACACGCCATGGTCGTTCCCATCCAGACCGCCAGCGTCGTGTTGACGCGATCCACAATCGCCACGCTGCGGAATTCCTCGTCCTGTGTTCCGCCTTCGTTGTTTGTGAGCGTATTGCGGTGGAAGGCCGTAGCCACCAGCTGGTCTTCCGAAGGATTCAGCAGCAGGTCTCCGGCCAGCTGTTCCCGAGTAAACTGATCGAAGGGCATGTTGTCGTTCATGGCCCGGATGACCCAGTCGCGATAAGCCCAGATGGTTCGCGGCGGATCGTCCGCATAGCCGGCACTGTCAGCATAGCGAGCCAGATCGAGCCATTTGCGAGCCCAGTGTTCTCCGAAAGCCGGCCGCGTCAGCAGATCATCCACCAGATGTTCATACGCATCCGGCGACGGATCGGCTTCAAAGGCGGCGACCTCGTCCACCGACGGCGGCAGTCCGGTCAGATCCAGAAAGACTCGCCGAGCCAGCGCAGATCGTTCCGCTTCCGGCGAAGGACTGAGCTGATGTTCCTGAAGCTTCCGCAGAACAAAACTGTCGATTGGATTACGAATCCAGGCCGCCCGGTTTTCAGGGATATCCGGAACCGCCGGTCGCTGAGGCACGGCGTACGACCAGTGCACCGCGAAGGGAGCTCCCTGTTCAATCCACAGCCTCAGCGTTCGCACGTCGCGTTCAGAAAGTTTCGCTCCATGTGTGGACGGCGGCATTCTGAGATCTTCATCGTCAGTCGTGATTCTGGCGATCAGTTCGCTGAATTCCGGCTTTCCGGGCACAACAGCTGTCGCCCCGGATTCCAGTTTGCGAACTGCAGTCTCCTGAAGGTCCAGCCGCAACCCCGCTTTCAGGCCTTCTTCGTCCGGACCATGGCACGCCAGACAGTTGTTTGAAAGGATCGGGCGGACATCGTTGTTGAAGTCAATGTCCTGAGCCGGCGTTCGAGGAAGGAAGCTGAGCCCGGCCAGACAGACAATCGCGCTGATTTGAAACTTCGCAGATAACATGGCGGGAACCTGTGAGGTGGGATGGCGTTGCGTTTGCGGAAGTCCGTCACCGACAACGACGCATTTCGGGATCTGACATTGTAACCGAGGCGAGCGCCCCGGCTCAAAGCAAGTCGCTGCATCAAAACGATTTCGGTGATCTCAGTCACCTGGTCTCTTCGACAGACAAGTTTAGTCGAGCCCCGGAGTGAATTCATCAGACATTCTTTTCCGGCCGAGCGGGGGCCAACCGGGAAACCAGAGTCGCCGGAACCGTCGCGAACCTCGGGATGCGCCGTCAAAACAGACCGCAAAAAAGCGACCTGCTTTCACATATTCGTGGAAGGTCATTCGGGAAAATCCGGATCTGCAACTGCCCGAGCCGCGTCAGTGTGGGATTCTGCACAAAATTGCCAATGACTGCCGCCCGGATCGGATTTCTGACCCAGGCTTCCAACCGCGTGACGAGATGCAGGTGGTGAGCTTTCCATTCTCCGGTTCGGCAGTCCTTATGATTCGACAAATCGTGATTCGAATTTTCTGGTTGGGGACGGCATTTGCGGGACTGCTTGTTGCCGGGATCCTGACCATGGTTTTTCTGGCAACGTCACAACCCCAATTCTATGCCGTCCTGCGATCGAATGATGTTTCCGAAGCAGAACAAAAACAGACTGAGGATCGTCTCGGGCAGCTTCCCGCTGAAGTGGAAGCATGGCTGTTCGCGGTTCGTCGGCAGCAGAGTTTGATACCGGAGGCCGGTCCTTCAGTTGAGCAGTCGAATCCGACTTACCGAGTGACACTCACGCAGAATGATCTGAATGCGCTGTTGATGTCCAGGAAGGTCAGTGGCGGTCTGAGCCAGTGTCGAGTTCAGCTGACGAATACCGGCGTGCTGTTGGGCTGCGAACTGGCATCCGGTGAAACACCGTTGGTTGTTTCCGCCTGCCTGCAGCCACATGTGCGGTCAGATGGATTGATTCAGCTGGACCTGACCCGAGTACAGATCGGGAAGCTGCCGATCCCGCTGGAAGCCATCGTCCGCTACCTGCCGGAGTCACCGGATCGTTCCGATCAGAAAATGGACCTGAACCTGACAGCCTCGCCCCCCAATATTGTTCTGAAGCGGTTCAAACTCAAATCCGGCAGCAGAGTCGATGTCCGAAAGATTGCCGTCGACGAAGGCATCCTGACATTCGATCTGGAAGTTCAGTCGGCCAATTCCGGCCTGGCCAGTGCTCGTGCATTTTGAGCATTCACCGGCAGAACCAGTATCACACAGTGAACAGACAGCAGTCACGGTGACACGCCCTGAATTGCGGTCGGACTGGTCGATGGCTCGGAGATGGCAGATGGATGCAGCGACAGTTGCCACAGGATGGTCAGCAGTCCGACGACGATGCAGTAGCGAGCGAACAGGTGAAGGCGATCGGCCACCAGAAGTCTGATCAGCCACTTCAGCGTGATGACGCCGACGACGAACGAAATCACAGCTCCGATCAGCAGCGGCAGCGGACTGCCGGTGAAGACTTCCTCGCCCGTGACCAGATCCTTCAGCTGCATCACGCTGGCTCCGCCGATCGCGGGGATGGCGATCAGGAAGGAAAATCGAGCCGCATGTTCGCGATTCAGGCCACAGGCCATTCCGGCGGCAATGGTACTGCCCGACCGTGAGATTCCCGGGATGATGGCAATCGCCTGAAAGATCCCGATGACGGTGGCCGTCCTCCGACTCATCGCCTTCAGCTCTGTGGTCTGTGATTCCGCCTGCTGCAGCCGACGACCGATCAGCAGAAATGCCGCTGTCACCAGCAGAGCACAGCCGGCCAGAATCGGCTTCTGAAAGATTTCTTCAATCTGATCCTTGAACGCAACTCCGACCACGCCGACGGGAATGGTGGCCACGACAATCAGAAACATCAGGCGAAAGTCGCTCAGCAGCGCCATCAGCTCGCGACGATAGACGACCATGATGGACAGCAGAGTTCCAAAGTGCAGCGCGATGCTCATCGTGGTGCTTTCCTGAGGCGCGGCCGTGCCCGAATACTGTCGCAGCACCGCATCAGCAATGACCAGATGGCCGGAGGAACTGATCGGCAGGAATTCGGCGATGCCCTGAATGATGCCCAGGATGATGGCATGGATGTACTCCGTGGTCACTGCGTCTCCGATTTTGCCCAGGGGCAGATGATGTCAATGTGTCTTGGGGAAAGGGGCTCACTGAAGAAGCGGCCTGCGGCTCAATGGGCGCGGCTCAATGCTTGCGGCTATCTCACCTGGAGAAACGTCGCCCAGTCAGCGATGGTCTGAACAACAGATCCGGCCGCCGATTCCGTGGAATCATTTTCGGGAACGTCTGAACCGATCACCCAGGCGGCCGCCTTGCGGAAAGCGGACACTGACTGCTGCTGCAGGGCCTGAGCCTGGCGAGACTGGACGGAACCGTTCAGGAACAGGAGATTGGGAACCGTCGCTGACAGAACTTCCTCGCGAACGCCGGTGATGGTTGGCCAGGAATCGACAAAGACAGCACTGCGAAATCGACGTCGGCGAAGCTGAAGAATCTGGCCGGTGGCGAATTCGGCCTGAGCCCTGCCGGCAACAAGGACAATTCGATCCACATCGATCGCGGATTTGGAAGCCGCCAGCACCAGAGCTCGTTCGACCAGCTGCTGATGTTCGGCATTCAGCGATCCGCCGTCCGGAGGAATCGGCACCACCAGAATCAGTCGGTCTCGTTCACAGACATCCTTCCAGCGATCCAGCACAGCATCGGGCGGATTGTTACTTTCTGAAAGCAGCATCACGATGCCGCAGCGCACGGCGTCGGCGGACTTCGGAGCGTAGATCCAGGTTTTGCCGTCGTCGTCAAATTCCTGTTCGGTGCGCTGCCATTCCGCTGAAGCCGCCTCACCCAGAATGATCTTTCGCAGGTCATCCGTCATTGCGAGCACTGAACCCGGTCGGCGAATCGGTGTGACTTCCAGAGTCTGTTCATCCGCCCCGGCCGACGATCGCCATTTCACGGTCAGCGGCTCATCCACGGCGACTTTTCCGAGCTGTGTCCGGAACTCAAGGACATTCGAAAACGGTTCGTCATTCAGGCGAACCAGCAGAGCTTGTCCCGGCATTCCCGCTTTCGCCAGCGGAGAATCGGGCAGAATGCGGACGGGGACTTCCAGTTTTTTGGGCGTCTCCTTTTCGGACGCGTCGGGATCCGGAGCGTTCTCCGGGATTGCTTCATCGTCGTGAGGTTTTTCTGTTGCCTCTTTGGGAATTCCCGCTTCGTCAACGACCAGCCCCAGATAGCCTCGAACCGGACGGTGCAGTTTGTCGGTCAGAGTCAGGCTGGCGTCGATCCGTTCATCGCCGCGTCTGAACTGCAGCTTCAGTACGTCGCCCGCATAAGAACTTTTCACGATTGATTCGATGTTTCCGTAACGCCGAACTTCGGTTCCATTAATTGATGTGATGATGTCTCCCGGCTTCAATCCGGCTTCGGCCGCGGGTGAACGGGGGTGAACAACCTTCACGGGAACTTCGGCGGCCAGAGGATTTCGAGTTCCAAAAGCCACACCCAGCAGACCGGAAACCCGATCCTGTCCGGATCGCAGCAGATCGGCAGTCTTCAGGACGTCGGCCATGGGAATGGCAAACCCGATGCCGGAATCGTACCACTCGACGCCCGCTTCGATCGCTTCACCTCGGTCCTGAGGCGACAGAGGCACCAGAATTCCCATGACCTGGCCATCCACATCGATCAGCGGTCCCCCATAATTCACCGGGGAGATCTTGGCGTCGGTCTGAATGGCAAGGCCGTGAATTCGATTGACCGCACTGACGATTCCCACCGATACTGCCGGGCTCGCAGCCGGATAAAATCGCCCCGCTGCAATCGCCCACGCGCCGACTTCCGGCCACTGCTGATTCGAAAACTTCGGAACCGTCCATGACTGTTGCTCGCACTTCAGCAGCACCAGTTTTCGGACATGATCGGTGGCGACAACTTTGGCGGCAGATCGTTCTCCTGAAGCGTTTTCCACAAAAACGGCCGCGGCCTGTCCGGTGAATCCGAACACACTGCTGATGACGAAGCCCTCTTCGGAAATCACAACTCCGGTCGTCACACGAGACGAAACGTCTCCTCCGCCGGTATCACCAATCAGACGAATACGAACCACCGATTCGGCGACTTTTTCGACCGCGGAACGAACAGCATCTGTACGATCGTCAGCAGCGGCATTCGGAACGTTCGGACTGCCGAATATCAGCACTGTGACAATCAGCAGCCACACTCGCAGCCGAATCTGCGATAACGGCAGCGAAGGGGAACCGAATTCAGGAATGTCTGTCATGGAGGGCTCGTTTGAGGATCCGTCGGAATTCTGCTGATCGGTCAGCGAGGAATCGGGGCAATCTGAAAATCGTCAACGTCCAGTGTACCAGTCGCTCCGTTCAGGCCAATACGAATGACCATTTCCCGAGCATTGGGAGGCACAGGAATCGTCCGACGACTCTGCTGCCAGTTATCCGTGCCTCGCCACTGGCTGACAATCTGAGTTCCTGCATCGCGGCGAACGGAATCATAAAAGTGAATGATCAGCCCTGCGACATCTTCCCGGGATGGCCCGGCGGCAACACCCTGAGCTCGGTACCAGATCGCACAGTCCAGAGCGGCCACGTGTCGTCCGTTGATCCCGCCGCCCTGCAGCGCCTGAGCCGGTTTGCCGCCGGTATCATTGCTGAATCGCAGGCAGGCCGCCCCTTTCATGGGCTCGTCAGTGCAGATTTCGGTCTGCCGCTGATAGTGCCAGCCATCCACTTTGCCGTCCGCGTTCCCGTCAATCTCGAAGTCTCCGTTGACGATCCGAGGATGATCGCTGTCCGGCAGAACTTCACGCAGATCTTCGGACTGGCCGGTCATCGGCACGAACAACGTGGGTACCAGTTTCTTTTCCTTCAGAACTCCGTCGACCTTCTGCAGCAGATAGAACGACTGCTGATAACGTTCGCCGATCGGAATGATCATCATTCCGCCTTCCTTCAGCTGGTCGGCCAGTGGCTGCGGTACTTTTTCGGGCGAACACGTCACGATGATTTTGTCGTATGGTGCGTGTTCCTCCCATCCCAGATATCCGTCTCCGTGCCGCACATGAACATTGGTGTACTGCAGTTTCTGCAGACGCTGTTCGGCTGACTTGGCCAGCGTCGCCACGATTTCGATGGAATACACATCCTTCACAATCGATGCCAGAACTGCAGCCTGGTAACCGCTGCCCGTACCGATCTCCAGAACTCGATCCGTCGGCTGTGGATCAATGGTTTCCGTCATATAGGCCACGATGAACGGACTGGAAATCGTCTGCTGAGCTCCAATGGGCAAAGCGACGTCCTCATAAGCACGGCTGCGCAGAGTTCCCGAAACAAATTCATGTCGCGGAACGGAGCCTAATGCATCCAGCACAAGTGGATTGGTGATTCCTTCGCCCTTCACGGACGTCTCCACCATGGCAGCTCGAACAGCCGACAACGGATCCCGCGATTGAGCCCACAGGACGGAAGCGACACCGCAGCACACGATGGCTCCCACCACGAATCTCGCAAATTTCATCGGCCTTCCCATCCTCAGAGACTCTCCGCAGATCACGATCGTCTGAACCTTTTCCCAGAGTCTAACAGATCGGCCATCCTGCGGTCTGCCGGAAAAACGCGGCTTTCAGGCCTTTGAAGCTCATGTTCGAAATGCTGGTTTTGCCGGGCCTGACTTCCGAGTATCATCCTGACTGCCTGTTGCTAATGAGAACGTCGTTCGGATTGATTCCGGAAGGCTGAAACCAGTCTCAGCAGCCACGGGACATGATTCTGAGTGTCAGCCGGAGTCCCGCGCGGGCACTTTCCCACCACTATGTTCCTTCGCTTTCCATCCTCCAGAGGTTTCTGATGTCAGGTTCCCCCCAGTCGACTCGCCGAGCATTTCTTCAGAATCTGGCCGCCGCCGGTGCCGCTGCCGCCTTTTGTCCGTCCATGAGCCGAGCGGTCGGGTATCAGTCGCCGAATGAACGGCCGGTCTTCGCAACCATCGGCCTGCGAAACCAGGGCTGGGCCATCACCAGCAAGTCCTTTAAGTTTGCTGACTTCGCGGCTCTGGCGGATGTTGATGCCAACGTGCTGGGAGACAACGTCGACAAGACCGAGAAGGCTCAGAAGAAGAAGCCGGATGCCTACAAGGATTACCGCAGCATCCTGGACCGCAGTGATATTGATGCCGTCATGATCGCGACTCCGGACCACTGGCATACCAAAATTGCCGTGGAAGCCATGCTGGCCGGAAAGGATGTGTACTGCGAAAAACCTCTGACTCTGACGATCGCCGAAGGCAAGCTGATCGAGAAAATGGTGAAGCAGACCGGCCGAGTCTTTCAGGTCGGCACCATGCAGCGCACGGAATCGGATCAGAGATTTCTGCAGGCGATCGCTCTGATTCGCCACGGTCGCATCGGCACCGTCAAAAAAGTGACCTGCGGCATCAATGCCATGGAATCGTCACCGTCAATCCCGGTGGCTCCGGTTCCGGAAGGACTCGACTGGGACTTCTGGCTGGGGCCTGCCGAAAAGGTTGATTACCGAGCTCTGCCGCAGCTGCGTGAAGGCTACGGTGGCGGAGTTCCTCTGTTCAGCAACTGCCACTATTCATTCCGCAACTGGCATGAGTATTCCGGCGGCAAGCTGACGGACTGGGGAGCTCACCATGTGGACATCGCCTGCTGGGCTCTGGGAGCCACCGACACGGGCCCCAGCCGAATCACGCCCCTGGAATTCAAGCTGCCGGTGGAATACAAAGACGGAAACCCGACAGTGGCCGATCAGTACAACGCGGCCACCAGCTTTCGCATCAAAGTCGATATGCCCAACGATGTCGAAATGATCATCACCAGCGAAGGTGACAACGGCATTCTGTTCGAAGGAACGAAAGGCCGCTTCTTCGTGAACCGAGGCAAGATTACCGGCAAGCCTGTGGAAGATCTCAAGGAAAATCCTCTGCCCGAAGGTGCCATCGAAGAAGTTTACGGCGGCCCGGTCAGCGCGAACCACACGGCGAACTTCATTGAAGGCATGCGTTCCCGCAAACAGCCGATTTCTGATGTGTGGTCTCATAACCGCATGCTCGAAATCTGCCACCTGAGCAACATCTCCATGCGACTGAACCGAGCTCTGAACTGGGACCCGGCCAAACGCGAAATTATCGGCGACGATCAGGCCAACAGCTTCCTCGCCCGGGAAAACCGCAAAGGCTACGAAATCAATATGTAGCCAACCGCGGTCACCGCACCCCGGACGAGCGACCCGCCTGGAAACGCGACGCTGCCGCTCTCAAGATAGTGCGAACAGCGTGACAGTTTGCCCGTCACTCAGGCCTCACACACGCCGGGACGCAATGCCGTTCCGGCGTGTGAAGAATCCTGTGGGTGACGCGCCATTTCCGTGGCCATGTGTGACAGGTTTGAACATCACATTCCCGGAGCTGAGACCGGCATCACCTGCAGCGTTCCCCACAGCATTTGCGGAATGTGGTTTCCGGGACAATGACGCCTGCATCGATCTCTCGTGAACACTCTCCATGCGGCTATTCGTGTGTCAGCGACCGAGAATACCCACAACCAATCCGATCAGGCCAATCAGGAGAATAATGGCGTAGATGGTCAGAAAGATCGCGGCGATGATTCCGACAAACCGCCAGAACTTCTTCTGCTGCAGAACGGCAGCATTAATGCTGGATAACTGCCGACTGGCTTCCGCTTCTGTAATCGCTGACGCGTAGCGATTCAGACACAGCCCTGGATAGAGATACAGCAACCCGAACAGCAGATATAGAACTCCAAGCAGTCCCGTCTCTGCCGGCCCGGCGTTTCTCCCCGCAGCACCGACCCCTATCATGAACACGGACCCCAACATCATGAATACCGCACCGATGATGGTCAGAATTCCGAAAAGTCGGACCCATGGGCGTGTTTCCACAAGCAGCCGAATCAACTCGCGCAGCTGTGGGTGCTGATTCGGATCGTCATCAAAAGACGCACCTCCGGTAGCATAGTCTCCGGTCGCGAACGGGTTATGTTCAGACATCAGGCAACTCCTCTGGTCAGCAGGTCAAATGTGTCTCTCAATCACCGTCTGACGTCGAATCGACGAATCGAAAAAAACGGTTCTTGGTATCAGCGCCCTGTGAGCTCCCAGGACACCTTCCGACTGATCCTACTCTGCCGTCCCGAAATTCGGTAGCATCACGCGTGATGATTATCTCCGTAAGTTGTGATGGCAAAACCGAAACAATCAGGTCTCGCAGGCTCCAGCCACCGTCACGCGCTTGCGAAAATGCCGCAGGAATGAGCCGCCCCCCAAAGTGAAGGTGATTGAGTTCGCTGTATAACGAAAAAACGGGTTCTTCCGGTTAGGTAACTTTGCGGCCGCGGGTCGGCGGGGAAGCGACAAATGATGCTGCGAATTTCTGACCGGTGGACTTTTGCATCGTATGGTGACCGTATCCCTTCCTGTTCAATGAATTCATCAACAAAGCTCATCTCAGCGGTGTTCGGACAAATCACTCAGCGATGACCTCTGTGGATCTGATGAATCATTTTGGGGCTCCCGGCAACTGCGTCCTATTTTCAGACGATCGGCTGAATGCTGCCGGATCGTGCTCGACGGGAAAACTGAGGGGTCACAATGGTCATTGCTACATCAGGTTCGCTGCTGGTTGTTGACGACGATCGTCATATTCAGAATGCGATGGCGGATTATCTCCGCAGTCTGGGACACCGCACGGAAACCGCTTCCACCTGCATGGAAGCCATCGAACGAATGGACGAGTTTCCGTTCGAAGTCGTCGTCTGTGATGTGAATCTCCCGGACAAGGACGGCTTTGAACTGCTGCAGTGGTCCCGCGAACACACTCCGGAAACCGCCGTCATTCTGCTGACGGGATTCGGTACCATCGAAAGCGCTGTCGAAGCGATTCGGATGGGAGCGTTCGACTATCTGACCAAGCCCGTCATTGATGAAGAGCTGAATCTTTCCATCGAACGAGCCGTCAGTCAGCGAAAACTGATGGAAGAAAACCGCAAGCTGAAGGCTCAGCTGCACGAACGCCATGGTCTGAGCACGATCATCGGCAAAGACTACAAGATGCTGCGAATGTTCGAGCTTATCGAAAGCGTCGCAGATACCCGAACAACAGTGCTGATCCTGGGCGAAAGCGGGACCGGCAAGACGGTGACGGCACGTGCTATCCATCAGCTCAGTGATCGAGCCGGGAAGCCGTTCGTTGAAGTGGCCTGCGGAGCACTGCCCGAAACTCTGCTGGAAAGCGAACTGTTCGGTCATGTTGCCGGAGCGTTCACCGGAGCCAATCACGACAAGATTGGTAAGTTTCTGCAGGCCGACGGCGGCACACTGTTTCTGGATGAAATCGCCACCGCATCGCCTCAGCTTCAGGTCAAACTGCTGCGAGTTCTGCAGGATCGTGAATTCGAACCTGTCGGCGGCAATTCGACTCACAAGGTGGACGTGCGGCTGGTTCTGGCCACGAATCAGGACCTGGAAGAAGCGGTTCGCCGAGGCCAGTTCCGGGAAGATCTGTACTACCGCATCAATGTGATCACGCTGACTCAGCCTTCACTGCGGGAACGCATGGGTGACATTCCGCTGCTGGTGGAACATTACCTGAAGCACTTCAAGGCTCAGACCGGACGCAACATTCTGGGCGTGGACGACATGGCCATGCATGCCATGCAGCAGTATCACTGGCCTGGAAACGTTCGCGAACTGGTGAACGTCATCGAACGAGCTGTCGTGCTGTGCAAGGGCGACCGCATCATGCCCGGCGACCTTCCGGAAAAGATGTTCGCTGAAGATGAACGCCGAGCCAGTATCGAAGCAGCTCTGGGCGGGGCCTCACTGAAGAAGGCTCTGTCGACTCCGGAACGCCAGCTGATTATCCAGGCTCTCGAGACCAACGGCTGGAACCGTCAGAATACGGCTCGGGCTCTGGGCATCAACCGCACGACGCTTTACAAGAAAATGAAGAAGTACGACATCGACTTCGAAACCGTCTACAAGCATGCCTGATGCGGGCAAGGCTCAGCGACGCGACGATTGATTTTCCTGAAACTCGACAGACACGAATGTCTGTGCCATCTGACACGGATTGATCGACAGACGTCTGATGGCCTGGGCGGCGTCTGTGGAGAACACCAGGGCAGACATTTTTTTTGAGTCTGTTTGCGATGGACAGCCTTCCGGAAAGATTGGTTCCGGAGGGCTGTCGTTGCTTTTTTGTGCCGCGACGATTTCAGCTGTTGTCGGAAAAAGCCTGCCGAATGGATTCCGCATTCGGTGACGGAATGATTCCGCGTTCCGTGATGATGGCGGTAATGAGCTCAGCAGGTGTCACATCGAAGGCGGGGTTGTAGACGTTGACATCATTTGGAACCGTTTGCCGCCCGAAGCCATTGGCGACCTCATCCCGCGACCTCTGTTCGATGGGAATCAGACTGCCGTCCGCAAGGTTCAGGTCGAAAGTGCTGGAAGGAGCTGCCACGTAAAACGGAATTCCGTGGGCTCGGGCCAGCACCGCCACTCCGTATGTTCCGATCTTGTTCGCCGCGTCACCGTTTGCGGCAATTCGGTCCGCTCCGGTGACGACGGCCTGGACGCGGCCTTCCTTCATGACCTGAGCTGCCATGTTGTCGCAGATAACAGTGACGGGAATCTGCCGCTGCTGAAGCTCCCATGCGGTCAGTCGAGCCCCCTGCAGCAGGGGTCGAGTTTCATCAGCATAGACATGCAGCTGTTTCCCATCCGCGGCGGCAGCAAACATGACCGACAAAGCCGTGCCGCTTCCCGCTGTCGCCAGCGCCCCGGCGTTGCAGTGCGTGAGAACCCCCATCCCGTTCGCAAGCAGCTGACTGCCGTGACGTCCGATCGCGTCGCACATGGCTTTGTCTTCTGCGTCGATTGCGCGAGCTTCTTCCAGCAACTGATCGTGAATTTCTGCCGATGGCAGGTCCGGTTGCCGGTCCGCGAAGTGGGTCATACGGTCCAGAGCCCAGAACAGGTTGACAGCTGTCGGACGACTTTCCGCCAGAGATTTCGAAACCGCTTTCAGCCGCTCATTGAATGCGGACCGATCCGCCGTGCGATGCCCGGCGGTTCCGACCACCACACCGTAGGCCGCAGCGACTCCAATCGCCGGAGCACCTCGAACCTTCAATACCTTGATCGCGTCCCGGACCTCTTCGACGCTGGTACATTCGATCTCCAGAAACTGTTCGGGCAGCCGTGTCTGATCAATCATCCACAGCGATCCTGTGGCGTCGCCTGACCAGTGCAGTGTTTGATATTTCATCACAAGTAGGTTTTCCGTCGTCAGCAGGTCGGTTTTGCGACGATTCCGTCGTCCGGTGCCGATGATTCTGTGAAACGTCGGGCGTCGTCCGACTCCCCTGCTGGCGTTGGCCATCAGGAGCCTGTAAATTTCCCTGTTCCGGCAGCGTTTGGTCGAGCGACAGGCGTTCGAGAATCGGTGGCCGCCGACATTTTTGCACTTCAGGACCTGGTTTTCATGTCACAGCAGGTGGTTCAGGAAATTCTTGGCGAACTGGAAGCGTTTCGCCTGATTGATCCCCACACACACATCAATCCGCACTCAGCCGCATCGTCGACTCTGGCTGACATCATGGGGTACCACTATTACACAGAGCTGGCTCATTCAGCGGGACTTGCCAAACAGCAGATTGAGGAACCCGGCATTTCGCCCAAAGAAAAGGTCAGTCGTCTGGTTCCGTGGCTCAGTCACATCGAAAACACAGCTCAGTACAGCTGGCTGGTGGAGATGTGCCAGGTGTTTTTCGGATTTGAATCCGACCGGATTACAATCGACAACTGGGAACAGCTGTACGACGCCGCTCTGGCTCGCATGCAGCAGCCGGACTGGGAGCAGCAGGTGCTGCAGAACAGCGGCCTGGATCAGGTGTATCTGACGAACGACTTTGATGATCCGCTGACCGGCTTTGACACCCGACTGTACGTCCCCTGCCTGCGAACCGACGATCTGGTGTTTCATCTGGTGAAGCCCGAAGTTCGGCAGCGACTGCAGAAGTGTACCAGCTCGTCACCCGGAAATGCTGATCAGCTGCGCAAGTCCGTCGGGCAGCTGTTTGCTCATTTTTCCGCGAACAATGTCCGAGCATGTGCGATTTCACTGCCACCTTCATTTGCTCCGGAACCGGTCAGCGACTCATCGGCGGACGGTATTGTCAGCAAAGTTTTTTCCGGCTCTGAACTTTCCGACTTCGAAGCCCGAACGCTGAGCTGCTTCGTGTTTCAGTGTCTGGCTCAGTTCTGTGTGGAATATCGACTGCCCTTCGATTTGATGATCGGAGTCAACCGTCGTGTCTTCGAAGCGGGGGTTTACCAGGGGCAGGATCTGTATGACAAGCGAGTGTCTCTGATTCAGTATCAGTGGCTGCTGAATGCGTTTCCTCAGGTCACATTTCCGATTTCGGTGCTTTCAGAAACCAGTAATCAGGAACTGGTCAGCTACGCGTGGATTTTTCCCAATGTCGTCACCAACGGCCACTGGTGGTACAGCAATATTCCGGTATTCATCGAGAAGGATACCCGAGCTCGGCTGCAGGCTGTTCCGCAGACAAAACAGATCGGCTACTACAGCGATATGTACAAACTGGAATTCGCCCTGCCGAAATTTGCGATGTATCGCCGAATTCTGTCGCGAGTGCTGGCTCAGGATTTTGTTGTTGATCAGGGGTGGTCCGTGGAAAGAGCCATCGCTTTGGGCAAGCAGGTGCTGAGGGGAAATGTGGAGACCATTTTCGGAGAAGCCTGAGGCTTCGGGATCGGCGAGGCTTCATGAGTTGTTTATCATGAAGACGGGGCAGAGCTGGCTCGACCGAATGTCGTGCTGAGGCTCGGGGATGTCCGGAACTGATCGCACCCGACGGGCATGCATTTTGCCAGGCGACAGTACTGCATCTCCGAGCGTCGGGTCGATTTGGATGCGGGCACTGCCTGCATGAGATTTTTGAGATTCCAAATCCGGAGCAACTGTTGTTATGGCTCGAATTGTTCTGCTGAAGGACGGCAATGCGATTCCCTATGAGCTGGAATCGTGTCCGGTACGGTTCGGGCGGCATCCCGAATGCACACTGCAGCTGGATTCCAATATGGTATCCCGCTTTCATGCTCAGCTGATTCAGCAGGGAAGCCAGTTTCTCCTGGAAGATCTGGGCAGTGGCAACGGTTCGTTCCTGAACGGCCGCCAGCTGACCCCTTCCATGCCAACGCTTCTCAAGAACGGTGACCGGCTGAAGTTCGGGCCGATTAAGCTGAGATTCGAGAATGACGACGAAAGCGATTCCACCGGCATCGCGACTTCGCTGAACCTTGAACTGAACGACGATGGTACCAGCACCATCATGGGTCAGGCCGCGGCCGGCGGATACGGCCTGCTGGATGTGCGTCCCGAAGATAAGCTCAAAGGCATCCTGAAAATCAACAGGGCTCTGGCAGGCACTGTTGAAATCAAAAACATCAGCCCGAAGATTCTGGATGCTCTGTTCGAAATCTTTCCTCAGGCCGATCGCGGTTCCATTCTGATGAAGGAACGAGCTGACGCGCCGCTGCGCCCGATTGCTCAGAAGCTGAGAAACGAAAGCAGCGATGAATCCGTTCGTTTAAGCCGCACGATCCTGCAGACGGTTCTGAACGAAAAGGCCGGGATTCTTTCAGCGGATGCCTCCAACGACAGTCGCTTCAGTGCCAGCGAATCGATTTCCAGCCTGACCATTCATTCGATGATGTGCGTGCCGATGCTGGACCACAGTGATCAGCCGTTTGGTGTGATCAATCTGGACACTCAGAATCCCATGAGTCGGTTTACGGATGACGATCTGCAGCTGTTGCTGGCAGTGGCCAGTCAGGCCGCCAATGCCTACGAAAATGCCCGGCTGCTGGTCAGTTTTCTGGAAAAGCAGAAGCACGACAAGGAAATGAGCATCGCGATGGGGGTTCAGCGAGCTCTGCTGCCCAGCGAACTGCCCAAAGTTGACGGCTATCAGTTTTTTGCTTCCTACGATGCGGCTCAGGCCGTGGGCGGAGACTACTTCGACTGCTTCATGGTCGGCGAAGAAAAGGTCTGTATTTCGTTCGGTGATGTGGCCGGCAAAGGTGTTCCCGGAGCGCTGATCATGTCAAGAATGTCCAGCGTTGTGCAGAATACGATGAGCTTCACGGATGATGTTTCCGTCGCGATTCAGCGAATCAACAGCCACATGTGTCACAACATGGTCGAAGGCCGCTTTGTGACCTACATCCTGGGCGTAATCGACCTGAAGACCAATGTAATCACTCTGGCCAACGCCGGGCATATGTCGCCGATCATTCGCCGCAAGGACGGCAGTATCGAGGAGTTCACCGATGACATCATCGGAATTCCGATCGGCATCATGGACGGATATCCGTACGACGTGGTCCAGCGTCAGATCGAACCTGGCGACATCTACACTCTGATCACAGACGGCGTTGACGAAGCGATGGACCCTTCCAGCAAACTGTATGGGAAAGATCGGGTGATCGAGTTCGTGAAGAACGGAGCCGCCGACCCGGCTCAGCTGGGTACCGACCTGCTCGCAGACGTCAGAAAGCACGCCAACGGCCGAGCTCAGAACGACGACATCACCATCATGGTCTTCGGTCGCTTTTCATAACGCCGCAGATGTAACCTGAATCCTGCGGTCATGGAAGAAGTGTCGAAAACTCCCCGGAACCTCCGCGGGCACGTTGTCCGGCGTCATCGTCAATGCAGTCGGGAACACTGTTTTCGAGACAGCCCAACATCGTCTCGTGCGGGGTAGTTTCTGCTGTTACGAAATCCGTGACTTTGAATCACGAGTTCGCAGGTTCGATTCCTGCCCCCGCAGCTGAGAGAGCGAAGAGCGAAGTGCGAAGAGACAAGGGGCCGGTTGATCTGAGTTCGGGATCCGCAGGAGACCCGTCAGCCACTACCGGACTCTGGACTCAATCGGAAGTCATCCGGCCGGATGAGGGCCCTGTCTTGAAAACAGGTGGCGAGCACGACTCGTTTGTGGGTTCGAGTCCCACGGCTTCCGCTTCTGAGTTCCCCATCATTGCCTGAGCCGATATCCAGTTCTGATGCCGGGAAGCCTGACGATCAGCGGCATCAGTTCACATTTACTGTGATGTCGACTGGCTGCCGCTGGGTGAACCGGAGATGGCAACGCCTTCGGGAAGCGGGCGGGCTGCGACTCGTAGGTTAAGCCCATGAGCCAGTTCGCGCAGGCGATGGAAGTCTTTGAAATCGTTGGGATAAATCCAGATTGTGATCGTCGTGTCGGTCGGCACGGCTTCCAGAACCTGTCGGAATCGGCTGCCCAGCTTCAGAGCCTCGTCCACGGTTTCCGCCTGCAGAGTCTGACCGGGTTCGATGACCCAGCGGCTGACACTGATATGCCATCCGGTCTGCCCCATTCGCACGGCTTCCAGACCGGACAATGATCGGCGTTCGACGGTGTACTTCATGTGAAAGCCACCAACAGGGCCCACAGCGCCCTGATAGCGATGAAACTTCAGCACCATGTCGCGACGAGCTGACACCTGGTCCTTGAGCCGCTCCAGCAGAGCATCCAGCGGAATGTGAGCAATTCGGCCGTCACACAGTCGGAAGTGCAGCTCATTCTCAACAACCGATTCGCTGACCGGCGACAGCCGATGCTGCAGTCGGTCCGCCGTGGATTCCTGCTGCTTCTGATTGTCTTCCAGAACTTCACGCAGCTGCTGAGTTTCTCCGGCAACCAGCTTCAGCGCGTCCGTGACGTCATGCTGACGCTGACTGAGTGACGCCAGTGTCGTCCGGTAGGCATGAGCCTGCTCGTCGGCGGTCAGCAGCTGAGTCTGCAGCTGGAACACTGTCTGAGTCAGCCGGTCAGTTTCTGAATCGAGACTGGCGGTGCGAGCGGTCTGCAGCTGGTCCTGCTGAAGAGCGGTTTCCTGTTGCCGAAGCAGATCGGACAGTTCGGCTTCGGAACTGACCGTGGTTGCACGAGCCTGTTCCAGGTCAAGTGTCAGGGACTGAATCTGCTGAGCCAGTTCGGCCAGAATTCTGCGATCTTCCGCTGATGCCGGCTCGTCCCCTGCATCAGGCTCAGCAACATCCGCAGCGAGTGCTGTCGTCGCAACCGGCAGGCTTCCCTGCCGAGCGACTCGAGCCCCCGCAACAACGATCAGGATGATCAGAATCCCGACAATGTTGGCAATGATGTCGAGAAAGGAATCTGATCCGAAGTCGGCCCCTTCCGACTGGACTCGGCGGCTCATATGGATGAACTCCGCTGACTTCGCGGAACGACGGGAACCTCAACCGGTTCGGCCGGATCAGGACGAGTCCCTGTTCCACCTGATGTCGGCGAAGGTGTCACCGCCTGACCGCACGGCGGCAGTGACGGACTGAAGAAGTCATCAACGCTGAGTGCCGGGCCTCGCTGCTGAATTCCCCGAGTCGGCACGTCGGACTTTGCCAGTTCCTTCGTCAGCATCTCTTGAATGTCTTCCGCCCCCGGTTCATTCAGGAACCTGACAGCCGGAACAGCATCTTTGCGAATCGTCGCCCAGACGTTTTCCATCGTTGCTGAAACCGCCTGCAGAGTCAAAGCGACCAGTTCCTGCTGACTCCAGCCGTCGGTTTCCACAGCTTCAAAATCACCAATCGTGATCTGGTTTTTCTGCACATAGATCTTGATGACATAGTAGACACGATCCGGAGTTGCAGATGCCGCTGGTTTGGAAGTTACTTCGTTCGAAGACGTCTGAGTATCCGACGGTGATCCCGAACTGACGATAGCGTCGCCTGCCTGACCAGCGGAACGATCATCGGCTTCAGGCTGATCAAAAACCGGGAACGTCGAAGGATTACCTGCGTCCTGCGTTGCCGCTTCGGACCACGCTTCGACGGCCGCCTGTTCATTGGCCGCCATCACAGCAAATGGATTTTCAGTGGCGGAACCGGGCGCATCCGCTGTCTTCGCGGGCGCCGCGTCTGACAGACTGGTCTGCTCGCCCGACTTGTCAGCTGCAGTTGACAGAGTCGTGCTTTCTGAAGGAGTTGCTTCAGTCACAGGTGCCTGCTGTCCTGCTCGTAGAAAACCGGCATTCATCAGGCTCACCAGCATGGGATCCGGACGAGTCGACGGTTTCTGGTCTTCGACCTGCTGCATGAACTTCTGCAGAAACGTCTCCGTGTCGGAAGTCTGACCGGAAAACGGACTCGCCTGAGTCTCACCGAATGCACTGAAGCTGGGACCGCTGCCGGATTGATTCTCAGGAACAACAGTCTGATCGAGCTGACTTCCGAGGAAGCCGGGTTCGTTAGACGACGACGTGTTGCCTGCAATCTGAGCATCGGATAAGGATTCGGGAGAATTCTCTGCCGGACCGACTGTGCGGGTTGCCATCACATTGTCCGCGGCGGGTGACGATGGCCAGTCGGCCGGCAATTGAGAATTTCCATCCGGCTCGCTGTTGACGTCAGCGAGCTCAGCAAACGGGTTGGCGTCAGCGGTTTTGGACGGCGCTGTCGAGGAACCTCCCGGCGGTGCGGGCGTCCGGACCGAGCCTGCTCCCATGTTTCCGGCGAGCATTCCCGGACGAGCATACAGTTCTCGAACATCGGCCAGGGCGTCCGCAGGAGGCGGTTGTGTGGTGTCCGATTCCGCTGCGCTGGCTGCTGATTTCAGGGATTCGGCAGCTTCAACGCCACCGGGGTCTGCGCTGCCGAACAGTTTCGCCAGCAGCGAATCAGCTTCATTGTGATCGGCCGAATTGCCTCCTGCGAATGCGGAATCGATGGCCGGTTCATTCAGAGACGACGGGAGTCCGGAAGTCGGAGCAGGCTCGGCGGATGCCCGCGGAACCGGAGTCCACGTCTCGACCTGCTTCGGGGGAGCGTATCCACCGGCGTAGAATCGACCGTCCGGCGCGTCATTGAAGCCATCGGCATCGGGAAGTGTTTCTGAAGATTTCAGCAGACGGCCATCAGGAGTCATTATCACGCGTTGATCGTCGACAGGATCACTTTGCCGCTGTTGTTCCTGTTCACGCAGCTGAGCAATTCGGGCAGCGATGCCGCTGTAAAGTGTCTGACGCCGTTCCAGCGCCGCAAGGACAGCATCACGCACGGCCGCGGATTCCGAGGGATCACGCCGACCGCCGGCAATCTGATGGTTCTGTTCGAGAAGTTCGTAGCCGAAGTGAATGCCGGCATCCTTGAGTACTCGCTGAGCCGCATAAAAATTCAGACTGCCATCCGGCCGGATCAACAACAGAACGTACGGCTTAATTCCTCCGGTCTGGCCGACTCGGTTTTCATGAATAGCCAGAGTTCCCGCCAGCAGCGGGTTATCGTTCGCCGGAAAGCCTTCCATGTCAGACGTGGTGACTCGGGCCCCCGCCGGCAGAAACTCGTAACCACCTGCCGTCACATCCACGATAATCGGCGAACGTCGCGTCCCTGTCGAATTGCTGAATTCGATCACGGTCTGTTCCGTGCCTCCGGCGAGGTCCTCGGACGAATCCCGAACCAGGTCCCGCAGCTGAATCAGTGCCGACTTTCGCTGACTGAGAATCAGTTCTCCCTGTTCCGTCTCTCGTGACGTTCTTTCCAGTTCGCTCTTCAGCTGTTCCAGCTGACTGGTCTTCAACTCCAGCTTCGCCGAAAGCTCGGATTCCTGCTGTCGCAGATCTGCCAGCTCAATCAGCGGCTGCTGATGTCCGATTCGATCTGAAGCGGATTTCTTCAGCGCCAGACGAGCGCGGCTGATTTTCTGGACCAAAGCTTTGTGCCGTTCGAATTCAGCATCCAGCTGTTTCCGGAGCCGCTGCAGTAAATCCGCCTGCTCGTCGGGTGATGCCAGGACCTGCGCATCGTCGCTCAGTGGAGCGTATACGGAGACCGGGTCCTTCAGAGAGATTTCGGTGTCCTGACCGGAACGCGTCACTGCTGCCTGCCGAGTCTCTTCCGGAGTGATGACAAACAGATCCGGCCGGGCGTTGACAATGATTTCGTTGAACAGTGGCGGACCGTCGGCACTTGCAATCTGTACCAGTTCGTCGGCAACCGGACCTTCAAGGCGGTCCGCATCCGGGCGCATGCGGCGAGTTGTGACCAGAAGCAGCAGAATCAGCGCTCCCATCGTGCAGACAAGAACTGCCAGAAAGGGAAACAGCGAAATCGATGTGTTCGAGCGTCGCCGTACCATGCTGAACTTCCCCATGTGAGCCGAGCTCACATTCGAATCGAGCTGACGCTCGGAACCGCGACAACGTCGCTTCAAAAAGTCATTGAAAAACTACTGATATTTCCTGTTGGCTTTGCGTGAGCAAAGCTCCGTCGATCCGTGTTCGGTGGCATAGACATTCCTGTCTGTGGAGCTTCAGGAAAAGCCTGGTCCCGATGCCCCGACATCTTTCAAGAGCCAACACCCAACAGACTGTCAGGCCGCTGCGCGGACTGTGGTGCGAGCGGTCAGAACGTGAACGGCCGCAGTCAGACTGTTAGCCGTTCGTTCCATGGTTTCGGCCACCTGCAGAGCCTGCAGGTTCTCTGCCAGCAGATGCTGTGACGTGGCCAGACGGTCTTCAACTTCATTCATCCTCAGGAACGCAGCCCCCAGTTCATGCAGCGCTTCGCTTTGCTGAGCGCTGTTCTGTGAACTGACCAGCAGAGCCTCCTGCCATGCAGCGATGCGGTCTTCGAAGACCTGCAGCACGTGCTGAGTTCTGTCGACGATGGCCGCGGACGACGCCTGCAGTGCCTCGGTGTACGAGTTTCTGGCATCTTCGGCGGCACCACGGTGAAGTCGCAGAGTCTGCTGGACTTCCGAATCCAGTACCTGAGCCAGTTGCTGAACATGCAGCCGCATCGTGTCCATCCACGCACTTCGCATTTCGTCCAGTTGCTGAGTCCACAGGGCAGACTGTTGTCGGATCTGCTCCGCGGACAATCCCACTGATGCGGCGCTCGACTGGCCGGAAGAAGATTCGCCTGCGGGAGAACTGTTCAGCCATGGCAGCAGCGATTCCATCCCGAATTTTTCAACTCGGTGCAGAATCTTCTGCTCAGATCGTTCCACAAAAAAGGATGAGAACACCAGCACGATGGACATCCCCAGCGCCAGAGCTGTCGTGTCGAAGGCGACAGACAGTCCTCCGGTGACTTCACCCAGAGACGTATCCAGCTGATCCGGAGTCACATTGGCAATGGCCATGGTGATCCCGATCACAGTGCCGAGAAATCCCAGAATCGGAATGGCCCATGTGATGGTACGCACGGTGGCATAAGTCTGGTGCAGCTGTTCGCCGGCCAGTTCGGCCAGATAACGCAGATGCTCTTCCAGCCCTCCGCGGCGAGAACACATCAGATAGTGCAGGCTGTCGTCGATTCGTCGAAACAGCAGCGTCGTCTGCAGTCTGCGTGGCTGCTGGTCAAGGACACCGACGAGAATCTGCTGACGCTCATCATCCGACGCTGCTTCGATTCGTGCGTTCAGGTCGGCGTCACTGAATTCACGCAGAACACTGCGTTCAGAACTCAGACGCAGAAACTTTATGAGCAGTACTGAGAGCCCACCGAAGAACATCACCGTGCTGATGCGTTCCAGAGGATGGCTGCAGAAGTAACGCTGAACAAAATCTCCGACACCTGGCAATTGGGGCGCCGCGATGTAGAAGCCGGTCGATGCGATGGCTGTCAGCAAGACCGTCTGCAGTCCGTCAGACCGAGTGAGTTGCCTGCTTTTCACGCTTCCCCCCGAATGTCAGCTCCGGGGGCACAGTTGAACGCGGTTGGTCACGAACTTCTGAAAGGATCAGGCGCCACCGGACATGATGTCAGCGTCACCTGGCAGACGTCGAGCCCCCCGACCGAGTCTGCTGTTCAGGAATAATCGTCAGAGCCGGTACAACTTGTTGAGTCGGACCATTCGGAATTTCCATCCCCACCGAAACGCAGACCCGGCGGCACTGCCGGAGGCGGGTTTTTGCAGCTGTCCGCCGCGCTTGCGGTGATCACCAACAAAACCTGACCTGCATCCGGGGACGGGTCCAGGGCGCCAACCTGGGTAGAAAATGCCCAGCGGCACCGGAGGGACAGAAAATCCGATTTTTCCACGGCAACCCAGAATACCCATATTGACTGACCTGCTGTTTTCGGTCATTGTGCGAATTCTCAGGGCTAGGACGCCCCGTGCTGAATTTTTTCTTCTGACGACTTCAACGCGGGATGGGTTTTATGAAACGAGTGAGTTTTGTCGTTGGCACTCTGTTGCTGACGATGCTGGCCACATCGCAGTCGGAGGCCGGCCGTTGGGCGCGCGGCTCTTACGGTTCGCGTGGCTCAAGTGGGTCTTCCGGCTCATGGTCCAGTGGCTCCAGCGGGTCCAGTGGATCATATGGTTCCTATGGTTCATCGGGTGGCCGGGTTCCTACCGAGTCAGTCGGTCTTCGGGGCCGATACGGATCCTCAGGTTCGTCCGGATCGTCCTATGGATCGTACGGTTCCAGTGGCAGCTCCGGTTCGTATTCCAGCGGATCGTATACTCACAGCTACGTGGTGAATCATGTCAGTCACGTGAGCTATGTCAGTTCGTCCAGCGGTACGACGTACTCAGGCAGTTATGGCGGACCCAGCTACCACGTCGGCGGATACACGGCCAGCATGCCGGTCGTGAATCATGTCGTCCACAGTGCTCCGGTTGTCCACTATTCAGCTCAGCCGGTCGTGGTGTCTTCAGCACCCGTTGTCCGCACCTATTCCGCTCCGGTTGTCCAGGCTCCGGTCATCCGGCAGCCAGTGGTTCAGTCGGTTGTTGTTCAGAAACCAATCGTGCAGCAACCTGTGATTCAGACGCCCGTCGTTCAGGTTCCGGTTGTACAGCAACCTGTGGTTTCGACACCGGTTACCCAGCCGACGGCTCCGGTTGCAGCAGTTCAGGCAACTCCGGAAACCAAAGCTCCTGTGGCTGATGCTCGAAAGACGCCCCAGCCGGAGACTCCGGTTGTCGCTGGTCCCGCTGCACTCAGCCCATCTGCTCCCGTGGAGACTCAGCCCGTTTCTGCAGCTCCGATTAGCCGCAGCCCCGCTCCGGTGAAGACTCCTGCTGCAGACAATGCCGCTGCGACTCGCCAGAAGGACACCAATCCGGACAACGTCATTCCGGAAATCTACACGTCGTCGAACTACCCGAAGGTTCGCACCTTTGTGGCTCAGGTTCCCGATCATGCCATTCTGACCATTCATGTTCCGGAAGACGCCAGCGTTTACCTGGCCGGCCAGAAGATGAAGGCTGCCGGCACTGTTCGACAGTATCGGATTCCTCTAAACGATCCGGACCGCACCTACCGGTATCCGATTCGTCTGCAGTTCTCTCGCAACGGCCGGACGGTCGCTGCCGATCACACTCAGCTTCTGGTCGCAGGTCGGTCAGTTGTGCTGCGTGTTGACGAGCAGGATCTGGAAAAGGTGACTGCGGTTGCGCATCGTTAGAATCGGCATGAGCGTGTCCGAATTCGAAACGATTCGTCTGCGGTGAACTTTGTTTTTTATTGCGTTCGCACAGCGGTCGCAGAAGAATAATCACCGGTGCGGCCAGATGGCCGGGCCGGTTTTTTTTTGAACAAACCGGAGGGAGACAATGGAACGAGGTCGCCGTCGTCGCCGAGCCATTCTGGGGGCGGCACAGGACGAACCGGAACTCGCTGCCGTTCCTGAGGATGGTCAGCAGGACGTTTCGGAGACCGAGCCGGCCGCAGATCCATGGGGACCGTCCGAACCGTTTGTTGAGGAAGCACAGGCGGCAGATCAGTCCTCGAAGACGACGGGGCCGAAAAGTATTCAGCGTTGGCTGGGCCTGTCCTCTCTGAAGAACACAGACGATCTGCAGTTTGCAGAAGTTCAGGAAACCACGCTTTCCGACACGGAACTCAGTCGGGACGAGTGGGAGGCTTATCAGCAACAGCTGATTCAGCAGGAAGCCACTGCCTCGGCTGTGGATCCACTGGAAGCAGCTGGCGACGAGCCCGAATTTGAAGAAGAAGACACACTGAATTCGATTCCGGAAGGACCGCTGACTGCGTCTGAGGATGGTCGGCCTGCGGAAGGGTTTCGAGTTCGCGTTATCAATCGCCTGTCCCGGCGACGAGATGACAGCCTGAACGAACTTTCTGAAGAGGAAAGTGATGTTCAGACCGGAGACGACACCGTGCTGGGCGCGGGGTCAGAAGGAAGTGATTCCAGCGGCAGCGAAGAACCTGTGTCGGTGCGGGAATCATTTGTCACGGATGATGATGACATGATCAAGGGAGAGCCCGCTCCTGAGATGATCGTCTATCCGGCGCTGCCGGAAGGTTTGCTGGATTCCGCCACTCATCATGAGGATGACAGTGCTGATATCCGACAATCCGAAGATTCCTGGGACACACCTCAGTCCTCCCTGTCACAATCTGCTGAAACTGATCATTCGAACACTGGAGCTGCCATGAAAGAACCTTCTGAACACTCGGCACGACATGAACTGGCTGCGTCGCGCATGGAACGTCTCAAACCCAAATCCGCCAACTCACTCACCGGAGCTCCGTCGCAGAAGCTCGACGTTCGCGTCGAGGATTCCGTGCTGGCTCCGGAGACAGAAGTGCTTCTGGTGGCCGTCCATGCTCCGGAACGCAACACATTCCGAACTTATCTCCGTCGACACGATATCCCCTGTCGAGCCGCTATCTCAGCCGACAACGCTGTGAACGTGGTTCTGGAAATGAAGCCCGCAGCGGTCCTGCTGTCGGGGTCCGGCATGAACCCGGAAGAGATCATCACGCTTGTGGATGATATCAACGACATGGTTGATGCTCCGATCCTTGCACTGCTGACCGAATCTCAGATCAAGCTGCTCAGCAACGACCCGCTGTCAGCTCATGTTCTGCAGTATCCGGCTTCACTTCGCCACATCCGTTCGGAACTCAACCGAATTCTGGTCGAAGAAGGCAACGCCAAGCCTCGCTGTTCCCTGCGATCAGCTCTGCTGCCTGAATAGGCTGGCATTCGAGCACACAGTGCAGACAATTCTTAGTGTTCGTCACGAAAGCCCGGCCGGCATCCCCTGCCGGGCTTTTTCCGCTGGCTTCAGTGAACCTGCGGGTCCCCGCAGTGATGATGATGAGTGCTTGTCCTGTCAGCATCAATCCATTAGAAGCCATCTGAGATTGCGGGCTGTCGCGGCCAACCGCGGGTTTCATGACTGCTTTCCCGCTGATCATTATTCTCAGAGTCCGAAGCGTGGTGTGCGATGCTGGATTATCTCAACGGTCAGCTGGCCGAGATTCGCGAACAGGGTCTGTTCAAATCGGAACGCCCAATTGATTCGCCTCAGGCGGCCGAAATTCGCCTGCAGAACGGTGCCAGCGTCCTGAATCTGTGTGCCAATAACTATCTGGGGCTGGCAGATCACCCGGAAATCATCGCCGCGGCCCGGGATGCCCTCGACCGCTGGGGCTACGGCATGGCGTCGGTTCGCTTCATCTGCGGAACTCAAACCATTCATCGTCAGCTGGAAACGCAGCTCAGTCAGTTTCTTGGGACGGATGACACAATTCTGTACAGCTCATGTTTCGACGCCAACGGCGGTCTGTTTGAAACGCTGCTGACCGCCGAGGACGCGATTATTTCCGACCAGTTGAATCACGCCAGCATCATCGACGGCATTCGTCTCTGTAAAGCTCAGCGATATCGCTATCGCAACAACGACATGGCCGATCTGGAACAGCAGCTGATCGCCGCCAGGTCGGCTCGCCACCGTCTGATTGCAACCGATGGTGTCTTCTCCATGGACGGATACCTGGCGAACCTGCCGGACATCTGCGAACTGGCCGATCGTTATAACGCATCGATCATGGTGGACGATTCCCATGCTGTCGGCTTCATGGGAACGAACGGCCGGGGAACTCACGAACACTTCGACTGCATTCGTCGCATCGATATCATCACCGGAACGCTGGGCAAGGCACTGGGTGGAGCCAGCGGAGGATACACGGCAGCTCGGCAGCCGATCGTCGACCTGCTGCGGCAGCGATCCCGGCCGTACCTGTTTTCGAATTCCCTGGCCCCTCCGATTGTCGGCGCCACGCTCAAAACACTGGAACTCCTGCAGCAGTCCGGTCACCTGCGGCAGCAGCTGATGGACAACACCGTCTGGTTTCGACAGGCCATGACGGCAGCCGGATTCCGAATTCTGCCCGGAGAACACCCAATTGTTCCGGTGATGATCGGCGACGCTTCGCTGGCATCCGCGATGTCAGACGCTCTGCTGACACGCGGAATCTACGCAGTCGGGTTCTCGTTTCCTGTTGTTCCCCGAGGCGAAGCACGCATCCGAACTCAGATGTCCGCGGCACATACCCGAGAAGACCTGCAGCGAGCAGTATCTGCATTCACCGAAGTCGGACGCGAACTGAAAATCATCTGAGCCCGCGCTGCTGACTTGCCGCAACTTCTGAAATCGGCCGGTTCAGATCAATGGGAGCTCGAAACAGAACGGCCAGCTGATCCAGGACCTCAGGATGGCTGCCATAGTACGAATGCCCCAGCGGATCTGCTGAGCTGACTCCGGAAACCCGCACAATCTGAAGTCCCGGCACGCTGAGGCGAGCTCTCGAATCTCCGGCTCGATATCCACCTTCATGAACGCGGCGCGAAGTTTCCAGAGCGTAATCGGAATCGGAAGCATACAGCACCATTTGACCGCAGAGATGCCGGATGTTTCCGACAAATGTCTGGTATTCCGCTGTGTCCACGTCGGGCGCAGCCATCACCAGACTGGCAAGTGCCGGTTTCCGCAGTCGCCCGATCGACCATGCTCCCCACTCCGGAAATCGATCCTGCATCTCCTCCTGCCCGTCCAGTACACCGGACCGCAATCCTGACGCGGCCGGAGAAAACGCAGATCGCCCCGATTCAAGCCGAGCTCGCGCGAACAGATCCGTCTCGCGTCCTGTCGGATCGATCGTTCCGGCCAGCGCATTCAAAGCTCGCAGCGCGACTCGGTTTCCCATGCTGTGAGCCAGCAGGTGCAGTCGCGTGTCTTCGGGGAAAGCACTTCGCAGCTGAAACAGCAGGTCTGCCAGACTCCAGAAGTATCGCTCAGCCTGCCGTTCGTCCGACAGATAGGCTTCTGTTCGAGCTTTGGACTGCCAGCTGAACGCAATGACGATTCCGTGCAGCGGCAGATCTTCGGCCACCTGAGCGGCTCGGGCGATGGCCTCATCCAGCTGCACATTGAAGCCATGTACAAAGACCAGAACATCCTGAGTCTCAGAATTCGCCTGTTGCAACGTCAGGTTCGTGAGGAAATCCTTCGCATCCGTCAATTCCAGACGCCCCACGGAAACGCTGTTGATGTGTTCGTCGCTGATCTCACAGCTGCCCCGCCGTCGATTCTTCGGAACGGTGACGATGGCCGAGCCATATGCCGTTTCGGGCATGGAGTAGAACAGATCAGATGCCTGCTGAGCCAGTGTTCGCGACGTGGGAGGCAAGGTATTCGCCGAAGTCACGGGATCATGCACAGCGACTGCATCGTCGATCGCGCGATTGGTCACCACCGCAACTCGCCATTGTGGAATTCCGCCGGCGTCATTCCGCTGCGGCGACCGGGCAGCGGTATCATGGCCGGAATCGTTCAGCCACACGACGGCCGCTGATGGATGAGTCTGTTCGACTGACGGAAACAGCCAGTGTTCGCCATACCGGAATGCAAAGGCAACCGCCGAAAGGATCAGCGAAGCGGCGATTCCTTTTCCGTACCGAAAGACTCCATCCATGGCCCACAATCCTTTGGTCTGCTCTGACGACTGTCACCAACGGACTGTATTTCCATCACCCTGTCCGCAGCCAGATCAGTTCGACTTCCGAGTCACGGACTGTGCGGTGTCGGTACCGGAAGGCTGAAGGCATCAGAGCTATTTTTCTTTCAGCACCATGTCGATGCAGATCACGGCTGCCATGATGAGCTGTCGGATGGGATTATCGGGGGGCACTGCATCTGAAATCTGCAGGACGTAGTTGTCGGCGGAGGTGAACATTTCCCGCCCCAGTCCGGCCCACTTCTTCGTGACGCTGGCCAGTTCCGTGGTTCCGGAGACAAAACGAAATTCCCAGCCGGTCCACTTGCCCTTCAGAGTACACAATTGGCGCCCATCGTCGCTCAGCACATTGAAGGCCCCACCCAGCGAGAACATTTTCTGTTTGAAGCCGCCGATTCGCTGATCGTCTTCGTCCAGGACATCGACAGTGGAAAGAAACAGCGAAACGCCTCGACGGACACTCAGAATCGGCTCTCCTGACGGCGTCGTCAGATCGATATGAAACGGCGTCATTGTCTTGTACTCGGAAAACCGCAGCATCTTTGTGATGAAGCCGATTCTCTCTTCGCGACAATGGATGATCTCTTCTCCCGTTTCGGGATCGAACACATCAAAGTTGCTGGCGGCTTTGAACAGGCCGACGTGTTCCTTCACCAGATACAGATTTCGATTCAAAACCGGATGCATGTCGGAAATCTTTCAGCCTCAAACGAATTCGCAGCCAAAGCGGCGAACAAGGACAGAATTGGTCGTTTCGGATGATTGATCAGTGGTCGAAATTGCGGTGGCGAATCACCGACAGAATCGCCCGCAATCCCCTGACGAAAACTGCGGGCGGCGGGGGCTACCGACGCGGTCCTGGAGGCGAACCCGGACGACCTTGTCCCCGTTCCGGCGGGCCGCGGCGGAAACTGGCATCCAGTGTGCCCTTCAGCATTCGAGGAATGAACGGGAAGGTATCCGTCAGAACATAGTAGTACGTGCCGTCGGGATATTCCGGAGTCACCCCGAATCGACCGTTGCATTCGTCCAGATCACCGCTGTCAGGCACGAATTCGTAGTCCTGCACGAAGGTTCCGTCATAAGGGCCGCCGGGGCCGTCATTGCCTTCCGCTCTTCGTCCGGACTTCAGCTGGTATCCCGACTTCAGCTTGACCAGCCCGCTGTCGCGATCCCCGGGAGTTCGGTAACCCAAAACAGCGTAAACAGGAAACCCATCGCCGCCGTAACCTACCAGCGTCATTGAATCTGCTTCCGCCAGTTTCAGGACCAGCCGCACGGGAATGCCGTGATAGTGGTAGGCTCCGTTGGGCTGAACGTGTGCATGACTGTCGTCCAGCCCCAGATCAATGGCCCCTGACATCGCTTCATACTGCCAGCCGGAATTCGGATCACGTCGCCAGAATTCCGCAGCACCCGGGTCGAATGGGATTCCGTTCAAAGCCACGCCGAACGGATGCATTCGCACGGGCGTCGGTTGTTCTGCGATCACCGGCTTCAGCGGCATTCGAAATCGGTACCGCTGTTCTGAAATTCGATTCGGATTGTGTCTGTTCGGAAAATCGCCCGTGGGATGATCCGGAAGTCCGTTGGCTTCAATGAAGCGAAACCCATCGGCTTCAGTAACGCGAACGTCGTTGTCTGCGGAAATCACCGCCAGCAGATTCAGCAGCACATCGCTGCCGTCATGCCCCATCGCCAGGTCTGCACTTCCCAGCATGATCAGCATCAAACCCGTCAGCGGCTTCGTCATCATTCACTCCCCCCACCGGAAACGCTACGCCGTCACAGCAACGCAGATCTTACTGAAAACTCTCACCGCACTTCACCGTCAGCGCGTGAAAAAGCCGTGCAGAAAGCTGATTGACTTTCTGCACGGCCGGAACGTTGAACAGCAGTTGAAGAAGCTGCCGCGGTGATTACTGCATGAAGAAGTCCGTCGGACCTCGGAACGTGTAATACGGATACTGAACCATCGCTGCCGCCGCATCCTGTTCCGGATAAGACAATCCGCGCGGAACGCTGTAGGTGTGAAAGTTTCTGTGCACCGGATGACACGGCAGATTGATGCATTGATCACAGCCGACGCCCGAACAGTGCTGACAGGCATTTCGTTGAGCTCGACGCGTCATCCGACGGCCGCCATGTCCGCCGACTTCGCATTCGTAGGCATCCATCGGCATTCCGGCACCGGAAAACCCGCTGTCGCACATGGGGCATTCATGCCCCGGGCCATGAGAATGACCTCGTCCAGCGGTGTTCCAGCTGCTGCCTTCTCCACAGGGGCTCTGGCCACGCAGTGTCGGCGACGTGGCTGAGCAGCCGACCAGAGACAGTCCAATCGCCCCCGAAAGCAGCAGTAAGCTTGTTCGCATCAACATGTTCGAAATCTCCGTGATCCCTGAGCCTGTTCCCAGGACGTTGCATCAATCACCGACTTCTCCCCGCCGGAAAGCCAGTGTCAATATCGTTATCGGCAGCTGAACCCTCGAAACATGCAAAATCCTTACAATTCCCCCAGATGTTGAAACAGGAAGTTTGAGCGGTCTTGCGGAATTTCGGTTCCACAAATACAGTCCTGTCAGAAACAGACCGTGTTTCCACCTGCCGATTCGGAGCGCAAGTCCCGATTTCCCAGGAAGTTGTCTCAATTTGACATGCCAGGACGGTCTGCCTGACAAGGGCGCAGCGCAGTTCGCGCACGCCGGTGGGTTCCGCCCACTCAGGGTTTTCAGTGTCTTGTTGAGCGCATCGGAGTTTTCCGACCTGCCGCTCGGGTATGAATGCGGCTCAGCCGTCAGTTTAAGGGAGTGTAGTCCAGTGCAAGTCGCCGGATCGACGCGCAGTCTGTGGGACCTGCCATTCGCAGTCGCCTGTGGTCAGCTGCAGGACATGGGATTTGATAAAGCCGAACTGTGGATCAGCGACCGTCACAGGCAGCTGACAGTCGCGGACATCGTTTCAGACGCCGACAGCATCATTGCGGCCTTCCGGGAATCCAGTCGCCTGACTCCGGTTGCCATCTTTCTGGAACAGGAAGTGACACTGGACCAGTTTCGCCATATCGTCAACTTTGCAAAGCAGCTTCGCGTCGCTCAGATCACAATTGAAGCATCTCCGCTGGGGACACCGTTCAATTCTGAAATCGACCGACTGAAAGAGCGAAACCATCTGTGCATTGAAGAAGGCATTCGCCTGTCCGTGCTGACTCGATCCGGCCTGCTGACTGAAGATCCTCACACGGCGATCGAACTGTGTCAGTCAGTCAAGGGGCTGGGAATCACCCTGGATCCCAGCTACTACATCTGCACTCCCAAAGGTGCCGTCAGCTTTGCCGTCGTTTACCCTGCAGTGACTCATGTTCACCTGCGAGATACGTCGCTGTCTGAACTTCAGGTGCCGGCAGGGCTGGGCGAAATTGATTACGCTCGGATCATTTCAGCGCTTCAGAAAGAACGCTACGACAGAACACTGTGCATCGACCTGCTGCCTGAAACCATGCAGGGCGAAGAACGCCTTCTGGAACTCAGAAAACTCCGTCTGCTGCTTGAGTCACTCCTGTAGTCCGGCCAGATCTCAGCGGCCCGCTTTTGTTCTGGCGCTGGCGAACTGTGATGCGGACGGAGTGGGAAGTTTGGCGATCAGCTGATTCAGCTGGTTTCGCATGGCTTCGCGTTCGGCGTGGGCGACTTTGATGGCTCGACGCAGGCGGTCGACGTCCACCAGCAACTGATTGCGTTCCTCTTCGGTCTGTTCCGTCACCTTCAGCAGACCTTCGTGCAGTTCGGGCCGATTGGGCACCGGGTCACGAGACGGGTCACCCAGGAGTTCGGCTTCCCGAGTTGCCAAAGCAGCCTGAGCTGCTTTCAACAGAGCATCCTGTCGAGCCAGATTGGCGTCGACCGTCTGAATCATTTCCACGGTCTGGCGTCCGTGGCGATACAGTTCGTCCACGGACGTCCGTTCTCCTGGCGGAACCATTGTTCTCAATCGCCATGCTGCATTCACATCCAGCTGAGCAAACTCCTGCTGGCTGAGTCCATGCACCGGTTCCAGTTCAGCTCGGCTGGCGGTGATATTCAGAGCTCGAAACTCCCCAACGTAGTTGAAGCCTTCCGCACCACCGAAGAAGGCAAACACGATCGGATTGACCAGCTGCTGATTCCCCGCGTCATCGGTATAGGTCAGCTGCTCGAGTCCCTGGTTCGAACCGATGTTGTTCAGAATCAGTCGACCATTCTGCTTGGCGATGCTGGGAGCATTGGCATCCGTATCCTGACCGCGAGCCGGAACGTTCCAGTATCGATCCCACCCCAGAATCTGGCTTTCGAGATCTGTCAGAGCCTTGTCGCGTTCCATCGTGGCATTGCGTTCCGCCAGAACGGCGTCCTGGGCCTTCTTCTTGGCGTCGCGCAGTTTTTCTGCCCACTGATTATGAACGACCAGAAGTCGAGGAACCCAGCCACCATAAGGCGCGGGAATCGGTGCAACAGCGATCACCATCAGCAGCAGCGTCAGCACCAGACAGACTCGACCCAGTGTGCTCATTTCTTTTCCTCAGAGTGCCCGAACATTGTCAGGTGATCGAATCGGAATTTCCGGAAAAATGACTCACGTTGCCAACCGCCCTGTTTCGCAGGGACGTCTCCGCTCCAACATTGCATCGGTTTCCGGAAGGGGTCTGCTTGTGGCGAACCTGATTCCGGAAACGTCGCCTGTTTTCTGGACGATTTCGCTGCGGCTCTGATTTGCTGATCGTTACAACCGGAATAACTGGTTTGAGAGCATCATTGCCCACAGCTATCCTAGAGTCAGCCAATTCGGACCGTCAAGCAGAAACCCTGCCCTGATCGTCAAAAGTCGACTTTGACGGCGAACCGTCAGCATCAGCGGGCAGAAGTCGCGAATCGCGGAACCGGAGCGACCGGATTTTCCAGACCGGACGTTCCTGAGCTCCGTCAGCTGCCTCGCTTCCTGCAGAATCCCGGTACAGCGTGACTGAGCCGTTCAGCTGAAGCGTTCTCACGTGAGTATGTCCCCAGTGATGGACATTTCCGGAAACCTGCCAGGTGATTTCGCAGTCGAGCTGGTCTGCTCGGACGGACGATTCATCAACGCCTGCATTCAAAATCGTCACCGGTCCCACAGACACCACCAGGCCCCCGGGATCCGTGTCGGAACTCTGAGCCTGGGCCAGTGACTCCAGAATGGACAGATAGGTCTGTTCCACCAGATCCTCGTGCAGCAGTCGGTGCAGTCGATCAACGGAATTGTCATCAACCAGCATGGCGACATTCTGATACACGGAATTCAAAAGGTACTCACAGGTCTCACTCACCGCAGCCGAATCGGCAATCGGTCGCACATCAGGAAGCTGACTGAATCCAAGGGCTGCCAGAAATCCTGTCACCAGAATGAATATCCGCAGCGGTCCCCCGAGCGAAGCTCGCCGGCGGACCACAACAGAGACGGTCAAAGCGCAAATCAGAATAGACAGCGTGACGCCGATGATTGTTGGCCGACGCACCAACAGCCGAACAGGGTCGGTCGCTGACGACGGCACCATGCCAATACCGCTGCCCTGAAAATCCGGCAGCCCGGAAGAAGCGGCATCACGCTGCCAGTTGAGCACAAAAACCGGCGATGTCCCGGATGCCGATCCGTCAGCGGGAAGCAGTTCAGAAGTCCGCTGCTGAGCCGACACAAAATCGAATTGCAGGTCTGCAAGTTGTCCGGGGTTGGCCAGGTACTCGACTCGCAGCCTTCGCACACTGTTCCTGATTCTGTAGGTCGACTGCACACCAATTCGAGAAACCAACTGTGCGGGTTCATTCGAATCCCCATCCGGCCGCCCTTCCGCCGCAGCGCTGAGATCGGATGGCAGGAATGTAACCGTAACACGATCCGGTTCGACGACCTGTTCGTTCACGAGCATGCGGAGGTTCTTCAGAAACCAGGACTGAAGCTGCTGAACCGCTGCGTCGGCAGTGGCTTCCGGAAGTTTCAGGGAATCGGTCTCTGTTGATGCGGCCTGCAACTGTTCAAAAACCTGCCGGTGGTCGGACCATGCCGCCGTGAGCTGAGTCAACGGAGCCGTGAATTCGTGAATGATGCCGCCGGGCCCGACTGCGATGGTTGCTACCGCAAGGTTGGGGTCCGCGGATGTTCCGGACGCAACGGACGACGGCAGACGGATCTGCTGAATGATGCCGGGGGGAATAACGGAATCGATCCGTCGTCCCGTCTTCTGATGGGAAAGATGGAATCTCAGTTCACCCGGAGCCTGAAGATTGCTGTCGGTGAATGATTGCAGCACGAACAATCGACTGACTTCACCTGCCAATGAAAATTCCATGTTCCATGACAGTTTCAGCGTCGCATCAGACACCAGGTCAGCGTCCCCCTGCTGATCTTCCCATGTTGGTTCTTTTGTCACGATGCCGGTCAGTCGTCGCCCGTCGCTGTCGAAGATCTGCAGTTGCGTCAGCAGAGTTTCAGATTGCCCCGCAATCATCCGCCTCAGATCTGAAGGTGACACCGTTTGCGGGAGTGGCTGCCCCGCCGTTTGATATCGGACAACATCGTCAAGAAACAGATTCAGCCGCACCTGAATGCCGTCGCCAACCTTCACCCACGCGTCTGTATGTGACATGGGGTGAGCATCTGCTGTCGCCGTCAGGGCCAGCAGTACCGCGATGGTTAGAAGATTGGAACAACGACAACGCATGAACCTGAGGAGATCATTAACGGGGCGGGCCCCTGTTGCGAAACCAATTCGTGCTTAACGAAATGGAACTGCACGAAGGCTCGGTAATTTTGAGGAGACACAGACAGACCGATCTCGGTTTCTACGTCCTCGCAGTGGTCCCATCAACAAAAAAAGGCTGCAGTTTTTGCTGCAGCCCTGGAAGATCATGCTGGATCGGGTGTGATGCCTATCGCATCGCAGTTCGAGGACTGCGGAAACCACTGCCCAGCTTATCAAAGTAGTAGCTGAAGAGCACCTGGAGTTCGCCGTTGAACTGCTTGTCTGTTTTGGTCAGCGGGCTGACCCAGGCGAATGTCAGTACCGACTGTTTTCCGAACTCCATCGTCGTTCCTGCCGTCAGGTTCGCGACACCGATTGATCCGTTTCGCTGACCGAACTGGAAGTTGTAGTCGAGGGCGCGGGTGTCAATGTAGTCAACATCTGTGAGCGTCTGGGTCATGTGCAGCTCAAGCATTCCGGCCAGTCCGGTGAGCTGAGTTGGCCGGCAGTAGTGATTGTTCTGATAGAACCAGTAGCCCGTCGAAATGTCACCAAAGATCAGTGGAGCTTCCTGGAGTCGGCCAATAATCGCCGATCCGCCGTCACGAACATTCTCAGCCTTCACGGTTTCGCCGTTTGTATCAAAGGACAGCTGAGTAAATGTCTGCAGGAAGAAGCGATCCTTCGTATAGAGCGTTCCCAGGAACGGCATCAGATTGACAGATTCGGCACTTCGAGTAATTCGGAACAGACTGTTCTGGATCACAAAGTCATCCGCCGTCGGCAGCTGCAGAGCCAGACCCGCTGACAGGGCGAAGTTCTGATTCTGGTAGAGCAGTTCCTTATAGGAGACGACAGCGTTTCCGAACTCAGTGTTGGAAGCTCCCAGCAGCTGACCGTTGGCGTCTGTGGGCTGATTGCTGTCGAAGGTGGATGCGAAGGGCAGACGAACTTCCACCGACGACGAATCATCCAGCATCCACTCCATACCGGGAACGAACCGTGTGACATTCTGAGTCTGTCCGGGGCCGCGAGCACCATCAAACCAGCTGGTATTGAAGATGAACCGATCTCGCGGAATGGGGCTTGTCTGTTCGCCGATTTTGTATCGCGAAATCTGAACACCAGCCTGAGGCAGCTGCACGTTCTGATTCGCTGAGAATCCCCCCTGAAGAACGTTCCCCTGAATCGTCAGGTTAGCAGTCCCGGAGCTCGGGGGGCCGCTGCTGCCCGTATCAGCAACAATCTGAGCATCCTGAATGCGAAACGCACCGGCCTGACATTCAACCGGAACTGGACCCTCGTCCCAGCCAGTTGTTGAGTGCCTGAGCATCAGCATCGGAAGTGGGTTGACGACCTGATCGTAAACGCCGTCGCCATTCAGGTCCGCCAGCTGAAGCGTGACATTTCGGCCAGGGGATTCATCGTTTCCGGTGTAGATGTCTTCGGCAGGAACAGGTCGATGGTATTGGAGCCGCTGCTGGAGAATGACAGCCCGTTCAGCGGTGATCCGCCGAAAGTCGTCGGAATGGCAGCAATGGACTGCTGAGATGCTGCAGTTCCGGTGAACAAACCCAGAAAGTCCCCGATCATGTTGGGAGCACCGGCATTGCCTGTGCTCTGTGCAACGTCGACGTTGATATTGGGAGCCTGAGTCTGATTTGCCAGGTCGTTGAACTGCTGCTGAACGTTCTGATCAGGCTGCTGCTGCTGCTGCTGCTGCGTCTGTGGCTGATCGGGAGTGGGCGTCGGCGTCGTGGCGTTGGGATCCGTGGTGTTCGGAGTCGTGCTGTCGGGCGGCGATGGTGTCACGTTCGGTGGAGTCGTCGACATGTTTGGATCCGGCTGGGGCACCACCAGATGTGGACTCGATTCGAATGGAACGGGCGAATCTGTCGGGGGACAGTACTGAGGTGGCGCCGGATGCGGAGAATAGTTCCTGGCGGACAGTACTGACGATTTCGAAAAATTGGTCGGTTCTGCCGAAGCCACTGAGCGTGAGTCAGATCACTGATCCCGAGGCGAACAGCAGAAACGCGATGGCAGTCGTTGCGGCCACTGATGCCCATGGTTTTTCCTGTCAACAAATGTCCCGAGACTCGAATCTCAGAAACTGAATAAGAGAAACAACCAGTACAAACAGGATGTCGGTTGCGACTGTTGGATTCCGTGTGTTCGGTGAAATCGTCACAGCCCGACCCTGATGGTCAGCAGTCGCCACGAGCCGGGCCTGCAAATGCCCGGTTCGATCCTTACCCCCGGCAGCATCGGTGCGTCTTACCCAGTTTGAAACGACCGCCTGAAAAGTGACGGAAACGTTCATCGCCGCAAATCAGCAGAGACTGCCGGATGCAGCGTCCTGGCAGGCTGTTTCCTGCGTGATCCGGTGCCAACCTGCCGTTTTCAGGTGGCTGAGGCTCGTTCCTGCACTGTCAGGCCTCGTTGAACGGAAGCCCAGCATTGCCGCGGAAGGACGTGTTTCGTTACCTTTCGCAGCTGAACGGCGAACACAACATGCGGACAACGACTGTCTGCGTCGCTGTTCCCAGCGGCTTTCGGCGAGATCAGAAACATGGAAGGTTCTCATCCCCAAACAACACATCGCGCGATTCTTGCAGCGGGTCTGGCCACGATGACAGTGGTTGCGACGCTGGTTACGATTGGGTG
Organism: Planctomycetaceae bacterium; assembly: GCA_041398865.1. Taxonomy (GTDB): domain Bacteria; phylum Planctomycetota; class Planctomycetia; order Planctomycetales; family Planctomycetaceae; genus Fuerstiella. Next base: position 311,449 of record JAWKTY010000004.1, read on the forward strand.
TACCACCGCTCCGGTCACACAGCGGAAACAGTTGCTGGTGATGTCGGAAGACAAGGAAAACGCCATGGGCCTGACTGCGTATGAACAGGTTCTGAAAGACGAACCTCTGTCCACGAATCAGTCGGCTCAGGAAATGGTGAAGCGTGTTGGTCAGCGGATTGCTGCCGTTGCCAACCGGCCCGACTTTCAGTGGGACTTCAACGTCATTGAATCTGAGACTCAGAACGCATTCTGTCTTCCCGGTGGCAAAGTCGCCGTTTACACCGGCATTCTTCCCGTGTGTCAGAACGAAGCGGGACTTGCCGTGGTGATGTCGCACGAGATTGCTCATGCCATTGCCCGTCACGGCGGCGAACGCATGTCTCACCAGACCGTTCAGAACACGGCAAAGGAAGCACTGCAGTACGTGATGCGGGACAAGTCCGAGAAGACACAGAGCATTGTGCTGGCAGCCTACGGAGCCGGTTCGGAATACGGAGCCATCCTTCCCTACAGTCGTAAACATGAACTTGAAGCTGATCACATCGGCGTGATGCTGATGGCCAAAGCCGGATACGATCCGACGGAAGCTCCAAAGTTCTGGGAACGGTTTGCCGGTCAGAAGGAATCCGCGTCACCGATGGAGTTCCTGTCAACTCATCCGTCAGATGCTCGCCGCAGCGCGGCTCTGCGGGACCTGCTGCCTCAGGCTTTGGAACATTATCAGGCGGCTCCGGAAAAACTGGGCATGGGCGAACCGCTGAACGATGTCGTGAAGCCCGCCAATCCCAACCCGGGTGTCTGAAAAGAATTGCAGACCCTGGCGGCCTGACCTTCTCCTCGCCGGAAATCCGCGACGTTCTGTCGCCTGCCGGATTCAGCATTCTCTGAGTTTTCTGAAACGATTTCGGTTTTTCGGTTCTCTGACGAGCTGATTGTCGCCACCATTCGCGCTGCGCCGGTGTCCGTTCGGCGTCGTTACCATTCGCTTTTCATTTGTGTCGCATCTCATGTCCGGCGATCAGAACAAAAAGATCAAACCTCAGACGCTTCGCGGGTTTCGGGATTTCCTTCCCGACCAGATGATGGCTCGCGAACACCTCATCGACACGGCTCGTTCCGTCTACCGCAGTTACGGATTTGCTCCGATCGACACCCCGGCTCTGGAATATGCCGAAGTGCTGCTGGGAAAAGGCGGTGAAGAATCCGACAAGCAGGTCTTCCGGTTCACCGACCAGGGTGACCGGGACGTAGCGATGCGGTTTGATCTCACGGTTCCATTGGCTCGGTTCGCCGCTCAGCACATTCAGGAACTGGGAACTCCGTTTCGGCGTTATCACATCGGTCCGGTCTGGCGAGGCGAGCGGCCGGCACGCGGACGCTTTCGCGAATTCATGCAGTGCGATTTCGACACCATCGGCAGCGACAGCAATGCCACCGATATCGAAACACTGATGGTCATTCACGATCTGTTCGAAGCGATCGGGATCGAGCGGTTTAATGTCCGAGTCAACAATCGTAAGGTTCTGAACGGTCTGCTTCAGAAGAATGATCTTCAGGAACATGTCGGAATTCTGAGGTGCCTGGATAAGCTCGACAAAATCGGTCGCGCCAGTGTCATTGACGAAATGGTCGAGAAGGTTGGGATTACCGCCGACCAGGCCGGCAGGGTCATGGACATGGCCGAACTGAAAGGAACTGCTCAGGAAGTCCTGAACGCTCTGGAAAATATGCTGACGGGTACCCCGACCGGCGAAACCGGAGTTGCTGATCTGCGCGAACTGTTTGCGGCGGTGAATGCATGCGGGATTCCGGAAGACCGGGTGCGTCTGGATGTTTCGATTGCTCGAGGCCTGGATTACTACACCGGCACGATTTACGAAACGCTGCTGGGAGACCTTCCTGAGATCGGCAGCGTGTGTTCCGGAGGTCGCTATGACAATCTTGCTCAGCTGTTCACATCTCAGCAGCTGCCTGGAGTTGGAGCCAGCCTGGGACTTGATCGCATGCTGGCGGCCATGGAAGAACTCGGCATGACTCAGAAAGCCAGCACTCCGGCCCCCGTGCTGGTCACGATGTTCGAACGGGATCGAGCCGCCGATTACATGCGGATGGCTCGGCAGCTGCGAGCGGCCGGAATTGGTGCCGAGGTCTACCCGGAAGCCAAAGGTATTGGAAAACAGATGAAATACGGCGATCGAAGGGGCTTTCAGGTGGCTCTGATCGCGGGAACAGATGAATTCGCTTCAGACACCTGGCAGATTAAGGGCTTACGGGACGGCAGCCAGCAGCAGGCCGCTTCGGCCGATGTCGTGAACATCGTTCGCTCACTGCTGACGAGCAATCGCGACGGATAGCGACGGATGTTGGATCCGGCAAAGCAGCGACGAGCCCTCAGCGAGGTAGCTGTCCATTTCCACGAGGAAACTGGGGTTTTGGTGAATCTGGAGGTTTGGTAGATATGGTTTCATGGATGGAGCCACAGAACAACCGAGTTACTCAGATTTGGCTGCGCTTGTGGGGCGGTTGCAGGTGGAGCTGGCTGCATTGCGGGCGGAAAACCTGCAGCTGAAGAAGCGAATTGAAGAACTGGAGAAGAAGAATCCGACGCAGCGGCTCAAAGAGTCGTATTCCGCAAGAGCTGAGGAAAAGCGACGGAAGGATGCGGAGAATTCCGGCAAGCCGAAAACGCATGGAGCCAGTGGCGACCAGCAGGCCTCCGAACGACGGGGCCGAATTTCGAATCAGGACAAAATCGACAGAGCCGATCATCACGAAGTCATTCTTCCGGTTGGATTCGAACAGCATCAGTGTCATCCGGGCATCAAACGTCCGGTCTGGAGGATTCGCGATGGGAAGGCGACGCTCATCGTTGATGAAATCCGGCGGGGACCGAACGGCGAAGTCGGAGAAATTGATGGCGTGCTTCCGCTGTCTGAATTCGGATTTGAGATTCATGTCACGGTCGCCTTCATGGTATCCATGGTCGGGCTGTCGATGGACAAAGTCTGCAGCCTGCTGAAGTTCTTCTGGCAACTGGATCTTTCGAAGTCACAGGCCGATGCCTTGTTGAATCAGCTGTCGCGGCAGTGGGAGAAGGAATTTGAATCGTTGTGCCAGCTGATCGCCGTCAGTGCCGTGGTTCATGCTGACGAAACGAGCTGGAGCCTGAATTCTGTTTGGGCATTTCTGTCCGAGAAGGCTCGCGTGCTGGTATTTGGCTGCCGCAAAGACGGCGACACACTGGCTCACCTGTTGCCGAAGGACAGCTTCGCGGGGATCCTGCTGAGCAATGATGCGGCAGTTTATCAGGGATTCACAACCGCTCAGCGGTTTTGCTCGGTCGGCGGATGTGCCGCCGAACGCTGGGCTCACCTGATTCGCAAAGCCATTCGCTTCACTCTGCTGCAGCCCGACAATGTTGAGTACCGACAGTTCCTGGACGGCCTGATGGAAGTCTTCACCCGAGCCAAACGAGCTGCCGCCGATCAGCGTTTAAAAGAAGCCGGTCGCCGAGCCCGAGTCTCGAAACTGTTTGATGCTGTCTGCGAACTTTGCTTTGACCGCTGCGGCGATGAGAACTGCCAGCCGAAGGCAGATGACGAAACAGATCGCGAATTCCATAACCTTGTGCATGAAGTCGCACGGCTTGCGTGCGACGAAGAGCTGTTGACATTCGTCCTTCATCCGGAAGCAGATGCCACCAATAACGAAGCAGAACGCAGCCTTCGCGGCGCTGCTCTGGACCGCCGAACCGGCCGCACAAGCAAGACACTCAGCGGTGCTCGACGGCGAACGATCCTGATCAGCGTGCTGGAATCACTCAAGCTGCATCTTGCGAACTTCCATCTGGGCGCAGTCCTTGCGGAAGTTCAGTCATGGTGGCATGACGGCGAAAGCCTCTTCCGCCGCATGGCCCGTCAAAACGGACTCGACCCACCCACAGATTCCCGACTCGACAAACTCGTCCCACTCCCAATCCCCGCCTGATCAACCAGCCGAACTGAAGTTCTGCGCGGAAATGGACAGCTACTCAGCGAGAGCGGTGGCCATCATCTTTCCCGAAAGACCACACTCCTGCCCGATGCAACGGCTGACACCTTCGGCTCGCTCTGCCTGCAGCTCACTCCACTCCGATCACGCGGTCAACTTCGTCGAATGTGGTGACTCCCTGAGCGACCAGTGAATAGCCATTCTGTCGCAGAGACGCGAATTCGGTTCCCCGCACGACAGCTCGGAGTTCGGGAATGGTGTGTTTGCTGTGAATGGCGTCGCCGATCTGCTTTTTGACATCCAGCAGTTCGAAAATAGCTCGGCGGCCGATGTAGCCTGTCCCCAGGCATTTCGTGCAGCCCTGAGGATCATAGATGGCGTCGCGAAGAGCACCGCCCAGTCGTCGCTTGTCCTGATCATCCGGGCGACGGCGGCGTTTGCAGTCATCGCACAGAGTTCGCAACAGTCGCTGTGACATGACCAGATCCAGAGCCGACGCGACCATGTTGGGATCGGCGTTCAGGTCCAGCAGTCGATGGACGGTGGCCAGAGTGTCCTGAGCGTGCAGAGTTGACAGAACAAGGTGTCCGGTCATCGTCGCCTGCATCGCGATCTTCGCGGAAATGCCGTCTCGAATTTCTCCGATCAGCAGAACATCGGGGTCCTGACGCAGCAACGCCGGAAGCATTTCTCCGAATCCCTTGCCGTGTTCAGCGTCAATGTTGATCTGAGTAATCCCGTCAATCTGGTATTCGACGGGGTCTTCCAGAGTCATCACGTTGCGGGTCTTAAAGTCCACACTGCGAAGCATTGAATACAGCGTCGTGGTTTTTCCGGAACCGGTGGGGCCGCACATCAGCACCATTCCGGCATTCTGCTGCATCACAGCGTTGATCGTGGCCACGTAACGTGCCGGAGCTCCCAGCTGATTCAGTTTCTTGGGTGCGCTGTCCGCATCCAGAACTCGAATGGCCAGTTTTTGACCGTGGACCGAGGGCGTGAAACTGACTCGATAATCCGAGCGGCGACCCGGGGCCACGGTCGAGTAACTGCCTTCCAGAACCTCCTGGCTGGCCCCCATTTTTGTCTGACACAGGACCTTGATAATCCCATACAGCCGTTTGACGTTTTCGTGAGGAATCCGAACAAGATGAGTCAGCGTTCCGTCAATTCGCATGCGGATGTCGACGCCATCCGGAGTCGGTTCGAAGTGCATGTCCGACGTGCGGGACTGAAAGCCGATCAGAGTTAGCAGGCCCAGCAGATGCGGGCCGTCTCCACTGCCATCGTGTTCGGCCACGGAAATCTTTTCACCGCCGCTGCCCACCAGAATCAGCTTGTCCAGAGAAAATCCCAGGTCCTTCATCGTGCGATGAATGTGAGTCAGCTTGCGCAGATGAGGCTGGTCTTTATAGTCCGAGTCTCCTCCACCGCTGCCAAACAGAAAGCCCAGCAGACCACCGCGCTTCTTCTTTTCCGGAGGTCGGCCTTCCGCTTCCTCAAAGACGTTGGGGCGTTTCTTCTTTTTCATCGGCCTGGCCGGAGCCGCCTCGTCGGCTTCCACCGGTCGTTTGCGCGGAGGCGGTGCGTCGTCCTCCGCCGGACGACGTCGTCCAGGCCGTTCGGCGGCAGATTCACGGCCGGGTCGTTCCCGTCCTGGTCGCTCTCGCCGACGTTCGCCGCCGTCTGATTCGGAAGCGGTTCGACGTGAAGCCCGCCGGGACGCGCTGCCTTCAGACGGACGCCGACGGCGTCCTGCGGCCGGAGCGTCATCGACCAAAGGAGCATAGGGATCGATCGCTCCGCCGTCATCGACGGGGTCGTCATCGAATCCGTCGTCCCCGCCGCCTCCGCCTCCTCCGCCTCCTCCTTCAGGAAACAGTTCCGGGAACTCGTCGGCATGAGCCCAGCGGCGGCCGTCGGTGGAAACTTCGAAGTGCCGTCCAAACCGGCCTCGTTTGGCCATGGCCTGCAGCTTGTCGACCGTCAGCGGGCCCAGAGTTTTTCCGCGATTTCTGATGTAGTAGCGACCGGCCACTGTATCCTCGTCTTTGTGATTGTTTCTTTGATCGCAGCCGAAACCGGTTTGCTCGTCTGTCCGGAAGTCAGTCTTGCCTTGATCAGCCGACTTCGAGTGCTCGGAAATCATACCGATTGTCTGTCGCCGAAACACCCCTGAGGAGACATTCCGTCGGATCACCGGGCCGCTCCGAACTCAGGCGTTTTCGGGAACCTGTTGAAACCGCACGGTGTCTTCCGCGGTGTCTGCTATCATGTGGTGCGTCGAATGAATGACGAAAGACTCTGGACAAGACAATGAAGTTTCTGATTACCAATGATGATGGCTATGCGGGACCCGGGCTGGCAGCCCTGTATCAGGCTCTGAAGCCGTTGGGAGATGTTCGGGTTGTCGCGCCGCTGACGTGTCACAGTGCCAAAGGTCACGCCGTCAATACTCACAGCCCACTGCGGGTCGAGCGTCGGGAAGTCGCTCCGTTCGGGCTTATTGACATCGTGGATGCATCACCCGCAGACTGCGTTCGAGTCGGTCTGAGAGCTCCGGGTGCGGAAACACCCGATTTTGTCGTGGCGGGAATCAATACCGGGGCGAATCTGGGAGTTGATCTGTTTTATTCCGGCACCGCCGCAGCAGCTCGGGAAGCCGCGATTCTGGGAGTTCCCTCTCTGGCTCTGTCCCGTTATATGCGGGAGGACTTTCCAGTCAACTGGGACATTCTGGCTAAGCGAGCCACCTCGATCATCAATGAACTCATTCATGAGCCCCATCGGCTGCCTGTGGGGCAGTTCTGGAATGTGAACTTTCCGGCCGTTGCCAACGAAGCCTATCCGCAGGAAATGACAATCACCTACCAAAACCTGATGGCTCACGACATTCGCTTTCAGCATCACCAGCCTGAATCCCCGCCCGAAGATCACGGTCCGAATGTCACATGGCTGGAATACACGGGCGAATACCGGCAGCGAGGCCAGTCGGACGGCTGCGATGTCAGCCTGCTGTTCGGGAACCGGATTACGGCCACCCCCATCGACCTGTGTACCACAGCTCAACACCCCACGGTGCGTCGACCGCAGTGAAAACCGGATTTCCACGCTGACGCTTCGGGGGGCGAGTTCGGCTGAAGAACACAGGGGTTTCCCGTACGATATCCCGCACCTGAAACTTCGATCCCATGTGATCGAAGCAAACGTTTTTTGCGAACCATCGCCAACAGATTCTGTCCTGACACAACAGGTCGCCGGGGCGAGCTGTGTGCATGGTGACTCCGTGCCCGAAAACCCACGCGAACATGTGAGAGCTCACACTTGTGGCCGGCCCTGCGATGATTGATGTCTGAAGGATGTAAAGATGCCGATGAGTCCTCAACCGGGAACACTCATTGACGACGGTGACCGCCGTCGGGATGCCATCCATATCGCGATTGCTCCGGTGACGGCGGTTGAACTGCTGTGTCCGGGGCAGCACGTCGGTCTGGTGCGCAGCGACAGTTATGAATTCGTCGGTCGCAGCCCGGAACCGGTGGGGATTGTTGATCCGTTTCTCAAATCAGCTGTTGAGCCCGGACAGCGGTTCTGGCTGTTCCTGTATCCAAACTCGGTCACAGGGCTCAGACATGTGTGGACTCATCCCGCATTCACTTCCGTTGCTCGCTCGGTCACTGAAAAACTGCCGACATCGTGAATACCTGACAGCAATGTCGAAATCAGAATGAATAGCTGACGGGGGAAGAATCATGAAGGAATCATTTCTGGCAGCTCTGCAGGAGAACGAAGACGACCTGACAACTCGTCTGGTTTACGCCGACTGGCTGGACGAAAACGGTGAACACGAAGAAGCCGAGCGTCAGCGTCAGTGGACTCCGGCAAAGGAGTGGCTGATGGAATTCTGCCGTCAGAACAATCCGTCACCCGATGACGAAGATCCCTACGAGTACCCGATTTCCTATGACGAGCTGATCGAGCAGGGGCGACAGGCTGTCGCTGAAGGAAGAAACGGAGAACTGTGGATCTCCTGCGGAAACAACGAATCCATGTGCGATGCTCTGCGATCTCACAGCGACGAATTCTGGAAGCACTGGTCGATCGTGACCGGGATTGACCTGCCGGAAGGTCCCCGTGGCGCCTACAGTTGTGCCTGCTGAACCTGGATCCCGGATTCCCAGGAAACCGGTTGAAAAAATCGACGAAGATGATAAGCTTCCGCCCATGAGCAACCTGCTGCGAAACCTGAGCCTACTGCTGCTTCCTCGGTGAAGTCTCCTCAGGTACGCACATTGTCAGATGTGAAAATGTTCAACCCTGAGGTCTCTGCCTCAGGGTTTTTTCGTTTCTGTTTCGTAGACAGAGCTGCCTGAAGTCAGAACCTCGTCTCTTCTCATCAGGAGTTATCCGATGACCGGCGATCAGATCATTATCTTTGACACCACTTTGCGGGACGGCGAGCAGTCTCCGGGCTGCAGCATGAATACTCGGGAAAAGCTGGAAGTTGCTCGAGCGCTGGTGGACCTGGGAGTGGACGTGATCGAAGCCGGGTTTCCCATCGCTTCGCCGGGTGACTTCGAAGCCGTGCAGCTGATTGCCAATCGCTTCGGAGAGCAGGCAACGATCTGTGCTCTGGCTCGCAGTCGTGAAGACGACATCGCGAAAGCCAAAGGTGCTCTGGCAAACGCCGCCCGACGGCGCATTCACGTCTTTCTGGCGACCAGTGCGATTCATCGCGAGCACAAGCTGAAGATGACCAAACAGCAGATCATCGACACAGCGGTGGCGTCTGTTCAGAATGCGAAAGACTTCTGTGACGATATCGAATTCTCGCCGGAAGATGCTGCTCGCACAGAACTGGACTTTCTGTGCGAAGTTGTGGAGAAGGCCATCGCAGCCGGAGCCACCACGGTGAACATTCCGGACACCGTCGGCTATGCGACACCCAATCATTATTTCAAGGTCATTTCGTACCTGAAGCAGAACGTCCCCAACATCAACAGCGCCATCATCAGTAGTCACTGCCATGATGACCTGGGCATGGCTGTCGCCAACAGTCTGGCGGCCGTGGAAGCCGGCGCTCGGCAGGTGGAATGCACCATCAACGGACTGGGCGAACGAGCCGGAAATGCGGCTCTGGAAGAAGTCGTGATGGCGCTGAAGACTCGAGCTGACTACTACGGCGTTCATACTCGAATCAATACCGAACGGCTGTTTCCCACCAGCCAGCTGGTGTCGTCGATCACCGGAATGAAGGTTCAGCGCAACAAAGCGATTGTCGGTCAGAATGCGTTCGCTCACGAAGCAGGCATCCATCAGCACGGCATTCTTCAGGAACGCAGCACGTACGAAATCATGCGTCCGCAGGATGTCGGTTACAACGGCGAGAATCTGGTGCTGGGCAAGCACAGCGGGCGCCATGCGTTTCGTGATCGAGTCACAGCGCTGGGGTTCACGCTGACGGATCAGGATTTCCAGAAAGCCTTTGACGACTTCATCGCTCTGGCCGACAAGAAAAAGGAGATCTACGATTCCGACATCATCGCTCTGGTCGACAATCGACTGGCCGATGTGCCTGAACGCTGGGTTCTGGTCAGCTTCCATACGTCGGCCGGATCTTCGGCCGTGCCTACCGCCACTCTGGAAATGCAGTGCGAAGATCAGCCGATGATGCGGGATGCTGCAACCGGCGACGGGCCCATTGACGCCGTGTTCCGAGCCATGGAACGCATTACGGAAATTACGGCTCGGCTGGAAGAATTCAATGTTCGCAGCATTTCTGAAGGCAAGGACGCCATGGGAGAAGTGCGAGTGACGATCAACGTTCTGGGACGACAGTACCAGGGCAAAGGCGTCAGCACGGACATCATCGAAGCGGCTGCCAAAGCCTATCTGCAGGCTCTGAACAAGGCTGATGCCGATCGGCGCAGCGGTCAGGCTTCAGAACGTCGAACCATGGTCACGGACAGTCCGTAGAGGCCATCTGCAAATGTGAGCCTTCAGCGCTGGCTGCGGGTCTGCGGCGGAAGGAGTGATCCTGTCCCACGAACCCGATGCTCGCGCTTTCGGCTCGACAGTCCATGGCTGTCCAGCTTACCTCAACCGGAAAAACAGACACATGTCAACAACGCTCACATGGCTGGGACATTCCGCCTTTCAGGTTCGGACTGACGGAAAGTCCATTCTGGTCGACCCGTTTCTGACTCATAACCCTGCGGCGCAGCTATCGGCAGAGGATGTGGAAGCCGATGCAATTCTGGTGACTCATGGACACGAAGATCATATCGGCGACACGATCGCCATCGCTTCGCGGACCGGGGCGATTGTGGTGGCAAACTTCGAAATCGTGACGTGGCTGCAGCAGCAGGGCGTTGCCAGTGTCCACGGGATGAACATCGGCGGCAGCCATGCCTTCGATTTCGGGACCGTTAAATTCACGATCGCTCATCATACGTCGGCACTTCCGGATGGTCGTAATGGCGGTTGTCCGGCCGGAATCATTCTGAAGACCGTCGATGGAACCATTTACTTCGCCGGGGACACCGGACTGTTTCTGGATATGCAGCTGATCGGCGAAGAGGGACTGGATGTCGCGGTGCTGCCCATCGGAGACAACTACACCATGGGCATCGACGATTCCGTTCGAGCGACATCCATGCTGACGCCGCGGACGGTGATTCCGATGCACTACAGCACCTGGCCGATCATCGATCAGAATTCGGAATCCTGGGCTCAGAAGGTTCGAGCACAAACAGCCGCTCAGCCGGTGGTTCTGCAGGTCGGTGAAACATTTGTTCTGGCAAAGTAACGGGAAAGACATGACGGAACTGACCAGATTGATCGCTGCCGACGAAATTCCGCCGGGGCAGTCTGCTGAAGTCGTCGCCGCAGGGCGCATTTTTGCGGTCTACAACGTCGACGGGACGTTTCATGTGCTCGACGGCATCTGCCCGCATGCCGGAGGCCCGCTGGGAAAGGGTCTGCTGCACGACTGCACCGTTACCTGCCCCTGGCATGGATGGCAGTTTGACGTCACCACCGGCCAGCATCGTCTGAATGCCGGACTGACTCAACCGGCATGGTCCGCCGAAATTGAAGATGGATTCGTCTGCATCCGATTGACTAATGCCAGCTGAACCCAATCGCGGTTGAGTTCGAATGAGACCCAATCCCGTCGCCCCATCACAGGCTGTCGACGGCGAAGACGGTCAATGCTCGAGCACCGTGGGCTCCGATCACAAGAGACTGCTCAATGTCTGCGGTTTTCGACGGGCCTGAGATGAAACCCGCGAAAGCGTGCTGTCCAATCTTCAGACGACCGTAGGCTTCGTGCATGTTGTGAACGATCTGCCGAGACGGAATGACCATCGCCAGTCGCTGAGGAAGGAAGTACAGAACCCGGTGCCGCACCGTGTCGTCCGTGACCCAGATGGCCGCATTTTCTGCCACTCCAAAATGGCCACTCAGCACCGCAAAGTCCACCGATTCGAGATCGTGCGGATCGCTGATTGCGTCCGGATCAATCGTTGAATCACCGACTCCATCGACAACGGAAACACGAACCACGGCCTGCTGCCATTCGGGAATCTGATTCAGCTGCTGATCGGCAGCTTCCAGACTGGGAACACGTACACACAATCCGCCGACGCTTTCCAGGACCTCGCTGAAGCGTGCCAGGGGGTCGTCGAAGGTTTGCCAGGGGCCTGTCGGCGGCAGGTCGGGCAGCGGAGCAGATTCCGGCAGAGCTGTCCGGAGGTTCGCAAAAATGGTGTCACGCGATGTTGTCATGGTGGCCTCCCTGTGATTTCGAGCGATCAGAATCTTCTGAACCGCTGACGGAAGTCGAAGGCTGAGCCTGATGTTTGCGGTAAAGGTCGCGAAAGGATTCCGGCGGAGCGTCGGGCAGTTCCCGCTGTCGCCCCCACGGATTCAGTGGATTGTAGACCGCGAATCGAGGCAGCCAGCGCAGAGCCGTCCGAGCTGCTTTGCCGGCGGTTGTATACATCCATGTCTGCGATAAGAGGCCCGACATCAGCTTCATCGCCACCTTCTTCGACATCCCGATCAGCCGTTTTCGGTCCAGAAACCCTCGCATGGCCAGCAGCTGATGGTGCAGATCAATTTTGACGGGACAGACGTCCGTGCAGGACCCGCACAGACTGCATGCGAAGGGCAGGCTGCTGTGAGCTTCCGGTGTGCGCAACGGCGTCAGGATGGAACCGATTGGGCCGGGAATGGTCGATTCGTAACTGTGGCCTCCACTTCGTCGGAAGACCGGACAAGTGTTCATACATGCTCCGCAGCGGATGCAGTTCAGACTGCGGCGGAACTCGGAACTCTTCAGAATCTCACTGCGACCGTTGTCCACCAGAACAATATGCAGTTCACAGCCTTGGCGAGGCCCGTGGAAGTGAGACGAATAGGTGGTGATCGGCTGCCCTGTGGCCGACCGAGCCAGCAGACGCAGAAACACGGCCAGGTCCGATGCTCGAGGTACCAGTTTCTCAATTCCCATGCAGGCAATGTGAATCTTCGGAAGCGAGACACCCAAATCAGCGTTGCCCTCATTGGTACACACGACAAAGCCGCCGGTTTCGGCGATGGCAAAGTTGACTCCGGTAATCCCGGCATCGGCCGAACAGAAACGTTCGCGAAGATGCTGCCGAGCGGCTTCCGTCAGATACTTCGGGTCCGATGCACCTTTTTCTGTGCCCAGGTGCTGGTGGAAGCATTCGCCCACTTCCTCCTTTTTGATGTGGATGGCCGGCAGAACGATGTGGCTGGGATGTTCGTTTCTCAGCTGAACAATGCGTTCCCCCAGATCCGTATCGATGACCTCGATCCCGTGCTTTTCCAGATACGGATTCAGCTGACATTCTTCCGTCAGCATCGACTTGCTCTTGACCAGTTTTCGAACGCCGTGTCGCTGCAGAATCTCGTGAACGATTCGGTTATGTTCGTCTCCATCGATCGCCCAGTGCACCTGAGCTCCGGCGGCAATGGCATTCTTTTCGAACTGTTCCAGGTAATGCGGCAGCTGTGACATCGTATGCATCTTGATGGCGGATGCATGTTGACGCAGGTCTTCCCATTCCGGAACACTGGACGCCATTCGGTCACGTTTTTCACGGACAAACCACAGAGCTCGGTCGTGCCAGTGAGCTCGATCCCGGTTGGCAGTGAAGGCTCCGGCCAGTGATGGATGCGACATGATTCTAAAGATTCCCTGCTGTCCTGTTGTCTTCAATCTGCAGTCAGACCGGCAACCATGATCTCAGCCAGATGCATGACTTTGATGTCATGCTTCTTTCGGCGAATGATGCCTTCCAGATGCATCAGACACGACATGTCGCCGGCAGTCAGAACCTGAGTCCCGGCGGTCAGGTGGTCCTGAATTCGATCTTCACCCATCATGCAGGATACGGCTTCTTCGGCGACGGCAAAGGTTCCGCCAAACCCGCAGCATTCGTCGGGCGCGGCTGAGCTTCGAGAAGGTGATTCCGCTCAGACCTTCCAGAAGGTTCCTGGCCAGAGACGGGCGGCATGTCTGAACTTCGGAGGAACCATCGAGTCGAAGTTCACGCAGCCCGTGACAGCTTTGATGAATGCCGACCTGCCAGTGGAAAACGGCCTGAGATCCCGGTGACTTCCAGAACCTGCGTCAGAAACTCGGTCAGTTCCAGCGTCCTGCTTCGCACGGCCGCCGCGTTGGTCGTCTTCGGGAAAGAACCCGTCATAGTGGTGACGGACCATGGAAACGCAGCTTCCGGACGGAGCGACGATGTAGTCGTAGCCGTCAAAAACGTCGATGAACCTGCGTGCCAGCGGAGCGGCTTCAGGCATGCAGCCGGAATTGGCCATGGGCTGACCGCAGCAGGTTTGAGCCGCCGGGAACTCGTGTTCGATTCCGAAGTGTTCGAGCAGTCTGACGGTCGCCATGCCGACCTGAGGATAGAACTGGTCGACATAACACGGAATAAACAGCGCCACTTTCATGTCGATTCACTTCGTCTTCAGCGACGCTTCATAGTCAGCAATGATGGCCGCCGGGGCATCATTGAATGCCTGAACGCACCCCTGGCAGCAGACGTAGTACGTTTTACCCTGATGAGTCACCGGAATGGTTCCCAGACCACCGGTCACGATGCATTTTCTCTGATTTCCACCATCCACGGCCAGTCTTTCACCGGCTCGCGTGTAACCGATTTCCGCAACTCGGCGGAAAGAAGATTTCGCCGACGGCATGGTTTCAAAAAGCACCGTGATTCGGATTTCTGAAAGAGCGCGAATGGTGCACCACTGCGTTTCGCCAGCGGCATCAGGACCTGCCGTCAGCTGAAGTGAGCCGGTCCAGGGGTCAGGCATCCGGCCTGTGTATTGCGTTGTCCGGTCGCCCTGCCGGACGTCCAGCTGCACACATTGCCGGTCTTCGTTCCATGTCAGCACCAGTCCCTGAAACAGTGGACTGCCTTCCGCCGTACCCGCAACTGCCGGTTCCTTCCCCCGAAAATCCCAGACAAAGCGGGTTTTCTCCGTCCATGCTCCTTCGCGGGATCCGCGTTTGGGCTGCCCGACACCGCGCCATTCTCCAATCAGGCAATTCAGGGCTTTCAGTCGCTCCCGGCCGGATTTCTGAAGAACTCTTTCCCCGGGCCCTGGGCTTTCATCGGACGAAACCGCCGAACGAAACACGACTCCTCCGACTGCTGTCAGAAGCATCAGACACGCAACTGATCTGAGAATCGAACGAGTCATTCTGAGAAACCTTGAGCGTAAATGGACAGAAGGCCGGTTTTCCTGACCGGAACAATCGTCACAACCGGACCGTCCGTTGTGCGAAGTCCAATCCGAATAACGAAACGACCGGCGTCGCCACTATAACCGGTCGATAACGAAGGTGAAAGAACGGATGTCGTGCAATGGATTGTACCTCCGTTCCTTGGTGCGGACAGCCACATGTGTTGCGGATGTCTCACAAGACCACCGGTTCGTCGCAGAATGGCGGACCGAGTTCTCCAGGGAGGGGATCATGTCGGTTTCTCAGATTAACCGGTTTCCACGACTGAATCCGCTGGCGATCGCAGCCACTTTGACGGTGTCGTCGTTCCTGAGCGGGTGCTGTTCGTCTACGGCAATTCCAGTCGGTGGCAGCTGCGGCCCGGTTCAGTGCGGCAGCGACGGGTGTGGATCCGCCGGTTGCGGCACAGAGGGCTGTGGAGTCGGTGGCAGCTGCGGAGCCGAAGGGTGCGGCAGCGGAGCCTGTGGAATCGGCGGTGGCTTCGGCTGCTGCGAAGTTCCCCGGGAACTCCGCAAGACAGCGTTGCCCGAATACCGGATTGAGCCACCGGACGTGCTGCTGATCGAAGCCGCCAATCACCTGCGGCCCGTTTCAGCGCCGATTCTGTCCGGCGAACCGCTCCTGATTCAGGTCAACCGAACTCTGCCGGCCCAGACAACTGAGGCCGCGGTTTCCAGGCAGTTCAAGACCATCAACGGCATGTACGTGATTGGAACCGACGGTTACGTGAACCTCGGCCCGGAATACGGCAAGGTCCTGTGTGCCAATCAGCCTCTGTCCGAAATTCAGGATCGAGTTGAAAAGCACCTGCAGCGAATTCTGACCAAGCCTCAGGTTCTGGTCACTCTGCCGAACCCCACCGCCAAACAGTTTGTTGCCGGTCCTCATCTGGTTCGTCCGGACGGAACTGTCGGCCTGGGATTTACGGAAGTGTGTTCGTGGCCGGCATGACTCTGACCGAAGCCAAAGCCTGCATCGAACAGCACCTCACCGCATATGCATGCTCCGGAAGTTTCCGTCGACGTTCTGGGCTACAACAGCAAAGTTTACTACGTGATCGCAGACGGCGGGGGTGCCGGCGAACAGGTCACTCGACTGCCCTGCACAGGCAACGAAACCGTTCTGGATGCTGTTTCTCAGGTTAATGGACTTCCCTCCGTTGCCTGCAAAGGTCGCATCTGGATTGCTCGTCCTTCCCCCGAATGCTGCCGACCGGACCAGATTCTGCACGTCGACTGGCGAGGAATTGCAGAAGGTGCTCAGACCTGTACCAACTACCAGCTGCTGCCAGGCGACCGTCTGTATGTGAAAGCTGACAGCTTTATTGCCTTCGACACCAAGCTGGCCAAGGTCACAGCTCCGATCGAACGACTGCTGGGATTCACGATTCTGGGCAGCGGAGTTGTTCGCAGCGTCCGTCAGGTCAACACAGGTTTCAACAGCGGCAGCGGCTTCTGATGATTCGGGCGACCACTCGGACGGCGTGATGTTCCTCAACGGTGATTCCGCTGATCAGCGATTCACTTCCGACACAAGTTTTACAGATCGCGTTTAAACAGAGACCCGGAGACTTTCATGACAGCTCAATCACGAACATTCAGCCTTGCAATGGCCGTCGGATGTGCTCTGAGTCTCTGGACAGCATCCGCCAGTGCTCAGGGGTTCAATCGAATTGACCGTCCGTTCAACCGCCCGACAGTCAGCCCGTATATCAACCTGATGCGCGGCGGCAACGGTGCGGTGCTGAACTACTTCGGCGCCGTTCGGCCCCAGCTGGATTTCTACGAAAACGAACAGCAGCTGGATGACCGACTGGATTCCGTCCAGCAGCGTCAGAATTCACAGTTCAATCAGCGAATGCCAAATCGCATCCCGGGCGTTTACACGATGGGAGCGACCGGTCACGCCGCGGGCTTTATGACCATTCGATCCGGAGGCGCCAACAGCAACTCGGGTCAGGGACTGAATCTCTACGGGACAGACTCCGGTTCCGGACAGTTTGGCGGTAGCCAGTTTGGCGGAAGCTCATTCGGAGGCCAGGACAACTTCGGCGGTCAGGCCGGGGGCTTCAGTGGACACTCATCCGGATTCGGTTACAGCGGCGGAAACGGGTTCTGATCAGCTGGCGACCCAGCCTCGTCTCACGTTCACAGCGGGCCATCGGGAATAAACATCGGCTGGTGTCTGCCGGAAAGCACGCCACCGCAACCCTTTGAATGACACCTTTCACGGAAAACGAATCATGATCACAGCCATTCTTCGCAAACTGCAGCGACACGCTCCTGTGGCTGTCATCCTTGCAGCCTCAGCTTCAGGTGCTTCTGCCGGGCTGTTCTGTGACTGGCGCTGCGATCCAATGCGACCGTTTTACTCACCGGCCTGCGAGCCCGCGTGGGGTTACCACGAAACCTGCTGGCGTCGGTTTCCACAGATGGAATCCTGCAACGGCTGGGGAGACTACTGTCCGGCCTGCCAGGCGGACGGTGGCGCAGCATCGGGTGATTACTACGCAGACGGGGCAGTGCCGGTGCAGCAGTTCGAAGCGGTTCCGGATCAGTCTTATCAGATGATTCCGCAGGCTGGAACATATTCCGGCACGCCGACAATGCAGGGGGCTCCCCTTGTTGTGCCCGGACAGACTGTTGTGCAGCCGCAACAATCCTATCAGCCGGGACTGCGATACGAAGCTCCCGGGAACAATGCCTACGACGCCAACCCCAGGCCGTCGGCGATTGCTCCGAATCCTGTCCCGCAGCCGCAGGATACCCTGCCGGCTCCGGATATGATGTCTCCGGAAGTTGCTCCGACAATGCCGCCACTGCCGGAACCTTACCAGCAGTCGTCATTGGGGGGACGTGTCCCGGTGCGAAGCGCGACCTATGCAGCACCGGTTCAGGGGGCTGGCACGCCACAGTATTATCAGCCTCGACCGGTGGTCGCTCCTCAGCCACAAAACCTCGCAGCGCCGCCGGTCAATCAGCGTGTCCCTGTGCGTGGCATCTCGTTCAATCGAGTTCTGCCGACATCTGGAGCTCAGCCGACTGAAGCTCAGTCTTATGGTCAGTCCTATGCCCAGCCGCCACAGAAACGGACGCTGCTGCAGAAGATTCTTCCCGGCGGCAAATAACGTCGAATGAGCCTGCGGCCCCGTCGAAGACCGGCAACCGCGGTCCTGCAGATGACTGCCCTGCTGACCCTGTCGTGGTCTGTCATGGCGGTCACTCACGAATGCGGACACCTGCTGTGCGGCTGGTGCTGTGGCGGGACGCTGAAAGCAGCGGACCTTCGGCCATGGCACCTGCCGTTCAGCATTTTTGATCCCGACCCGCACCCGCTGATGACCGCGTGGGGAGGCCCGATCCTGGGTGTGCTGATACCTGTCCTGATGGCCGCCGCGATTCGTCACCGAATAGCGACACTGATCGCCGGGTTCTGTGTTCTGGCCAATGGACTCTATCTGGCCACCGCATGGCTGACAGGAGATCGTTATCTGGACACGGCTCAGCTGCTGCTCCACGGAGCCAGTCCTGTTTCAATCGCGGTATTCTGCGTGATCACGATTACCACCGGCTATCTGGGATTTCGTCGCAGTTGCATCGAACTGCTCACTGAACGCCCCGGTGATTTGTCAGACGCAGATTAGAAACGGAAGTCAGTCGCTGCCGCGTTTCTTCTTCCCCCGCGATTTTGACGCCTTGCCGTCAAAAGTGGCCTTCTGTCTGAGCATGTGATGATAGTGCTGAGCAAACCGGTGAGCTTCGTCCCGAACATACTGCAGCAGACGAAGTGCATACGAATGGCGGCTAAGTCGATGAGGGTCCGATTCGCCCGGCACGTAGATTTCCTCTTCGCGTTTTGCCAGCGAAACCGTCACCGGGGGGCTGATGTCGATGGCAGCGAAGGTTTCCATGACCGCATTCAGCTGTCCTTTGCCGCCGTCGATCAGCAGGACATCCGGAAACGCTTCGCCTTCCTGCTGCAGTCGACGGAATCGACGGGAAATCACCTCCCGCATTGAGGCGAAGTCGTCGACACCTTCCACTGTTCGGATTTTATATCGCCGGTAACCGTGTCTGAATGGCAGCCCATCAATGAACTGCACCAGACTGGCCACGGTTTCGCCGCCCTGCAGATGAGCGATGTCGACTCCTTCGATCCGCCGAGGTGTCTCGCTGAGCTTCAGAACTTTTCGCAACCCGGCGAGTCCCTTCTGCGGGTCGATGTAGAACACTTCCGGCTGAGCATGCTGTTCCAGATCGCCTCGAAGATTCAGCGTGTTCAGAGCCTGAATGTCGTCACGAAGTCGGGCGGCTTTTTCGAACAGAAGGTTTCGGGATGCATCCAGCATCTGCTGTTGGAGCTCCTTAAGCAGGCGGGCTTTTCCGCCATCCAGAAACAGCCTCAGTCGCCGAATGTCTTCCCGATAGTCATCGCGACTGATTTGGAGATTACATGGAGCCGTACACTGGTTAATGCTCGCCAGAAGACACGGCCGAAACCATCTCCACTTCTCGTCGTTTTCCTGGATGTCCAGCGAACACGTTCGAAAGCGGAAGATCTTCTGCAGGACAGCGATCGTTCCCCGCAGCTGACCGGCACTTGTGAAGGGCCCGTACAGCCGAACTCCTTTGGTTTCAGGCTGCCGAGTGAATTCGACACGCGGAAAGTCTTCCCGAGTCGTGATCTGCAGGTACGGAAAGGTCTTGTCGTCTTTCAGCAGGCTGTTGAATCGAGGCTGAATGTCCTTGATCAGCCGAGCTTCCATCAACAGGGCGTCGACTTCGCTGTCGGTCTGAATGAAATCCAGATCCGCGATTTCAGTGACAAGTTCAGACGTCCGTCGATCGATTTCGGCCGCTTTTGTGAAGTAGCTGGACGCCCGGCTCTTCAGATTCACCGCCTTGCCGACGTAGATCACTCGGCCTTCCGCGTCCTTCATCAGATAGACGCCGGGTTCTGTCGGAAACCGACGAACCTTCTCGTGAGGAGGCAGATGTTCTCCCGGAGCCACGTTCGTCACTTCGGGTAACGGTAACTCGGTCTCATCACCATCAGGCTCGTCTGATTCGCTCATCGACGCCCCGAAAAATCAGCCCGACGAGCTGATCCCATGAAGAGTTATCGAAAGGAAAACGTCAGCGTCCCAACGTGGGCAAGTGCCCACACCTCATGCCAGCTGACGCTCGAAAACGCCACTGTGTCGCTCAGAAAAGATGTCCACACCGTGCGCAGGTTTTTCAGCCGGAATCGAACGGAATTTACTTCTTCTTTCGAACTGCGGCCTTCGCCGGTGTTTTCTTTGACGAGTCCCTGGTGGCGGACTTTTTCGCGGCGCCCTTTGAAGTCGTCGTGGCTTTTGCCGGTGTTGTTTTCTTCGCTGCTGGTTTCTTGTCTGGAGTGACCGGCTTTGTTGAGGCTGCTTTTGCGGTCGGTTTTGCCGCGGCTGGTTTTGCCGCGGCCTTCGCACTGGCAGGTTTCGTTTCCGCGGGCTTTGTGTCTGCCGGTTTCGCTTCGGTGGCTTTGGCGGCGGCCTTCTTCGCAGGTGCCGGTTTTTCGGCGGGTGGATCGGCCTTCTTCGGGGCAGGTTTGCTCTTCTTTTTCGGAGCTTTCAGCACCGCCAGACGATCCGCCACGCGGGTGACATCAAACTCACCTTCTTCTTCGTACGGATCCTTCAGGCGGTCAATGAACTGCGGGTCCGTCGAGAAACATCTCAGCAAATGGCAGAATCCGAACGTGTCAGCTTTCTTGAGCCCCCCCTTGATGAACTCACCGGCATCCTCGATGTTCATGTCGCCGGGAACCAGGCCAAGATGAATGGCGGCGCGGTGACTGCTGTCGTCCAGGCACACAACATGAACGCCCAGCACCTGCTGCAGAGTAAAGTTGGTGATGAACGGCGATAGATAGTCGATCTTCTTCAGGCGTTTCTGAGCTGATTCGAGCGTCAGCTTGCTGAGCTTCTCGAAGTCGAAGCTGTAGGTGCTTTCAAAGACGAATCGCAGAATCGACCGAATACGACCGCCCTTCCAGTCCGCGAATCGCAGGTCATTCAGGATGCGTTCGATTTCCGTCACGGAACTGACACGAATCTCGTTCATGTCGAAGAACGACTTCAGCAGCCGCTGATAAGCGGCTTCCGCCTTATCCCAGGGATTGTCTTCCAGACAGACGGAGAACAGCATTGTCTCCAGAACCGGAAGTTTCAGCTTGGGGACTGACTTTCCGTAGTCTTTCTGCAGCAGCGTGGTCAGCTTCTTGCAGGCGGCAGCTTTGTCGCTGGCTTTTGTTGCGGACGCCGTGGGCATGTTCCGTTCCTGAGGCAGTACTTCGAATTAATCCGTTGACGAAAGTTTATCATCGTCGGCGATTCCATCTTCGCCGCTGTTGTTCTCTTCATCCGGTAAACCGGTTTCCGCGGGATCCTCGTCATCTTCTGAAGGTGGCAGCACACTGCGAATGATGCGAGACGCTTCAATCGACTTCTGAACGCTCTGGTCGATCTCAAATCGCAGCTCGGGCGTGTATCGTGTCTTCACGCGTTCCGCGACCTTTGACTGCAGATAGCCACGAGCCGACTGGAGGCCGTGCAGAGTGAGGGCTTCTTCCTTCGGGCCACCCATCACAGAAATTCGGATCTTGGCGTACCGCAGATCGGGACTGACGTCGGCTCCCAGCACCGTGACAAGTCCAATTCTGGGATCACGAAGTTCCTGCAGAATGCTGGTACTGACGACCTCGCGAATCACCGATGCGACTCGGGCCGTTCGGCGTTCTGACATGAGACGGCCTTCTAGGACAGAGTTCGCTGAATTTCGTCAATCCGGAAGGCTTCCAGCAGGTCGCCCTCCTTCACGTCGTTGAAGCCTTCCAGACGAATTCCGCATTCCATGCCTTCGCGAACCTCTTTGGCATCGTCCTTCTCGCGCTTCAGCGACGCCATCCGGTAGTCATTGATGACGGTGTTGTCCCGGATGACATGCACACGATTGTCACGGCTGATGGTTCCATTCAGAACGCGGCAACCGGCAATCGTCCCGAAGCGGCTGATGGTGAACGTCTGCAGCACAATCGCTCGACCGGTTGTGACTTCGACCCGTTCCGGACGCAGCAGACCTTCCAGAGCCTGTCGAATGTGTTCCGTCACTTCGTAGATGATGCGGTAGCGGCGAATTTCGACGCCTTCGCGTTCTGCCAGCGTTTCGGCTCGTTCCTCTGCCACGACATGGAAGGCAATGATGATCGCTCCAGCAGCACTGGCGAGGTAAATGTCACTTTCGTTGACGCCGCCCACGCCTTCATGCACGATCGCCACTCGAACTTCCGCGTGATTGAACTTGCCCAGTTCTCCGCGAATGGCTTCCAGAGATCCCGGCGAATCCGCCTTGATGATCAGCGGAAGATCCTGAACGCTGTTGCTTCCGCGAGCCGCACTCAGAATATCTTCCAGTGTTCTCGGCTGGCCGCGCCGAGACAGCGACTGTTCGCGACCTTCATGAATTCGCGATTCTGCCAGATTTCGAGCTTCTTCGATGTCCTTCAGGACGAAGAAATGCACGCCCGCGGACGGAACTTCGTTCAGTCCGGACACCTTCACCGGCGTCGACGGCGGAGCTTCCGTGATCTCACGGCCTCTGTCGTCATACATCGAGCGAATTCGACCATAAGTGGTACCGCACAGGATGTTGTCACCGACCTTCAGTGTCCCCTTCTGAACGATCATCCAGGCAAGAACGCCGCGTCCTTCATCCCGGAACGCTTCCAGACACACACCAACCGCTTCCCGTTCGGGATTGGCTTCGTAGTTGCGAAGCTCGGCGGTCAGCTGAATTGTTTCGATCAGTTCATCCAGTCCCTTCCCGGATGCACCGGAGGTCCGCACAACTTCGTACTCCCCGCCCCATTCAGCCGGCAGCAGATCATGCTGAGCCAGCTGCTGCAGAGTTTTCTGCTCGTCGACATCCGGCAGGTCAATCTTGTTCAGTGCCACGATGATGGGGACGCCGGTGTTCTTGGCGTGGCTGATGCATTCCACCGTCTGAGGCATGACACCGTCGTCAGCCGCCACCACCAGCACGATGATGTCCGTGACGTTGGCTCCGCGAGCTCGCATTTCTCCGAATGCTGCGTGGCCCGGAGTGTCAACGAACGTGACCTTCATATTGTTGCACTCGACCTGATAAGCGGCGATGTGCTGAGTAATCCCGCCAGCTTCTCCGGCTGCCACGTTCGCACTGCGAATCTTGTCCAGCAATGTGGTCTTGCCGTGGTCGACGTGTCCCAGAATCGTGACGATCGGCGGTCGCCATTCCAGAGAATCCTCGTCGTCTTCGTGGTCCAGCGACGCCAGCAGTTCGGCTTCGCGATCCCGACCGCGTTTGATCTCCAGATCGACGCCCAGTTCCATCGCGACTTCCAGAGCCTGATCTTCCGAAAGCTCGTCGTTAATCGTGATCATCCGACCGGACTTGAAGAAGTAGCCCATGATGGACTTGGCCGGACGACCGATGGCTTCCGACAGATTTCGCACGGTGATCGGAAACTGAATCGATGCCGATGTCTTCAGGTCCGCTTCGTTTCCTCGCTTGCGGCGACGAAGCTTTTTCTGCTGACGCTGATCTTCTCGAGCTCGACGCAGTTCATCCAGCAGTGAGCCCTTGCGAGCGGCCTTGCGCTGAGCTGTCCCGGAACCACCGGCAGATGCGTCGGCCTCGTGTTCTTCCCGGGCCTTCTTCAGCTGCCGCAACTGCACCGCCAAAGGGCTGCTGCGGTCAACGATGCCCTCCAGAGTGATCTCGGGCTTCATCGCCTTTTCGGCAGTGTCCTTGGGCTTCGCTTTGGCGGCCGGTCGCTGAAACGACGGCGGCGCGGCGATCATTGGGCGACCCATCGGACGCTGCTCACGCTCCTTTTCCCGGGGCGGAGAAGGAGTCGCTGTGCCGGATCCCTCATTCTTGATGGAACCAATCGGCTTCATTTCCCGGGGAGCCATCCGCTGCATTCGCTGCATCGGAGAAGCAGACCGCTGACCAGGAATCGGTTCAGGCCGGCGAGGTGCCACAGCAGGAGGTTCAGCCGGACGAGCTGTGGGCTCTTCAGGAACAGTTGTCTTTTCGGCGACGGGCACACTTATCTCTTCGGAGGCGGGGACTGGAACGTCGTCTGACTGATCCGGTTCAGAAGTCGTTGTTTCTTCAACGGCTTCTTCGACGACAACAGGTTGAGTCTCAATGTCATTGACGGTAACGGACTCGGTTTGCGCAGAATCCTCTGCAGCGACGGCCGCAACTTCCTCAACCACAACTTCGTCGGCCACTTCGGTTGGTTCCGGAGCAGCTTCCTCAACCTTCGTCGGAGCTTCGACCTGCCGACCGTCATCCCGAGTCTTCTCGGGTATCTGGCGGATGTCACGAACCTTCCCGAGATTGGCATCTCGGACAGGAGCCAGTGGATCAGCCGGAGCGGCCACGGGGCCACCGCCTTTGCTGTCCTTCCTGTTGATGTAAGCGACGATCTGATCGCGTTCTTCAGGCGAAATCGTGGCCAGCGCGTTACGCAGCTCCACCCCTGCCTCGTGGCAGAGGCCCAGCAAAACCTTGCTGTCGAGGCCAAGTTCTCTGGCCAGAGCAAAGATACGAATCTGCAAGACATCTACCCCTTCGACGCGTCGTGATCCTCGACGAATAACTCTGAGAATCACGGTCGATCAGGACCGGTCGTGTCGCCGTGACACTCCGGTACATTTCAACGTGCTTCGTAACTGATGAAAATAAACTGGTGTTGTACGCTCATGAATTCTCGCAATCAGCAGCATTCTGCTGACGTTCTGGTGGATTCTGTTTTTTGAACGTGATCTCCAAAGATTGTCAGTCTGTTTTTCGCCGTGCCGATTTCCCGATGAACCCCGCCGAATCCGTTGCCAACCCTCGGGAAAGCCACCCATTGAACAGCTCATCCCCAGGTCAGTCAGCCTTCTCTTCCTCAGCTGGCTCCGGCTCCTCGCTGACCGCTGACTCAGCAGCATCAGCCTCTGGTTCAGATCCCGCCTCTGGTTCAGATCCCGCCTCCGGTTCAGATCCCGCCTCCGGTTCAGATCCCGCCTCCGGTTCAGATGCAGATTCTGGTTCAGATTCCGCTGAAAGCTCGTCATCGCCTGCGGTTACTGAAGCCTCAGATTCATCGGCCACGGCTTCGGCCTGTCCTTCCGCTGAATCCGAGTCCTGAGCAGCTGCCGGAGCTACACCGTGGTTCGGATTCAGCCGTTTGGCCAGTGCATTGGCAGCTTCTTCCTTCTCCAGCCGCAGGCTTTCTTCGTCGGCGAAATCAATAATCGCGTCCACATCTTCCTGCGACAGCCCGCTCATTTCCAGCAACTGGTCAGGTTCAATCACCGACAGGTCGTCGAACGTAAAAAATCCCTGCGAAACCAGGTTTTCCACAAGTTCCGGCTGCATCTGAGGAATCACACTGAACGCTTCAATCGAAACATCCAGCTGTTCATCCAGAGATTCCTGAGTCATCACATTAATGTCCCAGCCGACGAGCTTTGACGCCAGCCGCACATTCTGCCCCCGACGCCCGATCGCCAGCGACAGCTGGTCATCCCGTACCAGAACGATCACTTTTCCCAGCATTGGACACAGAATTACGTCTTCCACTTCTGCAGGCTGCAGAGCATTCGGAACCAGAACCTGAAGACTGTCATTCCAGCGAACGATGTCGATGCGTTCACCATTCAGTTCTTCCACGATTCCCCGAATTCGAGCACCTCGAACCCCAACGCAGGCGCCCACGCAGTCGATCGTCGAATCGAAGGACGAAACCGCAACCTTGGAACGATGGCCAGCTTCCCGAGCAATCGATCGAGTTTCGATGACTCGGTCATTCACTTCCGGAATCTCGACCTCAAACAACCGCCGAACGAAATCCGCATGAGTCCGCGACAGAATGACTCGAACCCGCGAACCTGCCTTTTTCACATCCATCACGATCGCTCGAACGCGATCTCCAACTCGATAGCTTTCCTTGCTGATCTGTTCGCTGCGAGGTAGAATTGCCTCAACTTTACCCAAGTTAACAATCACGGTGCCCCGATCGACTCGAGTCACAGCGCCCGTGACGAGTTGACTTTTCAGATCCAGGAATTCTTCGTACAGCGAATCGCGTTCAGCCTCACGAATCCGCTGAATCATCACCTGCTTGGCAGTCTGAGCAGAAATGCGTCCCAGCAGGTCGCCAATCAGTTCAGACTCCAGCATTGCTCCGTCGCAGGTCAGAGTCGGTTCGCCGGTTGCCCGGTCAATCCGCACCTCCAGCACCTCTTCTTCCGAGAAGTGCTTTCTGGCGGCAGACAGAATCGCCTGCTCAATCCCTTCGAAAACGATTTCCTTGTCGATGGCTTTATCGCGATGAATCGCGTCGACAATTCTTTTGATTTCGTCGCCGTTCATTAACCGAAGCCGTCTCTCTTTGATGAATTTATAACAAAAAAAGTGGGACAAAGTCCCACTTTTCAGCACCGAAACCCGTCATCCGGGTCACAGTCAAAAACCTTTGCCAGCCGCTCAATTCCTAAGGAAACCCTCAGGATGAGTGCAGCTGAGAAAGGAATGGGTGTGCTTATTTCGTGTACATATTCACTTCCTGAATGCCGGCAGCTCGAAAAACAAGCACTGGCAACTCGGAACCATCGAGCTCAGCAAAAAGCCGAACTTCTCACTCAAGCTGCGTGGAACAGGCCCACGGCACCGCGCAGAACCTTAACGTCCGTCTTTCAGACTGTCAAGTTTCAGCGGCCCTGTGTTTTGGCAGAGTTCAAAACCAGAAACCGAGCGGAGCCTATCCATCGGCAACGGACCGCCCGCTCGGAACCCTTGAAAATCCTGGCTTCCTGCCTCGCAGCTCGCCACTTGCAGAAGCCACCCCGGAGACGTGTTTACCCCTCTCGTGTCGACGTCCAATTATGTTGGTTCGATGGGGGTGCACTCGAACGGCACGAGTCACGGCGTCATTTACCAGTTGAGCAAAGTCAGGCTGCGGGACATTACCGATGGAACCAGCAATACGTTTCTGGTCGGGGAGCGGGCCTTTGGCGACGTTGCCGGAACAGGGCCTGGTGGCGCGTCTGTCTGGAGCGGCGCAACAGATTCGACAAGTTGCGGCGGTTCTTTGCCGAATGCCTGTACCAACACGTTTCACTCACCCACCCGGCACCAGATCAACACCGGACTCGTACTCAACACCACGACGGGTCAGACGGAATCCTTCGTTCCGTTCAGCAGCCGCCATACCGGGGGAGCTCAGTTTGTGATGTGCGACGGCAGCGTTCATTTTATCAGCGACAACATTGACTCTCGTGTTGGTGACCTGACGGACCCGCTCACCTGGGGAATCTATCAATGGCTTTCGGAACGCGACGACGGTCAGGTCATCGGTGAGTTTTAGCAGCCAAACGGTCGCCGACTGATGCACGGGTCGACACGTCTTCGCCGCTTCGCGACTCACGCGGCCCAACACAACGCCATCGACCTGATTCCTTCGGGAAAACTTCACCACATCATGAAGAGTGTTTCCATGGCATAGCTGAAGACGATCCCGCAGCAGATGACGCTTCCGATCCGAGCAACCTGAATCCACCTTGGATCGGAAGACACCGGAAGTCGCCGGAATGTAATGATGCCCGGAATCGTGAGCGGCAGTGGAATCAATCGAACCACAAACGGGACCTGCAGATCATTCCACATCTGATACGAGATGACCTTCTTGTCAAGAGACTAAAACGCCACGGCTTCACAAGGGCCCGGCCCCTGACTCGTATGGCGTGGAACGCTGAAAGGCACGCCAAGTCGAATGCGCCGAGTCGCTCCCGCTGGACGCTGAACAGTTGAGCGAACCCGGCGAACTCGGCGCGGACAGAGTTGTCAGCAGGTTCGGCTTTCGACACCATCGCCTGGGACTGCGCAGGTTTTGGTTCATTGTCTCGCGCTGTGTTTCGCAGCGGAGCTGCGGCAGCACATAGCGCCAGGCTGAAGCCCAATGTCACCAGGCCTTGAAATGATGCTCGATTGACATGGGATTTGCACTGATACTTTGGCGGAGAGATTTTCTGTCAGAATGTCAGGGATGCGATGTCTGGATTGCGGAGTCGGGAAGTGAAATCGGTCGTCAGGAGACTGCGTGGCGTGATCCCCGGACAGTAACTCAATGAACTTGAACCGACCGGGCCGGCGGCCGTATCTACGACGCTTGTCACGGTATGGATGATGATTCTGCAGAGGCTGGGCGGAGGAATGAGGAAAATCGATGCAGGCCGTCGTGAAGGAAGCGCTTTCGCATACTGAAGACATCGTTCCTGACTGCAAACGTGTTCGCTAACACTCACTGTCCGTCCGGGACACCGCATTCCGTGACGCACGCGGGCGGCTGAAGAAAGCGACTCTCACCCACTTGCCTGAATCCGTGAGTTCGTCGCTGACCCGAACGATCCCCTTCATCATGCCAGGCAAACCAGATGCTCAAAGCGTCACAACAAACTTCGCACCTTCGGGGCTGACAAGCACCTCCCCCGCAGATAGAATCCGCCTCACCGCGAGTTCATCCGCGTTACTGGGTTCGCAAGAGCAAATTCAAACCGTCTGAGTCTACTCTCCCCCCCACGAAGCGGAAAAGTTCAACGCACCATCTATGAGTCGGCATCCCTGGCGCCGCATAGATCGTAATTCGTTTTGGGCAAGAGCAATCGTGTCAGTTGTCACCCTACCCGAGCGCTGGATCCTTGATCGATACATGCGAATGCTGCGGCGCGTTCTTCACGCTGCTCGTGCCCACTCAAGGCACTCCCATCAAGCCGTCATCGATCGCCTCACCGAATGCATCGCGTTAACCGCTCCGGATTCTTATTCAGCTGACCACGCCGCCATCCAGTCATACCTCAGTGCAGTAGGCCGAACCGTGGTCGAGACTCGATATGCCTGCAATGACCTCTTCGATCGTGAAGACAAACCATATAAACTCATTCACTCAAATGAACCCGGCGGTGACACCCTGATCTCGCCGGGCTGCGAGGCCGCAATGTCGTTGCTTGATGCGGTCGACGACAATTTCACAGATATGCTCGTCAGATGGGGACAGGATTTCTGGTGCCGCCCTCGCCTCCTCTATGATGGACTTCGACGGCACGAAATCGAACACGAGTCCGGGCTTGCTCGGTTCACTGGCTTCCTCGATCCGGTTGATACTGTTGCTCCATCACAGTGGGAGTGTGACACTTAGTTGACCACTGTCGCGCGCTCAGGTCGCCACCGCAAAGGCCCAATAACAAAACGGTGCACGGGAATTGTGCATCACCCGCAATTTTCAAATCAAAGCCGTGCGGCACAATCCCGTGACCGTCGGCGACAGATTCACTCAAATGAAAACACTCTTCTTATCGCTCGTTCTCGCCGTTGTACTGTCCCAGTCCGCATCTGCATCCAACTTCACGACAAAGGTGACCGACGCGACGTTTAAGCTTTTTTCACCCGGACTCTACGTCGACGTGTTTCTTGCTCCAATGCGAGAAACCTGAACCCCAATACTGTCTTGTGACTACTGCGCACACTTTGGAGCGGACAAAAGGAGACACTACAACGCTTGTTCTGCGTAAGCCGACGGAAAATGGTGGCTATGAACGCTTGGATCTCGCCATTCCTATTCGCGATAAAGGCGAATCGCTTTGGGTGCGTCACCCGTCTCAGGACGTCGCTGTACTCAGGCTGTCGCGTCCATTGCCCGTTCCTGTTTCCGCGCTGCCCGTCGCGTGGCTTGCCGACGACGACCGGCTCAACAAATCAGGCGTTCACATCTGCAGCCCGTTATTCGTGCTCACTTACCCGAACGATTTGAAGCCAGCGTCCGGATTTCGGTAGCACGGCTGGGTATATTCTCAAGCCCACCATTGTTGCCATCACAACAGCACCCAACGTTTCTGGCAGATTTCACGACGTTCTCGGGCGACAGCGGTGGTCCGGTGTTCATTGCAAATGAAAATGATGAGACACCGCTGGTAGTCGGAATCGTTCTGGGGCGCCACTTTCATGACGAACAGATCCACGCCGAATACGAAGACCGCCACATCCGGCACCCGTTAGGGCTTGGCATCGTTCTGCATGCTCGATACGTCCATGACACCATCGACCTTGCGATAGATTCACGGTGATCCTGCAACGCAACAATCGCATAACAAGGATCGGGATAGGGGTCAGCCTTGCGGCTGAGCCCCTCCCACACCACCCGGCATGCGGGTCCGCACCGGGCGGTTCAGATCTTTCGCAGTGAGTGTCTGCCAGATTGTTAGCAGGCTGACTAATCCTTCGTGAGCGAGATAGTCCAGCGACAGTGCTTCGTGCACGGCTTTGCTGGACGACGGCGTCCACGGACCTTTGCGACTGCAGCCGTGAGTCACCGCTTCGTCTTCTTTCACACCGAGTTGACGCAGGTTCGCGATTCTCGTGCGGACGTTGCGCCATTGCTTCCAGTAGCAAGCCCGGATGCGGCGGCGAATCCACTTGTCGAGTTCCGCGAAGTACGTCTTGATCGGCACCAGACGAAAGTAACTCACCCAGCCCTGAAAGTGCCTCCAACCTGAGGACGCAGCCTTGTCGCCCGGCGTTTTTCTGTGGAATTGAATTTCAGGGGCGAGCCTGTTTCAATAACAGTCTTACCTCCGTTTTGTCCCGCCCTGATTCAGGAGATTCACCGATGCTGAACCGACGAAACTTTCTTCAGGCGTCTGTTGCTGCCACTGCAACGCTGGCTGCTCCGGCAATTCTGCGAGCTCAGAATCTGAACAGTCGGCTGCAGCTGGCCGGGATTGGGTGTGAAGGCAAGGGGTGGTCTGATATCCATGAAATGTCAACTCATTCACAGACGAACTTTGTCGGCTTCTGCGACGTGGATCTGTCCCGCACGGACAATGTGCGAAAGCTGAATCCGGATGCTCCTGTCTATCAGGATTTCCGTGAGATGCTGACGGACTTGGGGGACAAAGTGGACGCAGTGACCGTGTCGACACCCGATCACATGCACGCCTTCATCGGACTGGATGCCATGCGGCGAGGCAAGCATGTGTACTGCCAGAAGCCGCTGACTCACAGTGTCTGGGAAGCTCGCCAGATGGCGCTTCAGGCAGCGAAATCAGATGTGGTGACTCGACTGGGAAATCAGATTCATTCGCATCAGTTCTATCGCACTGGTGTTCAGGCCATTCAGTCCGGGAAGATCGGGAAGGTCAAAGCCGTTCACAGCTGGTGTGCGGCCACAGGGCACGGAAAGTCGTTCCATATCAGTCGCCCTGTTGAAGACGTGCCGGTTCCCAAAACCGTGAACTGGGATCTGTGGATCGGCGTTGCTCCGATGAGACCATACGGCGGGGTGAAGGTCTATCATCCATGGGGCTGGCGCGACTGGCAGGATTTCGGCAACGGAGCTCTGGGCGATTTCGGCTGCCACATTCTGGATCCGGTGTTTACGGCTCTGAAGATTGACAAAGCTCCCACGGAAATCACAGCCGATCACACGGGCATCAATACGGAAGTCTGGCCGGCTCAGACGACGGTGACGTATCAGTTTCCCGGCACGCAGTATACTGCTGCTGATCAGCTGACAATTACCTGGAACGACGGAGGTCGACTGCCTTCGATCAAAGGTTCGCATCTGCCGGCGACAGAAGGCCTGCCTTCCAGCGGGTCACTGTTCATCGGCGAAAACGGAAGCATGGTACTGCCGCATGTCGGTGCTCCGCGGATGTATCCGGATGTGGCGATCGAGGAAGTTGAAGGGCTGAATCACTACCACGGTTGGGTGGATGGCTGCCTGAGCGGAAAGCAGCCCAGCGACGGGTTCGCCTACGGTGGCCCGCTGACGGAAGCCGTGCTGCTGGGCAATATCGCCGTGCGTTACCGCAACCAGAAGCTCACCTGGGACGCCGGCGCGATGAAAATCACGAACATGGAGGAAGCCAATCAGTGGCTGAAACGAAGTTATCGTGACGGCTGGGACATCAACGCCGTCAGCTGACGGCCGGGACGGCAACGGCGCCAGGCGAATTGTCAGTTGGTTCGTACCGTTCCGTCGCGGAAGTGGTCACGAGTCCGGAGTCTTTTCGTGGTCAGCCAGGGGACGTTTCAAACAGCTGAAGGCGTTGCATCTGAATCCATGACGGCTGAATTGCTGCTGAATCTGACTTTCCCGTGTAACACCCCCAATTTGGTTGAGGACAGCATTTGTGCATACGTGCACAGGGCCGAAGGCTCGGCACAACCTCTGCCGGGGTCGTCAGGCCCCGGAGGGATGAAATCAGCGCGGTGAGGCCTGAAGGGCGCCCGAAGGGCCTGTATCGCAGGTGTGCCTGACTCGAACCTGGGAGACTGGCCAGTCCGTCCGTACCGTGTCGTCGACGATGAAGTCACGAATCCCTGCCCGGGAATCTCTGGATCGTCAGTTACGGGAGAATTGAATTGGCCGATCGCCTTAGCTGACGGCGTGGGGACAGGAACGGCGGCCGGAAACAGCGAACAGGTCAGACTTCCAGTACAATCGTCATGGAACCGGTTTCTGTGTCTTCGGTGACCTGCTTGATTTCACCAATTTGAGCCGCCTTCTGTTTCAACGCTGCTGCGGTGACTCGGTTGACGACGCCGTCCAGTTCGCTCTGCAGATCGCGAAGAGCTTTTTCCAGCTGTTCCGTGGCCTGTTCGGTCAGTTTTTTTTCCTGTTCGCCGGCGGCAGTTTCGAGTGCCTTGCGAGCCTGTT
Source organism: Planctomycetaceae bacterium (assembly GCA_041398865.1). Classification (GTDB taxonomy): domain Bacteria; phylum Planctomycetota; class Planctomycetia; order Planctomycetales; family Planctomycetaceae; genus Fuerstiella. The sequence goes on from JAWKTY010000004.1 coordinate 344,009, forward strand.
CGCGGAGACGTTCTTCGGTTTTCTTTTTGACGATCCTGCCCCAGTCATCGTCGGCCCAGCCTTCGGATCTCTGCTTCAGTTCCACTTCCTCGTTCACGTCTGCAGAGACTCGCACTGTTGCAGTCTGCGGATCGATTACAATGGTGATGCCGTCCTCAGTGCGCACCATGGTGCCGTCGACATCCTGAAAGCCTCGCTGTCGAAGTTCGTCGGCCAGCAGAGCGGCCATCGCGTCACACGGCAACACTTCCAGAATCTGCAGAGTCGTGCTGAC
>JAWKTY010000005.1:0-337309 GCA_041398865.1 Planctomycetaceae bacterium
GAGCTCATTTCCCAGGACATCGCTGTCCGAAAGATCACTGCCGTCGTTGCCACCTTCCGCTTTCGAACGAGCTCCTTCGTCTTCAAACCAGTCACCTTTTTCCGGAAGACCATGGGCTCCGGGTCGTCCTGAAGGCGGTTGGTCAGCCGGAACTCGAATCAGCACGGATTCATCTTCCAGAATCTCGGCCACATATCGAGCATTGTCCGGGTCAGTGGAAAGATTGCGAAATTCTTCCAGAGTGCCGGACACAAGATCATAGGCAAACAGGTTGAATAACTGAGGGTCGTCATCGTTCTGGTCTTTGGTGTCCAGGTCGGTGCGAACGACCACCTGGTTGCCCCAGACACCGGCACTGACAACTTCCAGAGCCAGTCCATTGGCGTTCACCTGAGCCTTCACGGCATCGGGCGGAGTGACCCGCACGATCAGAGCTTCGCTGCCGCCGTTCAGAAAATACTGACTGACGGCATACCCCAGAGGAAACCGAGCATCAATGGCCCCGAACTTTCGCAGAAAGCCTGCAAAGCTGGTGCACTTGATCGGTTCATTGGCAATCCCCTGCGGCGTCCCGCCGACGAAGGCGGTCAGAGACGTGGAGACCGGAGAAATGGTGCGCACACCGGAAGCGATTTCTTCGATGTAAACACCCGGGTACGTGGGAGTAACTGGCATGGCTGGTCCTCAATAAGATCAGAAAAGGTGATAGGCTCTATTGAGGCGATCTACTTTGCTGCTTCGACCGGAACGGAAGGTACCTCTGGCGGTTTCTTGGCAGATGACTCATCCTTTGAATTTGGCTTCGGGGCGCATCCACCTTCTGAGCAGACCGGTAACTGGGAACGAATAATCATGACGGAGATTTTGATGTCTCGGGGCATGTCGTTTGTGACCTTCATTTTCACAAAGTCAGGGCTGCCCAGCTTGCGAATACACTCACCGCTCAGGAACAGCGCACGTCGAAGTGAAAAGTCGAAATTCTCAATTGGCTGCCCATTACCGTTCGCGAATTCGATTTTGACCGGACAATACTGCTTCTCTGAGTATTTCTCGGAGCACTTTGGGTGTTCGTAGAGGTCCGATTTCACAATCACCTGATCGATGTGATTTGCCGGTCCACCGTAGAGGTTGAGCACACCTTCGTCGTTGGCGCAGATGACCTCTTCCAGAATGGCGACATACCCTCCGATGGCGAATTCGGCCTTGTCGGTCAGTTTTTCGTTCCCGGCCTTGGTGTTAATTTCGATCATTGCAGTCTGCGGCACCTGAAGTTCCCCTTTTTAAGCGATTAAAGGTTTCGGAACTGACGACTGCACGGTTGGCAACGGGAAGTCAGTTCAACGATGGGGAAGGTAGCTCAAGTAACAACAACCCCGTCATCCCTCGGACGATTCAACAAGGAGCCAGGTCAGGGATGAGACACGGTCTAGTTCCAGTCATTGCCGGGCGGCCATCGAACTCAATCCGTGGCGACCACACGTTGCCGCATGAGCGGCAAATCTATCCATCAGTCGCATCGCTCACTTGTTTGCTCAGACGTCTGTCATGCTGCCCTACGGACACTGAGCGGGACGCCATCTTCGTCCCCACTCAAAAGGATCAAACATGTTTCAGGTACAAACTGTTGGTCAGCGGCTTGTCGCCGCTTTCCTCTTGTTGCGCTATTCGGAACAACATCCCCGTCCAAATCCGTTGCTCAAGACCCCGTGGTGACCAACTATGGGTTGCAGAAAGTGAGTGATACCGAATGGTATCTTCTGATTGAGGGCTATCAGCCGTCGGACGAATTCCAGATCACCAGCAATGGATCTGGCCCAGACCAGTTCTACAAAGTGCTCGCTTCCACCACGCCTGGCTCGACGGTTTTGCGGCCTGTCAGACGCAGGGTTGAAGTGGCACACGTCAGAGAGGCTGGCAACAATGCACATGTCTTCGTAGCGGACGCGAAAGGTAGATACAAGGTATCGGCAACGGCGGTCACGGCTCTCAGGGGCGACGACAACACGAGCCCAGAGCTGGATGCCAAGTCGCAAATAAGCAGGGTCATCCCATCGAACGCCACTACTCAAATTGAACCACTCTTAGTGGGCGCAAACAATGTTATTATCTGGTTTCCGGCATTCGGCGACCGACTGCTGATTTGGAATGGTTCGGCAACGGGGCAGGAACTCAGTCGCCTCAGCTTTTCCATGACCAACGGAATGACCCTTGGTCGTATCGGCCTCACAGGAGTTGGCACACTGACGACTTCCGAATCTTCCCATTGTGATGGGTGGGACATTTATAGTGTTTGACCAAGACGGTAACCTGGCAGCGTCACCAACAAAGGCAGTCAATGTCACTACGGCAAGGACGCTTGAGGTGTTGGGTCAGGGAGACGTTGCAGGCTTCGCGATCCACTCAATGTAGCCGACTATTTCCAAACTCGTTTAACACCGCGAATCAATTCTTCAATCCAGCCGATTGTCGACTGTCGGGAACAAAAACTGGCAATTCGGTCGAGAATTCCATTCCTACTCACCAACCGTTCTAAACAGCTCGGTCAGATCCTGCAGGTTTGGCCGAGTTTTTTTGTGTCAGCTCCATTGCGGACACACTGATCGGTTCCACCAGCGCTGCCGATATCCACTACTTCCAGGTCTGGAAATTCCGTCAGCAGCAGTTCGCGTTCGTAGGTCCCGAACTCTCCCAATACGGCAATTCGAGTTCCAGGGACCGCCTGTTGACAGAGATTGTCCAGGACTTGAGCAACTTCCAGCACGTCGCAATCAGCCGCAAGGCTGCGGATGTTGATGCCGCCGCGAACGCTCAGCAGTGATTCAATCGTGTCACGCACGATCCCATGTCGCAGACGCACCATCACGATTGTTTGAGAAAAACGTGAATCCTTCAATTTCTGAATCCTGTGAAATCCGGAATGACAAAAGCATTCGCCCCGTGGGCAGGATGTTAACAGATTTCAAACGACTCAACGACGGACGATGGAACTGGAACAGCACCATGAAGGAACCAGTTCCTCGATCTTATTTGGCAACTGCTCACGACTCTGATCGCGACCGGTTGCTGCATTCCAACGGAGCAATCGCTCGGATTTTTTGCGGCAGCGGGATTCAGTCGAACGATTTGAGGTTGTGCCGAGCCTTCGGCCCTGAGCACATATGCACAAGTGCTGTCCTCAACCCAATTTCGTGTGTGACACGGGAAAGTCAGATTCAGCAGCGATTCAGCCGTCATGGACTCAGACGCAACGCCATCAGCTGTTTGAAACGTCCCGTGGCTGACCACGAAAGGACTCCGGACTCGTGACCCCTTCCACGACGAAACGGTACGAACCAACTGACCATTCGCCTAAGCACTGCCCACTCAGCACTGACACCGATTGCTGGGCGACTCCTCAGGCGTTGACGAAGCTGTCGCTGGAAGGAAAACAGATTGGCACGCGAGCCTGAATTACTGATGGCCAATCAGCATCAGGCGGTGAGCTTTCTGGACTGCCGTATGACGGTCGTCGACGCCCAGCTTTTCAATGATGTTGTGGACGTGGTTCTTCACCGTGTACAGCGAGATATTCAGGCGGTAGGCAATCTGTTTGTTGCCCATCTTTTCCCACGCGATGAGTTCCAGAATCTCTCGTTCCCGTTCTGTCAGCCGAATCTGATCAGGATGGGCACTCCACTCCCGATCCTTATCGCTTTGGCCTGCCAGCCGAAAGATTGCATTGGCCGCCTGAACGGAGCAATACGTTTCCCCAGCCGCCACGGTATAGACGGCTTCTTCCAGTTCGTCAAAGCCGGACTGATCCAGCAGACAACCATCAGCTTTGAATCGGGTGAACTCCATCATGCGGTCTGCTGCATGTCGTGGAACCAGCAGCAGCACTCTTGCTCGCGGATTCACTCGCTTCGCACAGGCGATCATGCCAACCACGGTCGCATCGGGAAGTGAAGCGTCCAGCATCAGCACATCCAGAATTCCGATGTCTTCAACTGCATCATCGGGGTGAAATACTTCGCTGAAACATACGGCCCGGGACCGTCCGATCGCCAGACTGATACAGTCCGCCAGTAACTGATTGCCGTGACATACAACGACCCGCAACGACGTATCCATTGGATGTGCTCTTCACACCAGATTGATTCAACGTTTCTCATCGATGCCTTCGCGTCCTCAGGTACCCGATTGAACCATCCGGGGAACGGGTTCACTGACCAACGACACATCCGGGCTGCCAAGTGAAGGCACGCCTCAATCAACGTCTGACTCTGATTGCAAACATCCTCCTTGGGGACAGCTCAATGATCCGTTGGGAGGAGAATAGCGACCAATTCCGGAATGTCAATTTAGGAGGAATAGGCTGGTGTTTGGGTGACTGCATGTTCACCTGTGGGCAACACCGCACCCGCCGGATCAAGTTTGCGAATCGCCGGATCGCATTGTTTCCGAAGTATTGAAAATTGACGGCTCCGTGGCTCTTCAACCGAGGCAGAGTTGTTGCGGTCAGGAATTCGCACAGTGACTTTCATACTGCGAACGAGGCAACCCGAGTCCTGAGCCGCGACCGGCTGAGTCTTCGGGCTTCCCATTCCGGCCAAACAAATTCAGCGTGTCCACGCCACTTTCTCCGGCTGGTCAGCCGGGTGAGGTGCAGCTCAATCACGATTCTCGTCGGGCGTTGCACTGTCAGTTGGGGGGTCGTGGCAGGGCTGTCCGGACTGGTAGAGTTTCAGCCGAGTCCGGCAGTCAGCGAAGTCGGCCCTATACTGCACGTCTGTCTCGTCGACTGCCGTCTGTTGCTACTCGATGGTTTGTGTGATTTTGCCCGCCTCGACATACGCGGCAGCCAGCGTGTTGAATTCGCCCGAGCGATCGTGACAAGTTGTTCGGAGTCTGCTTTCGACTTGCCGTTGAGATCCGGTACCGAGTCCGGAATAAACTGAGATTGACCGTTTGAGCTGGTCGCCGGTTTGGCACGCAGGTCGTACGCGCAGGAGGCGTTGTCGAGCAGCCAGCTTTCTGTTCGATCGTCATGCCATCCCCGGTGCAGGTGTCTGCGAAAGTCTTCCTGCATCTCCTCGCACGTTGCATCGGGGCTGTATGAGCTATCCTCGCAACTGCCCTCGCAGTCCCTGAAACGGCGAGCCGTACTTCGAATTCGCTGGAGCATACGAGATCAAGATGCCATCCGGTTTTGGATTGTCGGGCATGTTGTTGTGCGGTTCTCAATTTGAGTGCTGCAGCTTGCTGCCGCTTTTTCCTGTCACAGCCCGCCGAGACTTCTTTCTCAGAGACGTTCAACATGGTTTTACAGCAGCAGGGCTGCTGGGGACAAAGAGGCAGTAGCCTGTCCACCACCTGACGCGAAACGTCGGCGGCGAGTACATTTGGCAGAATCGTTCCTTAAGGCCGCCGCGGACCATGCGATCGGGCGCTGCGGTCGCTGAATCGACAACGGTTCCGCCACGCTTGTCCACGCGTTTTGGTAAGCTGTCCGTTGCGGTTTGCATCGCATGAGGGTGGCCGTGAGTTCTGCTGGCGGCGATTCAAAGTTCCTTTGATTTCGCGATTTCCCAGCGAACCACTTCTGACCGGTAAGGCTCAGTCTGGTGTGATCCGGCTATGAGCGATCCTGTGAACTCGCGCGCGTCCCAGGCAGTTTTTGTCTGGTTTGACTGGATGTGTCTGCTGACGGTTGATCCGGACAGTCCGACTGCTGCAGCGATCTGGCCAACGGGATAGTTTTCATTGTGTGCCGCGATGATCTGGTCAATAATCGCTGCCTGTATACGCCTGGGCCTGAGGTGCGAAGGGTGACTGACCAGCTTCACGGAACATAGGCCGGAGATACTCCTCCACTTCCCGGATTGCCCTGAACACCTTGCCGAAAGGGCGATTCGTGTAAAAGTCGGAGAGAGTGTCGTTCCTCACAGGGGTTCCGTGACATTCGAAGACGGCGGCAACTTCGCCATCGGAAAAACGGCGAACCAGATCACTGCCGGTTTTGCGGAGCTTTCCGAACGACAGAGGACGGATTTCATGTCCGTCATCCTTGATTCTCCTGATGAGCCGTCCCCAGTGATTCGGGATGATCTGGATTGGCGTTTCCGCCCTCGGTCTGCCTGTCGAGCGGCGTTCCTGCTCCCCGCTCAGGATCAGCCGGGCTCCTCCGGAGAAATCGGGGAACTGTTTTCGGTGCTTCAATGCCCACTCAAGTCCCAGTACGGTCGCCGACCAGAGAATGTGTGTTCGCCATAGACACAGCTTTTGCGGCGAATTCGCTTATCAAATGAATCCTCAGCATGTGGTCTCGAATCGCATGATCTCACAGTGCTGTCTCGAATGTTCGTACAAATGGACCTCCTCTACCAACAGCGACGCAATTTCCGCCCTGCCGAACCCGCAGTTCAGGCCAAGCAGCAGCAACAGGCGCTCGAACGGCTGCCCGTATCGCATCAACAGTCGCAGCTCATCCAGGTTGAAAGTGTCAACCTGTTCCAGTCCCTTCTTACAGAGGTCCACCGGAAGTCGTCGCACGCGAGTGTCGACGTCGCTGAGAGCAACGGTTTACTCCAGCCAAATCCACTGGAGCGATCCAGCCATTTGAGGAACCGCATGAGGCATCCTCAAAGAAGCTGTTGACTGTTTTCGCCGACATGGTTCCTTCGTCCCGATCCTGCACGGTCGGCGTCTCCAGTAGCCGATCGCCTCTTCGACCTCAACGGCGTTAAACTTCGTGAGGGCAGATCCTCGTGGTGCCTGCTTAAATTCTCAATCTGTCGGACCTGAGTCTTTTCCCAGTGGCGAAATCTGCCCGGTCTCGGGGCGGTCGTATTCCTTTTTCAGATACTGCTGATAAGCATCGAATGCCTGCCGAAGCGTGACCGATGTCTGAGGCGGAGGACAGTTGTTGCGATCTTCGTTGACAATTTTCGATGGTGTCCTGTTCGACAACGGCTGAGCGTTTTCGATTGCAGTTGAGCGTGACGGGCGAGCGGACAGTGTTCCTGCTTCTGGCCAGGGATTCGCCCTGGTTCACACACGTTGAGAATGCGGAAAGTTCCACGGGCAGCTCAACGCCCGCGTCCACAAGGATCTTTGCGGCGTCGCGCACGCTCCGTTCGGCTTCTGCATTGAGAGGACTGAGTGCTCGGATCGTGAATGACTGCGGAACGGGAACGGCCTCGAAGCGATCAAGGATTCCCCTGCCGATCTCAAAACCGTTCGTCCTCCGGCAGAAATAGAATGACGGGATACGTGGCCTGCAGCTTCCGGATCCGGCGCCGCATAAACATATTCCCGTTCATTCGGTCGACGAGCAATGGAGATGTCCGGAATTCCCCGAGCGATGCGTCTGGCAACATCCAGATCATCCGGCCAGCGCTCTTCGATGCAGCTCGCGGAATAGATATCCCAGAGTTCGCGAAGTTTGCGTTCGCGTCGTCTCGCTTCGTTCCTGTCTGTGCCCAACAGGAATTTGTGCTGCTGAAACTTCCCGGAAGGGAACGTAACCCAACCGAGCTGTCGGGAGTAGTAACCTCGGGAATCAGGTTCTGTGTGCGGCGAGTCCGAGTGGGCATGGAACACGCTTTCCGGGCCGTTATCGGAACATTTTGGCTCCCGGAACGGCTCTTATAAGAACTTTTATCAGAAAAGCCTGAGGCTCTCAGGCCGCCGAATTTTGTCCAAAGACCACAAGAATCGGCAAATTTCCAATAAAAATAGCCGCCTGCCCGGGGAAAAGCAAGCGGCATAAGTCATTGAAGGCGCAGGGACTTGAACCCTGGACCTACGGATTAAAAGTCCGTTGCTCTACCAACTGAGCTACGCCTTCTAGGGGGGTGGGGTGGAGGTGGGGAAATTGAGCCCCGGCCTTGCCACGAGTGTGGAACCTTATCGGCATTTGAGCGATTTTCCACGACCGGGTTCGGGGAATTCGGTATTTTTCCGGAAGCGGAACAGGATGTGGGCCTGGAGCAGCGGAAGTTGCTGTGGAGTGATCAGGTGTTGTGCATCTGATGCGCTGATCGGAAAATCTGATCGGTCTTGATTGCTGTTGACAGTGAATGACAATCTGTTAAGGTCCGGCACCCGTTTTTCGGCGATCAGGCTCAACAGGTCTGACAGTCGCTCTCGCTGTCAATTGAGAGCGGGTTTGAAAATGTTTGTCACCGCAGGGAGCAGGACATGACGACAGTTGGCCAGCGTATTCGGGAGATTCGCAAAGAGCGAAATCTCACTCAGCGTGAGCTTGCGGACCGTGTCGGGATCAACTTCACCTACCTGAGTCGTGTCGAGAATGATCGTCTGGATGACGAGCAGACTCCGCGGGAAGAGACTCTGCAGAAGATCGCTCGGGCTTTGAATACTGATCCGGACGAACTGCTTCTGCTGGCGCGAAGAATTCCCGACTCCTTCCGAGATCGCATTCTGGCCAAGCCCGGGATTTTTCGAAGGATCCTGAAAATGTCGGATCGGGCTCTGGAAGATCTGCTGAGCGGAATCGAGGAGCCAAAGACCGCGGAGGAGCCTGTCGTTCGATCGAATCGTCGGAAGGCCAGATAATCAGGAGCAGATGATTCAACGGCGGCAGGGAGCCCGAACGAGATGAGACGATTTGATCTGCATGATCTGCCAACTTCTGAAATTGACGAAGTAACGGCTTTGCGCGTGCGGCAGTACGAACAAATCAGCGGACAGGCAGTCTGTCTTCCGGTTCCGATTGAGAAGATCGTTGAGCAGGTGCTGGACCTTCATTTTGACTGGGTGGAAATTGAGGAACGTGACGGCGAACAGATTCTGGCCGGGCTGGTGCCAGAACAGCGACGGATTGTCTTGAACAGTCGCCACCTGGATCTTTTTGAGGCAAAACCCGGCCTTGAACGCAGCACCATCGGACACGAAGCCGGGCACTGGGACATCGATATCGACCGGACCAGTCTTCACCATCCGTCTCTGCCGGGCTTTGACGGCTGTGAAACTCGGGTGTGTCGACATGTTGCTGATCGCAGCGTGCTGGTGGAAGTTCTGAACCGAGCGGTTTACGACGATCGCTACTACGCTCTGTATCGTGAACTGACGGCCGGGCTGGATCCGCCCGAGGTGAAAAGTGCGGTTGACCGCTACCAGTCATCTCTGCTGATGCCGGCGTGGCTGATCCGGGACGCCGTCCGCGGACTGGACGTGACCGACTGGTCGAATCTGTATTCGCTCGCCGAACGAGCTCAGGTCACGATTTCCAATCTTGTGGTTCGCCTTCACCGGCTGGACATCATCTACATTCCTCAGGGAACTCGGCAGATCTTTCCGGGGCGGGATGCATTTCTGGGTCAGCGTTATCTGTTCGCTGACGCGATCTGAAGCGAGCCCCGGCGGACTGATCGAAGTGATCAGCGAAGCTTCGCTGTCAGCGGACGAACGGGTCGAAACCATTCTGAATGGCTTTCAATGCCGGTGGCAGGTGGTCAGCCGTCGTTGTACCGGCTTTTTCCATGAGCTGCTGTGCCGCGTCATCGCGAAACATTTCTGCTACGGAATCCGGCATGGCCTGCCGCACCTGTTCCTGAGCCGCATCCTGCAGTTTTCGACTGTAGCTGCTGAAGGCATCCTGTGCCTCGTACTTCAGGCTGGTTCCTGCGCTTTCCAGCAGTCGACCGGTTTCCTGACGAATGCTGCCGGTGACTTCTTCGAAGGCGCTGAATTCTGATGCATCGCTTTCGTCGGCGGGTGACGCTGCTTCGGGTTCTCCGAAAAGGAATTCTTCAAGCTGCTGAGCTTCCGAGGAAGAACTGTCCTGGCCTGGCAGAGTTGCCGTTGTCGCGGATTGTCCGTTGAAACTCGGCAGGGGTTCCCGATCGGCGAGTACCGGGCGCTGCAGGGTTTCGACACCAGCCATTCCGGAGTTCAAGACCTCATCGATGGATGGCAGGGCTGCCGGAGCCGACCTTTCGGCTGTCGAAGTCTTTTCGCTGAAGCTGGACGCCACCTGCTGAGGTGTGTTCTGCCGGGCTTCCTGAGGGAACGGAATGCTGAACAGATCCCTGGCCGGAGGGTCCGAAGGCTTTGCGTCCGGAATGGTCAGTGACCCTGGCTCATTGAACAGTGATCCGGATTTGCTTCCGGCGCTGTCATTCATCATGCCGCGCAATCGGTCGAGCGGTGATCCCTCAGACGAGATTGATTCCATCAGGCCGCCCGAAACTGAGGTGGCGACAAGATCAGTCGATCCGTGAGCCACGAGAGCTCGCGCGAGTTCCGGTCGATCTGCCCACTCAGCAGCTGTCCAGTGGCGAACATCGGCATAGGCCAGCCCAATCGATGCCTGCGGGGTTCTGGGCACCAGTCGAAAACCTTCCTGTGACTGGATGAGATGATACTGCAGCGAGACGAACATCGCGCCGGCTCCCAGCACGGCGCCGATCAGAAACGGCTTGAACTTACTCATGGCAGGAACCCTGAGGTCAGGATGAAAGCTGACTGTTTTTCTTTGGTGGGAAGTCACTCCGAAAAACTATCACGTCCCAACGGACGAACTTCTGTCGAAAACAGTTTTCCGGATCGAAATTCCAATGGGCGAGGTTTTCTGCCGGAACTGTTTTCCTGATCGGAATGGTTGGCATGAACTCGTCTGCCGAGCGCTGAGCGGAAGTGCGATGTCGTCGCTGCAGGACGCACTGAGTCCGGAACATGCGGTGCTTTGATGTGTGCGAGGACATTCACCGGGGAGCTCGGAAAAATCGACAAAACTGAAAATTCCTGCCGTCGCTGAGTTGCTGGAGGTGTCCGGGCTGCATAATCTTCGCGTGTGGGTTTTGGGCCCAAACTGATCTTTGAAATTCACTTGAAAGTGGGTTATCTGCCCATTAGTCTGGGACGGCCCCGTTGTTTCGCCATCCCGGACTGATCATGCTGATTACTGGAGAAGTCAAACGCACCCTCGACGACAGGTTTCGCCTGACGTTGCCGCCTGAGTTTGCGGAGGGCGTTTCTGACGAGGATGGGCTGGTGATTGTGGCGAAGGAACGCAGTGGATGCCTGAGTCTCTGGCGATCTGATGAATGGCAGAAGCGTCTGGATAGTGGCGTTCAGCTGCTGACTCAGAAGATTGAGTCCGGGCGAATGGAGGGCCGCTGGTCTGAGGTTCAGCGTCTGGGACGGCTTCTGTCGACACGCCACCAGCAAACAAATCTCACCAACCGCTCCCGGTTGCTGATTCCCGAAGGCTTTCGGCAGTTTCTGGGTGTGGGCAAGGGCGAAGAGGTCTTTGTTGTTGGTGCGGCGATCTGTGTTGAGATCTGGAATCCGGAGAACTGGATGGATGTGCTGAAGGCGGAAATGCCGGACTTCAGCGACCTGTTCAAATCATTAACCAGCTGATGGCTGTGAATCGGGCAGATAGGCCACGTGAACACTTAACCAATACACATTCGTATCTGTCGCCGCTGAAACAGGGACTGTTTCGCGGACTGGATGCAGAACGGATCGAATGAGAGAGCGACGACTTACTCAACTCAACACCTCCCCTTCGTAACTGTTACGGCATTCGCGGATGCTGTTGAAGCTTCCATGGATGGCCACTTGGCAGGGATGCCGTTTCTCTCTCTTCGATCCTCTTACAACGGAAAAGGCCACCTCAGAAAATGTCTGAGGTGGCCTTTTTTCTGCGCCGGAGGGGGCGGCTTCGCCTGTATTCTGAGCAGCCGCTGAATCAGTCTGAAGACTGCACCCCGAGTGTTTGGCTCCACTCCTGCGTGGGGCAATTCTGCCACGTTTTTTCAGGGTTTGATGTCACCGGCGGCAGGCTTCGATTCGACAATCAGAACAGACGTATCGTCATGGCGCCCGGATCCTTTTGTGAACGCGTAGGAATCGGAAAACAGCCGATCCAGACACTCCTGAACGGGCCTGTTTCGGGTGTCACGCATGGTCTGTTTCAGACCGTCCATGCCGAATTCCGCGTGGACGCCCCGTTCATTTCCGGGGAACGCTTCAATCAGCCCGTCTGTGTACAGCAGCAGTCGGCTGTTTGGCGGGATGACTGTTCGGTTCGTGACGTAGTCGCCGTGTTCGAACAGGCCGATCGGCAGGCCGGAAGCTTCCTCGGCCTCAGCGATCTCTGCGATTTCGTCTGTTTCCAGGTTGTGAAGAATGGGCATCTGGTGGCCGGCACTGGCCCACGTCAGTTCACGGGTTGTCGTATCCAGAACTCCGTAAAGCATCGTAATGAATCCGCCCTCGCCGCTGACAACCGCCTGTCGACAAAGCTGTTCATTGATGTGCTGAACAAGATTTGCAGCGTCCAGAAAATCATCGAAGCGAATCATGCGGATCAGCGTGTGCATCGTGAAGATTGACATACACGCCTTCATGCCGTGCCCTGATGCGTCTCCCACCAGAACAACGATTCGGTCATCGGGCAGTGTAAAGGCTTCGTAATAGTCGCCACCTGCCATGGTGACCGGCTTACTGCCGATGACGCGAATCTGCGACGATTCATAACGAGCCACGATGTCAAACCCGTCCGGTGTGACGATACTTGCGGGAATGATGGATTCCTGAAGTTCGCGGACCGACTGAACTTCTTTTCGGAGCTGCTCCGAAACCAGTCGCTCGCGTTCCGTCTCGACCTGCTTGACGGCAGCATCCAGAATTGCCTGAACCAGAAACAGAAAGTCACCATTGTCGTCGCGGATCAGATAGCTGCGAAGACCGGCTGTCATGAATCGAGCGATCCGGTAAACATCGCTCTGCGGACACGCCGCGACGACCGGACATTCGGGGCGGCGAGTCTGGATTTCCTGAAACAGATCGAACGCCGTGTCATAATCCGGGTGCGACGCCGCCAGCAGAATCACGTCGAACTTCTGCGGCCCGAACAGGACAGTTCGAAACTGCTCCAGAGTTCGGCAGGTGACAACGGCATTGTCGTTGACACCCAGATACATTTTCAGCAGTTCAATCTGGGTCTCGTCGTCCCAGTTCACAAGAATTCTCATCAGGTTGTTTTTCTACTGCAGAATCTGAGGCGGGAGAACGTGGCCTGGTCCAACAGATACGGAATCCGCTCACTTCGAAAGAATCAGAAGTCTGTCTTAGCGAAACGTGTTCGTCGGAGCCACCGAGTTGCCAGGGTGTACAGTGGAGGTGAGTCGGGGGAGGATGCTCAACAGAAGGAAACAAATGTCCGGGAGTGCCTTTCTGCGAACCGAATCTGACTTCGAACAGAAGTTGTATTCGATCAACAGCGGAGACGGTCATCCGGAACTGCGAACCGGGTGACACCATAGCATCCGGAGAAATGCGAGGCGACAGTCAGGTGTGGAAATCCGTGGCGGATTGACCTGCAAATCTTCGTTTGTCGGCTCGGCCGGAGTATCCGGCCACTGTCGACTCCGGTTGCGTCATTGCGGACGGCGCGATAAATGCCCTGAAGCCCCTGCGGAGCGTTCGAGGCCAGCGGAATTTAAGTCACTTTCCGGCCTCCGAGGGCTCAGAACGCGATGGCGGGCATCGTCAGTGCGACGCCTTCGTGCTGCAGAATCATCAACTGAGTCAGAGCCTGACGAATCAGTTCGGCTCGCGACGGATCCAGTTGTTTCAGCAGCGGAATAATTGCCTGCACAGCGTATCCGGTACCGCCGATGTCTGTGGGCAGCGTGAGGTGAGCTGCGTCGTCCTTTGACCCTGTCAGGTCTCCCATCAGCTGCTCCATAAAGTTCTGCGGACGCGGAACAACTCGAACGTCACAATCTTTGTCCAGGCCTGCTTTTTGAGCGGCGAGGGCGACTGCATCGTGCAGTCCGCCGAGTTGGTCCACGAGTCCCACATCCAGTGCCTGCCGACCTGTGTAGACTCGTCCTCCGGCAATGTCATCGATTGGTTTTTTCAGTTTGTCCTTTCGAGCGTTCAGGACATGCCCCTTGAAGACTTCGTAAGTGACATTCATGTAATTCTGAAGTGCTTCCCGCTCGGATTCCGAAAATACCCTGGCAAGACTCAGCATGGCTGCGTTCTTTCCGCGCTGAATGGGACTGAATGTGATTCCCAGGCTGTTCCACATTTCCGTCGTTGCAAATTTCCCGGCGACGACGCCAATTGATCCTGTGATGGTATTGGGTTCCGCGAGAATTGTGTCGGTGCCGCAGGCCACATAATAGCCTCCGCTGGCGGCGACATTCCCCATGGAAACAATCAGTGGTTTCCGGGCCGCGATTCTCTGAGTGGCGTTCAGAATGACTTCGCTGGCGACGGCAGAGCCACCCGGCGAGTTGACTCGGAACACAACGGCCTTGATCGCATCGTCATCAGCAGCCTCGTCCAGGGCTTTGCGAATGACGTCGGAATACGCGACGGATTCAGTCAGGAACGGGTTGGAGGCGGATCCGCCGTCCATGATCGGGCCTTCCAGGTAAACGATCCCAACGCCTGGCTTCGTACTGCGTCGTGGAGCCGATGGCGCCAGCAGTTCGGCGTAAAAATTCATGATGCCGAAGGGGGAAGACAGATCGATCTGAGCCGATGCTTTCCGACCGTACTTTCGATCGAACTTCAGTGCGTCGCCGTATTTTTCCCGCAACCGTTCTTCGAAGGTCTGCCGGTGTTCGACGACATCCACGATCCCTGCTGCACGGGCTTCATCAGCTGTGAAAACGCCGGTGTCGATCCAGCTGCGAACTTTGTCTTCCGGAACGCCGCGTCCTCGAGCCACTTCCTGAATGAATTCATCGTACAGCCCGTTGTAGAGCCACCCGGTCATTTCCGCTGACTGCGCACTTGGTTCCTTCCGCATGAACATTTCTGCGGCGCTTTTGTAGTCTCCGCATGTGAAGTAGTCCGGCGTGACGCCGATTTTATCCAGCAGGCCGCGAACAAAGACCTGCTCACCATACATCCCCGTGATGAACAGGTAGCCGGTGGGAACAATTGAGATCTCAGATGCGTGACTGATGATGCCCAGTTGTTCCGTGGAAATCACATCCGTGTGAAGATGAATTCCCTTTCCGGAATCACGCAGAGACTTCAGGGTGCGGCACAGTTCCTGCCGCTGAGCTCGTCCGATGGACGCTGAATTGAGCTGGAGCACGATTCCGGAAACGCTGTCATCGTGAGCAGCCTGGTTCAGGCGATTCAGAAGCTGATGCAGGGACTCGCCCCCGCTGCCTCCGAAGTTGAACGGATTGTCATCGGCAACAGGCTTCTCCGAAATGGCTCCTGACAGTCGAAAAACGGGAACAACCACTTTGCTCGACGTTCGCCGGGTCGTCTTTTCCGGAGTCGCCGTTCTGGAGCTGCTGTCCTGAGCCGGAAGCGGCAGTGTTGACAGCAGGCTGATTTGAGTCAGCAGAACGATGGCGAATCTGATCATGGTCGTCGCTTTCTGAATCTGTCGAACCGGCGGGAAAATGTCGCGCCGTCATGATAAGACAATCAGAGATCTTCGCCAGCAAGTGAAAGTTCCTGGAGGAAATGCTGAAGATTTCCTCGCAATGCTCGAACCTTTGGCAGGCGGTGCCGAAGTCGGGTTGTTTTGGCGATTGGTCGTACCGCTGAATGCTGCCTACAATGGCGGCATCTCAGAATCAGGATTTCTTCCTTCAATCAGCCAACAGGGATGCGTGTGACGTGACGTCTGAATCCGTTGTCAAAGAGCCTGATCTTTCGTCGGGGCCGCCCGCACGTTTTCCTCGAATTCTTCTGCCGCTGACAGGAGTCTGCGTTTTTGCGGGCCTGATGGCTGCTCAGTTTGTCAGCGAACTGGAAGATCGGTTCAGCATTGGCCTGGATGCGATTGTCGTGGCGTCGATTGTGGTCGTCGCCGGACTGATTCTCTGTTGGGCCGGCTGGTTCCTGTTCCTGAGCCGCTGGAGGTGGTCATATCGGATTCTGGCTGTGTTGCTGCTGTTGGCGCTGCCTCCGACGATGCTGAAACTGTTTCGTCCGATCCACGGTGGTGATGCCAACATCATGGGGTTTGAGCCGTTCTGGAATCGCCGCGAGGAAATGTCTCCACCGGCGGCCACACCGGCACCGTCGACGGTCGATCTGCTCACGGAAACCCCCGACGATTTTCCACAGTTTCTGGGGATTCACCATGATTCCGCCGTTCACACGAATATCAGGATCGACTCGGAACGATTCGGACAGACGGAGATCGTCTGGAAACAGCCCGTCGGCGCCGGCTGGTCAGCCTTCAGTGCTCGAAACGGTAATGCGGTGACGATGGAACAGCGCGGGGATCAGGAATGCGTGACCTGTTACCGAATTGATGATGGGACTCTGCAGTGGTGTTATCAGCATGCTGCCCGCCACCAGGATGCCATGAACCTGGGTCGAGTCGGACCTCGTTCAACTCCGACCATTCACAACGGGAATGTGTATGCCGTTGGAGCTGTGGGAAACCTTGTCTGTCTGAATGGTGCAGACGGTACGGTCCGCTGGCAGGCTGACCTGAATTCTCTGCTGGGCATCGAACTTGAAACAGCACACGATGCTGATGGTTTCGAAGTTCAGTACGAAAAAAACACTTCTCTGTCGTGGGGCCGTTCGGGATCGCCTCTGATCGTGGATGACCTGGTGGTGATTCCGGGCGGCGGGCCTCGGGGGGCAACTCACACACTGGTTGCGTTCGATTCTGTCACCGGCGATGTTCGCTGGATGGGCGGTCAGTTCATGATCGGATACGGATCTCCGGTTCTGGAAACCGTGGCCGGTGTCCGCCAGATTCTGATGGTGACCGAAGCAGATGTTGCGGGGTTTGATCCGGCGACGGGTGATGTTCTGTGGAGCGCTTCGCGACCAGGAGAGTCGAACGGCGGAGCGAACACCTCGCAGGTGAATGTGATCTCTGCCAACGAGATTCTGACAACAAAAGGTTATCCGGATGGCGGCGGGGACCGTATTCGGCTGGTTTCTGCTGACGGACATCTGCATGCCGAGACTGTCTGGAAAAGCGACCGGATTCTGAAGACGAAGCTGATGAGCCCCGTGATCTTTGAGGGGCACACTTACGCATTCTCGAATGGCTTTCTCGAATGTGCCCGGCTTGATGATGGAGAGCGCATCTGGAAGCACCGAGGACGGTTTGGTCACGGGCAGCTGCTGCGAGTGGGCGAGGAGATTCTGCTGCACAGTGAAAGCGGTGAACTGCTGCTGATGAGGGCCTCTCCAGAGGAATTCATCGAGCTGGGCCGAATGAAAACAATTGACGGCGTCTGCTGGAATACGCTGTGCCTTGCTGGCGGCTTTCTACTCGTTCGAAGCGAAGTGGAAGCGGCCTGTCTGAAGCTTCCTGTCCGGGAGCCGATGTGAGCGGAGGGCCTCGATCGAAGAGTCTCTCGCGCCGAATCATGCCGGTTGCTGGTGATCGAAATGTCCCCGGCTGGATTCGAACCAGCAACCTTTGGCTTCGGAGGCCAACGCGCTATCCAATTGCGCCACGAGGACTCAGGTCGCATCATGATCTGTGCGAGGTGGTACTTTCCACTCGACCCTGTCGGAATTCTGACGAAATCCGCGGACTGAAAGCGAGGCATCCCGAGTTGCCGTCGCC
Source organism: Planctomycetaceae bacterium (assembly GCA_041398865.1). Classification (GTDB taxonomy): domain Bacteria; phylum Planctomycetota; class Planctomycetia; order Planctomycetales; family Planctomycetaceae; genus Fuerstiella. The sequence continues at coordinate 17,543 of JAWKTY010000005.1, forward strand.
CGGTGTAGTGTTCAGCGGAGGGCAATCACAACTCCTTGGTGCCGGGCAGACCTGTGTCAGGATGAACTCACTGGTGATTCAGGAACAGACGTTCGCGGTTTTTCGTAGCCGTACCGTTCGAAGATCGGCTTCAGTTCGTCGTAGACATAGTTGACCCAGTGCGGATCGTCGTCGAACCGGTTTTTCTCGTATCGTTTCAGGGAAGCCAGTTCGGGTTGCAGTGCTTCCATGAGTCCATCGAAACCAGGCAGTTCAAGTTCGTGATAGACCTGCTGCAGGACCTTCCCGGGATCAGCTTCAAGGTCTTCGTACCGAATTTCGTACAACCGGTGAGGAGCGATCCGGGCACGATCACGTTCCAGCACTTCAATTCCGAAGCGGTAACTGTTGATGACCTCCTGTTCGTGGCCCTCGAAGGGTTCCTTTCCGAGGCAGTTCTCGTCAATGGCCCGCCGTCGCAGATGAACCGATGAACGAAAGACGTTGTAGGGATTCCGATGAATCACGAGGAAGCGGGCATCGGGGAACATCTCCTGCAGCAAAGGCATGTGATAAAGGTGACCGGGCGATTTCAGAACGATCCTTCGGCTGTCGCGGAAGGTCATTTTCTGCAGCAGCAGGCGCAGGCTGTCTTTCCACCGCTGAAGTTCAGCGGGTATCAGGCGATTGAAGTCAATGCCATCCCAGAAGTATCGGGAGTTCTGAGGATGAGCGGTGAGCATCATGGGTGAGACCTGACTCATGATGCACAGCGACATGTCGTCTTCCTGCGGAACATCCCATGCAACTTTCATGTTGTCCATGGGGCGAGCTTTCGGAAGAAACGGCGCAGTCAGCGTCGTGACCAGCCGTTCGGAAATCAGAAAGTGCCAGGGGAACAGGGCCTGATACATGCGGAGATGCTGAAAACGCGGGTCCCGGCTCAGCAGAGTATGCAGCAGTGTCGTGCCGCTGCGCCAGTATCCGCAGACAAAAAGGGGAGCCTGATCGACGGTTGTCTGTCGAATTCGTCTGCCGTAAATCAGTGATTCGGCCGCGGCCAGAGTCGAATTATACAGGCCACTGACCGGAAGGCTCAGGACACGATGCAGCCGGGACCAGCGCAGGGCCGGTTTTGTTCGAAGCAGGCGCCAGACACCGGCCAGCGTCATGCCGTGCCACAGCATGATGCCGCCCTGAGAATTCCGGACTGGTTTGGATGTGTTCCTGGATGTCATTCTTCGTTCACTCCGTCGAGTCTCTGCAGTTTGACAAACGGCGAGTTATTCGTCTGTGACGCAGCCTTCCGACGCAGATGTGACCGTCTTGATGTACTTGTAAAGTGTGCCCCGAGTTGCCTTGAACGGCGGTGCCTGCCACGATGCTTTTCGCGCCGCCATGTCCGAGTCCGACACATTGACGTTGATCTGATTTGATTCGGCGTCAATCGTGATGATGTCCCCGTTCTGAATCAGTGCGATCGGGCCGCCGGTCTGAGCTTCCGGCGTGATGTGGCCGACAATGAACCCGTGTGAGCCTCCACTGAAACGACCGTCCGTCATCAGCGCGACATCGGAACCCAGTCCGGCTCCCATAATGGCGGAAGTCGGCGTGAGCATTTCCGGCATTCCGGGGCCTCCCTGAGGTCCTTCATAGCGGATGATGACGACATCGCCCTTCCTGATCTCGCTGTTCTCAAGACCCTTCAGCATGTCTTCTTCAGAATCGTAACATCGAGCCGGTCCGGTGAACTTCAGGCCTTCCTTGCCCGTAATCTTGGCCACCGAACCTTCCGGAGCCAGATTTCCGCGCAGAATTCTCAGGTGGCCGGTGGCCTTGATGGGCTTCTCAATCGGCCGGATGATTTCCTGCCCGTCTTTCAGTCCTGGCAGGTCCGCGAGGTTTTCTGCCAGTGTTTTCCCCGTGACTGTCAGGCAGCTTCCATCAATCAGGCCTTTCTCCAGCAGATATTTCAGCACAGCCGGAGTGCCGCCGATGCCATGCATGTCTTCCATCACAAAACGTCCGCTGGGCTTCAGGTCGGCGATAAACGGAATGCGATTGCTTACGTTCTGGAAGTCATCAATTGTCAGCGGCACGTCCACGGATTTTGCCATGGCGATCAGATGCAGGACGGCATTGGTGGATCCGCCGAGTGCCATGATCAGCACCATGGCATTTTCAAATGCGGTTCGGGTCATGATATCCCGAGGCCTGATGTTTCGTTCCAGCAGAGTTCGAATGGCAGCGCCGGCCTGAAAACATTCTTCCAGCTTGGCGGGGTCCTCGGCAGGAATCGATGAACTGTACGGCAGGCTCATTCCCATGGCTTCGATGGCGGATGCCATGGTGTTGGCTGTGTACATTCCTCCGCAGGCACCGGCGCCAGGGCAGCTGTTGCGAACAATATCCTGCCGCTCTTCGTCACTGATGGTTTTGGCCAGGTATTCGCCGTACGACTGAAATGCGGAAACAATGTCCAGCTTTGCGCCGCGGGCACTGCATCCGGCTTTGATGGTGCCGCCGTAAACCATCAGAGACGGACGATTCAGTCGTCCCATGGCCATGATGCAGCCGGGCATGTTTTTGTCGCAGCCTGGCAGAGAAATGTTGGCATCGTACCATTGACCGCCCATGACGGTTTCGATGCTGTCGGCGATCAGATCGCGCGACTGCAGTGAATACGACATGCCGTCCGTTCCCATCGAAATGCCGTCACTGACGCCGATGGTGTTGAAACGCATGCCCACCAGACCAGCTGCTTCCACACCTTCCTTGACTTTTGCGGCCAGGTCCATCAGGTGCATATTGCAGCTGTTGCCTTCGTACCACACACTGGAGATTCCGACCTGAGCCTTGTTCATGTCCTCGGGCGTGAGGCCGGTCGCGTAAAGCATGGCCTGTGACGCTCCCTGCGAGCGAGGCTGAGTAATGCGGCTGCTGAATTGATTAAGCTGAGGCATGGTGGAAGATCGTTTCGACTGCGAAAAATCGATGTCAGTGATGTAAATTAACGAAAACGGCTCTCAGGATGAATTTGCCCGCAGCATACACGACGGGCTCACGGTTCTCGACTGCTCTGCCCCGGAAATCGCAGCTTACCGCACTTCCCATCCGTCCGGGAATTGAAAAAGATCCCCGCCCTGCCCCATCGTCACTTCGTGAACCCGTCCTCCGGCGATTTTGGACATTCAAAATGCCCCCCGATTCTTTCGCGATTTCTCAGCCCCTGACGACTCGATTTGCTCCCAGTCCCACGGGACGACTGCACCCCGGCCACGCATTTTCCGCACTCACGGCCTTCCGGACGGCGCAGGAGACGGGCGGTCGTTTTCTGCTGAGAATCGAGGATATCGACTTCACTCGGTGCCGCCCCGAATTCACTGCCGGAATCCTGGAAGACCTGGAGTGGCTGGGCATCACGTGGGAAACCCCGGTTCGGGTTCAGTCTCAGCACATCGACGAATATCGATCGGCCGCGGACTGCCTGCTGCAGCAGGGCCTGCTGTACCCCTGCTTCTGCACTCGAAAAGAGATCCAGCAGGAAATCGCCGCTGCTGGCGGAGCTCCGCACGGAATCGATGGCCCGCTCTATCCGGGAACGTGCCGCCGACTGTCCGACGCCGAACGTCGTCAGCGAATCGATACCGGAACGGAGTACGCTCTGCGACTGAACCTGCAGGCTGCACTGCAGACAGGCAGGCAATCTCTGACGTGGCATGACCGACGCGAGGGAATTCAAACAGCTCGGCCGGAACTGCTGGGCGATGTCGTGCTGGTTCGCAAAGACATCGGCTGCAGTTATCATCTGGCGGTTGTTCACGATGATGCGCTGCAGGGCGTGAACTGCATTATTCGAGGCCAGGACCTGTTCGAAGCCACTCATCTGCATCGCCTGCTGCAGTCCCTGCTTCAGCTGCCGACACCCGAATACCTGCATCACGAACTGCGATGCGATTCCACCGGCCGCCGCTTCGCCAAACGAGATTCATCCATCACCCTGCAGTCCCTGCGCAACCAGGGGGTAACTTCGGCAGACGTTCGACAGATGTTGGGATTTGGCTGACGGTTGGATTCTTCCCGTCGTTTGTCGAGGTTTCGAGCAGAAGTTCGCATGTCTGGATCATTACGGCCAGGGACCGAATACAGAATACTTCGGCACAGAACTCTCTCAGAATTCGCCGATCACCATGCCATCGTTGATGTCGCACAGAGCCTGCCAGATGCCGTAGACGTCGCGGCGTTCCGGTCCGGTCATGCTGGGCAATGCATCCAGATCAGCTTCGGAAGCACTTTCGATGTTCTCGCTGATAAACCGCACCGACCCATCCATCAAACAGACGTTCAACCCGCCCGGATGCCAGCTGCTGAAATTCCCAACGCAGCCATCGAGATCTGATTGGGGCGTTGCAAGGTCGCACTTGTTGGGGCGATAATAGGCGCTGCTGAGTGTCGGGTAATTCCCAATGCCAGCCCAGAAGCACTGACTGGCTGTCCCTATTGAGTACGAAGGAATACTGCGGTTCAGTCCACCTCGTCTTTCTCCGGCGAGAACAGTTGCTGACGTGCCGTCAGAGATATCTCTGAACCGCACGTGGCTATTGCTAAAAAGGGGGCCCACGCCCCGGTGGTTCCGTAAAGAGCCAGGAGATGTTGTGAGTATGACACCACCAAAATACCGCACAATACTCCAGGACGCTTGAGGCACATGTCCCGGAACATAGCCGTGCACTCCAAAATTCCCTACATAGCTGGATGACCCGAGATTTGGAGCCCCTTCGTAGCCGGAATCATTCGGCGAGCGGATGTCGGATGGGCACAGTAGGATCGGAATGGCAATCGAAGTCAGGAACGTTTCATTCGGGTTTACGTCGATCGGATTTGGCTGTCCCACGACCGGTTCATCGAAGTTAATTGACTTGAATACTGGCAGGTGTTCCATATGCGGCAACAGATAGACAAGCCATCCAAAGCCACGATATGCTGAGAAAATGTCCCCACCGAACATGGCACTGCATCTCCCCCATCACACCCATCGGCAAACACCGATGGACATCGTGGTAGTTGTGAAGTGCGGTCAGTTGTTTCGAGCTTGTTTCTGCACTCCGTTCTGCGAGCGGCTTCTCTGGCCTGCTGGACGGCGGGCAGGAGTAGAGCGATCAGGACGGCAATGATGGCAATCACGACCAGCAGCTCAATCAGGGTAAAAGGCACTACGGCGAGCTTTCGCGACTTCATCGAAAAACTTTCTGAAATCTGGTTCTGATGTCCGGTTTTCGACCCGCGTTCGCCACAAGTGTCCCGGGCAGTCTGCGGCATTCCGATGCTCTCCGCAAGTGCGTTGTTCAGAAATTCCTTGCCGGAGTGTTACCTCTGCCATGTGTGGCTGCGTGTTCTCTCCCCTTGGGAAGGCTCTTTGAAGTTCACTTGGCAAGCATGGTTTTCGAGCCGGCCGTCGATTCCCGATTGCTCTCGCTCTCCGCATCTGTCCGTTCAAGCGGACGGTTGAACAAGCCGTTCAGTTCACGTGGCGGATGCTGCCGGTTTCACGGTTGGGTGTTCCGGGACCGTGCTCAACCCTGTCAAATCCGTCACGCTTTCATAGACTGCATTGATTGAGCGTGCCCGACGAGTTCACGCCGGTCAAGTCGCACTGTCGTCGAGAAAGAAGCGGATTTATGATGATGCAGATCCTGCCCCGGGTGGTTCGTCAGAAAACGGGCACGCCGCGCACGCCCGATGTTCTTGATGACCTCAGGACTGTTCATAAAGGCGATTTCATGACGATTCTGCGAACTCTGTTCATTGCTTCATTTGTTCTCACCGGATGGCTTCCGTCAGCAGTGGCCGCTCAGCTGCCTAACATCGTGATCATTCTTGTGGATGACATGGGTTACGGCGATCCGCAGTGCTACAACTCTGAATCGAAGATCCCAACACCTCACATCGATCGACTGGCGTCGGCCGGAATGAGTTTTCGTGATGCGCATGCGTCCGGTCCGTTGTGCCATGTGTCACGTTACGGGCTGATGACGGGATGCTATCCGTTTCGAGCTCCGGTGGGGAAATGGGCGACTCAGCCGACGATTCGCGACGATCAGCTGACCGTGCCGCAGATGCTGAAGCAGGCGGGTTACCAGACTCAGATGGTCGGCAAGTGGCACCTGGGGTTTGCGGAAAATGGTTACGATCAGCCGCTGCCCGGCGGGCCGGTTGATCGTGGGTTCGATTCTTTTTTCGGAATCCGGGCCTCAACAGATATCCCGCCATACTTCTACATCCGCGGCAATCGCGCAGTCACGCCGCCAACCGACCATATTGAAGCTCGCAATACCGACGGCTGGTCTCCGATTCAGGGGGAATTCTGGCGAGCCGGCGGGATCGCTCCGGACCTGCAGCTGAAAGACGTTCTTCCGAAGTTTGGTGATGAGTCCGTCCAGGTCATTCAGGAACATGCTGAACAACAGAAGTCGGCTTCGGAAGCCGACCGAACACCGCTGATGCTGTATGTGGCCTACCCTGCACCGCACACGCCATGGCTGCCGGATGAAAAGTTTCGAAACCACAGTGGAGCATCGATGTATGGTGACTTCGCCATGATGGTGGATGATCAGGTCGGTCGGCTTCTGAATGCTCTGGACACTGCCGGCATGTCAGGCAACACGCTTGTTATTTTCAGTTCTGACAACGGGCCGACATGGTACGAGGCCGATGTCGAACGATTCGGGCATGACTGTTCCGGAGGTCTGCGCGGAATGAAAGCGGATGCCTGGGAAGCCGGACACCGAGTTCCCTTCATCGTCCGCTGGCCGGGCGTGACAAAAGCGGGCAGCGTCAGTCAGCAGCTGGTCTCGTTTGTGGATGTCATGGCAACTCTGGCGGACGTGACGAAAGTATCTCTGCCGGATGATGCCGCTCCGGACAGTTTCAGCTTTCATGACGTGCTGACCGGGCAGCGACCGGAATCGAATCCAGTGCGGACCGAGTTGGCTCTGCAGTCAGGCAGCGGTTTTATGACGCTGCGGGATCGTCACTGGAAGCTGATTCAGGGACTGGGATCCGGAGGTTTCTCAGAACCGAAACGCATCCGGCCGCAACCCGGACAGCCCTCTGGTCAGCTCTACGATCTTCAGTCGGATCTTGCCGAAGAACACGACCAGTATGCTGCTCAGCCGGATCGAGTTCGTCTGATGAGCGACCGCCTGAGGACCATTCAGGAATCGTCCGGACATCGTCACCTGAAAACGGTCACCTGGAGCGTGACAGCATCAGCGATGGATGTTTGAAGATTGGAAACCGCCTCTACCGATCCTCACTGAAGCTTCGATCGCAACTAAATCGGGGCAGGAAAGATCGGGGCAGCAACATAATGTCTCCAATGTTCCTGCCGGAGTTTGCTGCTGCCGGGCGAGAGGCATCCCGGTCACAACCAATCGTGACCGTTCATTCCCACCGGTTGCTCACAGACTGTCGTGCAGCCAGTGCAGGTAAAGCCTGTTCACCCTGGAAACCTCGCTGGCGTGGACACGATTTGTCCGTTATGAAAGATGGCCACCTGAGGAATGCCGCCGCCGACCGGAACTCTTCCGCGGTGGTCCGGCTTTTCATCGATATTGATGGTCACGAACTGTGTGCTGACGGAAACCGAGCTTTAGTTCTGCTGAGGTGCCACATCCATCGACTGACACGGTAAGCCCACCAGTCCGCCCAACCACGATCACTGGTCGCTCATTCTTCAGCACGGCCTGTTCAAACCAGTCGTCGTTTGTCCTGACGCTGTGATCCGTGAGCAGATAGCCACCAGCTCCGCACGCCACCAGAAAGATGGCAACTGCTATGTTCAGTCGTTCCATGGTGGGGGTTCCGGGGCCCATCGGTCTGGTGGGCTGTTCATTCGAGATCAGACGCTTTCGAAAGCGTAGTTCAATGATTGGGAGGCGGATTGAATATTCGGCAAGATTCACGACAGGGAGAAGCGGGCGGGGTCTCTGGGACGCAGGAGGGTTGGCCTTGCGCTGATCTTTGAGGGATTGCACGGGAAGATCGTGTTCAGGTCGTCCGGACAATCCGGGGCAGTTGCTGGACATCCCGACCCCTTGCAGGGAATGCCCTCCCCTAGTGCAACCTGAGAAAAATCTTCGAAATTGTCATGGATAAGAGTTGTCGAATTCCATTGGCCTGGTAATACTCGCCCCTTAGTGGACATCTCGTTCGCCCTTGTTACTGCTCCTGCCCGTTCGCCCGTTCGCCTGCCCGCGTCGCTCGCCTGTTCGCCTGTTCCGGCTGTTCGCCCGTTCGCGTCTGTTCGTTCGTTCGCCCGCCTGCCCGTTCGCCCGTTCGCCCGTCTTGTTTCCGCCGTTATTTGTGTTGAGGAGTCTCGCAGAGAGCAATGTTGTGCCATCACCATCGGGATTTACGTTGGCGGAACGCTGGTGGTGATGGCAGTGATCGTTATCTGATTTCTTGTTGCCGGTTGTTGTGCAAATGACCCAGCGCGAGGCGGCTCTGAAGGCTCAGTGTCGCAACAATCTGAAGCAACTCGGCCTGGCCTTTCGTCAACCAACACGACGTCTACGGCATGTTTCCTGCCGCCGTGGTGTGACGATTATGGGCGGCGGACATCGGTTTCGATGAGCGGCTTTGTGGCTTTGGCTCCGTACTATGAGGAGAAGAATCTGTACGACGTGATTATGGACGTCAGATAAACCGGGCCGACAGTCCGGGAAGGTCGACCACCGTTGATTCTGCGAGGTGTCCCAGTGATGGAGGTGAACAGCCTCCGCTGGAGATGGGTCACATGGTTACATCTCGTATGCGCTTTGTGCAGGCGATACTTATGTGGGATCGGCAGTTGATCCGTCAGAGCGGACCGATCCTGTGCTACCGCCGAGCGCCGATGAAGAATCGAGGAGTCTTCGGCCGAGGCTGTTGTACTCGCCTGCGTGACATCACGGATGGCTCCAGCAATACGATTGTTGCGTAGGAACGTTCGCGTCCTGGTATGATTGTTTCCAGAAAGGGATTGGCGTATGGTCGCTTGGCCTCTGGCAGCGATCCCGCCACATTTATTCCCGCCGACTGCGCAGCCACCTTCAGCGGCGGTCGCTATGTGGCGGGCACTCCAACGTTTATTCAGAGCACATCTCCGGCTATCGCTGGGGAGATGGGGTTGCCTTTTTCAGGCCATCACCACGATTCTGCCTCCAATTCCGCCAGCTGCCTGATCGAGAAGTCACTCCGCCCAGCGGCGGCGGCCACTCTGCTCCGTGGATCTGACCCAGCAGTGAGCACCCGGGTGGGGTGATGGTGTTGCTGGCGGATGGGAGTGTGCGATTTGTAAGTGACGCGATCGATGCGGGCGATGATTTGCTGGTTGCCGGAGGATTTGGCACCGCGGGGCATTTTGGTGTGTGGGGCGATCGGTGCCATTAGTGACGCTAATCGGGGTGGGAGTTTTGGAGATGAATTGCGGGTTTGCGATCACTCTTTGTTTGTTGTTGTGGAACTTAACGTGGTGGCAGCCGTTACGTTTTCGATTTCGGGACCCCGCCCGTGGGCCATACTTTATGCCTGAAGTTCCTAGACTGCTGCCTAAAGGTGCTGGGAGGATATGCCAGCGGATTATTTTGTATCCCCGGAATACATTGGGGACAACGAATGGAAGTACTGCGAGACAATTGATTCAGTGTGCGAAGGGTCTCGGAGTGAGTGCGGAGGCGCTTGGGAACCTCACCGGTATTGGACCTTGAATTCTCAAACGCTCCGATGGTTTTGCATGTACGATCAAATAGGGCCGGGGCTGGGTATGAGCACTGGGTTGCCTTTCTGGGCTTTCGAGAAAATGGACTTCTAGTTTACGACCCGTCTGCAAGTCAGCGACTTCAGCCGCTGCCCGCAGGAGTTGTTGGCCAAATGGGACGGTGTTGATTCGATTTCTGCGGCGATCCCCTCTCTGGTTTTCGTTCCAATCATTTTGTCTCCACTTCATGTTCATCGCGTTTCTTTTTGGTGCTGGATACGTCACGATCCAGGTAAGTCACTATTTTTGTTGCATTTTTAATCGTCGTAGCTCAACGGCTACTGCGAGGTTAGCGTCGATCATCTTTGGCTCGTTCATCACTGCTGATATCGGACTTATCCGAATGGGGTTTGTTGGCGGCTACGCGTGCTGCTGGGTGTCGTTCGTCGCACGAGTCCTGGGCTCCGTCTCGACTCTCAGTCTGTCTGAACTTCAGGGGGCAATGTCAGTTGGGGAAATTCGATTATTAGACGCACGTTTGGTCCGTGATTATGACCGTGGCACTATCCCGGGAGCAAGTTAGTCTCCCAGTCAATTCGTCACTAAAGCAAAGGAAAACACGCTTGTTGGCATTGGGAAAGATCAAATCATCGTGGTCTTCTGCCAATCATCCCGATGCACTCCTAGTGCTGACGAAATAGCGGCGTTTTTGCATTATAACGGATTTGAAAAGGTGTCGGTGTACACAGGTGGTTATCAAGAGTGGCAGTAGTCCGATGGAGCTGATGGTGGCTAGTAGTGGCGAGAAGAAGGTGCAGAGCTGTGCGGAGATATTTGCGCAGAGATTTCCAGTGTGGTTTGATCACCTTTGCCTCCTGGCTGTTGGGACAATAATGTTGTTGAGTGCTGTGTCCCATATTCGGAACTGTATTTCTTCCTCGGAACGGTTCTTCAATATGATCTGCTTCCAAATGCCGTGGTGCCTTGGATTGCCGGATGCTTGCCTTTTTTCCAGTTGGGTTAAGCCATCTGTCTGATCGGAGATTATTTGAAGGACGCTGGATTCGTATTGGCTGCTGCTCTGTTTTGATCTTTATTGCGCCCAAGTGAGGGCGTTTGCGCTGACCTACGACAGCCTACGGTGTTTTGGGTCTGGGCGAACATACAAAGAGATTGGGGTGGCGTCTATTTCAGTTCCCACCGTCCTGTTATTGGTTGTCGTGTCACGGACAGTGATGTGTCGGCTCGAAAAAGAACCGTCCAGCCGACGGCGGCCCGAACAGTCAACGAACCGGACGATAATCATAGGAAGCTGTTTTTCTATGTGATTCGTCAGCTTTTGAGTGAGGAGAGCGTAATGAAGGCTTTGTTTGGTTTCGAAATTGTTGTGACGATGCTGTTCGTTGTGCTGGCAGCATGCTTCACCGACGAGTCCTTTGGCTGGTAGCAACTGCCGTGGCAGAAGGATGTGACTACAATGGATCACAGGAGATCAACTGCACAATCTTCGATGACTGCACGGGAGGGGTGGTCACTGCTGAAGTTTCTGCGTTCGGGAACTGGACTAGATGGCGGAGTATCGATGGTCCGACTGGGAATTGTACTAAGGTCTTCGCGTTTCTTGTCAGAATACAGTGGACAATGACTTAATGACTGATGGATGTGGGGGCTCGTAGATTGCGTTGTTTGATGGTCAGAATTCATCTAGGATGAAAACGTGGAGAGGCCGCATCGTTTTTTCATATTAGACTGTGGGGATTTCCGTGCGAAAAAGGGTGCCGAGTGTTGATGGTAATGACTCGGTACCTTTTCTTTGGGTGCATCGATGATGAGTAACTTGTCCTTCGTTTCAACGGTCCTCTTGGCTTTGCTTTTTGGACGGAGTGCTGGATTCGCTGAGGAAATTGAGCCCGTTGGACGGGTATCGAAGGTGTATCTGTCACTATTGCGAACCTTGAGTTTTCTTCCACGTTCAGAGACCGCCTCAAGACGTTCGATGAACATTTTCGGAATTCGTTGAGCAGGATTGGAAAATCAATCTTGATGCTCGCAATCAGGCGGCGAACGACACGAGTAGAATTGGATGCGCAGCTGGTGAACCCGTTTCGGGACGGCAGCCTCGGATCTGTTCAACGAAGTTGTAATTACAAGTGACAACGCTTTTAACGCGAATGGTCGGCGTTCTGAAATGGCGGTTGACGCTGATGGGGTCACTGCATTTTTAGCTCCCGGTGGGCTATTGGGAGAAGAAGAGGGCTTGTTGTATCTCCAGTATTTTTTCGGCTATTGCACCATCGACGGTGAATATCAATTTATCCCGATCTTATTGCGAGGCTGTGCTTTGGAGACCAACGGTGACAGGGTGCAAGCACGGTTGAACACGAACACTTCTCTCTTCTGTCACTCTGCCGCCACTGAAAGGCTGGGCGGCGGAACGAGGGAAATTAAAGTGAGCAGGGGCCCCAGATTATTAGTCCGGTCTTCGACCAGTTCACGTACGAAGTGGATTCCTTACGAAAGTCGGAGGGATATTGCGCCCCGTGTCAAACAAGTGCCACGTTCTTTAAGCCAGAGAAGAAGATTCAATTACCGGAAGGCGTAACTGTTGTGAATGGTCGCCCTGTGATAAACTCCAAGGGTGAGCAGTAGCTTGGGCATTGACCAATCCGCTGTCGAATTAGTGGCAGAAGTCCAGCTGAGGGATATCAAGATAGGGCCGGATGCCATCGGATTTTGCATTGCAGATGGATGTGCCGGACGGGACTCTGGTGTCTTTGCAAGACGGCATCACTTAGATTATGTCTGGGTTGGTGGGAAAGTTGTGCCACAATCTTGTGGGTGATTTCGGACGAGTTTGGAATTCCGGCTTCCTTCGAGGCCCGCCGTGGAACAGACTATAGGTCGGGGACTGTTTGCGGGCGTTATCTGGCATGGCTTTATTTTGTGCTTAACAGGAGCGAGGGACGCTGATTCTAGACTCTGCGGTTCGAGTTCAGAGCCGATCAGTGATGGGCGTTGGTTCCTTGAGGACAACCTCCGCTGGCATTTTTTCCTTACGTTTGTGCTATCGCTTTTGTTTGAAACAGATGCCCGTTCATGCGAACTTTCGAACGGAAAACTCAATTGAAGATTTTGGTCCAGGTTCCTTGTCTAAATGAGTGGCATCTCTTTCGGCGCCGTGATACTTGGAGTGACCGATGTTTTGCCGATGACTCCGTCCGTGAAGATACTAGTAATCGACGACGGAAGCTCGGACGGCACAAGTCAAATTGCAGCTCAGATGGGTGTGGAACACGTTCGGCATCGACGCAATCGAGGATTGGCGGCCGCATTTTCCACGGGGTTGGATGCGTGCCTGAAGTTTAGCGCAGACATCATTGTCAATACGGACGGCGATGGTCAGTATCGGGGCGGATATTCCGAAACTGATTGAACCCATTTTCGGTCGGCGGACATGGTGATTGGGGATCGGCGGCCGTGGGCAGACATGCGGCAGCCGTGGATCAAGCGGCAACTGCAGAAACTGGGGAGCCGCTTCGTCAGCTATCTGGCGGGGCGTGAGATACCGGATGCGGTCAGCGGGTTTCGAGCGATGACTCGGGAAGCCGCTCTGCAAACTCATATTGTGACCGGGTTCAGTTACACCATCGAATCTGTTCTGCAGGCGTGTTCTCGGGGACTGGCCATTGAGTTTGTGCCCATCACCACCAGCCATCACCGTGAACGTCCTTCGGTTGTTCCGCAGTATTCTTGTGCTCTGCTCGATCCGCACGACGATGCTGTTATCTTCTTCTATTGCTCTTGGGCCACTCCGAGTTCTGGTGTGGCTTATTGGAAGCTGTGACTCTGGGACTGCCGTTGGTGTATGTAGTTTTCTGTATCTGTACTGGCAAAACGGAACGGCTGGCCACGTGCAGTCACTGATTCTGGGAGGCGTGCTGATTATTCTGTCCGGCATTGCTTTGGTGGCGGGGCTGCTTGCCAATCTGATCGCAACCACCGCCGACTGGCCGAAATGACGCTGGAACGAGTCAAACGAATGGAATGCGATGCGAAGCTCACAGACGGGGCCGGTTGAGACCCGAGTCAGGTTTTCGAATCAACCAGCCCTGATGCGAGGAGCGAGGTTTATCAGGGTCAGAATCACCAATGAGACATAGAAACTCAATCACCCTGAGCCTTGTTTGTCTGGCACTTGTTTGTCAGATTGGTTGTTCGACTCAGCCCGAGAAAACCTTGACGTCACCATACTGCCTGCCGAACGGCAAAACGAACTTCCAAACCCTGAAACGCTGGAAGTACGACAAAGTTCGCGAGGCCATTCTGAAGGTGGTGCCCAATGAGGAGACAGGGATCGCATTTCCGGAACTGAAAGAAAAGGCGACTGCCGAGTTTACCGAAGAAGAACAGATGTCGATTGGCAAGATGTCGTGGTACATTGAGACGGTGACTCTGGAAATGGAAACCAGCGGAGAACTGCAGCGGTTTCCTGAAACAAAAGCTCCATTGCCTCCCAATGTTCGCAAGGCGAAGTGATTGCCATGCTTTTGAAATGCCGGAGTACGCTCTGATGCCGCTGTTTGAGTTCGGTTGCTGGTGTGGTGTGTTGGCTTTGCCCTGGTTATGGTGGACGAACGGTGCCGTCGTGTCCGTGGATCAGTTTCGGATACGGACGGTACTGTGTCTGGCGATTCCGGTGATGGCTGTGGCAGCGAGTATTCGGCGTTGGGTCGGAAATCGGCGTGACAAGGCGAAGTCGTGACTGGCTCAGTTCCTCCGGAAGCTGCCGGGGTCCATAGCAGCGGCGATGATCAGTTCGCAGGGCCGAATCCGCATCGCCGACTCATCATCCTGCTGTTCTGCCTGCACACGGCCATGCTGTCGTGGTGTGCCATCCGAAACAGTTTCTGCTGGACGGAAGCCGGGTTGCTGCCGTCCGGGATCATCGACTGGCAGTTCGGCGACTTTGCGGCGTTTCGCGTCAATCCCCCCTTAATTCGCATGTGGGCTGCTCTGCCTGTTCTGGCGTTCGATCCTGAAGTGCCATACTACGGGGAATCTGAAGATCCGCGGCATCGAGTTGAATGGGATCTGGCTCGCACGATGATTGAAACCAATGGCACGGTTGCATGGACATGGCTGATTTGGGCTCGGTTGGTGTGTGTGCCGCTCAGTCTGCTGGGGATGTACGTCGCCGGGTTGTGGGCTCGCGAACAGTTCGGAAATGCGGCTCAATTGGGGACGGTTTTCCTGTGGACGTTTTCGCCGTGGATGATTGGCTATGGTTGCCTGATGAGTGGCGATGCTCAGGCAGCGTCCATGGGAGTGATCGTTCTGTACGCATTCCGCTGCTGGCTGCGAGATGTTTCGTTCAGTCGCTCGTACATCCTGGGTGTCGCCGCCGGGATCACAGTCCTGACGAAGCTCAGCTGGCTGATCTTGTTCGGCCTGCTGCCTTTTTTGTGGATTCTGATTCGTGGTGCAGACTGGTGGTCTGCCCGACGTTCGACTGATCTCAGTCACAAGGCCCATTGGCCCTCAGTTCTCCGTGAAGTGTGTTTGGCGCTGTTCAGTGTTGTCATCTGCCTGCTCGTGATCAATCTGGCCTACGGGTTCAAAGGTTCATTCAGATTGCTGGGGGACTATCATTTTATCAGCAAGGCTCTGGCAGGTGGTGACGACTGGCAGATGGACCACTTCGACGGGAATCGGTTTCGTGAGACGTGGCTCGGAGGGATTCCGGTTCCTCTGCCGGAAGATCTCATGATTGGCCTGGACCTGCAGAAGTGGGATTTTGATCGAGAACGGTGGTCGTACTTTGGTGGCGAATGGCAAAACCACGGCTGGTGGTTTTACTACCTGTTTGGGCTGAGTGTGAAGACTCCGATTGGCACGCTGATCCTATTTGTGCTGGCGGTGATTGGGACGCTGACACGTCGCCGGTGGCGTGGCACGTGGTGCGATACGTTGATCCTGCTGATTCCGGTCTGTCTAATCTTGACCCTGGCCAGTGCGGAAACGGGACTGAACCGACACACTCGATATGTCCTGCCTGTTGTGCCGCTGCTGACTGTGTTTACAGGACGTGTTTTTCAGTTGCTCGTGAGCGGGCCGTTGTGGAGTCGGCGTCTGATCGTGTTATGCTGTGTTTGGGGATGCTTTCCAGTGTGTGGATTTTCCCCATTCCCACAGCTATTTCAACGAACTGGTCGGTGGTCCTTTGAACGCAACTCGTTTTATGAATGCCAGCAACCTGGACTGGGGGCAGGATCTGCAACATGTGAAAGAGTGGTGCGAACGGTATCCGGATCGGCGACCAATCTTCATGAAATACTATCTGCACGTCGTCTCTCAGGATCAATGGGAATTCCACTGTTCGGCAACGTGCCGAATTTGCCTCGCCGTGCTGGTCCAAACCAAAATGTCGAGCGACAGTTTCCACGGGCTGGTACATCATTGACAATGAGAGCATCCTGCGACAGCAGGGAGACATGTTATATCTGAGTCGGGAGCCGGATGAGCGAATCGGATATGGATTTCGAGTTTTCCACGTGACGGAAGAGTTGGCGACCGAGTTTGAATCGCAGTATGATCAAAGTCCGTCTGAAGGCGAACAGTTACGTATTGAGTTTAAGTGAGGGCAACTCGCGAAAATCCGACAACGAATGATCACTGCAGCTTCCCTCGCTCATTTCCGTCCCAGCATGCGGTCGAGTGAATCGGAGGTTTGATGGATCAGTGCTTCCGGGAAGTGCTGCCAGGGGTGGAAGTATTCGAAGGTCAGGAAACCGGTGTAGTCGGTTTGTCGGAAGGCTTCCAGAACAGCGGGCCAGTTGGTCGTTCCGTCCAGCAGCGGGCGGAAGGCCTGCAGTGAATGATCGCTGCCTTTCTTGCTGTATTCTTTCAGATGCACGTTGCGAATGCGGTTGCCCAGAATTCTGATCCAGTGTTCCGGGAACTGGTACTCCATGATGTTGCCGGTGTCGAAATGCACATGGACGTGTTCGCTCTTGAAGCTGTCGACAAAATCGATCATCTCAAACGGTGACAACAGGTAGCCATTGAAGAAGATGTTCTCGATGTTCAGATGTACGTTCAGTTTTTCGGCGCTGGGCAGCAGCTTGCGGATGGCTTCCCGAGCTCGCTGATCGCACACATCGTTGGGAGTCGGATCGTGATCTTCACGCCAGGGCATGTGGACGGCGCCGGGAACAACCAGCAGGTTTTCGGTTCCCAGATCGTGAGCTGCCTGAGTCATCAGACCGGCCAGTTCCATGCCTCGAGCTCGTTCCGCGGGATCGTTGCTGGTCAACGGGTAGGGCCAGAACAGAAACGAACACAACCCACTGATGGCGATGCCGATGTCTTCAGCCATTCTGCGGATCGCCTGGAATTCTTTGGTGCCGGATTTCGGCGACAGATCACTGTCCAGATCGTAGTTCAGTTCGATGCCATCGAAGCCGGCATCCTTTGCCAGCTGCAGGCACTGTTGCAGGGTCATCTTCTGCGGATACGGAAAGGCCCACAGGTTGATGGACTTCTTCATGCGGTATGTCGGTCGTACCTCAACCTCGGCAGCCTGAGCAGCGGAAGCTGTCTGAATCTGCTGAGCGAACAGAGTCGAACCAAGGGCCGCGTAGGTCAGCAGTTGCCGACGGTCGAATGCGTTTGATGATTGAGGACCGGTGTCAGACATTCGGACAGCTCCAGAAAGAGTGTGATGTGAACCCCGTCTGCATCGTAGCCGAAGTTGACGCAAACCGGCAGAAACTGCCGGACCGGCGGCAGACGGTTGAACTCAGATTGACCGCTCCCCGGTGTTGGTGAGCGATGATCCGCCGAAGTGCTGTCTGCTGAGTTCCCGCGAAACTGTGGAGATTGCGGGGCATTCTGAATCAGTCATCCGCCGCCAGGCCTTTGCAGTGCGTTCCCGGTTTTGCAGCGAATTCGAGGGCGCGGCGGAATTCTTCCGCTTCACGAGGGTTCTGATCTGCGATTGTGTCTTTCGCGGTGTAAGTCCTTTGTTGGATGTGGGTTACAGTTGATTGTGGCGGTTGCTGCGGTATTGACCCGTTTTTCATTTGTGTCCTAGACTTCCCAAGCTGTTCGCTGGCGAGTCCGGCGGCATTCCTTTCTCCAACTCTCTTCCGTCGTCTCACTTCTCTTCGTCGCAGCTTTTCCACTCCACGCCTCTGAAGTCGCTGCGTCCGGCAGCGACTGATTCCCGTTTCTCATGTCTCAGGCGATTCGCGTTTTTCGAGTTGTCGCCGCTGTCGCAGCCCTGTGGCTGCTGACCGCGCAGAGTTCTCGCGCGCCGGGACAGGAAGCAGACACGGTCGTCGTTGCAGGAGATGTCTCGGAAACGGTTGAAGCAGTCGCTGCGTTTCAGGAACGCTGGATCAACGGTGCCACAACAGTGATCTCATTGAAAGGCGGAGCCGACGCCGGAGGTCTTGCCGGAATTCGTCAGGGGGATCTGCAGTTGCTGGCGGAAAGTCTGGTGATTGCAGACACCCTCACAACGCACGGACATGAGCTGCGAGTGTATGCGGAAGGTCGGGTTCGGTTCCGTCAGGGAATCGAGCAGCAGTCGCTGGAATCACTGACGATCGGTTTGGTGAGTCTGAATGAACTGGATCTGCGGACATCGTCGTCGGCGCCGCAGCCTTTAACTCGCCCCAGTCGTCTGATGCAGTCGGCTCTGGCTCAGTTGAAGCTTTCGGATTCCGCGCGGATCGCAACGGTGGGAATGCAGACTGATGTCGATCCGTTTCTGCCTCCTCAGTTTGAACCTGTTCCGGCGGAAGGCCCGTCGCGGCGGATTCAGGTTCGACCTCGCAGCAGTGATCCGCTGCGGTTCGAATCGTTTCAGTCGCGGGATACCGTTCCGGAAGAGAAGGTGTACATCATCACGGGCGGTGTCAACGTCCTGGTTGACGGCATGCCGCTACCGATTGGCGGCGGTGTTGTGCAGACCGGCGTTCTGGATCTGTCGGCCGATCGCGTTGTTGTGTGGACTCAGCCCAATGGAGCCGAATCACTCGAACTGAACCAGACTCTGGAACAGTCGTTTTCGACTCGCTTCCAGCTGTATCTGGAAGGCAACATTCTGATTCGCCAGGGCCAGAATACGGTGACGGCCAGTCATGCGTTTGTGGATGTGAACAACGACCGGGCTCTGTTGCTGAACGCGGAACTGCGAGCTCTGATCCCCGGCAGTGGCGGACAGGTGCGTGTACGAGCTGAACGAATTCGTCAGCTGTCGGCGAATCGTTTTCATGCTCAGAACGGCTGGACAACCACGAGTCCTTATGGAAAGCCGGGTTACCGTCTGCAGGCTCAGAACATCTTCGTCAATCCCGGCCCGATTTCGCCGTTCACGGTGATTGACCCCAATACCGGTCAGCCGAAATACGGTCAGCCTCTCTGGATCACGGCTGAGAACTCACAATTCGTCATTGGTGACGTTCCGGTCCTGACGCTGCCTCGAATTTCCGCTCCGGCAGAAGATCCCAATATTCCCATTCGTTCGGCGACCGTGAAGCACGATCGCATTTTCGGACTGCAGGTGAAGACGGTGTGGGATCTGACGAAGATCATGGGGATGCCGAAACAGCCGGGCATGCAGTGGGATCTGATGGCCGATTATCTGTCTGAACGCGGCGCGGCGATCGGGGTCGGCGGGAAGTATGACACCCGCAACGACGGAGGTCGTGTTCTCGGGAACGGGTCGATCATTTATCAGTATGACGACGACTACGACACTCTGGGACTGGATCGTCAGCGAGTCAATCCCGGGACGGAAAACCGCGGGCAGATCATCTGGCGACACCGTCAGGAACTTCCCGGCGATGCCATGATCTTTGGCGAGATCGGTCTGTTGAGCGATCGCAACTATCGGGAGTCCTACCACGAAATCGACTACGACACGGACAAGGATGCCGAAACACTTCTGGGAGCTCGTCAGGATCTGGGTCTCTGGAGCGGAACGCTGATCGGGCGGACTGAGCTGAATGAGTTCGAAACATCCACGGACTGGCTTCCGAAGGCCGACATCCTGGGCTTCTCTCAGCCGCTGTTCGACGGCCTGATGTACTGGAGTTCTCAGTCCAGTCTGGGATACGCGGATCTGGAACCCGGAGCTCCACCGACGGATCCAGCCAACGATCCTTATGCCTTTGGTGCGACACCGTATGTGCAGGATGCATCCGGCATGGTCGCCATGACTCGACACCAGATCGACGCTCCGTTCATGATCGGCCCGGTCAACTTCCGTCCCTACGCCATGGGAGAAGCGGCATTCTGGGATCAGGGACGGTTTGAAAAAGATGTCGACCGTCTGCTCTTCAACGGCGGGGTTGAGGCTCATGTGGGAGCCTCAAAGGTGATGCCGTTTGTGAAGAATGAACTGTGGAACCTGAACGGCCTGGCTCACAAGTCAGATGTGTTTCTGAACTACAGCTACACGGATGTGAGTCGCAACATCAACGATATTCTGCAGTACAACGAATTCGATGATAACCCGACGGAACGGTTCCGGCATCGATACGCCAATCAGATCTTCGGCGGCACGATTCCCGCAGAATTTGATCCTCGCAACTATGCCATCCGCACCGGAGCGGGACTCTGGACGAGTGCTCCGTATCACGAACTGGTTGACGATCAGCAGGTTCTGCGGCTGCGGTGGCGAAATCGTCTGCAGACGAAGTCGCTGTACTCAGACAGCGGCCGAATTCGTGACTGGATGGTCTGGGAAACCGGAGCCAGCTACTTCCCCAACGCTGCCGACGACAATTTCGGGGAAAACTTCGGCATGATCTACGGCAACTATCGCTGGAACATCAGTGACCGCACCAGCATTCTGGCGGACGGAATCTATGACCTGTTCGAGAATGCTCAGAACGTCTGGAGCGTCGGGATTCTGAGTCAGCGCAGTCTGCGTGGCAGCGTGTATCTGGGTTATCGCAAGGTTGAAGCGAATCATTTTCTGGACAGCCAGACACTGGTGGCCAGCTACAGTTATCTGATGAGCCCCAAGTGGATTTCCACCGGAGCTCTGGCGTATGACGTTGCAGCCGGCGAATCCCGAGGCAGCTCGCTGACCTTCAGCCGCGTTGGACTGGACTGGATTCTGCATCTGGGCGTGGGCATCGACACCAGCAAGAACAATGTTGGTGCCGCGATCGCGCTGGAACCCCGCTTCGGGCCGCCGTCGCCGACGAATCTCAGCTACCTGCTGGGACTGCAGTAACGTTTGCACGCCGGAACCATCAGCCGCCACCGACCAGAGTCACCACTTCAATGCTGTCACCTTCCCGCACCGGGCACTCCGAGTGCTGTTCCCGTGGCACCAGTTCGTGATTGCGTTCCACGGCGCAGTAGCGAGCGTTGATCTGCAGCTGCTGCAGCAGGTCTGCGATGGTTGCGTCGTCAGGGACCTCGTGTGCTTTTCCGTTGAGCTGAATTCTCAGCATGGCGATGAATGTGTGAGTTGGCTTTTGACTTCGGAAACTTCGGCTGCGGTGGATGAGGCTCCCTCCGAATCCGGTTGGCGGGGCCGCACATCGAGCGTACACTTTAGCTTTTCACGGATGTCGTGTCCCCGCTATGCCTCGAGCAAAATCCAACAAAGCCGATTCCTCGTGCGAACTGCAGCAGATTGTTTCCGGCGGGCAGACCGGAGTCGATCGGGCGGCTCTGGATGCTGCTCTGGAGGCCGGCATTCCGATCGGCGGGTGGTGTCCTCGGGATCGGCGGTCGGAACGCGGTCGCATTCCGAAACGTTATCCTCTGAAGGAAACCGCGGCTCGGTCGTATGCCGTGCGGACGGAATGGAATATCCGGGATTCCGACGGCACATTGATTGTTGTTCTGAACGAAATCAGCAGCGGCACGCGACTGACGGTGAATCTGGCCGGGCAGCTGAACAAGCCGCTAAAGATTGTGCACCTGCGTCCCGCGTCGTCGGCGGAACTGTTTTCAGACGAGAATTCGCTGAACGAACAGATCGACTCAGTTGTGGAGTGGCTGCGCAGGCATAGAATCCGCGTCCTGAACGTTGCCGGACCGCGAGGCAGTTCTCATCGCGACGTCTATTCCGAAGCGCGTGGGTTTCTCAGCCTGCTGCTGTCCGGTCTCGGCAATTCCGGAACATCACGTGGGCACGGCCCGACGCCGTGAAGAGATGTGAAAGTCAGTAGGTCAGGCTCCTGCCCGACGGCTCCGTTGCTCGTGTCAGACAGGAGCCTGACCGACCGACTCTTCCCCCCGTTCTTCAATCATCACCCCGACCTGTCTTCAATCCCTGCTTTTCAGCCGGAAACACTCAGCCATGTCCGAACAGTACATCATGACCATCGAACATCTCACTCGTCTGTATGATGAGAAGGAGATTCTGAGCGACATCTGGCTGGCGTTTTATCCCGGAGCCAAGATCGGAGTGCTGGGGAACAACGGAGCCGGAAAGAGCACCCTGCTGCGGATCATGGCCGGCGAAGACAAAGACTACATGGGCACAGTGCGCCCGGCCAAAGGCATCAAAATCGGATACTTCCCTCAGGAACCCCGACTGGATCCGGACAAGACCGTCGGTGAATGCATCGAAGAGGCCGTGGCCGAATCGCGAGCCATCCTGGAGAAGTTCAATGACATCAGCATGAAGCTGGGCGAAGACATGTCGCCGGAAGAAATGGAGAAGCTGCTGGACGAACAGGCTCGAATTCAGGATCAGATCGACGCGGCCAACCTGTGGGAACTGGATCGAACTCTGGAAATCGCCGCCGACGCCATGCGACTTCCGGAAGCCGAAGCGGTGGTGAAGAATCTGTCCGGCGGAGAAAAGCGTCGAGTTGCCCTGTGTCAGCTGCTGCTGATGAATCCCGACATTCTGCTGCTGGACGAACCGACCAACCATCTGGATGCCGCGTCGATCGCATGGCTGGAGCGTTTTCTTCACACGTTCACCGGCACTGTGGTGGCGATTACTCACGACCGCTACTTTCTGGACAACGTCGCGGGCTGGATTCTGGAACTGGACCGAGGCAAAGGGATTCCGTACGAAGGCAACTACACCTCGTGGCTGGAACAGAAGCAGAAGCGTCTGGAACAGGAAGAACGCAGCGAAAGCCGACGTCAGAAGGAACTCAAACGCGAACTGGAATGGGTGCGGATGTCTCCCAAAGCCCGAGCCACCAAGAACAAGGCTCGACTTCAGCGCTACGAAGAACTGGCCGCTCAGGACTATGACGTCCGTGACGATGCGGCTCAGATTCAGATTCCCACGTCTCGTCCGCTGGGGCAGAAAGTGGTTGTCGCAAAGGATCTGAAGAAGACGTTCGATGGCCGCACCATTTTCCAGGACATGAACTTCGAACTGCCTCCGGGCGGCATTGTGGGAGTCATCGGTCCGAACGGAGCCGGCAAGACGACGCTGTTCCGGATCATTGTCGGCGAAGAAACTCCGGACAGCGGGGAACTCAGCATCGGCGAAACTGTGGATGTGTCGTATGTCGATCAGTCCCGCGATGCTCTGGATGGAAAGAAGACTGTTTACGAAGAGATCTCAGGCGGCAACGAAATTCTGGAAGTGGGCAAGACGAAGATCCATGCTCGAGCCTACTGTGGTCGGTTCAACTTCAAGGGCAAGGACCAGCAGAAGTTTGTGGGCGATTTGTCCGGGGGTGAACGCAACCGGGTTCACATGGCCAAGCTGCTGCGTTCCGGCGGAAACCTGCTGCTGCTGGACGAACCGACCAACGACCTGGACGTGGATACTCTGCGAGCTCTGGAAGAAGGTCTGTCGAACTTCGGCGGCTGTGCCGTGATCGTCAGCCACGACCGCTGGTTCCTGGACCGCATCGCGACGCACATTCTGTCGTTCGAAGGCGACGGCACGGTTGTGTGGTGCGAAGGCAACTACCGCATTTATGAACAGCAGAAACGCGAACGACTCGGCGACGCCGCCGACCGCCCCGCCGGAGGCCGCTTCAAACCGCTGAGCCGCTAATCGCAGGCATGCCACAGCGGCCCCCCTTGCTCCGCGAGGCCAGCCCCTCACTCACCAAATCCCGTCCGGAGCTCTTAAGAAGCCATGGGTGCGCGCACCCGTGGGTTTCCAGGTTGCGCAGAGCTGGTCGCGCACCGCGTGGGTTTTCCAGGCTGCGCAGGGCTTGGGTGCGCACCCATGGGTTTTCCAGGCTGCGCAGGGCCTGGTGCGCCGCACCAAGAGTTTTCCAGGCTGCGCAGGGCCTGGGTGCGCGCACCCATGAGTTTCCAGGCTGCAGGGCCTGGGTGCGCGCACCCAGGGGTTTTCCAGGCTGCGCAGGGCCTGGGTGCGCTTGGGTTGAGGGGTGGGTTTTCCGGGCGGCGGGGTTGGTTCAGTTGGAGTTTCCGGGGATTTGCCGGTTTTCCCGGTGGTTCCAATGCGGAATGATCCGTGTCAGCCGACTTTCCGGCAAAGTTTCACACAGGATTTCGATCATTTCGGTCAGTGGCGGATTCTTCTTCGGAGAGAAGGGCATTGATGCGGCGGGTTGAGCATTCGACAGTCTGGAGCACGTGAACGGCTGAGATGTGGTTCGCGTGCTATTTTGTTTTTAGGGATTGTGAAGGCTGCGATCTGCTGTTTTCCTGAAACTCCACAGACAGGAATGTCTGTGCCCCTGAAACGCATCGACAACGTGAGAGGAATTTGTCAGACGGGAGCCTGACCTGCGATCACTGTGGCTCAGTCGGGATTGGAGAGGTTGTAGACTTCGATTCGGCCGAAGGGTTCTGAGGTTCCGGTGTTGTCGGGTTTGGGCTGGCCCTGAGTTCCGGTGAGGATGAGCTGGCTGCCGTCGGCGGTGAACAGGGCTTCGGTGATGCGGTAGCCGGTTTTCAATGTGTCGGTGCGTTTGCCGGAACTGAGTTCGAACATGGCCAGATTCCAGTCTCCTCCTCGAAGACGACCGCCCATCGCGAACAGTTGGCCGTCCGGATGGATGGCCAGTGTTTCCATCAGGCCCTCGCCGGATTCGCCTTCGTGAGTCTGATCGATCATGCGAGCGGGCTGTTCCTGCCATGCCCATTTCTGCCAGAGCTGTTTTCCGTTGCCGGCCATGGGGTCTCGCATGGGGCCCATGCCGGCCAGCAGCAGTTCCTTTCCGTCCGGGGTGAAGACCATCGCGAAGATGCCTCCCAGATAGCAGTGGCTCTTGATGATTCCCCAGCTGGTGAAATCCGGAGTGGTGAAACCGGCTACCTGTTTGCCGCTGGCTGCGTCCCAGATGCGGACTTCGCCCATGAGATTTCCGGCGGCCAGAAACCTTCCGTCCGGACTGAAGGCAACCGCCTGCACAGACGGCACGTGCGAAAGACTGTGCAGCACTTCGGACGTTGCTGCGCTGACGATGCGGACGGAGGGTTCTCGTTCCGGCAGTGGTTCGTATTTGTATCCGCCGGCAAGGTATTGTCCGGTGACGGATGCGATCAGGGTTCTGTCCGGAGACACGGCCATATCCCATGACCAGAATTCGTGCAGCTGCAGTTGTCGACGGCGCTGTCGGTCTGTCTGATGAAACCACTGCAGCTGTCCATCGTATCCGGCGGACACCAGACCGTTGTCGGGTAGAAAGCTGACGGAGCTGGCATAAGTCGAATGCCGGCCGATCCGTTCATGAGACTTTGACTTCAGATCGCACAGATAAACTCCGTCCATGCAGGCCGCCGCCAGCTGATCACCGGTTTCGGAAAGGGCAGCTCCGAGAATTCCGGTGGGGAGTTTGAAGTGATTCGAACGGGACAGCATGGGAAATCCGGGGGTTCGGGTTTCGGGGGTTTCTGGGTTCGGGGTGGGCCACTGGCCGCGCCGTGAAGAGTCTTTTTTTCTCATTCCTCAGGGATGAAGGAAATGAATTCGAATTGATGGGTGTCAGCCGCGTAGCGTGAAAGCAGGTCGCCCCATGCGTCAGCATGGGGTGCATTCAAAACCTGTCAAGCCGAAGGTGACGAAATGACCGGAGTTCGTCACCCCTTCGGGGCTTTCGTCTGACATCAGATACCCCATGCGACGGGCTTCGCTTTCGCCGCTTCGCGGCTGCCCTGGCGGGCCAAAAACAATGTCTTTCCTTTTCCAAAAATCCTTCTCGACGTTGGGCACGGCCTGTGCCGGAGGCATGCTGAGGTTTCAGGTTTGGGTTATGCGACTTCTTCGATGGGGGCTGCGTCGGCTTCGACTCGGTGGAAGGTTGGCAGGCCGGGCAGTGAGTATTCTTCGTGGGGGTTGATACCGAGGGCTTTGAAGATGGTGGCGAACAGGCGACGGTTATCGACGGGATTGTCACGAACGTCGATACCCATGTCGTCGGTCGCTCCGTAAACCGTTCCGGCTTTGATGCCGGCTCCGGCCATGGCCAGACTCCATGCATTCGGATAATGGTCTCGTCCCCGAGCTTCATTCAGCCACGGCGTTCTGCCGAATTCTCCCATGGCGATGACCAGCGTGTCGTCCAGCAGTCCTCGCAGATGCAGATCAGTGACCAGCTGATACAGGACGTTGTCGAGTTCCGGGACGAGCATCTGATGCATTTCATGCTGAAACACATGGTTGTCCCACGGCATCCCGTTGGCGACCATCACAAACGTTGAGCCGTTTTCGATGAGGTGCCGGGCCTGCAGTGCGTGCTGCGAGAACGCTCCGCCGCCGTAGCGTTTTCGATCGTCTGCCGGCAGAGTTTCCAGGTCAAACAGCGGAGCGCAGCTCATCAATCCCCGGACTCGTTCAAAGGCCGCGTTGTAAGAAGCGGCGGCCTGGCTGCGGTGATCGTTTTCGTACCTGCGACTGAAGAATTTTCGCAGAGCTTCACGGTCGGAATGATCTGCCTGAGTGAGGTTTTCGGGGCGAGCCAGATCGGGGATTGAGTATTCTCCGCCGGCTCGGACCGGCCCGTATTCAGCTCCCAGCCATCCTGCCCAGTTGCCGGCTTTGAAGGCTTTGAATTCGTTGCCTTCCGGACAGGGATCCAGCAGAACAAACTGAGGGACGGGACAATCCAGCTGACCCAGCTGTTCGGCAATGACTGAGCCGAGAATCGGGCGGACAAACGGCGGGCGCGGCTTGTCGCCTCGGGTCAGGACATCGATTCCCTGAAAGTGCTCGCTGGGTTCCGTCTTCATCGAACGAATGACCGCCAGCCGATCCATGATGGTGGCACACTGAGGCATCAGGCTGCTGATTTTGATTCCCGGCAGATTGGTGCTGATCGCGCCGAAGGGGCCTCCGGTGGGAGTGTGCGGCTTGGGGTCCCACGTTTCGAACTGACTGGGAGCTCCGCACAGCCACAGCAGGATGCACTTCTTTCCCTGCTTCTGCACTTCGTCTGCAATGGCGGGAACAGAGAACAGCGCGCTGTAGCTGGCCACGGAGGCGGAGGCCGCGGCGAGACTTCCCTGCAGAAACTGTCGGCGATGAATCGTGTGATCGACGCTTCCGCAGTGACTTGCGGGCGATGAAGAGATGGCCTGCATGTTGGACGGCATTTCTGAATCAGCAGACAGCTGAAGAGAAGAATGTCAGTGGTTGAAGCGGAATTCGGCGCTGGTGAGCAGTGACCAGATGACGTGCTCAAGCCGAGGTTTCAGCTGATCGGGATCGCTGCCCAGATAGTCTGAGATCGCCTGATGTTCGTCTGAGTCCGCGTCGCGACAGAACAGTGTCTCGAACAGCAGCGCTGTTCGCTGGTTGTGATCAGGAAGACTGAACAGTCGGTCGAGCAGACTGCCGGAAGCGCTGCTTTCGTGAATGAACTGATTGATGGCCGGGTTGTTGGACAGAAACAGAGTTTCCCGGATGGTGCTGATGCTTTCGTCCGGCAGCACATCCGGAAAGGCGTTTCTCACATTGCCGACCAGAGGGCTGTCGTTGGCAAACCGGCCTCGCAGAGTCAGCTGGATGGAACGAGCCAGCTGTTCGGCGGTGAGCGGACGTTCCAGATACCAGCTGAACGTTGACGAATCTTCGACGCCTTCCGGCTGCTGAGAGGAAAGCTGCCATGCCCGGCACATGGCGACGGTTTGAATCAGGCGGCGGATGTCGTAGCCCGACGAGCGGAAGTCGTCGGCCAGCCATTTCAGGAGTTCCGGGTGTGACGGCGGATGAACGCTGTCCATTTCGTCGAAGGGGTGGACCAGACCGCGAGCCAGCAGGATGGCCCAGATCCGGTTGACGAAGGCGGTTGCAAGCAGCGGATGTTCGGCGACGATGTCGGTGACGAAATGTTCGCGGCGCGAGAACCGGGGGATGCGCGGAGCATCGTCGGACCCGGGGGTGTACAGGTCGTCACGGTCTTCTTCCTTCGCATCCTTTTCGGGACGGGGTTCCTCCACGACGTCGGCTTCGAAGAAGGTCAGAAGGTTGGGTTTGCTGGTGCCGTCCAGAGTGGCGAATTCGGAAAAGCCACCCACAGCAGATTCGGCAACGCGCGGACCTCGCTTCGTGTTCACGTTTTTGCCGCGATTGAAGAAGGCGACCAGGCCCCAGTAGTGCTGCTGCTCAATTTCGTGAGCGATCATGTGGTCGTGGCACTGAGCACATTCGATGCGGATGCCGAAGAAAGCCGGCGCCACGGCTTCGGCGATGTCCTGATACTTTTCCTTCCGCTCGTACAGAAACCACACGGCTCCGCTGTCCGCAGGAGTTGTCGGCCGAGCTCGCAGAATTTCGGCTGCGGCTGTGTTCCACGGCTGGTTTTCGCGGAAAACCCGTTCCAGCCAGCTGCGCCACTGATGTTTGTGTCGCTGTTCGTAGTCGCGGTCGGATCCTCGGCCCATCAGCAGGGTGTCAAACAGGTCCGTGAAGTGCTGGACGAAGTCTTCGCTGTTGGTGAGCAGCTCAATCAGAGCGAATCGCCGGTTCTCGCGACCATCTTTGAGGAAATTTTCGGTCTCGGCCGTTGTGGGAACTCGTCCTGTCAGATCCAGGTAGGCTCGTCGCACGAATGTTCGGTCTGAACACAAGGGTGCGGGGGCAACTCTGAGTTCTGCCCAGTGGTCGGCAAGGAACCGGTCGATTTGCTGAGCGTTTTCCGATGCAGTGGGCAGCGGGTGCGAGTCGTCGGCTGTGCCGGGCGGCAAACAGCACGAAGACAGGATTCCGACGGTGAGGAGAATTCGCTGGATCATGTTTCTGAGGAGGGCGAAATGGCATGCAGGACAGGCGGAACTGCATTCTGACAGCCGCATGTTTCATTTGCCAGCCGCGACTTGGGGACGATGCGGTTTTGGCCGCGGTCGTAAGGATGGGCAGGATGAAGGTCGAGTGCCGTGACCGTTTGCTGAAGGGCGAGATTCTGAATTCCTTTCGGCGCTGTCAATCTCGGGGGAAAAGCGTCTGATGGGATTGATTGGCACGGTTTCTGCGATATACCGGATTCGTCAGAATGTGGGGTCAACCATGTCTGAAACTGCTGAATGAGTCAGCAGTAACGCTCAGTTTTCGGGCAGTCTCGGTTCAGTTTGAATTTCGGCTGTTGGAAACGACGGGTGATCTGAGTGACTTCTGAAAACTCGGCACCAGTGTTTGGTGCGACTCAGGAACCCGAAAAGTCTGGATGAAGGCCGCCGCAGACGGTTGAGCGGGCCGCGACTTCGCGGCATCTGCAGCAGTGACAACGTTGAATACGGGAGGAGTTTCCGCAACATGGCGAAATCGAAACTGGAATACATCTGGCTGGACGGTTCCCGACCTACTCAGGGTCTGCGTTCGAAGACAAAGATTGTCAATGGCTTCGATGGCACACTGGAGGCCTGCCCGATGTGGTCCTTTGACGGCAGCTCGACGCAGCAGGCCGAGGGGCGTTCTTCTGACTGTCTGCTGAAGCCCGTCGCGTGCTTCCCGGATCCGGGTCGTGACGGCGATGCGTGGCTGGTCATGACGGAAGTTCTGAACCCGGACGGATCGGCTCATGAAACCAACGGTCGATCCACCATCGATGACGACGATGAAGATTTCTGGTTCGGCTTTGAGCAGGAATACTTCCTGTGGGATCCGCAGCACAATCTGCCTCTGGGCTTCCCGCCAGGCGGCTATCCCGCTCCTCAGGGTCCTTACTACTGTTCCGTCGGATCCAAGAATGCGTTCGGTCGCGAAGTGATTGAAGAACATCTGGAGCTGTGTCTTCAGGCGGGTCTGAATGTCGAAGGTATCAACGCCGAAGTGGCTGCCGGTCAGTGGGAATTCCAGACCTTTGCCAAGAGTGCCAAGCGAGCCGGCGACGAAACCTGGCTGTGCCGATATCTGCTTGAGCGGACCGGCGAGAAGTACGGTCTGAGCATCAACTGGCATCCGAAACCGCTGGGCCCGACCGACTGGAACGGTTCCGGAATGCACGCCAACTTTTCGAATTCTGTTCTGCGAACGGCAGGCAGCAAGGAAACCTACGAAAAGATCTGTCGCGCATTCGAGCCTCGCATCAAGGCTCATATCAATGTGTACGGTGCCGACAACGACAAGCGTCTGACCGGTCTCCACGAAACTCAGTCCATCGACAAGTTCAGCTTCGGTGTTTCTGACCGAGGTGCTTCGATTCGAATCCCGGTTGCCACCGTGGAATCCGGATGGAAGGGCTGGCTGGAAGACCGACGTCCGGCATCGAATGCTGATCCTTACAAGGTGGCCGCTGAGATTGTGCGAACCGTCAAGAGCGCCTGCTGAAGTTTCCGGTGACGCCGCAGCGTTTCGAACTACGCATTCGGAACGCAGAGCTTTCAGGGTCAGGCGAGACTGGGTGTGGACCAGAAAGTTGATCAAACGGAAGCATGTCACTGGTGTTTGAAGGAAAATCCGGGGGTCACTGCAAGATGATTGGGTTCGCCTGATCATCGACTCCTCCCAGGCCGCTCGGTTTCGACCGGGCGGCCTCCTTCGTGCGCGGACCGAAATTTGGGGGAATTCCGCCGCGAGTGTCACTTTCGACAGTTCCGCTCTGATGTGTTAGAGTCGCAGGGCGTCGCTAAGAGCTGTTCGTGATCTCCGAAGACGCTTCAGGCTTCATGGCATGAAACTGCGTCCTCTGATCCTCATTATTCTGATCGTCCTGCTGCCTCTGGCTGCGCTGACGTGGGCTGTGTTCCGGATTGCTGAGAACGAGCAGCTGGCTGTTCGTCAGGGCTACACGGATCTGATGCAGGATCGTCTGCAGGATCTGCAGGGGAATGTGAATCAGGTGTTTGACGGTCTGCAGCGGACACTGGAGACGGTGGCCGATCGGGCTCAATACGATGTGAGCTCAATGCGGGAGATTCATCGCCGCGAGCCGCTGGTCATGCAGTCGTTTGTTCTGAATCCGTCCGGCGAACTGGTCTATCCGGATGCCCGGGGCGACATGACACCCGGCGAGCAGATGTTTCTGCTACAGGCGTCTGAGATGTTTCTGGGACGCGATCTGACAGACGCTGTCCGCGAAATGGGCGACGAAGGCACCGGGACTCGGCTCGACAGTCGGCTGAATGGACCGGTGGCAAATTCGAAGCAGCGCGTTTCCGAATCTCCGGGACTGAGTTCTTTGCGGCAGCAGTCCGCGGACGTCAGTCAGTCACCACGCCCGTTCGAACAAAGCCGTGTGAATGAAGTGTTTGCTGTGAATCAGGCTGGGGACGCACATGGCTGGTTTGTCTGGTATTGGGATCGGGGTTTGAATCTGATCTACTGGCAGCGGCGGCCGACGGGGCACATCGTCGGGCTGGCTCTGGAGCGGGCTCGGTGGATTTCTGATCTGATCGCTGAACTTCCGGAAACTGTCAGCAGGGACACGGATCAGGTTCGTCTGCTGCAGTCCCGTGTTCGTCTGATGGATTCGTCCGCTGTGCCCATGTATCAATGGGGAACCTACGAACCTCCGTCGGAGGCTCGGCCCCTTTGCGAGCTGGCTCTGGCGGCTCCGCTGTCTTCATGGAGACTGCAGTGCTTTGTGCCGGACGATCAGCTTCAGGGTGGCGGCAGCGGAGGGTTTCGTCTGAGTCTGCTGCTGGGCGTTGTTGCACTTGCCAGTACTCTGATCCTTGCCGCGATCGTGGTGGTTCGTGAATACCAGCGTGATGTCAGCGAAGCGGCTCGGCAGGTCAGCTTCGTGAATCATGTTTCGCACGAACTGAAGACTCCGCTGACGAATATTCGGATGTATGCCGAACTTCTGGAACGAGATCTGGATGATCTGGAGGCGGATGATGCTCGGAAACCGAAAGCCAGACTGGACGTCATTCTGGCGGAAGGTCAGCGATTGAGTCGTCTGATCGGCAATGTGCTGACGTTTGCTCGCCAGCGCCGGAAGTCTCTGCATCTGAATCCGCAGTCCCTTGTTCCCGGCCGGCGAATTCGGGAGATTGTGGATCGTTTTCGCCCGGGACTGCAGAATCTGTCCATCGACGTTGAGTTCACGGGAGATGAGCAGACGACCATGCAGCTGGATGCGGATGCGCTTGAGCAGATTCTGGGGAACCTGATCAGCAACGTGGAGAAGTATGCGGCAGACGGCGGCCGCCTGAAGGTCGTCTGTGGAATTTCGGGCGACCTGCTGACGATTGATGTCATTGATTCCGGTCCCGGAATTCCGCCAACTTACCGGGAACGAGTGTTCGAACCGTTTGCCCGAGTTTCGAATGACCTGAGCTATGCCGCGGGGACCGGCATCGGGCTGCCGATTGCCCGGGAACTGGCTCGCCTGCATGGCGGAGATGTCGTCCTGCAGGACAGTTCGCGCGGTTGCTGGTTTCAGGCCACGCTGCGGGATGCCGCCGTGGGAGGAAGGGAGCCGAACGAATGAAGATTCTGATTGCTGAAGATGATCGTTTGACTCGCGAAGGTCTGGTGGAACTGCTTGAGTCGGAAGGCTATCAGGTGATTTCCGCCGCCGACGGACGGCAGGCTGTGGCTGAATTTCGAGCTCAGCGACCGGACTTCGTTTGTCTGGACATCATGATGCCCGGTCGAAGCGGTTACGATGCGTGTCGGGAAATGCGATGTGAGTCCCCGACTGTGCCGATCATTTTCATCAGTGCCAAGGCGGAAGAGACGGATCGGCTGGTGGGATTTGATTCCGGTGCTGACGACTTCATCACCAAGCCGTTCAGTGTGCGGGAAGTGCTGGCAAGAGTTCGCGCGGTGGCTCGACGCTGCGGACTGGCAGCAGAGCATGTTCCGCCCGAATTTCAGATGCTGGACCTGATTATCATTCCGGCCGAACTGAGAGCTCGACGCGGAGACGAGCTGATTGACCTGAGTCCTCGGGACGTCCGAATTCTCCAGTTGCTGTATGACCGGGTCGGTCAGGCTCTGGATCGAAACACCATCTTCAATCACGCCTGGGGTGAAGATCATTTCCCCAACAGTCGGACTCTGGATCAGCACATTTCTCAGCTGAGAAAGCGGATCGAAACCAACCCCCGTGAACCGCGGCTGATTCGCACGGTTCACGGAGTTGGATATCGGTTTGACGGATAACGATCAGAAATCCAGCTGAAGCCCGTCGAAGTTGCTGAGTGCCTGGTCGATGAGACTGTTCAGGACAGAGTTGTTGTTGGTCTCTGTGCGGGAAATCTGAGCTCCGGTGGTTGTTCCGTCGGTGGCCAGTGTGTCCGTTCCGTTTCCGCCGGACACGGCCGCTGTCGATCCGAATCGATTCGATTTCCTCAGCCCCAGCACGTCGTTATCGGCGTCTCCATTGACAGATACTGCAACCCGGAAGTCTCCGCTGACCAGTGCCAGCACGTCGTTGCCTGCGTTGCCGCGAACATTGACGGCTCCGTGGAAGACCGAACTGTGCAGCAGGAACGTGTCGGCCAGAGCCGATCCCTGGAATGTCGCCGCACCGACGATTTCGGTTCCCACGATCACTGTGGTCGTGGCTGTGGCACTTGTTTCAGAAAGCGTGCCGTTGATGTGGGAATTCTCAACAGACACCCGTCCGCCGCTTAGCGTCAGATTCCGGACGGCCGAATCCTGAATGCGAATCAGGTCGGTTGCTCCGGCGTTCACAATCGAAACGCTGCCCGGCGTTGTCAGGTGATTCACGGAGACCCGGTCCTGTCCGGTTCCGGAATCGATGCGGAGAGCATCTCCCGTTGATGTCAGCGTTGTATCAATGACCACCAACTGGTCATTGCCGTCGCCCAGAGAAATGACTGCACCGGTGATGCCCGTTGCAGAGACAGGTGCGGACTGACCGTTCACCGTTGTGTTTCCGACTCCGGTGACCCATGTTGTCCCGTTCAGAGTATGAACCACCACAGAGTTGGCTCCGGCGTCACCTGTGACGACCAGGCTGCCGTTGCTGACCTGAGTTGTGACGTTTCCGGTTCCGGAATCATTATGGCCGAAGGTGTTGCCGAAGTTGACATCGGAAACTTCCTGGCCGGTGATGCGAATCTGCCGCTGAGTTGCCGGCTGAGCATCGTACAGCAGTGACAGATTCTGCCAGTAGGTGGGATCGAGCGTGGCAACAAGCGTTCCGGTGAGGGCTGTCTTTGGACTCTTATCCCATTTGTACAGCTTTCCGTCCGGCGTGATGAAGTGCCAGCCGGCATCCGAAAACAGCCAGCGTTCGTTACGGCCGCCCCAGTTGAGGAATTCGTTCTTCGGCTGGCGGAAGTTGACGTCCTGATCCAGGCGATAGGCTTCTGCCGCAAACAGCCCATCCACTCCGGACTGAACCCATCCCGGGCGGGATTCTTCGCTGACCGTATAAACCCCCGGCAGCAGATTGTCGAATCGATACCAGCCGATTTCACTGCCTTCGATCGTGCCGTTTCCGTTGCGATCAAGATTCTGAGTCACGGTGGTGCCGACGACATTTCCTGACTGGTCGGTGAGCGTGATGGTCCAGCCGTTCAGCCATGGTTCACTGGCGTCGCGGAAGCGATCGGCATCCACATCCAGGAACTTTCGGCCTTCAATGCGGCCGGTGGGGATGTTGCCGAAGTTGATGCCGGAGACCGTCTGAGCTGTCTGGACGGTAACCGTCGTCACGGACGATGGCGTCGAGTTGTACAGCAGAGAAGGATTGGCATGGAACCGGCCGCCGACTGCTCCGAGAAAGTCGCCGGTGAGAGCTGTTCTGGGGCTTCCATCCCAGCGGTAGACGTTTCCGGCGGGTGTGATGAAATACCACTTCGAACCGCCGCGAAGCCATTTCTCGCCCAGACCCCCCCAGTTTTCGAACAGGTTGCCTGTGAATTCCAGGTTGTTGTCGACGTCGATCCGGTGAGCCAGAGCGTTGCCTCCGTCGGGGAAGGACTGCCGCCAGCCGGTCTTCAGCACTTCCTGAACATTCCACGTTCCTCGGTTGATCGGGATCGAATACTGCCCGGCTTCCGTCACCGGGTCGATTGTTCCATCGCCGTTCAGGTCGATGTTTCGGGTGGTTCCGGAAGTGATCACCGTGCCATCGGCGGTAACGATCTGAATGACCCAGCCGTTCAGTCCGGGTTCACCGCTGTCATGGATACCGTTTCCGTTCTGATCGTACCACTTCTGCCCGGTCACAAACCCATCGTCATTCAGGATGCTCGCCGACGCCTGCGGCGTTGTGATGACCACGCCTGTGGTGGTGGATGCGATATTCAGGAAGACTGTTTCGGCGTTTTCACTGATGTGGTCTCCGATGACGGGAACACTGATCGTCTGAGTCATCGGGCCGTTTGCGTCCAGTGTGATCGATCCGCTGGTGGCTACATAATCCGTTCCCGCCGTTGCCGTGCCGTCGGCCGTTGAATATGTGATGACGGCAGGGACCGAGTTATTGTCGCGGGTGATGGTGAAGACCAAGGATGTTCCGCTGGACTGATATCCTTCTGTGACAGACGCGCCGGTGACCGACACGTTGACCTGATCATCATTGGTGATCGTTCCCTGAGCTCGGTTGTCAGAAATCGTGACAGCTCGCCCGCTCACATTCAGTCCCGGAAGATTGACAAAGAACGTTTCGTCGGCTTCGACCAGTGTATCACCGTTGACAGTGACGTTCTGAGTGATCGACTGATTGAGTGCTCCTGAGAATGTCAGAGTTCCGCTGGCCGCGGTGTAGTCACCGGATGAGGCTGATGCAGTTCCGTCAGCGGTCTGGAAATCCACACTGACCGGGATATCAACGGATCCTGTCAGCTGAACGGTGAACGCCGCCTGTCGTGTTCCCGAATTTCCTTCGGTGATGGTGACATCGGTAATGGAAATCGTTGCGGTGTCGTTGTTGTTGATGGTTCCGCGAGCGAACGTATTTCCCAGAACCACGTTTCGTCCGGCAGCCTGCAGACCGGAAAGGTTGATCAGGAACGTTTCATTGAGTTCCACTGTCGCATCGTTGGTTGTCTGGACGATGATGTTTCGCACTTCACCGGCCTGCCCCGTAAAGGTCAGCAGATTGCCGGGTTCCGGTGAATAATCGTTGTTGGCGATCGTGGCGGTTTCGTCCTGAGCCGCGTAACTCAGGCTTAGTCCGGCATCGACGGCTCGGTCCAGAGTGACGCTGAATGTCAGTGAGCCCCCTTCATTGACGGCAACGTTCGCGATGGTCAGAGTTGCGGTGTCATCGTTGGAGATGGTCCCGATTCCCACGGCATCCGCCAGCGTGACACCCTGTCCGCCGTCATTGATTCCGGAAAGCGTGACCTGAATCGTTTCGTCCAGCTCAACGATGCGATCACCGATGATCGGGATACTGATCGTACGCGTCTGAATTCCCGTGCCGGGACCTCCTGCGAATGTCAGAGTTCCGTCGGGAACAGCGATGTAGTCCAGACCGGCGACAGCACTGCCATCCGACACATGGAAATCGACACTGACGTCACTGGTGACTTCCGCCAGCAGAGTGACGACAAAATTCATGGTTCGCTGACCGGCGTCTCCTTCCGTAAATGTCACGTCCCCGATGGAGATCGCGGCCGCGTCATCGTTGACGATCGTGCCAGTACCCTGAGCGTCCGTGAGCGTCACATTTCGCCCGGCAGCCTGCAGATTCGACAGGTTCAGGAAGAATGATTCCGTGGGTTCCAGTCGGGCATCGCCGGCGACCTGGACGGAAATGGTCTGTGTCTGAGGTCCTGGACCGGCGTTTTCTGAAAACGTGACCACCTGACCTGAAAGTGCCGTGAAATCACCGTCTGCAGCGGTGGCGGTATCGTCTGCGGTTGCGAAATCCAGTCGGACGGGAACATCGACTTCCTGATCCAGCGTGACGACGAAGGCAAAAATTGTTGTTCCCGCGCTGCCTTCGGACAGTGTGACGTCGCCGATGGAAACCGATGCCGAATCATCATTCAGAATCGTGCCAATTGCTTCGGCGTCGCCAAGAACAACATTTCGTCCACTGGCTGCGAGAGTTGTCAGACGGGCGAAGAACGTTTCATCCAGTTCGACTCGCTGATCACCGCGAATCGTGACCTGGAACGTCTGAGTCTGCGGAGCTGCGGTACCAGCCGTGAACGTCAGGCCTGTTGGGGCGATGGCCGTGTAGTCGCCGCTGCCGGCCGTTGCCGTGCCATCAGAAGTGCTGTAGTTGACGGTCACAGGAGCGTCTACAGCGGCGTCCATGGAAACCGTGAACGTGATGAGCGAATCGCCGGAATCACCTTCGGTCAGGCTGACGTCTCCAATGCTGAGATGTGCCTGATCATCATTCTGGATGGTTCCGACGGCTGTGGACCTGTTGAGCGTGACACCCAGTCCTCCGGCATTCAGATTCAGCAGATTGACGAGGAAGCTTTCGTTCAGTTCGACGACTTCATCTGCTCCGACTTCGATGGTAATCGTCTGCACCTGAGCCCCGGGAGTATTGGCGGCAAACGTCAGCGCGGTTCCGCTGGCGGCTGTGTAGTCACCCGAGGCCGTCGTTGCAGTGCCATCGGCTGTCGCGAAGTCCACGGTTACCGGAGCTCCGACAGCTCGGTCCAGCGATACGTCGAAGACAAACAGTGTTGTTCCGGAACTGCCTTCCGTTCTGGAAACGTCGGTAATCGAGATCGTCGCCTGATCATCGTTCGTGATTGTCCCCAGTCCCTGAGCATCTGCCAGTGTGACTGACAGTCCACCGTTCTGCAGCGCCGTGAGATCCAGCGCGAAGGTTTCTGTCTGTTCGACTTTGGTGTCGCCGTTAATGGGAACGGTCACCGTGAGAGACTGAGGCCCGCCGGTATTGGCGGCGAAGGTCAGCGGGCCGTTGACGGAAACATAGTCGCCATCGGAATCCGAGGCCGTGATGGCTGAGGTTGCGGCATTCAGAGTCACCGGAACGCTGACTTCACCATCCAGGGTGACCGTGAAGACCAGATTTTTGGTTCCACTGTCGCCTTCCGTGATTGTCGCATCATTGATCGTGATGGCTGCGGAATCATCGTTCTGCAGCGTCACAGTGCCAACATCCTTCACCAGCCCGACCAGTCTTCCTGAGGCCGCAATGTTCGAGAGAGTGACGAAGAATGTTTCGTCTGTTTCGACTCTGCGGTCACCGTTGGTGCGGATTGTGATCGTGCGCTGTTCACCGGCCTGCCCTGCGAATGTCAGCTGGCTGCCGGTACTGGGAATGTAATCTTCACCGAACTGAGCCGTACCGTTTGATGTGTCGAAATTCACCGTGAGCGGCGTGTCGACAGCAGAATTCAGGGTGACGGTGAGTGTGACATCCGTAGTTCCTGAGTTCCCTTCAGCAATGCTGATGTCGTCGATGCTCAGCGTTGCGAGATCGTCATTCAGGATGTCGATTGTTGCCTGTGCATCAGAAATGGAGACATTCAGTCCGCTGGTAACCGCGTTCGACAGATTCGCAAAGAAAGATTCATCCAGTTCGACCTGCTGATCACCGACAACGTCAACAACAAAAGTGAGCGACTGAGGTCCCGCTGTGTTGGCTGCAAACGTCAGGTTGCCGCTGCCGGAAACAAAATCAGCGGTTGCGGCCGCGGTATCGCCTGCCGTGCCCCAGGTCACTGTAACTGGTGCGGCGACGGGCGCGTCCAGAGTCACCGTGATCGTGAATGAGGTTGTACCGGAATCGCCTTCGACATCCGCCAGATCCGCAATTGTGATCGAAGCCGAATCGTCGTTGGTGATGGTGGCCGTGCCTCGAGTATTCGCGAAGGTGACGTTGCGTCCGCCCGCGGCGATCGAAGAAAGATCGAGGTGCAGGGTTTCGTCCAGTTCCACTTTCAGGTCCGGCGACAGCGGGACGGAAATGGTGACGGTTTCCCCGGCTGCACCGGTAAATCCGGCCTGCCCCGTCGTTGCCGTGTAGTCGGCATCGGCTGTGGTTGCCGTTCCGTCGGCCGTCGCGTAGCTGAAGGTAAATGCTGATTCCACCGCAACGTCGAGTGTGACGGTAAAGACGGCCATGCTGGTTCCCTGGCTGCCTTCAGCAACTGTCACGTTACCAATGCTCAGCCGTGCAGCGTCGTTGTCGGTGATTGTGACTGTCTGGCTTGCTGTGGGGCCAACCGCAAGTCCGGTGGTGGGACTGGTCAGGGTGATGGTGGCGATTTCATTCAGCAGTTCAACGACGGCATCGTCCCGAACCGTGAAAGTTGCCGTTGCCACAGACTGTCCATTCAGGAAGGTCAGCCGCGAGGAACTCAGCACATAATCCTGTGCTGTAATTCCTGAGCCGGAGACGGCCAGATCGACTGTCTGATTTCCGATGACAGGCTTGTCGGTGGTGGCAGTGAGTGTCACGACGGTCGTGCCGGTTTCCGATGCCGCCTGAGTGCTGACGGAAAGGTTCACGGCCGTTGTCGCGTCTTCAACATCAAGAAGTGCTGTTCCGTCAGCAAATCCCGCGCTGACGGCGGTAAGCGTGACGGTTTGTGTTCCATCCAGGAGGGCATCATTGATGGCGTTCACGGGAACCGTGACGCTGGATTGCCCGGCCGGAATGACAATGGTGCTCTGAATGGTTGCTTCCCCCGGATCACTGCTGGTCAGCGTGACCGGAAGCGAGACGCTGGTGCTGGTGTTCCGACGAATTGTGACGGTGGTGGCCGCTGTTCCGTCAGCTTCGTTGACGACTGCGTCTGCCAGAGTCAAAGTCAGTGTCGGAACGTCATCGTCGGTAATCGTGACGGTTCGAGCCAACCCGTCAGATATTCCGTTCTGAACAGTCAGAATGTTCAGTGTGAGTGTTTCGTCCGGTTCATCCAGATCATCGTCTGTGATGTTCACGGTAAAGCTGAAGGTCAGCGTTCCTGCGGGCAGAGTCACCTGACTGACGACACCTGTAGAGTCTGCCAGCGGAGTTGCCGACCCGGTCTGCTGCAGGTTGACGACAATGTCGCGGCCGGATGCTGCGGACGTGCTGACTGTAAACGTCGCTGGTCCCCCGGTTTCCGGAACGACCGTGCTGTCGACGGTCAGGCTGACGGTTGGCGTTGGGTCATCGTCCGTGATGGTGACGGTGACAGGGGCACCGCCGATGTTTGCGTGCTGTGCCGCTGAGATGGACACCGTGGCCGTTTCACTGAATTCGTCAAGCACATCGTCCTGGGACGTCAGTGTGACCTGACCGGAAAGACTTCCAGCCGGGACCACAATCTGAGTTGCTGACAGTACATAGTCAGTGCCCGGAATGGCAGTTCCGGCGGTGCCCAGATCAATCGTGACGTCTCGACCCGAAACAGCGGACAGTGTCACCGTCAGAACAGCGGTGTCTGCATTCTCCGCAATCAGAGTTCGATTGACGGACAGAGAGGCGGTCGGCAGAGGGTCGTCATCCAGGATTGTGACGGTTGTGGACGCTGCTGTTGCGCTGATGGCTGCGAATTGAGTTGCCGGAGAGATGTCCAGGACGACCGTTTCGTCGAACTCGTCAAGGGCGTCGGTTGTGGCGGACAGCACGACCGTAGCCTGTGTCTGCCCGGCGGGAATCGTGACGGTCAGTCCGGGAATCGAGTAATCCGACAGCGAGGCTGTTCCGGACGCCGTCAGGATCACGTCAATGTCGCGACCGGATGGTGCCGAAAGAGTCAGCGAGATGACTGAACTGCCACCTGTCTCTGCGATGTTACTGCCGGATGCGGAAATACTGAGTTCAGGCAGCGGGTCGTCATCAGTAATTGTCACGACGGCCTGCTGTATGCCTGATTCCGTTGCGTTGATTGCCGTTGCGATATCAATGACGATGTCCTCGTCAAATTCGTTCAGACTGTCCGAGACAGCTGTGAGGACGATCGTTCGCGATGTCTGGCCGGCGGGGATGATGACCTGAGTGACAGTGCCGGTGTAGTCAGTTCCGGCAATCGCCAGTCCGCTCATCGCCAGATTGACCGTGACATCTTTGCCGGAAATCTGAGGCTGTCCCGCACCGTTTTCCAGCTGAATTGTGATCGTGGCCGTTCCGGCGGCTTCACTGATGGTGATCGGAGCGGCTGACAGAGTGACCAGCGGCGGGATCGGCATCAATGATGAGTGTCGACGCCTGCTGAACAATGTTCTCGACGGCATTCGTTACGCTCACGAACTCCAGAATCGCCAGTTCGTTGAATTCATCAATTCCGTCGGCAATCGGCGTCAGCACGACGCTTCCTGTCAGACTTCCCGCCGGAATCACCACGCTGAGAGGAGTGGCGGTGTAGTCCGTCCCGGCAATCGCTTCGCCTTTCAGCCGCAGGTTGACAACAACGTTCTTCCCGGAAACCTGATTCAATGTGGCAAAGAATGTCACGCTGGGATCTGTTTCCAGCACCGACGACGCACTGGCACTCAGGGAGACAGTGGGTTCAATATTTGAATCCAGGATGGTGGTGGTCAGAGAACTGCTGCCGGTGAGGATTGCGTTGATCGGCGGCTGAATCTGGAAGATGACGGTTTCGTCGAATTCATCCAGAGTGTCCTTCTGTGCTGTCAGGGTCACTGATGCGGACAGACTTCCTGCCGGAATCACAATTTGAGTTCCCGTCAGAACATAGTCAGTGCCGTTAACTGCGGTTCCGGCGAGCGTCACATTGACGGTGACGTCCTTTCCGGAAGGGGCTGACAGGCCTGCAGTCAGCACGGCTCGACCGAAATCTTCCGCAACAGTGGTCGTGTCCAGAGTCAGCCGGACAGTAGGTTCCGGATCGCCGTCGATAATCGTTGTGGTGGCCTGCGAAGCCGGTCCACTGACGGCATTGGTGTAACCAATGGCTCCCAGAATCAGCGATTCGTCGTTTTCGTCGATGCCGTCGGCAAGGGTGGGAACGTCAACGTCGATGCTGAGCGTTCCGGCGGGAATCGTCACGACCAGGCTGGCCGGATCGGTG
Organism: Planctomycetaceae bacterium; assembly: GCA_041398865.1. Classification (GTDB taxonomy): domain Bacteria; phylum Planctomycetota; class Planctomycetia; order Planctomycetales; family Planctomycetaceae; genus Fuerstiella. The sequence continues at coordinate 59,508 of JAWKTY010000005.1, forward strand.
TAGTCACTCCCATTGGCAGCTGTTCCGCCGGTTGCCAGGGTCAGCGTGACGTCCCTGGACGAGACGGCATCAAGGGAAATTGTGAAGGTTGCAGTGGCACCTTCTGTAACCGTCGCTGCCGTTGTGACGCTGACCGTCGGAGCCGGGTCATTATCGATGATTGTCGTTGTGACAAGCTGAGGCGAATAGACTTCGGCATTCACTGAGCTCAGCACGGAAAACGTGACTGTCTCATCAGTTTCATCCAGCGCATCGTCGATGACGGAATACGTCACTGTGCCGGACAGGCTTCCCGCCGAAATATCGATTTGCAGAGTCACCGGGTCGGTGTAATCGACTCCGGTCCCGGTCGCTGTGCCGGCGACCACAAGTTCGATGCTGACATCAACGGACGACGCAAAATCGAGCGTTGCGGTGACTGTCACCGTTTCTGCCGCCTGTTCCGGCGTGGTGACTTTATCGACCGACAGCGTGATTCCCGGTGTTTCGTCGTCGCGGACGGCCAGCGGGGCGCTGCCATCCGCATGTCCGCCGGCGGTTGCGGTGATTGTAATATTCTGCGTTCCGTCCATCAGAGCATCGTCGATGGCGTCGATATTGAACGGAGCAGAAACACTTTCACCGGCAGGAATCGTCACTGTGCCGATAACTGTTGCTTCCGACGTATCAGAGCTGAGAAGCGTCACGGTCAGCGGACCAGTGGTGTCCGTGTTGCGGCTCACCGTGGCTGTCGTGGCAGCGGCGCCGTCGTTTTCGTAAACGAAGCTGTCCGCAATGATCAGTGTCAGTTCCGGGACGTCGTCATCAGTCACAATGACGGTGTCCGCCAGCGACACGTGTCCGATCGCTGAAGCGGTGATCGTGACGGTCTGATTTCCGTCCACGACCAGATCGTCCAGAGCTGTGATGTCGACGGTAACGGACACCTGACCGGCAGGAATAGTGATGACTCCGGTCACGAGAGCTTCCGATGTATCACTGCTGACAATGGAAACAGAAAGCGGTGCCGTCGAAGGCGTGTTGCGGGTGATTGTTGCCGTGGTCGCTCCGCCGTTTTCACTGATGGAGGCGGCTGCAATATTCACTGAAATGCGCGCGTCGTCATCGAGAATCGTTCCTGTGCCGACTGCCGTGGTGTCTCCAACACTTCCGAAGTCAACAGACAGCACGCTGACGGTAAACGTTTCCGTCAGTTCGGCAACGGTGCCGTTGATAATGGGAACCGAAAACTGAGCTGTTGCCGTCGTCGCTCCGGTGGGGATCATCACCTGAGCTGTTGTCGCGATATAGTCCTGACCAGCAACGGCCGTTCCGTCGCCGGTGGTCAGAGTCAGAGTCACATCGTTCACGGCCGGAATGGCCAGCGAAACGTCAAACCGGGCCACGCCGGAGTTTTCGTTCACCGTAACATCGGTAATGTAAACATCCGGCCGGGTTGGCAGTACCTGAGAAACAGAGGGCAGCGACCATGCTCCTCGGCCCATCGTGCCGACCACCAGAACATCGTCTGTGAGACTGTAGTCAAGGTCGTAATTCAAAGCATTCGGCAGTCCCGTTCCGAGCTTAAACCATGTTCCCAGTGAACTTGTCAGCGACGCATAGATACCGGCATTGGTGCCGACAACAACTGCGTCGACGATGCTTGTGGGGATATAGGAGACGCTGAAGAAATCCCCGGCCAGCGTCAGCAGGTTCCCGGTGATGTCCGTCCACGAATTGCCGGTGTCGCTGGTAGCGAACACCGAGTTTGTATCGACGATGAAGGTTGATGCCCAGTCATCCGGATCCGAGACCAGGTCGCGAATCGTCTGCGTTGTGGGATCGGACGACACAGGTGCCAGCGGCTGGCCGGAGGCGGTGCGAACGAAGACGTTGCTGCCGGATCCCACCCACAGCACATCCGGATTCGGCACTCCGTTCTTTTTGCCACCGTACCACATTGCGTTCTGCCCGATGCCGGCGTTTGGAGCGACGCCAAGGTCGACGAGCGTCGTCCCGCCGTTCACCGATTCATAGGTCGTCGACGCGCCCTGAATCACCAGACGATCTCCGCCCAGCTGATTCACTTCGACCGGATTTCGAAACGCTCCATCATTGAACGTCAGCCCGGTTCCCGAAACAGTCAGTGCCGGAAACGTAACGGATGCCTGAGAACCGTCGGCATTCCAGACCGTTCGACGGAACCCTCCGAGGTTTTGGGAACTCGTGTACCAGACAGACTGATTGTTGGCTGCCAGAGTGATGTTGTCCACTTCGACATCGCCGCCATCCCCACCGCTCAGGACTCGCCACAAAGCATCACCCGCCGCCTGCTGGTAGGTGTTCCCGTTGTCCTGGTTGCCCGTGACGATTCGGTCCGACAGAGAATCGTACGCCACGTCGTGAGCTTCCGTCACCTGCAGTGTTCCGGTGAGGGAGAACCAGTCGCCGGTATTCGACTGAGGGTTTGTGCGACGGAAGATGCCTCCGTCATCGACTTCGATGATATTTCCTGCAGCATCAAACGTCATGTCGCGAGAGTCAGCATGAGGCGAGGAATTGCTGGCGGTACCGCCCCCACTTGCTCCCAGCGCATTGCTGTGTGTGAGGTGCACCCACTGACTGCCCGAAGGCTGACTGGCATCTCCCCGAAACAGTCGACCGGAGAAATTCCGAGCACCGATGGAGTTCGGAAAGCCGCCGGAATCGCCAAACGATCTCGGCTGACGGTCTCCTCCAACATAGACGATGTTCGCATTGTTGGGATCAGCGACAATTGAAAAATGAATACTGCCCTGGCCACCCGCCAGTTCGTCCGGCGTCGGGTTGTCGGCAGCTGTTGGCCCGGAATAGCCTTTGGGGTTCAGGCCGACGTTCGTTCCGTCTTCGTTTGTCGAAGGCAGGTCGAGGACCGTCCACGAAGCACCCCCATCGCCCGAACGGAAAAGGCCCGTTGGTGCTCCGAAATTGATCGCTCCCACATAGACGTTGTTTTGACGACCGACGGCCATTTCGACGTTGGACGTTCTGCCGGTCTGAATTTCTGCATCCATGACGGCCGTACTGACCTTTGTCCAGGACGCTCCTCCGTCTGTGGACTTGTAAATGCCGTTCTGTCCGCCCACGAGGTCTGCTCGAACAATGGCCGTGTACAGAATATTCGGATTGACCGGGTCGGCAACGAGGTCCATGGCCCCGCCGGCCGGAAGTCCGGTCACAGAGCCATTGCCCACCGACACCGCACTGAACGACTGCCCGCCGTCGGTGCTGCGGTAGACTCCGATATTGGTAAAGCCCCCCTGACTGGAGACGTTCGCCGAGAACACGACGTTGTTCCCGTTGGCAACAATCCCCGACACGTTGGTCCCGACCAGGGCTCCGTTGTTGTTCAGAATCTGCCAGGTGTCGCCTCCGTCCGTCGACTTCAGGACACCGATTCGAGTATTACCGGTCCCTCCGAAGCTGCCGTACCGACCGATGCCCGCGTAAAGAGTCTGCCAGGTCGGATCTGCAGTGTCGAACGTCAGACTGCTCATCGACATGGACGGAAGATTGTCGGTGAGGGGCGTCCAGTCAGGCTGAACGGCCGTGGCATTTGTGGTTCGCCAGATACCACCGTTGATGGCTCCGATGTACAGAATGTCGGGGTTGGTGGGATGAGCCAGGACAGCGTGAATGGCTCCGACAATCTGGTTGTTGGGAGCCGCATTTTCCGACTGGCCACCGGTTGCCGAAAACGGTCCCTGTGGAATCCATGAACCCAGGTCATCGTCTGTGACGTCAATTGTCTCCGATGTTGAGAACGTGACTGCATCTGTTAGTTTGAAGACGAAACGACCGGAGACGGCTGCCGGCAGCCCATTCACCAGCAGTAGTTCTTCCATTTCGTCGGAACTTTCCCCACCTGGGTAAGTTGCTCCAATGTCAACTCTAAAAATGCCCGTGCCGTTGAAGGTTGGGTCAAGCTGGCCGTTTGAGTCAAATCGGGCGAACACCATGTCCGAATTGGCTCGCCCACCGATCAGAATCCGGCCGTCAGCCTGAAGAATCATTCGGCCGCCGGAACCGAAGTTGTTACCGGATGTGCCCACTCGAGCCAGCCCTGCCGTGCCGAACGTCGAGTCAATTGAACCATCAGGCAGAAAACGAGCGATCATCAGATCAAGATCAGAGATTCCTCCGTCTCCCGCAAAGGACACGAGAATCCGTCCGCTGGGATCGATCGCCAGATCCCGCGCTGACGGACCATTACTTAGCCCTGTGTTGTAATTCACTCGGCCATTGGTACCGAATCCAGACAGCTGGACTCCGTCGGCTGAATAATGTGACATCGAGATTCGGCCGCCTCCGAGTCCGGCACCGATGAACGTGCCATCCGGCAACAGGTCGATTTCATTCAGCAAGCGGGATGCCGATAAATCAGCGACCGTTCCCGCCGATCCGAACGTCGTATCCAGGCTTCCGTCTGCATTGAACTGAGCGAAGCGAAAGTACTGCGTGCCGTTGATTCCGGTGGCGGCCAGGATTCGACCGTCGGGTCGCAGAACAATGTCCTTAATGACGCCACCGGCCGCGGGCGTGGCAACTCCGTTGGTGCCGAATGTTGAATCAACGGTGCCATCCGCGTTAAACTGAACGAGGTATGCCGAACCATTATTGTTCGAATCGCCGCCAGCCGCCAGGATTCGACCGTCAGGCAGCAGCGTGATTGCATGAACTCTGCTGTTTGTGCCGACCAATGGCACGACCGTCGTCAGCCCGGCCGTGCCAAACGACGTGTCGCGACTTCCGTCGGGATTCAGCCGAACCAGTTGCATGGTCGGAGAAACCGAGGGTGTCGACGCGAGGACAATCTTATTGTCAGGCTGAACGACAGCAACAACACCTTCATTTGCCAGCCCGGGGCCGAGAACGGAAACGCCGGTATCAGTCAGACCGTTCGTTCCGAACGCCGTGTCCAGGCCCAGGGCCCCCGCGAGCTGGGCCGAAGCAGAGATGGTCACGGTCTGAGTGCCGTCCACCAGCAGATCGTCAACCGCGTCCAGTGCGAACGGAGCGGAAGTGAACAATCCGGCGGGAATTGTGATCGTCGTCGGAACGGTCGCTTCCGATGTGTCGCTGCTGGCAATCGTGACAACAAGCGGCTGAGAGGGATCAGTGTTCCGAGTCACGGTTGCGGTCGCGGCCGCCGGGCCGTCAGCCTCACTGATCTCAGTCGCTGAAAGACTCAACACAAGCTGCGCCGCTTCATCATCCAGAATGTCAACCGAATCTGTACCGTCCACGTGGCCTGCTGCAGACGCCGTAATAATGACCGATTGAATCCCGTCCGCCAGGGAATCGTCAACGGCTGTAATTGTGAATGGAGCAGAAACCGACTGACCGGCCGGAATGGTGACTGTGCCGACAACCGTGGCTTCAGTGGTGTCGCTGCTGACGAGTGTGACGGTCAGCGGGTTGGTTGTGTCGGATGCCCGAGTGACGGTGGCTGTGGTCGTGCCACCGTTTTCACTGATCGAGGTTGCGGCGATGTTCACGGTCAGAGTCGGCGGCGGCGTTGCGAAAGTCGGGTTGACGGAGCCGACGTGATCTGTGATGACGGCGTTCGCCTGGAAATTCGGCGCCACTGACGTTGCAATCTGGTAGTCCGGTGCCGGGTCCGCCAGTTCAAATCCCACCCAGTTTCCGGCAGGAGCGACGGACGCAAATGTACTGCCGATACGAACTTCATCCAGTTCGTAGGCTCCACCCGAGTAGATTGTCAGAGCATCGACAAGCCCCAGGTCGAGGTCAGACTTGATCACGCCGCCGCTGAGTGGTTCCTGGGCGTTCAGCTGAGGATTCACATAAAGCGTGAACTGATCATTCCCGGGAAGGAATTCGGCCTTGACGACCAGCAGAACGGATTCTCCGGAAACCGGAGCGACGTTGGATGTGACTTTTCCAGCTCCGCCGCGATTTTCGATGCCGTAATTTCCGGTTCCACTGCTGCCGACAAACAGGTCATCCGGCAATGACGCAGAATCCAGATAGATCCCAAAGAATCCACCCTGGTTTCCCTGTCCCAGCGTCCCCTGCGGCTCCAGTACGACACTGAAGTACTTCGTTGTGTTGTCCTGTCCAATCGAAGATGTCAGAAGTCGGCGCAGGCCACCGGCGCCATTGGTCATTGCCGGGGCCACGGCGTGCCCGGGGGAATTTATGAGCCCCGGCGAATCCAGCGGAGCCAGCACCGTGGTATACAGATCAGAGTTCGGCAGATTTGCATTGAAGCCGCCGGCTGCCCAGCTGCCGGAGAATCCACTGCCGCCGTTCCGGCCGACCAGCTGAGCTCCATCCGGAGTGTAGTCGAAGCCTTCATAAACTTCCGGAACTTCCGTCGGATCATTCTGCCCGACCCGCATCACATGATGGACGGTCGCACCGATATCGATCCGGTTGGCGCCGGGTTCGGAAAGTCCGTTTCCGTTGGGAGTAAATACGGTGTTCCCGTAGGCTCGGCTGTTTGCAGCTCCGTCCAGAACGCTGATGCTGTCCAGAACCTGCCATCCTGTGGGCAGTGCATCCAGGCCATCATCTCCTGAGTCCAGATCGAATCCGGCCGTCGGCGCGGTGCCGTTCTGCGGATCGACGTACAGCAGAACGGCGGTGAAGGAGGGATCTCCGATGTCCAGTCCCGGGACACTGTGAATGGTTGAATTCGTGTCGATCGAATAAGGAGCGGCGGCATCATCAACGATCACAAGATAGCCGTTGGAGCCGACGAAGGACCCCGTCAGATCGATCAGGCCACCATTCCCGGATCGGATTTCGCCGAGTGGACCGCCACTGTTGCCTTCAACAAACGCAAGGTAGACGTTGTCCAGAGACTGGCCTGGGGTGCCTTTCAGTTCGACGTATTCATTGGGAATGTCGGTTCCTCCGGGAGTATCAGAGATGATCTCGTTCAGAACAAGTTCGGTTGGTGCGGACGCCGTTTCAATGGCCACTCCCGCCAACCCGAAGAACTGGGTTGGATTGTTGCTGTTGTCAACTCGAATCAGCAGTTCACCGGTCGAAGAAGCAGCGGCGGACACGGCATATGACTGCAGAGCACGGGCAGACGTGCCAACTTCTCCGTTGATCACCAGCTGATTGGCACTGTGTGGCTGATCAAAGGTCTGAAGGACAGTTGTCGTGACAGGATCGGAAATCGTGACCCGCTGGTCTCCGGCCAGATCGTCTCCGGCGAACACATAAATCTGATAGCTCTGGTTGGGAACAAGGTTGGAAAACGTCAGTTCGATAGTCCCCTGGTCACCATAGTTGCCATCGAGTCCGCTCAGCGATGTCGCGTGGACGGGCAGCTGCCCGGCGGCAGGAGTGAAACTGAAATTGCCGCCCGGACTGCTGTCCACGTTAATGGACAGATTGAAACCCGACGGTGTTCCTGTGTCATCCGTGAGATTCGTGAGAGTGGCATCTGTCGTTCCGGAAAACGAGGTCCAGTTGGTCGGAGTTGTTCCACCACCAAAGTCGACGCCGACAAACGTGAGCAGTGTTCGGCTTTCCAGAAACTCGACACCGGCTCGTGCTCGAACCTTTCGCGCTTTGCGCTGAGCTGAACGTCTCAGGGATAGGGTGTTGGTCGATTTCCCGAACAGACCTGAAAAGAAACGGCTGATTCCCTGACGACCTTGATGACGCAGCACGTGGATATCCTCACTTGATGGAAGCCCGGAGACATTTCGAAACATCTCCTGTGGAGGACGAGCGGGCGTGTTACGCACTGCGCATCCCGGGAGGATATTTCGATTGTGTTTCACGCACAGATTAACTGGGCGTGAGGGGCAAAAGTAAGGACTTTATCCCGGATTTCGCCGGAAATCGCTTCCATTCACGCCGTGCTGAAGCGCTCGGTTCTGAATGCCTGCCAGCAGGTTTTCTGCAGCAATTTCCGCGATAGCGTTTCGGCTGGCAAAGGTTGCACTGGCAATGTGCGGCAAAATGACACAATTGGACAGCTCGCGAAGCGGGCTGTCGTCAGCGAGCGGTTCGGGGTCGGTCACATCCAGGCCAGCGGCAAAGATCTGTCCCGTTGTCAGAGCCTCGAAAAGTGCGGGCGGGTCCACCACGCCACCTCGGGCGGTGTTCACCAGAACGGCTGTCGACTTCATTTTCCGGAACACATCCCCGGAAAACAGACCAGCGGTCTGCGGATTCAGGTCGGTGTGAATTGACACGAAATCGCTGCGTTCCAGCAGTTCATCCAGATCGACCCGAGTTGCTCCCAGTTCGGTTTCCGCGTCAGTTTTGGGCGACCGAGCCGTGTACAGCACGTCCATGTTCCAGCCGAAGTGCAGTCTGCGCGCGGTAGCCAGTCCGATGCGGCCCATTCCCACAATGCCCAGAGTTTTTCCAAGCAGGTCCTGTCCAATGAAGCCCATGGGTTCCCAGGTGAGCCATTCCTTTCGAACCACATTGTCGATGCCCTCGCGCAGGCAGCGGGCAGCGGCCAGCAACAGAGCAACAGCTGTGTCTGCGGTCGATTCCGTCAGGACTCCGGGCGTGTTTCCCACGGCGATGCCTCGGCGGTCTGCTTCGGCAACGTCGATGTTGTTGTAGCCCACGGCAAAGTTGCTGACTACTTTCAGCTGATTTCCCACAGCATCAAAGAAGGCCGCATCAATGCGGTCGCTTAGCAGCGTGAGAACTCCGTCACAGCCCTGCGAATGTCGAATCAGCTCATCCGGAGTCGGAGGCAGTCGTTCGGGCCAGACGAAGCAGTCCGCCTCCTGCCGAATTCGATTCAGACCGGCTTCGGGAATGACTCGTGTCACGAAAACTCTGGGACGCATCGAAATCCACTCAAAGGAAACTCAAACGAGGTCATGCCCTGAACAACATCTCTCAGGCATTGAAGCGACGGCTCGGAAATGTGAACTCGTCGCTCTGAAAACCGGACACTTTGTTACTCGTCTTCCGTTCTGAGCTTTGCGAGCACACTGTAGTCTTCCAGGGTCGTCGTGTCCTGAGTCGATTCCCGACCGGCGGCGATGTCCCGGAGCAGTCGTCGCATGATCTTTCCGCTGCGGGTTTTGGGGACTGCAGCTGCAAACCGAATCTGATCCGGGGTCGCCAGAGCACCAATCTGTTCTCGTACGTGTCGGGTCAGTTCTGCTTTCAGCTGTTCGGTGCCTTCTTCATTCTTCAGCGTTACGAAACAGCAGATGCCTTCGCCCTTGATTTCGTGAGGGAAGCCCACCACGGCGGCTTCGGCGACTTTCGGATGAGAGACGAGAGCGCTTTCGACTTCCATCGTGCTGAGCCGATGACCGGAAACGTTGATGACATCGTCTACTCGGCCCATGACCCAGATGAACCCGTCTTTGTCCCGGCGAGCTCCGTCACCGGCAAAATAACGTCCTTCGATCTTTGAGAAGTACGTGTCGACAAAACGGTCATGATCGCCGTAAAGTGTTCTGAGCATATGCGGCCAGGGCTGAGCCATCACCAGCAGGCCTCCCTGGTTGGCGTCGAGCGGCTCGCCTTTTTCCGAAACAATTTCCGGCACAACGCCGGGCAGTGGTCGAGCACAGCTGCCGGGTTTGGTTGCCGTGATTCCGGGCAGAGGGCTGATCATGATGCCGCCGGTTTCTGTCTGCCACCATGTATCCACGATCGGACAGCGTTCCTGTCCGATGACCTTGTGGTACCACATCCACGCTTCGGGGTTGATCGGTTCGCCGACAGTGCCCAGCAGTCGCAGACTGGACAGATCGTGTTTCTCCGGCCACTGATTTCCCCACTTAATGAAGGCTCGAATGGCTGTCGGAGCCGTATAGAAAATGCTGACCTGATACTTCTCAATGATCTCCCAGAAGCGACCTTCATCCGGCCAGTTCGGAGCTCCTTCATACATCACAATACTGGCGCCGTTGGCCAGCGGTCCGTAGCAGATGTAACTGTGTCCGGTAATCCAGCCGATATCCGCCGTGCACCAGTAAGTGTCGTTTTCCTTCAGGTCGAAGACCCAGCGGGATGTCATCATTGTTCCCAGCAGATAGCCGGCGGTGGTGTGCATGACACCCTTCGGTTTGCCCGTACTTCCCGATGTGTAAAGGATGAACAGCGGATGTTCGCTGTCCAGTTCGGTGGCGTCGCAGTCCGCCGAAACATCCTGCATCAGGTCATGCCACCAGAAGTCGCGGTCGGGAACCATGTCAACATCGCCTCCGGTTCGACGGACAACGACAACCTTTTCCACAGACGGTGACTTCTCCAGGCTGGCATCGACGGCAGACTTCAGGCTGATTTCCTTTCCCCGACGCCAGCCGCCGTCTGCCGTGATGACAAGACGGGCCTGAGCGTCGTTGTTGCGGTCGGCCACGGCGTCGGCACTGAAGCCTCCGAAGATAATTGAATGCACCGCACCGATTCGAGTGCAGGCCAGCATCGCGATCACCAGTTCCGGAATCATCGGCATGTATAGAGTGACGCGGTCTCCGGTTTCGACTCCCAGATTCTTCAGGACATTGGCAAATCGGCAGACTTCGCGGTGCAGGTCCTGGTAACGCAGAACTCGCGTATCCCCGGGTTCTCCTTCCCAGATCAGAGCCGCCTTGTTGCGACGTTCCGTCTTCAGATGGCGATCCAGGCAGTTATAGCTGACGTTGATCTTTCCTCCCTGAAACCACTTTGTGTTGGGCATCTGCCCGTCCATCACCGTATCCCAGCGACGAAACCAGTCCAGATTCTCGGCCATCTCGCCCCAAAAGCCCGCCGGATCCTGTTTGGCCTTCTCCCAAAGTTCCAAATACTGCTTTTCGGTGCTGATGTTGGCCTGAGCTGCAAACGTGGCGGGAGGTGGAAAGCTGCGGGTTTCCGTCAGAATGCTCTCAATATTCGTGTTTTCCGACATGGCGGCGGGGCTTTTCAATGGGGGACAGAGGACCGAAAGCTGAAAACCAGGGAATTTGCGGCATTTCTTAGCGGGAATGCATTGGATTGTCCAATCAATCGTGGTGTCGATCGCACTTCCCGACATCAGTTTTTGGCGACTCTGACGACTGGGGAATCCCGGTGGTGTCGTCCGGCTGAAACGGTTGTTCCCGACATTCGGGGTTTGCAGAACACAGACTCCCCCGCCATCCGATCATGGACAGGTCGGGTCAGATCGAAATTAACGCTTGTGCAGTGGACACCGGATGTTCATGTTTTTCCGCTCTTTATGCAGTCCGGAAGACCTTCGGAGAACGCTGGCCACATTCCCCGGCCTGTTGTTTCTGTTTTTTACGTGCCTGGTCGTTGATCGTACCGAATTGGCTGCGTCGGAACGTTTTCCACTGGTTCGTGAACCGGCAGCGGCGTTTTATGATCGCGACTGGCCGACAGTGAAGCACGTTCTGCTGACGAAGTGTGCTTCCTGTCACCGCCCGGGGACAGATCGTACCGATCTGTCGACCTATGGCTCGCTGATGGCTGCCGTCACTTCAGAAAAGAAGTTGGTTGTGCGACCTGGTGATCCCGACGGGTCTCCCCTGTTTCGGCAGGTGGCCTGGAACGTCGACGAAGACGCCGACTGCGAATTTGAAGACTCACCGGCGATGCCTGTGGAGAAAACAGAGTGGCTGACGTCCGGGCAACTGGCGGCTGTATACCGCTGGATCCGGAACGGGGCTCAGGTGTATTCGCCGGCCGCCCACGGGCAGAAGGTTCCCGTCAGCGAACTGGACTTTCCTTCCGCCAAAGTCTGCGCGGGCTGTCATGCTCGACAGTACCGGGAATGGTCCCGGTCGATGCACGCGTACGCTCAGCACAGTCCGGTGTTTGAAGCGTTTAATCTGACGCTGGTGGAACGGACCTCGGGAACAATTGGAACGTTCTGTTCCCGCTGCCACACTCCGATCGGAACATCGCTGGGTGAGAACGAATCGGTTCGCAATGTCTGCCGGTCAAGAATTTCGATGGAAGGAGTGACCTGCATTGTCTGCCATCGACGTTCGACCGCTCACTATAAGAATAACGGTCGACTGCCGATTGAGCCTGGCGATGTCACCGAAGGGTGCATGTACGGTCCCTTTGAATCATCCCTTTCGGAGCGGGCAGCCGACATTCATCGATCTCAGCGCAGCCCGTATCTCAAGACGTCACAGTTCTGCGGTGAATGTCATGACGTGGTGGCTCCAAACGGTGTTCGCAATGAAGAAGCTTTCAGTGAATGGCAGCACAGTCCGGCTGCCGCTGACGGGATCACGTGCCAGCAGTGTCATATGGGGCCGATTCAGGGGCGGCCGATTCCGGACTGTGAACGTCCGATGGGTCGGGCAGCAACGATTTCCGGAATCCCGGCGGAAGACCTGCCCCTGCGGCATCTGACCGATCATTCCTTCGCCGGTCCCGACTATTCGCTGCTCCCGGATACGGAATTCCCGAACGTGCTGGACTGGATGTATGAAACGGATTACCGCGATCCGACGGCGCTGACGGCTCATCAGCGAGCCACGCTCAGAACGCTGCGACTGGACAACAGAACTCAGCTTCGCACGGCTCAGGAAAAACGGCTCGAACTGCTGGGGAATGCCGCGCGACTGCACGTGCAGCATCCGTCTCAAGCCCGCTGCGGTGAGAAGATTTCCGTGAAGGTGGATGTGGAAAGCCTGGTGGCCGGACACAACTTTCCGACCGGGTTCACCGCCGAACGACAACTCTGGGTGTTTGTCGAAGTGTGTGACGCGAACAATCGACAGATCTTTGTTTCCGGCGATCCGGATGCAAATCTGGACCTTCGCGATGAGCACAGTCAGGAGGTCCTGCTGGGACACCTTCATCGCGATCGACATCTGCTGAATTTTCAGAACCAGTTTACGATGCTGACCAATCGCGGAACGGAACGGACATCCGTTCTTCCGGTGAATCGTCATCTGGCACCGGTCACAATTCTCAGACCGGCCAGTACTCCGGTGGTCAGTTTCGGCCGAGCTCCCGACTTCCGCATTGCCAAGGGCAGTCTGCCACCGCTGACGACGATGGGACAGACCTATCCGGTTCGTCTTTCGGAAACCTGCGGAACCTTCACCGTCACGGTTCGGCTGCTGTTTCGACATCTGCCGCCTGCGCTGCTGGACGCGATCGGTACGCCTCACCTGAAGCACTTGCTTCAGGTGGTGACCATTGATGCATATTCAGGAACGATTCTGGTGTCTCCCGACTGAAATCTCCGTGGACCAATCCTTCAAACCATCAGCAATGTCATTGCTCATGGGCCGCTGGCGCCATGTGCTGGTTGGGGTTGCGCTGCTGGTCAGCGGAGAGTTTGCTGCGGCTCAGCAGTCACCGATGCAGGGAGGTGCTGGCGAAGATCCGGAGATCGTCTTCGGACACAGTACACTGACGCAGGGATTGTCGACCCTTCAGGATCTGCCTCCTCTGGAACATGAGCTGAATCTTTATGGCGGATCCAGTTTATACGCGCCGGAAGGAGACCGTGGTGGCTGGGTGGAATCGTCCACTCCGGATACGCAGCATCTGCGACTGCCTCAAAACTGGCTGGCCCCGGAACCGCTGACCGGACAGGCGGAATTTCTTGGAGCTGATCCTGTTGTTCAGTACCCCGGAGGCCCGTCCGGCTATTCACCGGATCCGCGATTCGTCGGATCGGGCAGCTACTCGGTCTTCGGTCTGGGGTTTGATCAGGGCAATCAGCGACGAGCGGCGATCGGGCATCAGCTGATTCTGGACTTTGACCTTCAACTGACAGGAACAGAGCGGTTCCATGTTCAGTGGCGCCCGGTTGGTGAACGCATGAGCGGTGGTTCGTACTACCAATGGACGTCGCCGGCGGGCTATGTGGACAACTCAACCCTTGAGCCGGATCGATACTGGTTTGAAGGTGAACTCCACAGCCTGCTCGGCTGGCAGCAGGATCCTCTGGCCGCATGGTATGTAAATTTTGTGGGCGGAAAATTCCCGTTTGCTCTGCATAACAATCTGCTGATGAATGATGAAATCATTGGCATGGTTGTCAGCGGAAACAATATTCCCTGCGGCGATCTCAGCAATCTGAACCTTCAGCTGTTTACCGGCCTCAACGACGTCGACACCTATGCCGGTGTCGAGTCTCAGCTGGTCGGATTGCACGCCACCGTTGATTACCGCAAGCAGTTTTATGAACTGACCTGGGCTCTGGTGAATTCGCACGGCCCCCGGGATACTCAGTACGTCGCTGCCAGCGGAACTCAGTTTCTGGGCCTGCTGTCTCTGGCTGGCCGAGCACTTTTCAAGCTGGGCGACCCGATCAGCAGCGGGAGTCGGGGCGGGACCGGAGACAGTCAGCTGTTCGTTGTCGAATCCAACTACACTCGCGGTCTTCAGCCAAACCCATTCGGGATCGAACAGGCTGTGATGTTCACCAATGCGTTCTGGGCCGGTTCCGGCTGGAATTCAATCGCGGGGACCAACTTCTCCCGCCTGCGAACTGCGTTTGAAGTGAATCCATTGATTCGCCTGTCTACGATCGGAGGAGCTCAGAAAACCTTCGGCGTTGCGACAGGAGTTCAGCTGTTTCGACATCACGAGGATGAATCTCTGATTCCCGAATTTGCGTGGGAACAGCCCGGCGGTCAGTCCGTTTACGGAGTTGGCCTGAGGTACCTGAGAAAGACCGGCCCGCAGACATTTCTGGAAGTGCTGGGTGTGATCAACCGCAGCTCAGACGACCGCTACGACCGCACAGGCATCTTCCTGGCTCATACGCTCGCGTTCTGACGAGAAGACTTCGACGTTTGGAAGTGGCCCGCCCCGCCCGTTCGTTCGCGGTCTCCGTTCCCGACCTGCTTTCAGCGGGACTTGTGTCGCATCTTCAGTGCAGCTTCGAGTAAACTCCGTCGGACTGAAAGGCGCATGTGGCCACCCGAATGCCACCAGCGGGAGCGTTTCCAGGCAAGGGCTCGCGAGAGATTTCTGAGGTTCTGCGATGATTGTCGAACTGAAATTCAAAGACGGATTGCCGAACGTTTCGCTGAATCTTCCGACGGTTGCTGCGTTCGCGTTCGTGGTCCTGAATTCGATGATGATCGATGCCGAAGAATGGCGACCGGAACCACGAGTCACCGCCGATCCCATCAGTGCGAGGTTCCTTCATCCGTGGGCCAACGATTTTGCCACGCCCGAGGCTTCCGGGCTTCCCTGTGAGGTCGTCCGAATTCCCGGCCCGAATGCGACGAACCTTCGCGGCTGGTATTTTCCTCAGGACCACAAATCGCCGGTGGTGATTGTCTGTATGGGGAACACCGGAAATATCTCGGTGATGCTCCCCTATGCGGCTCTGCTGCATGGTCAGGGATTGTCGTGTCTGTTGTTTGATTACCAGGGTTATGGCGGCAGCGAAGGAACGGCGAGCTGTCTGAATCTGGTGCCGGATGTCCGAGCGGCGTTTGATTATGTCGTCACGACCGGAAAGGCGACCGAAACAGACATCGGACTGCTGGGAATATCGCTCGGGACAGTCCCGGCGATTGCTGTTGCTGCGGAAAAGAATCCGGGAGCCGTGGCTGTCGAAGACGCATTTCGTCCGGATCAGATGCTGGAATCCTATCTCAGGTTTCAGCCAGCTTCCGGATTTCTGGAGCAGATGGCGATCAATGCCGTGCGAGCAATTCTGCCCACCGTGGACCCCATGGTGCAGGCATCCCGATTGAACTGCCCTGCTCTGCTGCTGCATGGAGTCAACGACCGACTGCTTCCGCCGGCCGGATCGATCCAGATCGCATCCGCGATCACCGCACCGAAAACCGTATGGCTGATGGAAGCCACCGGACATGCTCCGGAATCACTCGAAATCCACGACCGCGAATATGCGGATCAGATCGGCCGTTTTTTTCGTCAAGCATTTGAAAAGTCGCTGGTTCCTTCAACGGCCACGCTCACGGATGTGAAGTCAATTCCTGACCGCCGGTTCGTGGTGACGGTGCGGATTCAGGCTGCCGGAGACGACTCCTCGGAACAGAAGCAAATTCCGGTCGAGGTTGTCGTGAGTAACGGCGAACGGCGTTTTCAGTTCGAACGATGTTTTGCTGTTTGCGGCGAACCTCAGACGTTGACCTTTGAAACTGCGTTCAGGCCTTCGGTGGCGTTTGCTGTGCCGATTCAGCATGCTCGAACCACCGGAGACGAGACATGGGTTCCTGATCTTTCGGAGCGATCTCGTCAGCTGGCGGAATTTCGCGATGCGGTGCAGGAAGTCTTTCACGGAATGCCATACGCGGATCAGCTGATGAACGATCGAGGAGATTCGTTTTATGCTGCCGGACGATGGCTGCCGAATCTCGAGACCAGCCGTGTTCAGCAGATCGTCCAGCGATGCAACATTGAAGCCCTGCCCGTCGATATCAGAAGTCGCTGGGGAAAACTGCTGGCTCGTATTCAGTGCTGGCCCGACAAACAGTGTGATTCCACCGCCGAGGAACGCTGTCGGCTGTTTGGGGAACGAGTTCGCAGACTGTGTCCGGAGAATCCGCGAATGTGTTACGAAGCAGGGAACGCATCCTTTCTGTGCAGCTTTGCAGACAGTGCGGTGGGGGATGCTCTGTACCGGCTGGCTCGGCAGCGACTGCAGGAAGACCGCCCGGACGAGGCTCGTCAGCTGCTGAGGCAGCATGTTCAGATCCTTCCTGCTCATGTTCAGACCAGCCTGACGGAAGACCGGATTGAAAGCATCCAGACCGTCAGGGATCTTGATGGCGGTTGAAGTTCCTGCCCGGATTCAGCCTTCGGGGGCGGGCCAGTTCAGGTATCATTTCGATGGATGCACGCCATTAAACACTTCCAAATTTGAATCAGCTGGGTGTCACATGAATTCCAGATTCAGCAGCGGTTTTACCTGTTCCCTGATCGTTCTGCGTTTTGTCCTTGCAGCGTGGATTGGAGCGGCAGTTCTGTACGTGGTGACCAGTATTGCTGAACAGGTCTTTCCTGAATTCGACGGGCGCATTCGTGATCAGCTGGCAACGATTCGGTTTCCGCTGTACTACCGATTCGGCTTTGCCTGCCATCTCGCCGCCGCCACGGCGGGATTGATCGTCTGGCGGCTCGCACCGGAAAGTCGACGTCGGACATTCCTGATTGTGCTGCTGCTGATCCTGCTGTCAGGAATCGGAATTCTGGTCGACTACCGCTGGGTTTATACACCGCTTCAGAACCTGATCATTCCTCCCGGGCAGCCCCACACAGCAGAATTCGAAGTTCTGCACCAGCGGTCGATGCACATCAATGAAGCACACCTGATGTGCATCGCGTTTGCGGGAATTCTGTCGATGCTGCCAGTGGGCCAGCCGACGGAGAAGAGCAGCGATTCGGAATCCTGAACGGCGATCATATCATCCTGATAACATCGCACTGTGTGACGCCGCTTACTTTGCGTACGGCTCCTGCTTTTCTGTGATTTTGGGACATCGCCGGACCATTTCCGAATTCAGCAGAATGTATTCGGCCCATTCCCCGGGAACGCGGTCTTCGTAGAAAATCGCCGACGTGGGACATTCCAATGCACAGGCTTCGCAGTCCGTGCATTCGTCCGGATTGATAAACAGCATCGTTTCACCTTCGTGAAAACAATCGCAGGGGCAAACCACAACGCAGTCGGTATATTTACATTGAAAACATGGTTCAGTGACAACATGAGTCATCGGGGGTTCCTTTTGATTGAGTTTTTCTGATCTTCCCTCAGAACCGACGTCTGGTGATGACGAGACCTTCCGGTGCAGGGGCCACGACTGATCAGTTCCGGATCGGAAGCGTTGCTTTGCAGTCGGTTGAGGGCGGGAATTGCAGGTTCCCCTCTGTTCATGCAGAATCGTTCCTTGGACAACAATTCTGTGCGTTTTCCTGAGTTACAAATTCGTCCCGATGAGGAGCGTATGGCCGCTTCTGAGAGTCTTCAACTCGGATTTTTGCTCATTCGTGAATGGAGAAATCTCAAGCGGCCGAGCGAATCTTTCATCGCTATCTGGACCGACTCTGCCGATTGGTTCGAACACGGCGACACCTCGCCTTGGTCACCGGCTCGACCCGGAAGATGTCGTCATGTCTGCCTGGCACAGATTTTTTGTGTCAGCGGATGCGAGGCAGACTTCGCATTCAGCATTCCCGGAGAACTCTGGGCACTTCTGGCTCAGATCACGTTTGCGAAAGCTGTATCGCAGCGTTCAGCATTCAGCAAGCTGTGCGGGTTTTCGACGCGAAGTTGATCTCTCAGGACCATGCTCCCCCACCGGAGTTACTGACGGTGCTGACCGTTCACCGGAATGCCCGAAGACGCCATCGCCATGCAGGACAGAAGTTCTCTCTCTGCTCAGCAGCTGTCGGAACGTGATGCTCGAATTGTTGAATTGTGTCTTCAGGAGAATCTCGGCGACATCGCCAATAGACTCCAGTCTGAGTGAACGAACCATCCGGCGAATTCTGGACCGAATCACCGTCACTTTCCGAAACGATTCAGAAGATGTTTCGTACGAAATCAGGGTCACGTTCCGGGAAACGCTGGACCACCGAGCGGATGGTGCCGGAACAGCGGCTTGCTGCGGTGCCGGAATTTCTGCCCGTCATTTCGTTTCGCGACCTGACGCTGGAGCGAATGATTGGCGGCGGATTCGGAAGGTCTATCGAGCTCGTCGCCGAAATGAAGTTGCCTCGGTGCAGTAGAGTTTCCTGCACCGAGGCTTTTGGAAGATCGTGATGCATTTGCAATGTTTGTTCAAGGAATCACGGCCATCTCGAGGCTGAACCACTCAGGTATCGTTCGTTTCACGGAACAGGGCAGACGAATGGCGAGGTTGTGTTTTGGTGATGGCTCTCGTCAGCAGTTTGTCCGCTCGATCGGGACAAACGTTCGAGGTCAGCTTGATCGTGGACGTGACATTGCAGATTACTGATGCCTTGCAGCACGCTCACTCAGCGGGAATCGTGCATTGTGGCCAAGCCAAACGTCATGGTCACAGCTGACGGTCGCGTTGTCTTGACGGATTTCGGACTGGCAGCAACCATTCGGGGAACTCAGTTCAGGCGTGCCCATGGCTGCACTCTCCATGGATGGCGGAACAGATCATGGATGAATTCGCTATTTCATCGACGGATGTCTACGGGCTGGGATCACTTCTGTACTGGCAACTCTGCGGTCGGCCGCCGTACTCCGGCAATCGAGCGTCGGAAGTTCTGTCTGCCGTGATTTCACGTCGTCTGCCGAAGCCGGTTTGTTCAGTCAAACCGGCAATCCGGATGCGCTGGTCGAACTCTGCGAACAGTGCCTGAGTTTCAGAGGTGAAGACCGCCCCCCGCTTGATCAGCTGATCCGGCGGTTGAAGAAAATTGGTGGAGCTTTGCCGGGACGGCCTGGTTTGAGCGAGCAGACGGTCGGGCTTCCGCCTGACATGCCCTGAATAATGGACGGGGCGGCATTCTTGCCGTCACCCGGCACTGAGGGACCCGGAAGGTTGGTGTCACACATGCGAAGTCGTGTCGTCACGATTGTCGTTTAGCTGAACATGCTCAGTATGATTTTTGATTACCCATCGGATTCCGCGAAGGAGTCGCCTGCATGTCTGATCGCAGCGATCAGGGCCGGATCGTCGACCGTGTGGTGGCTGATGACGCAGGATCGGTCGTCATCACGATAGATCGAATGCCTCATTCTCAGTTGTCCATTTCAGCTGGCGTTGAACGTGCTCGATCTTCGAAATTCGGTGCCACAGGAAACGGATATTGGATTTGCCTATGGTCACCAGCAATCAGGACCCGTCAGTTGAATGGTACGGTCTCAACAAACACTCCTCGCTGATAAGCAAAATGCACTTTAACCGCTGACACGATGCTCCCAGCGATCAACGCTGAGTTAAAGACGAAAACGGCCCATCTGTCCAGCTCACGAGAAACATCAGGGTAGCAACTGAAATACTCGGCATGGTGAATGCAACTGCATAACCTGCAACATGCCACATGGATGGAGCCAAACACGGTACTCGTGTCGTCCGGCACGTCGAGTTTGAATGGTGCGTTGCTCATGGCCCAATCGTACATCAATGACGACGGTCGGCAATGTGGAGGGGCATGTTTGAAGGTACCCGGACCCTGCCATGGCTGCGTCACGCCAGAATGTCCTGGATGACATGGCCGGCGACGTCGGTCAGTCGGAAGCGGCGGCCGTTGTATTTGTAAGTCAGGCGTTCGTGGTCGATTCCCAATAGGTGCAGAATGGTTGCGTGCAGATCGTTGATGTGAACTTTATTGTCGGCGGCCTTGTAGCCGATCTCATCCGATGATCCATAGTCAACTCCGCCTTTGATGCCGCCACCGGCCAGCCAGGCGCAGAAGCAGTGAGGGTTGTGATCCCGGCCTGGCTTCGCTCCCGTCTGAGCAATCGGAAGGCGACCGAATTCTCCACACCAGACCACCAGCGTATCTTCCAGAAGTCCGCGAGCATCCAGGTCTGAAAGCAGCCCTGCGACCGGCTGATCGGTTTCTCCTGCGAACTGGCGATGATTGCCCTCGATATCCGCGTGCCCGTCCCACGACCGCTGATTCTCCATGCCGCCGGAATAGATCTGCACAAAACGCACACCTCGTTCGACCAGTCTCCGAGCGACCAGACACTGCTTCGCGAAATGGTCGCAGCGTTCATCGCCGATCCCGTACAGTTGCTGAATGTGCTGCGGTTCCGATGCCAGGTCCATGGCTTCCGGAGCGGATGTCTGCATGCGGTAGGCCAGTTCGAAGCTTTCAATGCGAGCGGCCAGTTCGTTCTCTGCTTCATGGTGTTCCCGATGCAGTCCGTTCAGCTGCTTCAGCAGATCCAGCTGATTGCGCTGAGCTTCATCGGTCATCACTGCGGGGCGAACCAGATTGTCGATCGGTTCGCCCTGTGGCTTCAGGTACGTTCCCTGATAAACGCCGGGCAGAAATCCGGCGCTCCAGTTGGCGGCGTGGCCTTTCGGAAGACCTCGGCCCTTTGGGTCACTCATCACCACAAAGCCGGGAAGGTTGCTGCTTTCGCTGCCCAGACCATAGGTCACCCAGGAACCGACGCACGGGAAACCCATCCGAGCAAATCCGGTGTTCATTGCGAACAGTGCCGGCGAATGATTGTTCGATTCCGTATGTCCGGACAGAATGAACGACATCCTGTCGACATGTTCGCCCAGATGCGGGAAGATCTCCGGCACCATCTTTCCGCACTCGCCCCGCCGGGAAAACTGAAACGGCGACTGCATCAGGTTTCCCACGGCATTTTTGAAGAAGCCGGTGGTGTCCTTGAATTCCGGGTCAAATTCCCGAATCGACTTTCCATTCCACTTCGTCAGTTCGGGACGATAGTTCCACGTGTCGACCGGACTGGGACCGCCGTTGATGAAGATCCAGATGACTCGTTTGGCCTTCGCGGGGAAGTGTCCGTCCTGAGGTGCCAGCGGGTTCAGAGCCCGGTCGTTCAGTTCACTGCCCTCAGCTGACGGGAACGGCGATACGTCCACCAGCCCCTGCTCACGCAACAGTCCCGCAAGTCCCAGAATCCCGAATCCGCAGCCGGCACGAGCCAGCAGCCGCCGACGATTGAGGTTACTCAGCATGCATCGTTCATCACTCACGACCGTTCCTCCCAACATGGACAGAGCCCATCCGCAGTGCAGGCTCTCGTTCGAAAACTCGACAGCAGCATTCGGAAAAACTGTGTTCTTGGTCTGGAGCTTCTTCCGACAGCTCGGATTGCGTTCAACAGTGTAAACGTCAGCACGGATCGATGCGAATCGATTCCCCCGTCGAATTCAATCGGCTGCTGTTTCAGGCAGGAAGATCTCCCGGACGAGCATCTTCATTTCAGACATCCAGGCCTTCTGGCGAATGATTTCGCTCAGGTCGCCTCACTCAGCCCTGTTTGCTGCTGGAAATTCACACCGAGTCAGCGTGGAAAGATTCTTCTGAAACCATGGCCGATCACGATTATCGCGAAGAGCACGTTTCTGCAGAGCAGCGGAACTGCAGGAATGGTCACAGGCTGTTGAGGGTGATGTTTCGGATCCTGAACGCATTCCGCCAGCTGGCGTCCCAGCGTTCTGATCCATTCGACTGAGCGCGGGCGGTCGCAGATCTGAAGAATCCAGGAAGGTGGAATCCCGGCTGTTCCGACGGCAGCTCCTGTGATCCCGCCGACGATGGCTGCCGTGGTGTCGGCGTCTCCACCACATTCAATGACGGACATCACTGTCGATCGAAAACTGTTCCGGTGTGAAAGCCAGGCGTGAATTGCGATCGGAACCGTCTGCAGGACGTAACCGCTGATACCCCGACTCATCCCTTTCCGCTCGGCAAAGTCGCGAGTCGTTTCGCAGCCGGCGACACTTTCAGCCACTTCGTCCAGCAGATCGTGCAGTTCTTCCGCTTCGGGACCCAGCAGACTTCGAACCCACGAGGGAAACTGGTGTGGTTCAGAGTTGTACTGTGTTCTCGCGGCAAGGGCCGCCAGAGCCACTGTTGCTGCGCCGTGAAACGCTCGAGGATCCTGGTGCGTGACGACTGTCGACAATCTGACGAAGTCAAGGATGTCAGGCGGATCGTCCAGGACTGCGCCAAACAGGGGCGCTCGCATCGCAGGGCCGTTTCCTGCTGAGTCAACTCCACTGCGACCGGGGGGCCATCCCAGCCACAGCTTCAGGATGCTTCTCAAAGTCGCAAAGCCGACTCCAGCCGGGCACCCTGCCAGCCACCATTTCAGCCGGCGAGCAAAGTCGGCCTGAAACTCGTCTTCGCGAAACCCGCTTTTGATCAGGCTTTGAGCCACCATGCACGTGTGTTCGGTGTCGTCAGAAAACATGCCGCGACCGAAAACCAGACGGCAGCGATCGGGCGGTCCCAGAATCCGTTTCGCACGCTGCGGAGTTAAACCTTCGTATGGCAGCCCCAGCGCATCGCCAACCGAAGTTCCCAACAGCGATCCAATGATTGATTCCGTTTGGTCCACGACCATCACTTCAGTGAATGGGTTTGCAGCGGCAGATTCGATCGGGACGACGGCTGGAGTCCAGCTAAGATCGTCACCGGATGCTCATTGAGTATCCCGGACGACACAGGCACTGGCAACGCCGGGTTCACATGCGGGCTGTGATTTCGACATCGCCGTGGATCTCGGGCTGTTTGGCTGAGTTGTCCGGGCAAACTGAGCTCGAATGCTCGTCATCGCCCGGGTCGACGGCTACACTCTTTCCTGCCTGAGTGTCTGCAATTGATGGATTGCATTCTCCGGGACGCAAGGTTGATTGGTGTGTTCTGTTTCCTCCTGACCGGAGTTCTGTCATGGTGAATCCTTTCTCTGATCGTCGCGCGTTTCTGAAGTCGTCTGTTGCTGCGAGTCTTGCCGGGGGACTGTACGGAGCCGGGATGTTGGGTTCCTCACTGATGGCTCAGGATTCCGAATCGGTTCCGACGCTGAAAGGGCGGCTTTACAAGACTCTCAAGATCGGCATGGTGAATGTTCCAGGCTCGCTGATCGACAAATTCAACGCGGTGAAGGAAGCGGGATTTCACGGAGTTGAGCTGAACGCTCCGGGTGTTGACGTTGAGGAAACAAAGAAGGCCATTGCGGAAACCGGACTGCCTGTCGACGGGACCGTCAATTCGACGCACTGGAAAGATCACCACACTGACCCGGATCCTGCAGTTCGAGCTCGGGCGCTGGAATCGCTCAAACATGCGCTGCGGGTGACGAAGGCTGTCGGAGGTAACACGGTACTGCTGGTGAACGGTCACGGCAACGATGGCGAAGAGTCAGAAATCTGGAAGCGTGCTGTCGACAACATCAGTCAGGCTCTGCCGCTGGCGGCGGAACTGGGCGTCTACATTGCTCTGGAAAACGTCTGGAATCGTTTTCTCTATGATCATGATGGCGATTCGAACCAGACGGCCGAGAAGTACGTGAAGTTTGTCGACGAGATCAATTCGCCATGGCTGGGGATGCAGTTTGATATCGGCAATCACTGGAAATACGGCAGCATGGGGGACTGGATCCGGCAGCTCGGTCGCCGGATCGTGAAGCTGGACCTGAAGGGCTTCTCACGAGCTCAGGACAAGTTCACAAAAATCGGTGAAGGCGACATTGACTGGGCTGATGTCCGCAAGGCACTGCTTGAAATTAACTACACAGGCTGGGCCGCTGCGGAAGTTGGCGGCGGCGATGCGGCTCGGCTGAAGGAAATTTCAGACAACATGGATCGCGTCTTCGGCCTGGTCTGAGAGGCAGCCGTCATCTGGTGAATCGGTTAATCTGCTCTCGTGGTTTGCAATCGCAGCCGTGATACGTAGGATGAACGGGCGACGCGTGGCGGTTTGAGCGAAAGACTTTCGTTTGCTGCCCGTGCATTCGACGTTCGCGATCGACGGGAGGATCAGCATGAGCCGCACGATGCCAGGCCATCGCGCCGGAGTCTCGAAAGACCCGGCAGTCACTGCAACCTTAGAAGACGGCCATTCAGACAGCCTGAAACCGCATCTTCCACTGAAAATTACGCTGATCAGTCTGCACGGGCTGATCCGGGGAACAAATCCTGAACTGGGCCGGGACAGCGACACTGGTGGTCAGGTGCGATATGTTCTGGAACTGGCCCGCGAGCTGGCTCGTCAGCCGGAAGTGCAGCAGGTGGAACTGCTCACTCGCCAGATTATCGATTCCAGTGTCAGCCCGGATTATGCTCAGATCGAAGAACCATTGTGCGACGGGGCAAAAATCGTTCGCATTCCGTTCGGCCCGCGGCGTTATCTGCCTAAGGAACGTCTGTGGCCGTACATTGAGATGTTTGTTGATCAGACACTTGCTCATTTTCGGCGTGCCGGAATTCCGGCCGTCATTCATGGTCACTATGCGGATGCGGGACTGGCCGGAGCTCAGTTGGCTCGACTGCTGCATGTTCCGTTTGTTTTTACGGGCCATTCACTTGGCCGCGTGAAACAGCAGAGGCTGCTGGCCGCCGGAGGCGACGCGGAGAATCTGGAAAAACGTTTTCACTTCCGAACCCGTGCCGAAGCTGAAGAGGTGGCTCTGGAAACCGCTTCCATGGTGATCACCAGCACCAATCAGGAAGTCGAAGGTCAGTACGAACTGTACGATCATTATCAGCCTGGCCGCATGGAAGTCATTCCCCCGGGAGTCAGCCTTTCCTCGTTCTCACCGCCGGATACGCACTGGCAGCGCCCGCCGATCGCAGACCGGCTGGATCGGTTTCTGCGAAACTCTGACCGTCCGATGATTCTGGCGATGGCTCGACCGGATCATCGCAAGAATCTGGAGAAGCTGGTCGAGGTTTACGGGCAGAGTGAACGGCTGCGTGACGCGGCCAATCTGGTCCTGGTGATGGGAGCTCGGGATGACATCCGTGAGCTTCCGAAGGCTCAGCGGCGAGTGATTGACAACGTCCTGCACCTGATCGACAGATACGATCTGTATGGAAGTGTGGCTTACCCGAAGACTCATACGCCGCAGGATGCAGCAGATCTGTTCCGCCTGGCAACCGTGACTCGGGGCGTGTTCATCAATCCCGCGCTGACGGAACCGTTCGGACTGACTTTGCTGGAAGCGGCCGCGACCGGGCTACCCGTGGTGGCAACGCATGACGGCGGACCTCAGGATATCATTGCCAACTGCCGCAACGGGCTGCTGATTGATCCGCTGGATGGCGATGCGATCGAACGTGCAGTGCTGCGCGTTCTGAGCGAACCGGATCAGTGGGATGCGTGGTCACGTGCCGGGATCGAGGGAGCTCATGAACATTATTCGTGGCACCATCACGCTCGACGCTACCTGCGCGATGTCGGCGAAATTGTGGCGAAGGCCGGCCGCCCTGCTCTGGCCACGTCTGAGAGAACTCGACGACTTCCGGAATTCGATCGCCTGATCGTGACGGATCTGGATAACACTCTGACGGGTGATCCGGAGTCTCTGGCCGAACTGAACGAGATTCTCCGGGACCGGCATGACATCGGCTTCGGTATTGCGACCGGACGTTCCCTTCAGAGTGCCATGCAGCTGATCGAGGAACTTGGCCGTCCTCAGCCGGACATTATTGATTCCGACACGGGAACTCAACTGCATTACGGTTCTTCGCTGACCCAGGACCGCAGTTATCAGCAGCAGATTGGGTATGCCTGGAAACCGGATGAGGTTCGGGCAGTGCTGGATGAAGTCGAAGGACTTTATCTTCAGGAGCCGGAATGTCTTTCGGAATTCAAAGTCAGCTACACCATTGATTCTTCGGTTGCGCCGTCGGTCAGCCGGCTGCGGAAACGGCTGCGTCAGGCCGGAGTTCGCGCGAAGGTGATTCACTCGCTGGGCATGTATCTGGACATCATTCCCGTACGAGGAGGCAGCGATGTGTCGATGCGACATCTGCTGTGGAAGTGGGGATTTTCACCGGACAATGTCCTTGTGGCGGGTGACTCCGGAAATGATGCCGGGATGCTGCTGGGGCGAACGCTGGGTGTGGTTGTCGGAAATCACAGTCGCGAACTGAATCGACTTCGGCGACGGCCTCGCATCTACTTTGCGAAGGGGCATCATGCCCGGGGTGTTCTGGAAGGAATCGATTATTATCAGTTTCTTGGCAATATCGTGATTCCCAACGATCAGCTGGAACCACGCCCCCGCTGATGCGGAAGAAAGAGTCTCCAGTCTCGTGGACGCTGATCACTCTCTGAATTTTCCGAACCCAAAGACTCAGTCGGGACCGCCTGACAGGGAAGGACTTTCCGACCTCGCCTTTGAAGCGGCTCTCAGCCTGCAGCGGTTGCAGCCTGTGCTGGACGCCATGTGGCTGGAATATGGCATTGGAGCGGACGTGCAGCGGGAATTTTATCGCCGACTGCACCTGTACTGGTACGAAGTCTTTGATGCGCTGCTGGATCTTTACGGAACGCGATATGACTTTTTTTATCATCTGCAGCAGATTCTGATCACGACCGCCAGGGCGTGGATTGATCGTCCGGATGCTCTGCGAGCACTGGATGAACATCGGGTGAATGAACCGGACTGGTTTGAATCAGAGACTGTCGTCGGCGGTGCTCTGTATGTGGATCTGTTCAGCGAGAATCTCGGAAAGCTTCGTCAGTCGATCGATTATTTTCGGCGTCTGGGGCTGACTTATCTGCACCTGATGCCTCTGTTTGCTCGCCGACCCGGTGAAAGCGACGGAGGCTATGCGATCAGCAACTATCGGAGCGTGGATCCCGGTCTGGGAACCATGGATGACCTGAAGCTGCTGGCCGATGATCTGCATTCAGCCGGGATCACTCTGGTCCTGGATTTTGTATTCAATCACACCGCGGACGATCACGAATGGGCTCGGCGGGCTCAGTCGGGCGAACGTGAGTTTCAGCAGTACTACTATATTTTTCCGGATCGAACGAAGCCGGATCAATACGAACAGACTCTGCGCGAAATCTTTCCGACCGTTCGTCGGGGAAATTTTTCGTGGCATGACGGCATGCAGCGCTGGGTGTGGACGACGTTCAACAGTTACCAGTGGGATCTGAACTACAGCAATCCGGCCGTGTTTCGGGCGATGCTGGAAGAAATGTTCTTCATCGCTCAGAACGGTGTGGACATTCTGAGACTGGATGCTGTGGCGTTCATCTGGAAGGAAATGGGCACCGGGTGTGAAAACCTTCCGGGAGCTCATCGTCTGATTCAGGCTTTCAATCGACTGGCTCGAATTGCCGCCCCGGGGCTGCTGTTCAAGTCCGAAGCAATCGTGCATCCGGACGAAGTGGTGCGTTATGTTCGGCGCGATGAGTGTCAGATTTCCTACAACCCCACGCTGATGGCCCTGCTCTGGGAATCACTGGCGACTCGCAGCACGCGTCTGCTGACACAGTCACTTTCTCATCGACATCAGCTTCCGGAAGGCACCGCATGGGTGAACTATCTGCGGTGCCACGACGATATCGGGTGGACATTTGATGATGCAGACGCGGCTGCGATCGGCATTAACGCTTATGATCATCGACAGTTTCTGAATCAGTTTTACACCGGACAGTTTGAGGGCTCGTTCGCCCGGGGAATTCCGTTTCAGGAAAACCTGAAAACCGGTGATATGCGGATTGCCGGCACAATGGCGTCTCTGGCTGGTCTGGAACTGGCGATTGAAAAGAACGATGACGATCAGAAGGAACTGGCGATTCGCCGCATCATCCTGCTTCAGGGAATCACACTCAGCATCGGAGGCATTCCGCTGCTGTATCTGGGTGAAGAATGGGGCATGCTGAACGACTATGATTTCGTCAAGGACCCGGCCAAGGCCACGGATACTCGATGGGTTCATCGTCCTCGGATGAAATGGGAGTTTCTGAATGAACTGGACGACCGGCTGCCGCACGGGACGGGATCTGTGCGACGTCGGATCTTCCATGCGCTGCAGAAGCTGATTCAGGTGCGGAAATCTCATCCGGCTCTGGCAGGACAGCAGATGGAACTGGTCCGCACGGATAACGACCATCTGCTGGGATATGTGCGGATGAACGGCAGTCATCGCATGATTGTCGTGGGGAATTTTTCCGAGTCCGTTCAGACCCTTGATGGAAACCGACTTCGAACAGCCGGGCTGGGTCGCTTTTTCGAAGATGCACTCACTCAGCGTTCTGTTTCCGGCAGTGATGCCGTTCAGCTGGATCCATATGAACTTTTGTGGCTGGTGAGGATCTGACGGGCGGTGTTCGTTCGGGAAGGTGGTATCTGATCTGGCAGTTGAATGTTGAGGCGATCGGGTTCACGAGCGGGATCACACCAGCCAGTGTTGTTTCGAGTCAGAAGACCACTGGCGGTGCCACACAGCCGGTGCTCAGGAACATGACGTTGCGGCTCTGAAAACCTGATTTCCCGGAACTCTGGACATTCACTTCTACAAACGTGGAGTTGACCTGAAGAAATGTGTGCCGAATCTGTTTGTCCGCCGCAACTGCTGGTGACTGATCTGGACGGAACACTGCTGCCCTTGCCTGGCTGCGACCAGCAGATTCTGGACCTGCAGGTGCTGACGGACCTTCTGGCTCAGCATCGGCTGTCGCTGGTGTATGCCACCGGCCGACATCCGGCGTCGGTGATGCAGGCGATGGAGCAGTTCCGGCTGCCGGAGCCGGACGGGATCTTCTGTGATGTGGGGACAACTCTTCTAAGACGAACGTCATCCGGACCGTTTCAGGTTTGCCCGGAATGGGCTCAGTTGCAGAAACGAACTGTGGCAGCAATGACCGGTGATATGCTTCGAAGGCGGCTGAGGCAAATCAGCGGACTTGACCTGCAGGAAGACGTGAAGCAGGGAGACTTCAAAATCAGCTTCTACACGGACGCGAATCAGCTGGCAGATACGCGGAATCTGATTGCTGCGGAACTCCGAAAACTTCGGGCTCCGTGGTCGGTGGTGGCAAGTATCGATCCGTTCAACGGTGACGGTTTGATCGATGTGCTGCCGGAAGGGATTTCCAAGGCTGCTGCGCTGAACTGGTGGATTCAGCAGCATCGATTCCCAACCGAGGCTGTGATCTACGCCGGTGACTCCGGAAATGATCTGGCGGCAATTCAGGTGGCCTATCGGGCAATTCTGGTGGGCAATGCGCTGCCGGAAGTCCGTCTGCAGGCTCGTGAACTCCGCCGTCAGGGGAACAGCGGCGGACAACTGTTCGAGGCTCAGGCTCATGCCACCAGCGGCGTGCTGGAAGGAGTGCTGTCGTTCCTTGATCACACTCCTTCCTGACGTCAGCGATGCCCACTCAGTTGCCGCAGTCCGATCACTGACTGCGACCGCCGGGATCGAAGAACGGGTTTTCGTCCCAGAGTCCCCTGAAGACGGGATCGTTCAGGTAATCGGGCAGCCGGCACGTGAAGCTGCCCTGTCCCCGCACAAAGCTGCGGCACTGGCCGGGTTTCATTGCCAGCAAATCGGTTGCCGGACAGTCCAGCAGGTCCATCAGCTGGCGGGCCATTCGATTGTTGCTGATTCCGAATGCCTGCAGAACCGCCGCATTGTTGATCAGCGTCTCACCGCCCTGCGGATAGCACGAACGGACCTGTTCCATGTCCTGCCAGAACGACCAGACCTGAAGTCCATAGCCCCGCATCAGAGTCACGGCACTTTCCAGCAGCGGCATCGAGCCCAGCTGAGCACACTCATCGAGCAGAAACAGAGTTCTGTCTTTCGGCCGATGTTCCCGTCGCAGCACGGTGTTCAGCAGAGTTCCCATCCAGAGTCGCAGCAGGCTCTTGTGTGATGTCAGCTTCTCCGGAGGAATGCACAGATAAATCGAAATCGGATTTCCATGCAGCAGATCCTTCAGGTCGAAAGTTGACGACGCCATGCACTGTTCCACGCATTCGGTATTCAGCGCTTTGACATAGCTGAGTGCGGTGGCGAGCACGGATGGGCGAGTGTCACGTTCCGGCAGCTGCAGAAAAGCAGCAATCTCGCGATGAGCATGCGGATTCACCACGGTTTTGGAATCGAGCAGGACGGCCAGATTGTAGACCACATCGTCGTTGTACAGGTAACTCATCACCTTGTTCATGTTCCGCTCGTTTTCCGGAACCCCGCTGGCGACGTGAGCAATCAGACCGAACAGAAATCCAGTGCCGACATTGTCCCAGAACGGGTCCCGGGAAAACGCGTTTCCCGCAGCCAGCTGCCATGCAAGCATGTGAGCATCCGCGTCCAGAATGGTTCTGGGCAGCTTGAACAGATCGAAGACATTGAAGCTGTCTGCCTGTTCTGAACCCCGGGTCGCTCGGCCAAACGGGTCCAGAACCACGACTTTCTGCCCCATTTCCCGTCGACGGCGAGCCGTCACGGCGTAGTTTTCGCCCTTGGGATCCACGACAACCACGGAACCGGGGTAGCTGAGCAGCGTTGGGATAATCACGCCTCGGCCCTTGCCTGAACCGGTGGGAGCAAACGTCATCAGGTGAGAATCGTCTGCGTAGATCACCGGTTCCGGCGGCGGAACATCCTGCGAACCTTTCTGATCGGCTGCTTCACTGCAGAAACCCAGTTTCCGGCTGCAGTTCTCTGCAGTCTGTTTCCAGCCCAGCAGATGTCCGTCGAACAGCGGCTGATTCGCGCCCGGTGGCGTTCTGATAACCATCCCAATCACTCCACTCACGTTGTTGAAAAGGAACCCCGTGGCCAGGTGCCACGCAGCCATGTTGAAGAGCTGTGATCGAGTGGTCGAGACAAAACGCGTTCGGAAGAATCTGAAAATTCAACGAACTCCAGGTACAGCAGTCAGTTGATGTCATTGACGGCATCGCCGCGGCCGACAGTGCGAATTCGCGCAGCGTGAAGCTGACAGGATTCGCAGCATGTACGGGTGGTGGAAATTTTGTGAACCAGCCTCTTCTCATTTGTGTGTCGGAATCGTAGAGTCATCCTGCGGGTCTCTCTTCGTGGCGAGGACAGAGGTGCGGAATGATCAGTGGCGCGCTGACGGTCGACGACATGCGATTGGTTGTCGGGATTGGGGACGTTTTTGGAGAACGTCAGGGAATGCCTCTCGGACTGAATCAGCTGAAGGAGGCACTCAGCTCACGCGGTCTCCCGATCCGCGGTTCGATGACTCGGCGCATCGACGATCTCGAGCACAAACTGGGAGGCCACAACGGAATTCGAAGAACACTGTTGAATCGCCGCCGAAGCGGTTCTTATCCGACGGTGGACCTGCCCAACATCTGTCGGCCGATTCGTCAGATGCTTGAAAAGCTGGACGCTCTGCCCGTGCACAGTGGACGGTCAGTGCTGCGAATCGGGATGACGAATTTTCTGGCCACAAACTTTTTCCCGCGTCTTCTGCTGGAGACGGACTTTCGACAGGTGTTTCCGAAGGTTGAGCTGGAGTTTGTGGAAGGCGAGCCTCACGAACTGGTGGGACTTCTGCAGTCTCAGGTGGAATTCGCCGTCGGTCCGCGCGATCCGACCAATACCATTCGATCAACGGCACTGTGCCGGTGGAAACGCGTGATGCTGTACAACCGTCACGTCAGCTATCGACATGACTTCAGTCAGAAAGTCGGGCTGGAAACACTGGCCGAATGGCTGCGGGACGAAACGGTTATTGTTCCTACCAACCTTGTGATTCCCGGTCTGGAAAAATTCCTGCGGCCCGTGCGTCTTGGCGGTCGAATCACTCTGGCTCAGGCGACCGGTCGCCGCAGCTGGGTTGAAAAGGGAATTGGTGTTGCGATCACCTATGAAGAAAAGCGAGGCTCGTGCAGTGCCGGCGAACCTCTGCGAAGCATCGATCTGAGCGAGAAACTGGGGACGACGGAAATGCATCTGTATCAGCAGTCTGATCGAGAAATTTCGTCTGCGGCCCAGTACATGATTCGGATGATCAGAAACCTGTTCTGCGAACGCGAATACGAAGGCGCTGACGTCCCCAACGATGTAATTCCCATTCGATCGTGTTTCGGAGGTTAAGCCCTCGTGGTGATTGTCGATGTCCACAGCTGCCGGTGAACCTTCGTACGTTGGCCGATCGAATCCATTGATTGCCCCGTCGAGCCTGCTTTGCGTAATGAAAAACCACGCCGATGGGGTCGTGTTCGCCGGACAGAAATCACCGGTCCAACGCGGGAATCGCTGTCAAAAGCCGGATTGCTGCAAAAATCTGAATCTGTTATGACATCGGCTCTCTCGAACCGTGATTTCAGGGAAGTTTTGTTCCCGCGCGGTCTCAATTCTCTGCTTCGGGCGGAGCCTGAAGTAAATTTGCCATGGAGTTGGCAGTGGCTCAAACAACCAAACATAAGCTGCGAGTCCTGTTTGTCGATGACGACGAATCAATCTCCAGCCTGATGGAATCTGAACTTCCCCGAATGGGGCACTTGACAACGGTTTGTCGGTCTCCCGGCGAAGCCTGCGATGCCGTGAATCGGAATACGTTTGACGCGGCGATTGTGGACCTGAGGATGCCCGGCGGCAGTGGCTGGGATGTGATCCAGCATCTGCGCGAGAATTCCCCGGACACAGACTACGTCATCAGCACCGGCCACGGCAGTATGGATGATGCCATTCGAGCCGTGCGGATGGGGGCGTATGATTTTCTGCCCAAGCCTGTTTCGCTGTTCGAAATTTCGGCTGTTCTGCAGCGAATCGGTGACAAAAAGGCCCTGCAGAACAAAAACACGGCACTGCAGTCACGTTTGCAGCAGGTCGAAGGCCGTTCAGATCTGATTGGAAATTCGCCGTCGATGATGAGAGTGAAGAAGCTCATCGACAAGATTGCTCCGACGGATTCGGCCGTGCTGATCCTGGGAGAAACCGGAACCGGCAAGGAAATGGTGGCTCGGAGGGTTCACGAGCAAAGTGACCGGCGGAACGCGCCGTTTGTTGCGGTCAACTGTGGTGCCATACCCGAAAACCTGGTCGAAAGTGAATTCTTCGGACACCGGAAGGGAGCTTTCACCGGTGCAGATACGGCTCGAACCGGTCTGTTTGAAGTGGCCAACGGCGGAACTCTGTTTCTGGACGAACTGGGAGAACTGGACAAATCGATGCAGGTCAAGCTGCTGCGATTTCTGGAATCCGGCGAAGTCCGTCGTGTCGGGGAGAATGAACCCTTCAAAGTCGACGTGCGAATTGTCTGCGCCACCAACCGTGATCTTCAGGAAATGGTGGCAGACGGCACGTTCCGGGAAGACCTTGTGTTTCGAGTCAACACCTTCGAAATCCACCTGCCGCCGCTGCGCGAACGACGTGATGACATTCCGGAACTGGCCCGTCATTTGCTTGCCAGACATCTGAAACGCGATTCCGTTCCGGAATCCATGCTGGCAACAGATACGATCGACATCCTGAAGGCTCAGGACTGGTCCGGAAACGTTCGTCAGCTGGCGAATGTGATCGAACATGCGGTGATTCTGTCAGACGGTGAATGTATCACACCGGCCGATCTGCCTCAGCAGCTGACTCGACGAACATCATCATCATCATCTGCGACCACAGGTGCGTTCCCGTCGTCGACTTCCGCTCCGGGCGGTTCGACCTCGGGTGTGCAGTTCAGCGATGAACCGATGACACTGAGGGAAATGGAAGACCGGATGATTCAGCGGGTTCTCGACAAACACAGCGGCGACAAGCCTGCAGCTGCCAAAGAACTCGGAATCGCTCTGAAGACGCTGTACAACCGACTCAGTCAGCTCGAGACTCACCGGGAAGCCGGTTAGGCGGACATTGTCAGTGCTTTCCTGGTGCGTCGGTTTCTTTCAGTTTTTCAAATCAGAAGTTCAGATGCCTGCCCGCAGCCTGTTTCGCTGGCTGACCATCTGCCCATCGCTTTGCCGGTGAAGGTCGTGGTTTTGTCCCGCGACCTTTCTGCATAAGATGCGGTTCAGTTCCGACGTTCGACTGGCGACCGGTCGGAACCTTCAATCGAATGCATGCATCCGGAATGGTTGTCGGTGATGGGTGTTCTGATCCCGTTTGTTCTGATTCTCTTCAGCTGTCTGCTGATCTGGCGAGCCTGCGACGGATTCGAAATTGCATCCGAATACATCGGCCGCAATCTCTCGGAAGGGGTTCGCGGGGGCACGATCAATGCCATCTCCAGTTCCCTGCCCGAATTGTTTACGACGCTGATCGCGTTGTTCGCTCTGAGTGACACCGATGGTTTTGCGGTGGGCATCGGGACGACCGCCGGCAGTGCCCTGTTCAATGGGATGATCATTCCATCGCTGTGCATCTTTTTCGTGGTGGGGACGACTGTTCAGAATCGGACCGTAACGTCCGTCAACGTGTCAACAAAAGTCCTGCTGCGGGACGGACTGTCTCTGATTGCCTGCGAATTCATTCTGATTCTGATCATCAGCGGAGACGCTCTGCACTGGTGGCAGGGACTGGTTCTGGTTGCGCTGTACATCGCTTATCTGATCTTTATGCTGTCGACCATGAAACGCTCTGCAGCCGCACCCGGCGCGGGCGAATTATCTGACAGCGGCGACGCAGATTCTGATTCGAGTGACGAATCAGAACGTCCGCAGGGCTTTCCGGGAAAGGTGTTTTACTGGTTGTCCGGCGGGCCGTTGATGGACCTGGAACGCTGGTTTGTGAAAGACCATCATCGTCAGAAAATGTCTGACGAAACCTGGAACGGCTGGCCTCTGCTGACGTGTTCGACGATTGTGATTGCGGCGTCCTGCTGGCTGCTGGTGCTGGCCTGCGAATGGCTGGGAACAGGTACGGCCAACGTGGAGCATCCGTCGTATCAGCTGTTCGGAAGAGAATGGCAGGGGCTCGGGATGCCGACGATGTTCGTCGCTGTGATTTTCGCATCGATGGCGACCAGTGTTCCGGACACTGTCATGTCGATTCGTGATGCGCGGGATGGTGATTACGACGATGCTGTCGCGAATGCTCTGGGCAGCAACATCTTCGATATCTGTTTCGCTCTGGGTTTTCCTCTGCTGGCATACACCCTGGTGCATGGCAGTATCCGCATGAGTCCCGAAGTGGTGGCTCAAAGCGGTGAGCTGAGACTTCTGCTGCTGGCTTTGACCGTCGTGGGATTCCTGGTTTATTACGTTGGCCGACGAGGCGTGACAGCCGATGGCACGATCTGCGTCGAAATGAAACGAGGCAAGGCGGCACTGCTTTTCGGAATGTATCTGGCATTTGTTGCCTATATTCTGGGATGCAGCGAACATGCAGCGTGGGCTGAAGCTGTGTCTGCTCGACTTCAGCAGGTGCTGGCCTGGCTTCCGAAAGCCGGTTAGGTCCCTCCAGAATCGCTGACCTGAAGGCCTGGTCAGAGACGACGTCCATCGCCGACAAACATCGTGCGCGAAAGTCGTCGCCTGCGGTCATCGCCATTTTGCATGCTGAATCCTGCTGCAGTTGGCGGTCTGATGGCAGATTCCGCTGTTCCGTTTTCTGGCTCGCGCAGGATCTGCTGAGCGTTCTGAATTTCAGCATTCGGGAGTGAGGCATTCACATTGACGGGTGTTGGGGAGAGGGACGAATCTGCTGAGTTCTGCCGAGCAGATTTTCTTCGAATTGGTCTTCCCATGTTGCGCAAATGTCAATGGCTGTGGTGCAGCCTCTTCCTGTTCACAACACACGCATTCGGTTTTCAGGCGATCCCGCCTGCCGGTCCGCCTGCCTGCGGGCCCGTCCGGTCTCAGCATGCGGCTGCCCCGGCCGTTGTTCCGGCCAGCGCGCGACTGGCGTCCATCGGTGGGCAGGGAGCGGTGTGCCAGTGCAGTTTCTGTCGCCAGCAGCGGCGGCTGCAACAGCAGCAGTCGAGTACCCGTCCCGTTCCGTCGGTTGCTCCGGCGCTGGCCGTCCGTCAAACACCGGTCGTTTCCCCGGGCATGCAGGGCCGAGCGGTTCGTCCCGTCAGCTACACTCAGGAAATCGTCCAGCCCTCCATGGATGCCGGAGTTGAATATCAATACACGGGACCGTCGTCGCAGGTTTATGATTCTGAGTACTCGGTGATCCACGATGGGTTTGCCGAAGGCAGTTCCTGTTGTGGGAGTTGTTCGAACGGTTGTTGCACTTCGGCATCTTCGAACTGCTGCTGTGAACAGTCGGGCTGGTGGCTGAGTGCTGAGGCGTTGTACTGGTGGACCAGTCCTTCAGATGTGCCGGCGTTGCTGACGACCAGTCCGGCGGGAACTATTCAGGCGGAATCAGGGATTCTCGGCCTTCCCGGAACAACAGTGCTGGCAGGTGGCGGAACGGTCTTTGGTAAAGGGACACCGGGGTTGAGATTTCGAGGTGGCCGGGACTTCTGTGACGGTCTGGGAATCGATGGTGAGTTCTTTGCATTGGCTCGGGAAACGGACGATTCCTTCTTCAGCTCGAACGGCGATCCGATTCTGGGACGGCCCTTCTTCAATACGCTGACGGGGCTGCAGGACGCTCAGCTGCTGGGCTTCCCGGATCTGGCAACCGGATCTCTGCGAGCCCGGATGGATACGCGACTGTACGGCGCGGCGATTCATCTGTATCGAATCGCGGACGAAGATGGGTCCTGCCGAAAGGATGCCTTCTCCGCCGTCGTGCAGGCGGGGCCTCGATTTCTGAATCTGAAGGATGGGTTCGTCGCGGAAGAATTTGCAACTCGCGACAACTACTACCACATCACGGATCTGTTTCAGACCGAGAACACGTTTGTCGGGGGAGAAATCGGGCTGCAGTTGAGACATCGGCTGAACAGATTCTTCTGGCAGGTCGGAGGTCGACAGGCTCTGGGAGCAACTCAGCAGGAACTTGACGTTGCGGGAATGACTCAGCAGACATCGCCCGCAGGAACTCTGGTGAACGCAACCGGCGGTCTGCTGGCTCAGCGAACAAACAGCGGGCACTGGTCTCGCAACCGCTTTTCTGCGGTGCCCCAGCTGGACCTGAACCTGGGCTGGACGACTCGCTGGGGCTGGGACATTACAGCCGGCTACAGCCTGCTGTTCTGGAACAACGTGCTGCGGGCGACTGAGCAGATTGACTCGACCCTGAACCCGAATCTGTTTCAGCTGGAGACAATTCCGCTGACCGGCGCAAGTCGTCCGGCACATTTCCTTCGAGAATCAGACTATCTGGCTCACGGAATCACGTTCGGGATCGAAAAACGCTGGTAGCGGCCGTTTTTCGACGAAAACCAGTCTCAATCGGCAGAACGTCGGGGGCTGCGATTTTCGTTGCTGATTTCAACGGGTATTCTGCGTCCGGCACGACTGGTTGGGGCGAAGAAATCCGTCGCCGGTGCGAATGGTCGAGCCTGAGGGACCGTCCGCCCCAACCATTGCTCGAAGAAACTCATGGATAATCGACGCTTTATCACCTTTCTGGTTTTCTTCTTCGCGTTTTCGTACATCTATACCGGCTTCATTCTTCCGAAGCTGTTTCCACCGCCGCCGCCGGTTCCAGTCGCTGAGTCCGCTGACAAACCGGACGACGCCGGCACCGGTGAAGCTCTGGCCGAGGCTGCCGACGGTGGCTCGGCGGATGCATCAGCTGTCCCGGAAAAGCCCGTCGAAATTCCTGCTCATCCGGAGAAGTCGGTTTCTCTGGGATCACTGGATCCGGCCAGCGGCTATTTTCTGAAAGTGGATCTCACTTCGGCTGGTGCGGCAGTGAAATCTGTTCAGCTGACGGATCCGAAGTTCCGCGATCTGAACAACCGCGACCAGCAGGTGACTGTCGTTGGCACCAACGTGACTCCGGACCGAACGTTTTCCACAGCGGTCAAACAGATTGATGTCCAGCTGAAGGCCACTAAACAGTCGCTGGAAACGATTCCCTGGGAACTGGTGTCAGCGAACGAAAGCGAGGCTACGTTTTCGTTCGAAGCTCCCGACCATACGTTGAAAGTGTCGAAGACGTATCGCCTGCACAGGATCCCCGGATCTGCTGATGAACTGAAGGCGGCCTTTCTGAAGGATCCAGCCGGATACACCATCGAAGTGGATCTGACGGTCAGCAACCTGTCCGGCGCGCCGCTGGATGTGGACTACGAACTTCAGGGGCCTGTCGGATTGATTCTGGAGAACGAGGAACACACTCGGAAGTTCGAAGACATCAAGATCGAGTTCCTGGATGATGATTCTTCCGTGACGCTGGGAGGAAAAGCGCTGCAGAAGCTGTACACGGAACACCTGAGTGTGGCGGAAGCATCCGGAAGCCCGCTGACGGAAGCCGAGGTTCGGGACAGGCTGAAGCAGAGCGATGCCTGGACAGGTGCTTTCCGGTACGCAGCCGTAGACGTGCAGTTCTTTGCGGCATTGATCGCGACCATTGATGACCGACCTGAAGAGACCCGGCTGACGTCAAAGTGGATCGATCGGATTTATCCGGTGATGGTGCAGCTGGATTCCGTGGACGCAAATCTCAGCGATATCAGCTTTCGTATGGCGTCCGCGCCTCTGAAGCTGGGAACAGCCGACGGCGACTCAGCAGTGACTCATTGCTTCGCATTTTTTGTCGGTCCCAAACGCGGCGAACTGCTGGATCCGCCTCCGCTGCAGGCTCATCAGGTGCTCGACTATGGTTCGTGGTTCGGCTTTATTGCACGTTTCATGCACTGGCTGCTGGACACGTTCCACAGCTGGGGCATGCCGTATGTCCTGGCCATCATCACACTGACGGCACTTGTTCGCGGCTGTATGTTTCCGATCTCTCGGAAGCAGGCCATCATGGCTGCGAAACAGAAGGCACTGGCTCCGAAGATCAACGAGCTGAAACTGAAGTACGGTGACGACAAAGAGAAACTCGCTCGAGCTCAGATGGAACTCTGGCGGAAACACGGCATCAATCCGCTGGGAGGCTGCCTCCCGGCGCTCATTCAGTTGCCCGTCTTCATTGCTCTGTATACTTGTTTGAATACCGCTGTTGACCTGCGACTGTCCAGTTTCCTGTGGATTGACAATCTGGCTGCTCCGGACGCTCTGGCTCGCATGCCGCGTCTGCCGCTGCTCGGATCGGATTTCAATCTCCTGCCGTGTATCAGTGTGGCTTTGTTCCTTGTTCAGCAGAAGCTGTTCATGCCTCCGCCTCAGGATGAACAGGCAGAAATGACCGCGAAGATGATGAACTTCATGACGATCTTTATGGGGGTCATGTTCTGGCACGTTCCAGCCGGTCTGTGCATCTACTTTATCGCGTCCAGCCTGTGGAGTATCGTTGAACGAAAGATGCTGGCCAGCGATAAGATGTCAGTGGAATCCATGGTCGTTGTGAAGGAAACTGACGGCAAATCCGGGGCGGCTGCTCCGCGAACCGGCTTCTTCGGGAAACTGATGACTGCCATGGAAGAAGCTCAGCGGCAGGCCGAGGATGCTCGAAAACACGCCGAGAAATCCAATGAAAAATACGATTCGAAGGGCGGCGGGAATTCGAAGAACGGCAAGAATAAGAAGAAAGGCCGCTGACGGTTGACGGTTCATTCCGACCGGCAATTCAGGGCCAGGGCAGGATTTCGCCTGATTGACAGGCAGTATTCCAGGATTGATTTCAATGGCTTCCGCCAACGCTCAGGTCGCTGCAGCTGAACTGCAGCAGAAAATTGATTCCCGCAAGGCTCAGGTCGGAGTGATTGGCCTGGGTTATGTCGGGCTTCCTCTGATCAGTGCCTTCACGAATGCCGGTTTCCGGTGTATCGGCTATGACGTTGATCAGTCGAAGGTGGATGAACTGCTGGCCGGACGCAGCTACATCAAACACATTTCTTCTGCGACGATTCAGGACTGGCTGAGTCGTGACGTGCTTGAACCGACGTCTGATATGGGGCGCCTGGGTGAAGCGGATGTACTGCTGATTTGTGTGCCCACGCCTCTGACGGAAAGTCGTGATCCGGATCTGATGTATGTGGAAAAGACAGCAGAAGCCATCGCCGCGACTCTGCGACCCGGACAGCTGGTGGTTCTGGAAAGCACCACCTATCCCACCACGACGCGGGACGTGATGATTCCGATTCTGGAACGCAATGCTGCCGGGCTGAAATGCGGCGAGCAGTACTTCGTGGCGTACAGCCCGGAACGCGAAGATCCGGGCAACCCGGATTTTACCGCAGCTGGCATTCCCAAAGTTGTGGGCGGCAGTGATGAAATCAGCCGGGATCTGGCGTGCAGCCTGTATTCGAAGGCGATCGTGAAGATCATTCCGGTCGGCAGTGCCGAAGTTGCCGAAGCGTGCAAGATTCTGGAGAACACCTACCGAGCCGTGAACATCGCTCTGGTGAACGAACTGAAGACTCTGTTCGACCGGATGGGAATTGATATCTGGGAAGTTGTTGAAGCCGCGAAAACCAAACCGTTTGGCTTCCAGGCGTTTTATCCAGGGCCGGGCCTGGGCGGGCACTGCATTCCGATCGACCCGTTTTATCTCAGCTGGCTGGCTCGGCGTCAGGGCATGAGCACTCGGTTCATCGAACTGGCCGGTGAAGTGAATTCCTGCATGCCGCGTTACGTGGTGACTCAGCTGACGGAATTCCTGAATCAGTTCGGCAAGCCCGTGCGCAACAGTCGCATCTGTCTGCTGGGCATGGCCTACAAGAAGGACGTCGACGATCCTCGGGAAAGCCCGTCATTCGAACTGATGGAACTTCTGATGGCTCGCGGAGCCGACATGACGTACAACGATCCGCACATTCCGAAGCTGAAGAAGATGCGTCACTATGACGTTCCGGCGATGACCAGTTCCGAACTGACGCCGGAGTTCCTGGCGGCTCAGGACTGCGTGTTGATCGCCACCGACCACACTGCCTACGACTTCGACTTCATCGTCCGACATTCTCAGATGGTGCTGGATACTCGGAACGCGACGAAACACGTCACCGTCGGACGGGAAAAGATCTTCAAAGCCTGATATGGCTGACAGTGCCGGCGTTCTGAACGAGCCTTATCGAGCGGCAGACCGGTCGACGTCGAGGTACTTGTACCAGTTTTCGAACGTTTCTTCCGGCTGCATGTTTTTCAGCCAGGGCGAATGAGGTAATCGCGAGTTCTGCCCATGGATCCCGCATAGGGGCAGTCTTCCAGAAGAATGTCACGCATGGTTTCGATTTTCTGAGTGCGTTCCGGCGAAGGCAGCATTCCCAGAATCTCTTCATACAGCCGATCGTATTGCGGGTTGGAGTAGTTGGCGTGATTGGACCCGGGCGAGGCATTGGGGCCGTAGAACAGTGCAAGGTTGTTTTCCGCATCGGGATAGTCAGAGCCCCAGGCAAAGGAGAAGAACTGAGCCTGTCGGCGATCGACCGTCTGCATCAGCGTTGAGAAGTCTTCGAAGTGTTCCCGAACACGAACGTTGATTCGGCCGAGTTGTTTTTTCAGCATTTCGGTTTGTTCAACGTTGTTGGCCACTCGGGCGACGAAGTAATCCAGGGGAGGCAGACCTTTTCCGTCGGGATACCCGGCTTCCGCCAGCAGCTTCTTCGCTCGTTCGATATCCGGCCCGCGGAAGGAAGCATTGGCAACTCCTCCGTCGGGGTGACCGGCCATTCCGGGCGGAATCGGGCCGTCATAGACGACGTTCAGTCCGTTGTAGAAGGCCTGGTTGACTTCGTCCCAGTCCATCGCAAGCGAAATGGCCTGTCTGAGCTTCTTCTTTTCCGGCGAATTTCCTCCCAGAAGTTCATCTTCCATGTTGAACATTTTGAAGATGAAGTCGAGCAGCGGCAGCGGGATATGAGTGACATCTTCCTGCCTCAGATTGCGTCGAAGCTGTCGTGTGCGGGGATTGATGGCTTCCGGATAGTTTTCAGCGGGGATCTGACAATAGTCCAGCCCCCCACTTTGAAACTCCAGCCACATCGGCTGATCCTGAACAAAGAAACGGACATTGATTTCATCCAGAATCGGCAGTCGCTGACCAGCGGCCAGATGCAGTCCCCGGACTTCATCTTCCGGACGGTGTTCCGCAGGGTAGAAGCATTCGTGGTAGTTCGGATTTCGGCGAAAGGTGACGCTCATTCCCACTTTCCAGTCGCCGTCCTTCAATAGAAACGGGCCCGTGCCAACAGGATGACGCAGGAAATGTCGCCCATGAAACTCGACGGCCTCGCGAGGGACGATCGAAAGCTGGAACATGGCGAGTGTCCAGAAGAACCGAGTGATCGGCTTGGTGAGTTCGATCTCAAATTCCTGATCGTTGATGATCCGCAGTCCCGGAACGTCCAGATCGTAGTTGAAGAATTCCGCTTCGTTCTGCTGACTCCGGTATTCGTCAAAACCGACGATCGTCTGTTCCAGCAGCCACCAGGCTTTTGAACTGGTGTTTTTGTCGGCAATCCGCTTCCACGAATAGAACACATCGCTGGACACCACCTGGCGTCCTTTGCCATCCGGAAAGCAGGGGTCATCGTGAAAAAAGACGTCCGGCTTCAGGCGAAATCGATAGGTCAGTCCGTCGCTGGTGGTCGGCATTTCTGCCAGCAGCAATGGTTCGACCTCAAAGGGACGTTTAAGGTATTTGTATTGAAGCAAAGTTTCATACACCTGGCTGACACACTGGTTCTCGTAAACCGTCGAACCCCGGACCGGATCAAACGACTTCGGACCATCGGACCGCATCGGAAACCTTGCGGTTCGCAGGCGGCCTTCCGCCAGTCGCTGTGGGTAGGAATCTGCTGCAAAGTCCGTCACATCATCAGCCGCAAGAGCCGTCGCTGCTGCGAGAACAAGGCTGACTGCGAAAGCTGTGCGGGACAGGATGGGGGAAAACATCAGAATTCCTTTGCGATCTGCGTTCCAAAACTCGTTGCGCCGTTTGGCTGCGTCATCAGGTTCGACAACCACCGTCAGCGACCGGACGATGTTGGTTCCGATTTCAGTTCGACACTGTTCACGGCGATGACCTGATACTGCGGCAGGCGATCGGTCGGAGCTGATCGGTCAACGAACTCCATCACCGGCAACGGAGCTTCGGGAGTGTCGTGATAGGACAGTCCCTGAAACAGTGGCCTTCCAAACCGGCTGACCGGTTTCTCAGGGAGCGTCCCGATCATTTCGTTGTTGCGAAGAATTTCGAAGCCTCGCAGTCCGCTTTCAAAGTCTGCCGTGGCGGACCAGCTGATGTGGACGCTGCCGTCGTCGAGCCGGTGGCAGACGACATTGGTGGGTGCAGGAGGTGGTGTCACGTCATTCACGACACCCGTTTCCGTGAATTCCTGTTGCAGGCCAGCCAGATTCTGCTTCCATGCTGCCTGAACCTCTGCTGTGACGGGTTTCAGATCAGCAGAATTTTCTGCAAGCCGCTGACTGAGCCAGAAATCAAAGAAACGGATGGACAGATAGCGGGAGTCGCCGCATTCGTGCCCCGTTTTCGGGTCAGCGGCAAATTCAAAAAATGCAGCTCCGTGCTGCAGGTAGTTTTCCTGCATTGCTTTGGAACCGTCGTAGGCGACATGAAATCGTTTATCGTCGCGTTCCTTCAGACCGG
This sequence comes from Planctomycetaceae bacterium, assembly GCA_041398865.1. GTDB lineage: Bacteria > Planctomycetota > Planctomycetia > Planctomycetales > Planctomycetaceae > Fuerstiella. The sequence continues at coordinate 103,409 of JAWKTY010000005.1, forward strand.
GATTGGCCAGCACGGGAACACTGTACACTGCTTCCGTCAGCGATGGTTCGGGAATGTCGCCTTTCTTCCAGTATCCAAATGCGGTGCCTGACTGCAGCCAGATCGCCACAATGCGCTGCGGATACAAAGTCTGCATGAGCGAAGACCAGAACCCTCCGCCCGAATGTCCCCACAGGCACCATGGGACGTCAGCAATCTCCGGCATTGCTGTTCGCTCGGAAAAGTGACTCAGCGACTGCAGGAAACGATCGGCCGAACCGCTGCGGGCATCACACCACAGCCGACAGTTGACTCCTTCGCGAGGTTCATAGCTGGAGCCCATCAGAGCACACTGATGTTTTTCTGCCAATGCCTGCCAGTGGAGGTCGTCAGCGGCCGTTTGTCCGCCAATGGAAGCTCCCGTTCCGCAGCCGTGCTGATGCACGATGATGCCTCGAACCCGAGACATGCTTTGGGGAATCCACAGATGATAGTCAACAGCCAGTCGCAGAGCCCCGGGCTTCAGACTGGCCGGATAGTGAACCGAATACACCGTTCCGTTTGACGAAGCATGTTCTGACGTCGCCGGCTGAATGGCAGATTCAACCAGCGCCTGGATCTGTTCGGCAAGTCGGCTCGCGGTTTCCTGAGCTTCCTTCAGCGGCAGTCCGGCTTTGACTCCCGGTCGCAGATGACCGACTTCGGACAGCCATGCATCGTGAAGAATCGACTGTTTCTGGTTGGCCAGTTTTCTGAGTTCAGCTGACGGTTCTTCCCATGATTCCACCCCCCACGCCTTCAGAATAGCCCCGGCGATGATGTCGTGGCCTTCCGAATTCGGATGAATTCCGTCACCGGCCACGGTGAATTGCGGATCGGTTTTTCGTTTTTGGTTCAGGACTTCTGTCACTGCCGAATGCGTATCCACAACCAGATCTGCACCTTTCAGATCCTTCATGATCCACTGGCCGTACCGTTTCAGAACGTCATCGTATCGATCGTAGATTCCCTGATAACCGTAGCCGGTGGAATCTTCCGGCAGCAGTTTGTTGGGCTTGTTTGCCAGCGGAACCGGATCGAACGGCGGAGGCGTCACGACGACAACTTTTGCACCCGCCGCATGAATCTGATCGATGAGTTTGTGAACGCCGGCCTGATAAGCAGCAAAACGTTCTTCACTGAAAGGATGATAGATTCCGTCATTCATTCCGTAGCAGGCCACGACGACGTCAGGTTTGATCTTCTCCAGAGCTCGGTCGAGTCGTTCGTGAACATTCGGTCGCGGAAAAGGATGACCCGGTTCTGACAGACCGCTGCAGGTTTCGCTGGATAGACCCAGTCCGATGATTTCCGGAAGCGGGTCACACTGCTGGAGTCTGAGCTGAGTTTCGATGGCGGCGACATACTGTCCCGAATGCGTAATGGAATCGCCCAGAAACAGAATTCGATTTGCCTGCAGCGGGAAGGCCGGTTCTGCTCGACAGGCTGATCCCGCGAAGGTCAGAGTCAACAGCGACAGTGTGCACAGGGTTTTCATGGCTGCTCCGGAAACGATTTGATCGGACAACAGGATTCTTCTGAAGTCTTCAGAGCATAATTCTTTGGTCCGTCATGTACCATCGTCACAATGTCCGGAAATCGGCCGTGGTTGGTTGCGGATCATCGGTGTGGGCGCGATACGATTCGTCCGAGCGCTGTCTGCGCCCTGTTCGTCTGCGAACCTGGAAGAGTTCCTTCGCGGATGACACTCAACGAAACCTCTGACTGATCACGAAAGCTGCGCATGATTGCTGTTCGTCTTCCCGTCTGTCTGCTGTTGGCATTGACGGCGTTCAGTCCGTCGTGGTGCGCGGATGCTCCGGTGCCGATCGTGATGCCGGATCGCGGTGTGTGTGCTCATCGCGGTGCCTCGGCGACACATCCGGAAAACACGCTTGCTGCATTCCGGGAGGCCCTTCATCTGGGAGCTCAGATGATTGAATTCGATGTCGTCTGGACGGCCGATCGCCAGCTGGTGCTGATGCATGACGCAACCGTCGACCGCACAACTGACGGCAGTGGCGCGATCAGCTCGATGTCGTTCGAAGCCGTTCGGCGACTGGATGCGGGGTCATGGAAACATGCTCGGTTCAAGGGAGAACGGGTTCCAACTCTGCACGAAGCCCTTCAGATGATGCCCGAGAATGTCTGGCTGAACGTCCACATCAAGGGAAGTCCGGAAATGGCCGTTGCAGCGGCAGAACAGATCGCCACCATGCAGCGGGCCCATCAGTGTTTTCTTGCCTGTGATCGAGCTGCAGCGAAGGCTGTGAAGGCAGCACGGCCCGAAGTCAAAATCTGCAATATGGAACGCCAGCAGGAAACGGCGCAGTACATTCAGGACACCATCAGCGACAAAGCTGATTTCATTCAGCTTCTGGGGACTGACCCGTTCGCACCTGCGGACATGGATCGGCTGAAGGCGGCCGGCATCCGCATCAATCAGTGCTGCGTGAATGATCCCGCAAAGGCCGCGTTGCTGTTTCAGGCCGGTGTTCAGTTTCCTCTTGCCGATGAACTGTCACGCATTTTGATCGTTGCGGATGAGCAGGGGATCGAGCGACTGACTCCGGTGTATCGAAGTCACGATGAACCGAAATCCGCCCCGGCTGCTCCGGTTTTTGAACATGGTGAGTCCGCTGTTGTGCCGGCATTCGCGGACGGAAACAGTTGGATCCATCATGATTTGTGGGTCGAGACCGAGTTCGATTCCGATGGTGATCAGCTTCCGGATCGGATGCATGTGAGTGTGACTCGGCAGTTGCAGACGGATACCGAAGGTCTGAAGGTACCGGTGGTTTATGTTTCCAGTCCTTACTTTTCCGGGACGGCCGGCGGGCCCCGTGACTTTTTCTGGAATCCCGCTCAGGAACCTGGTGCCGATCCGCCGCCACATGCCGATCCGCCGTCCATCAAACACGAATCACGTCGCCTGATTCTGGCGAAGTCACATCGCGAGACCTGGGTTCCTCGCGGTTACGCTGTCGTGCATTCCGCTTCGCCGGGAACGGGTTTGTCTCAGGGATGTCCGACGATCGGCGGCGACAACGAATCTCTGGCGCCCAAAGCGGTGATTGACTGGCTGAACGGTCGAGCTCGCGGCTTTACTCTGCCTCATGGCGGCCGTGAGGTCTCGGCCTACTGGAGCACCGGTAAAGTGGGGATGACGGGAACGTCCTACAACGGAACAATTCCGCTGGCCGCTGCGACCACAGGAGTTGACGGACTGGAATGCATCATTCCTGTGGCTCCGAACACTTCGTACTACCACTATTATCGTTCCCATGGTCTGGTCCGACATCCCGGCGGCTACATCGGTGAAGATATCGATGTGCTGTACAACTTCGTCAACAGCGGCGATCCGGAGCGTCGGGACTTCTGCAACTGTCAGGTTCGCGATCAGGAAATGCTGAAGGGATTTGATCGGTCCAAAGGTGACCTGAACGATTTCTGGAAAAGTCGTGACTATCTGCTTGATCTGGGACCACTGAAAGCCCCACTGCTGATGGCTCATGGTTTCAACGACTGGAACGTCATGCCGGAACACAGCGTTCGGATCTACAGGGCCGTTCAGGCAAAGGGAGTTCCTGCGCAGTGCTATTTTCATCAGGCGGGGCATGGCGGCGAACCGCCTCTGAAGATGATGAACCGCTGGTTCACCCGGTATCTGTATGGTCTTCAGAACGGCGTCGAGAATGATGCTCGTGCCTGGATTGTTCGAGAAGGCGACGACCCGCAGAAACCCACGGCCTACGAAGATTTTCCCAACCCGGCTGCTCAGCCGGTAACGCTGCATCTGTCCAGGGGAGGGACTCAGAAGGGATGCCTGAGTCTGAAAACTGAAGAACATCAGGGACGGGAAACTGTGGTCGACAACTTCTCCTTTGACGGTAATACTCTGGCTCAGGCAGAATGGACGCAGCATCGTCTGCTGTACGTTACGGATTTACTGAACGCTCCGCTGCACATTTCAGGGACCGTACAGTTTCGGACACGAGTCAGTTCCAGTCGGCCCGCCGCGAATCTGTCGGTCTGGCTGGTGTCGCTGCCCTGGAACTCGAATTCAGAGGCGAAAATCTACGAGAATGTGATTACTCGGGGGTGGGCAGATCCTCAGAACCACAGTTCACTCGACAGCAGCGAGCCTTTGAAGGTGGGTGAATTCTACGATCTGCAGTTCTCACTGCAGCCGGATGATCAGGTCATTCCCGCCGGTCAGCAAATTGGACTGATGTTGTTTTCAACAGATCGTGAATTCACACTGTGGCCATCACCCGGGACTGAACTGACCTTTGATCTTGATCACACAACCATCGAACTTCCCGTCGTCGGCGGGCATGACAGCATGGTCAAGGCTCTGAGCCGGAACGACGGGCATGCACAGACTGAAAAGTAGTGTGGCGAATCAATTGTGGGGAACGATCAGCAGTGGCTCGATGCCGACAGCGACGTCGATCGTCCCTTCGCGGACGTTCTGCTGAGTCCGAAAACCATCAACTCGGACGACGTCCACCGTCTTCGCACCGACTGCGGGGAGACGGATGTCCGCTGACTGTTGGTCATTCCAGACAACCTGCAGCCAGTCGCTTGCAGATTTTCGAAACAGAAAGACCTGGCTTCCGTCCTTTCGCTGATCTTCGCTGACGAACATTTTGTCCGTCAGAAGATTGATCATGTTGTAGTACGCGATGGCGTCCAGACGTGGATTGTAATGATTGAATTTGCAGTCGAAGACGCAGTGAGCATCACCGAACTGACCTCGGGCCGTTCCTTTGGGGTCAGGATACTGAATCGTAAACCAGCTGACCGTTTTGCCGCCTTCCGCAAAAAACACCGTACACTTCTTGATCAGCTCAACAGCCACTGCCAGCCGAGCCTGGCCGGCACTGTTCAGGCCCAGTTCAGTTGAGTGTATCGGTTTGATTGCATCATATTTTTCCATCAGACGTCGGTACTGCTGCATTGTTTCGCGAACAGCCGTGTAGTGTTCGTAGACGTGGAAGTCATAAGAATCCAGAAAGTTCTGGTATCCGGCTTTGAAGTATTCCTCGTTTGGCTCGACAGAGGTTCCGATGACTTCAATCTTCGCATCAAATGCTTTGACAGCTTCATAGATTGCTCGGTAAGCCCGCACATTGTCCAGCACGACCTGCTCGGTGCCGTGAGGTTCGTTGCCCTGAGCAATCATCGCCAGCCCGCGGTGGGCGTACGCTTTCAGAAAGTTGGTCATCCCTTCTCGAAGGGATTCTTCCGTCACGTTTTTGAAGCCGTTTCGTTCTACGTCTGAGGCCGGAGTTCCGGTCACCCAATTCGCTCCGAGTTTCTCGCAGATGTCCAGCCCGGGAAGATGGGGTTCGTACGGAGGCTGATTCGACCAGCCGCCCCAGACGCCCAGCATTCTCAGCCCGAGTCGATCGGCCAGAGCAAAATAATCCGGAATCCGGCTGTCCCAGTTGCGGATGGTGAACGGGATCTTCTCCGGCTGATAACGATGAGTCGCCGCTGGCGGAAGGATGGCAAATCCGGAGAACTCCTTCACCGCTGATCCGATCCCCTGAGGAACCTCCACGTGCAGTTCATAAAACTGTCCGACATTCAGCTTCTGCTCAGGCAGCGTCACATTGGCCACGTAACGATTCGCGTCGATTCCGGAAAGGCTGACAACGGCCGACGTCAGTGTCTGTCCGCAGTAGTCCTGCACTGTGTATGACAACTGCAGATCCGCGTCGGCAAGCGGTTTCAGAGTATTCACGGTGACGGTCAGTTCAGGAGTCTGTTCGGGAAGAAACAGATTCCCGATGGCATTCGAAGAAATTCGAATGTCCTGAATCGTGGGTTCCAGCGGCTGGACCTGCAGTCGCATAGCAGACAGATCACTGAATGCGCATGTCCCCCATGTCTTGTTCAGCTGAAAGCGGATTCGTCCGAACCGGGCTCGCCGCGGAACCGTCGCTGTCTGTTCGACAGTTGACCAGTCCTGTTTTCCGAAGCAGATTCCCAGAGGAATGGTTTCCACGATTTGGCGGTTCTCATCCAGCAATTCCAGCTCAGCCCCTACATGAAACGAATTGTCCGGCGAATGCAGATCTGATCGCTGACGATAGTGCACTCGCCATGCTCCACGGTTCACATCAAATTCCGGACTGACGGCGACGGTTGGTGTCTGTCGTTCTTCCAGAGTTCGCTTCAGGACCAGGCCTCTGTCCGCGTCGAAAAACGCGCCGACACTGACGCTGCCCTCAGTTTGCCAGCCGTCCGGCGACGCCAGCGATGGCGTCCATGCTTCGGATGTTTCCTGAGCTTCGACCGTGACATCAGCGATCAGATTCCGAAGCTCCAGTTGCATGGAAGGCGTGTCAGATGAGCCGGTGCTGAGCATCAGCTCGACCAGTTTCAGTGCCCCGTGCCATTTGCCGTCATTCGCACCGCTCCAGTGTTCACCCCCGGCAATCTTTTCGGCCACAAGTTCGACGTCGTGCCATTGTCCGTCAGCGACCATGGGCAGTCCTCCTCGCTGATGACACTGATCGGTTTCATCAACAAAGCGAACGGAAAAGCGGTTCACGGATGTCGACCGAGCCTGAAAACGGACTCGGGCTGTGTTTGTGATTCCGGCCGTTTTCAGATGTCGACGAAGTCCGACGTAGCGACCGCCATTCGAAAAGTCCGCCTTCAGCTGCAGGCCTTTCGGATGATCGGACGTGACGCTCAGTGTCCCGCGAGCCCCGGGAAATTCATCGCCGTTGTTGTATTCCCAGGGAGCTGTCCCGGTCGGAAGGAAGTCGTCCAGCCGAATGGACGTTTCGACACTGGTTGTGGGAGGCGTCGGAATCAGGTTGATGTTTCGCAGACTGATGCTGCCGTCACTCAGGGCATCGCGTCCGGCGAGGAACACAAGAAGCTTGAGCGGCTGATGCCAGCGACCATCGTTCGCTCCGCCCCATTTTTCGTATCGAGTTACGATATCCATCGGAGCCCCGGCTTCCAGCGACTGAAAGTAACGGGCCACCGGAAATGAGTATCGCTGCCAGCCACCCTTGTCGTTCAGTCGAACGTCCAGCTGATGGCACTGTCCGGTGCCGTCAATCAGTCGAGTTGTGACCTTGCTGACGCCCGCCGGAACTCGGATATCGAAACCGACCGAATCCATCGAGACGGGCTCCAGCAGTCGAGCTGCCTGAACATAATTGCCGCCTCCACTGAAATCACCATGCAGCTTCAGCGTGGGCTGGTCATCATCATTCAGCAGTTCCAGCTTCCCGACGGCGCCTGGAAATTCCTGGCCGTTGTCAAACGTCCAGCCACCCATCGGCTTTTGTGAATCGATCAGGGAAACCGGATCTGCAGCAGCCACGAACGACGCTGACAGCAGCAGAAAAAGAACAGCCGGAACTGTGCAAAGGACAGACTTCAACCGAAAGATCATTGCAGTTCCTCTCGTGAGCAGAACTCACGTTTTTCGTGAATTCACTTCTGGAAACGCGCCCCCGTCGTTCAGACACGATATGCCGCACCTCGCATGAATTTGGTTTGAACGCCTCATTCAGGCGAGTATACCCTGAACGACCTTCCCATCACTGGTGGGGCCGATTAGCCGGTTGTCCAGTCCCTGCCAGGGAAAGCTGAAACGATATGGATCGATGCCCAGCAGATGTAGAATTGTGGCCTGCAGATCGCGAACTCCCACAGGATTCTCTCCGATATAGTATCCGATCTCATCGGTCTGTCCCCATGCGGTTCCGGGTTTGATTCCGCCGCCGGCCATCCACATGGTGTAGGCATAAGGATGATGGTCCCGCCCGATGAATCCCTTCTGAAGAGTGTCACGAACATTGTTCTGCATCATCGGAGTTCTTCCGAATTCTCCGCCCCAGATGACCAGAGTTGAATCCAGCAGACCCCGCTGACGCAGATCCGTCAGCAGTCCCGCGACAGCTCGGTCGATCTGCCGAGCTTTAATCGGCAGAGTTTCGTCAATCGATTCGCCCGGCGAACTTCCGTGATGATCCCATCCCCAGTCATACAGCTGGACAAAGCGAACGCCCTGTTCGACAAGTCGACGAGCCAGCAGGCAGTTATTGGCGAATGTCGGGTCGTCGCCTTTGTAGAGAACTCGCGGGTCATCAGCGGATTCCGCCGCCGATGAAAAACCCGGGACAGCTCCATACAGTTTCAGAATGTGCTCCGGTTCTCGGCTGATGTCCATGACTTCCGGAACAGCGGTCTGCATGCGGAACGCCAGTTCGTACTGACCGATGCGTGTCTGAGTCTCCGGATCGCCGACATACTGAAACTGCATTTCGTTCAGGTCACGGAGGGCGTCCAGAGTCTGTCGGCGAGTTGTCCGGCTGATGCCTTTCGGATCGGAAAGATGCAGCACCGGATCGCCGGTCGTCCGACACTGCACGCCCTGATAGATCGTTGGCAGAAAACCCGATCCCCACAGCGATTTTCCCGCACTCGGCGTCTTTCCTCCGGACGCCAGCACCACGAAACCGGGCAGGTCCTGATTCTCGCTGCCCAGCCCCCACGTGACCCAGCTGCCCATCGCCGGATTTCCCAGGCGAGGCTGTCCGGTGTGCAGCAGCAGCTGAGCCGGAGCATGATTGAACTGATCGGTGTTCACCGTGCGAAGAACGCAGGCGGCGTCAGACACCTTTGAAAACTCGGGCAGCAGTTCGCTGATCCACTGTCCGGCATCACCGTGCTGAGCAAACCGAAACTGACCGGCCAGCATCTTCGGAACGCCTCGAATAAAGGCGAAGCGTTTGCCTTCGAGATATTCCTGAGGACATTCTTTGTTGTGAAACTTTTCCAGAGCCGGCTTGTAGTCGAATAACTCCAGTTGCGACGGCGACCCGGCCATATGCAGATAAATGACCGACCTGGCTTTGGCCATTCCGGTGCGAGCCGCCCGAGCCACATCAGAAGCTCCGGGCATGGACGATTCTTCGCCCCGGGACGAATTCATCAAAGAAGCCAGCGCGATGGCTCCCAGTCCCGTGCCGCTCGACTGCAGCAGGTGTCGGCGAGTCTGCAACTGCAGACGTTGAAAGTGAAGATTCATTTCCGTTTCCCGGTTACGGCCTTGTGACAGTTTCATCCAGATTCAGCAGAACGCTCGCCAGGACAATTCGAACGGCCAGAGCCTGTCGGTCCGCCAGTTCCGGCTCAGTCACGCGAGCTTCCGTCAGCAGGTCTGCAGCGGACTGAGGTGAAGCCTGAAACTCTGCGGCGACCTGTTGCTGAAGTTGCTGCAGACGCTGAAGTTCTTCGTCGCGAGGTGCTCGGACCAGCAGTCGCCGAAACATGGACTCCACGGAAGCCGCGGAACGTGCCAGACCGCCGGCAGCTTCGATGTAGACCGGATCATTCAGAGTCACCAGTGCCTGCAGCGGTGTATTCGTGCGAATGCGACGAATCTGACACACTTCTCCGCTGCCCGCATCGAACGTGATCATGGATGGATAGGGACTGGTACGTCTCAGGAAGGTATACAGACCTCGCCGCCAGCGATCTTCATTCTCTGCTGTCTCCCACTTCAGCGAACTGTATGTCGCCTTCCAGATGCCATCCGGCTGAGGCGGCATCACCGACGGTCCGCCAATTCGCCGACTCAGCAGCCCGGATGCCGCCAGAGCCTGATCGCGAATGACTTCCGCCGAAAGACGGAACCGAGGACTGCGACTGAGCCAGCGGTTTTCCGGATCGAGCTGTCGTGATGAATCCGTGACAACGCTGCTTTGTCGATAGGCTGACGACAGGACCAGACGTTTCAGAAAGCGTTTGATCGACCACTGATCCGTGGTGCGGAACTCGATGGCCAGCCAGTCGAGCAGCGCCGGGTGAGTCGGCAGACTTCCCTGCTGTCCGAAATCCTCTTCGGTTTCGACGAGACCTCGACCAAAAAATCGAGCCCACAGCCGGTTCACCATGACACGTGCTGTCAGAGGATTGTCTTTTGACAGCAGCCATTCAGCGACAGCGAGCCGATTTGCGGGCAGTTCTTCAGAAACCTGCCCGAACGCTTCGGGAAGCTGCGGCTGTACCCTGTCACCGTGCTCCAGAAAGTTCCCGCGGACATGCACGTACGTCGTTCTGGCTTTTTCGGGAGGACGATCCTTCATGACCGGGGTTTGCGGGATCTCGGCGTTCAGTGTTTTGACTCGCTCTTCCAGTTCCGCCAGTTCGTTCCAGATGGTCGCGGTCTGAGGAAAGATCCTGCGGAAGGCATCGTCCAGCTGCTTATTCTGTTCGTCGCTGCGCTCAGATTCCGGAACAGCGGCGATTTCTGAAAGGCCCAGCGGATCTGCGGACAGACTTTCGAATGTCCGGTCGCTGACAGAGATTCTCACGCACCCCAGCAGCAGACTGTTGGCCGGATACTGCTGCGACAGCTTCAGACGCAGCCGCAAACCAGGCGGAATCGCCACGGCCTTCTGCAGCTGGAAGATGGCGGTATGAGGTTGTCCCTGCTGTGGCGAGATTGCCCAGCCGGTTGATGGATCTCCGTCGATGGCCTTTTGAACTTCCCAGTTGTTCTGAGAAAAATCGGCTCTGCTGTTTGCGAGCGGCAACTGACGAATCGGATTTCCATCATGATCGACTTCTTCCACGGTCAGTTCGCTGAGCACAAAGTTGGGATCGTTCTTTGTGCGACCGGGACCGCCGCGAGGCAGGGAGGGATGTGTCATCGCTTCCAGCCGAATGGCCGTCAGAGGCGAATCCTTCACGGCCGACTGGGGATCGATTGTGATGCTGTAAACATCTGTCGCGGGACGCTCTCCGCTCGCCAGCACACTGCCGTCCTTCCGGATGGTCAGAACAGAACCGTTTTCCGAAGTTGCTGCGACAGGCGTTGTGGGCCGCCATGCCGGCTGGCGGGCCTGTTCGGAAATCCACGCCTGCTTTGCAGTCGCATATTCCGGAGTGCTGACCTGATAACGCTGACGAACTTCGGCAATCTGCGTGTTGAGTTCGGCCAGTCGCCTGCTTTGTTCTGTGGTTGGCGTGGACAGCTTCGGAGCATCGTCGGGGCGGTCTTCGTCTTCGGTCTGATCAAAATAGGCCAGAAACCGGTAATACTCTCGCTGCGAAATGGGATCGTATTTGTGCGAGTGGCACTTGGCGCAACCCATGGTCAGCCCCATCCAGACCTGAACGGTCGTGTCGACTCGATCCTTGACAGCCGCCATGCGGAATTCTTCGTTGTCCGTCCCGCCCTCGTCATTTGTCATCGTGTTGCGATGATAGGCCGTCGCCAGCTGCTGATTGACAGTTGCATCGGGAAGCAGGTCTCCGGCAATCTGTTCCCGCGTCATCTGATCGAACGGCATGTCCTGGTTGAAGGCGTCAATTACCCAGTCACGGTACCGCCACATTGTTCGTGGCTGATCTTTTTCGTAACCCTTGGTGTCGGCGTAGCGAGCAAGGTCCAGCCACATGCGAGCCCAGTGTTCTCCAAAGCCGGGAGAGGCCAGCAGCTCATCAACCAGTCGCTCATAGGATTCATCAGAATGATCTTTCAGGAATTCGGCGGCCTGAGTCTCCGATGGAGGCAACCCGGTCAGGTCCAGTACCAGGCGACGCAGAAGAACGGCTGGTTCAGCAGGCGGAGACGGAGTCAGAGTATGAGCGTCCAGCTGCTGTCGTACAAAAAAGTCGATCGGGTTACGGCACCACGTTTCATCGCTGACCGCGGGAAGGTCCGGGCGCTGCGGTGGTTCGAAGGCCCAATGAGTTTCATAATGAGCACCTTCGGCAATCCACTGTCGGACCACCACGATTTCTTCGGGCGTCATCGAGTGCCCGGAATCCGGAGGCGGCATCCGGCGGTCCGGGTCTGCTGACGTGATGCGATTTATGAGTTCGCTGCGGTCAGGATGTCGCGGCACAATGGCCGCAGCAGTTTCCGAATTCGCGTCCGGTGCTGGAGGCAGATCGAGTCGAAGGTCGGCCTGACGAGCATCCTCATCCGCTCCATGACAGGCAAGGCAGTGCCGAGCCAGCAGCGGACGAACGTCCTTCGTGAAGAAAACCGGCTCCGCTCCCTGGCATTCGGAAAGATCTGTCAGCAGAAAGATCACGCCAGCGATGGCGAGGGGTCGGAAGTCACATTGCATCAATGACATGGGTTTCTCCGCAACACAGAACCGCTCGCATGGGCTCGTCGTTCGCGGACGGATCATCGAGAGATGCGTCCGCGCTGGCTCGGTCTGTCGGCCGGGCATGCGATTCGCACAGCATAAATCGGAAGTCACCTGTACAACAGCGTGCACCGATGCGGGGTCTGTGAATCCGGAGTCCGAGCGGCGATTGTTCGAAAGACGCTGGAAACATGCCAGCGAACTCGGGGATCCGGTTGGGGGGAATCAGTTTTTCAGGAGATTCTTCTCAGGAAAAATTTGACGCCTGAAAACGGTGACCTAGTTTTCGGGTGTGAAGGCGACCCACGCAGTCGGGTGCCGCTGACACCGGGATGGAACACGACAAGTGTGTCCAGCCGCTTCCTAACGGGGGTCTGCCTCGCGTCAATGCGGGGTTCTTATCAGTTGCAGGTTTGTTTTGCCTGTCATTTCACAAAAGCCCGGTTTCGGGCACCTTTGAGGGGTTCATTACAAATGACGAAGTTCGCCAACAGCATTAAGAAGTTCCTGGTTTCTGAAGACGGCCCGACAGCAGTTGAATACGCTGTTATGCTGGCTCTGATCATCGTGGTCTGCCTCGCGGCTATCTCCACCATCGGTGGTGCAGCCAACAGCCGGTTCCAGCAGGTTGGTTCTTACCTGCAGTAGTCTGTGCCCGGCGATCCATTGCTGATCGCCGCAATGTGACTGAATCAGGGGCGTCGTTCTCAGGAACGACGCCCTTTTTTATTGGGATTTTCGTGAGTCGTCCGGCGCGGTTCGGCGATCACAACGGCATTTTCAGGAATTTCCGATACAGTTGAAATAATGCTCAGGAATGGTACATCGTTCCCGAAGTACGCCAGCCGCTCGGCGGCAGCGAATCATCTTTTTCAACCGGATGGCTCGGGGGACGAGCTGTCTTTTCGAGAATGACTGAATGAAGACATTGCAGAATGCTGTGTGCCTGACCCTGATGCTGGCGATGCTCGGAAACGCTGTGGCGGACGAGAAGAAGGGCAAGGGGAAGAAGGCCGATGCAAAGAAGCCCACCGCAACTCAGCGACTCGTGGGCAAGATGGAACTGTCTGACGAGCAGAAGGAGAAGATCGCAGCCGTTGACAAGCAGTTCGCAGAACGATTCGACGCCATCAACAAGGCCATGGCTGATATTCTGACGGACGAGCAGAAAAAGGCTCAGCGAACAGCTCAGAAGGAAGCCAAAGACTCCGGCAAGACCGGTGCTGACGCTCGCAAGGCGATCGAAGCGGCGCTGAATCTGACTGAAGAGCAGAAGGCAAAGCGTCAGGAACACCAGAAGGCTCAGGCCAAGCTGACCGCAGAAATCGTGGCCGCTCTGAAGCCCATTCTGACCGCTGAACAGCAGGAAAAGCTGCCCAAGACTCCGGCCAAAGCCGCAGGCGGCGACAAGCCCAAGAAGAAAAAGAAGGACGCTGCGTAACGCAGTCGGTCAGGGTGATTCATAACCCAGGTTCCCGTCGGGAACTCGATTGATATCTCGCCGGCATCCATTCATCGAGTGGATGCCGGTTTTCTTTTGCGCTGAGCACTGGAAACATGGAATAATCCTCACAGACGGATATTTCGCCCATGTGCTTATGTTTCGTTTCGTTATCAGGACTGCGGAATCGAATTTTTTCCACTTTCCGTCACTTTTTGTGGAAGACTCCTCAAGTGGGTCCGGCTTCCCGCCGGTCCCGCGGTTGAACGACAGGTTGGATACCTGTCCTGCGACAGGCGCGCACCGTGCACACCTGACGCAGACCAGACTCCGAAGTGAGCGAAGTGTGAACTGCCCCGGTCCGCATCTTCCCTGGTTCGCGAACGGAATTTCGCCTGAATCAGCTCCGTTGTTCCTCAGACGTGAGAGTCCCGAAGCACATGCTTGATATCGATTCCAATCTCGTCCTGACTGACCGCCGCCGCCGCAATCGCCGCCAGTCCGCGTCCGCCAAAAGTGAAGCGGCGGACGTCTCCAGCCCTGCTGACAGCACGTCCGGCGAAGGCACGGATCGTCGTCGTCAGGACCGCCGTCGACAGATCGACCCGACCACCTGTGAACGAGACTACAACGGTGGCGAAGTTGAGTTCATGCGAGCCATGGACGACTACAAACGACGCAGCGGCCGCCCTTTCCCGACATGGAGCGAAGTGCTGGAAGTGCTGGTGAGTCTGGGGTATCGCAAAGTTGCTGAACCAACTGCAATGGAATGGCGGACATCCGGCGAATAGTTTCTTCTGTCGAAGCCAGTCTGAGAACGTGACCCGTGACCGGCGTTGTCGGTCCATGAACCGGAATGTATTGCCGTTCGCAGATCAACTTTGAATGCGGGGGATCAGCAAAGTTTTCCTGCCGACTCCGGCTTTCTGACCGGCGGTTCAAAAGTCAGCCTTCCTCGCGGGATCCTGATCCTCGGGGTATCTTTGTCTGAAATGTCTGCGATAATGCTGCGGGACGAAATTCCCGCAGTCCGTTTGCGATGTGATCAGATGAAGATGATCTGCTGTGCGATGTCTCTTGGGTTCAGGCCGCTGGTGATGGCACTTTCTGTGTGCATCCCCGCGGTCATGCTGTTCCATGGTTCGCTGCTTCGGGCCGACTCTGAACGTCCGTCTCAGCGTCGTCTGGAACTTCCCGTCGATGGAGCGTCCAGCCTGCAGCAACAGCTCAGCATGCTGAAGCAGCTTCAGTCGCTGGTTACCGGCCCCCAATCGGACACATCCTCGCAACCTCCTTCGGCCGGTGCTTCCTGAAGGTCAACTGCAGCAGTTGCAGAATCTGATGAAGAATCTGGGCGGAAAGCTTCCGCCGGATCTGCTGAACAGCGTCCCGCCGGGCATGGTTGAGCGAGCGATGTCGGACCCGGAGATGCGGCGACAGGTCGCCGATATGCTGGAACAGTATGCAAGGAACCACCAGCTCCCGTCCGGCAACGGTGGTGGTTCATTTCCGTTTCTTCCGCCCACAGCCGACCAGCAGCGTTCTTCGAACTCCGGAGCTGACTCAGATTCCCGCACCGACGGTCACCGTGAAGGTCCACCGGGTGCGAATTCATCGGAAGCCGGTTCCCGGAATTCACAACGAGGTGATCGTCCACTGAACCAGGACCAGACCGATCGCTCGAATTCCCAACGCGACCGCACGGAGTCTGAAAACGAAACGTTTCAGCAGCTGAAGGACCTGTACAACAAAATGACCGGGGGACGGTCGGAGTTGTCTTCCGGTGCAACTCTGAAGGCTCGTGACCGGAGTTCCGCCGGTTCCCACAATCAGCCTCATCAATCTGCGAATTCACCTCGGACTGCCTCGCAGACGCCGCAGTCTTCGGTATCAGGCCCTCCTTCCAACGCCGCGGCCGGGCCGTCGTCGAGCGATGGCAACTCTGGTTTTCAGGACACGCCTCGATCAACTGCATCGAACTCGAATCCCCGAGTCACTTCGCCACGGTCTGCACAACCAGTTCCGGCCGATGCGGCTGACAACGACCCGTATGGCACCAATCGCCTTCCGTCCACGGTCGAAGAAATTGACGAGTGGCTGGAAAACCAGAGCCGAAGGCAGAAGGGACTGCCGCCTTTGCCCCGCGGTGATCGTCCTGCAAACCAGTTCGACCCAGGGTCGGCTGCCGGCACACCGGGCAGCCCGGCAACGGATTCGACCGATCAGAACAGTCGAACATCAGTGGCTGAGTTTCTGAAGCAGATCCGACAGAACGGTATTCCGGAACCTCCACCGTCAACCGGGTCACAGGGCTCGACGGCTTCTCCTGGACAGTCAGCAATCTCACAAACAAAGCCCCCGGCGGATCGCTCATCGGCGAGCAACACTTCGGACAATTCCGAGGCCGTTCGCAAACTTCAGAAAGACGTGAAGAATCAGCTGCAGAACCGAGGTTTCAGAGACACGCTGCGGAAGATGGTTCAGGAAGCTCGCCAGGAAGTTCAGTCTGCTCCGACAGTTCCGACGGCTGCTTCCGGTGAGCCGCCGACCGATACATCCGGAGCATCGTCATGGGTGAGCCCGGAAGATCGAAGTGCCGTGGAACAGGCCGTGATTCGCAGTCTGGACGGCATCGGTAAAGATCTGCTGGAGATCGCCAAAGATGCGAAATTCACACCCCGCGAACAGCAGCCCGGTGGCTCACCACGACCATCGCCCGGACCTCCGCCATGCCCCGAAACTCCGTCTGCAGTCGGGTCGCTGATCAATGATTTCCATGAAGGCACGAAGGGGTTTCTGGAAGATCTGGCCGCGATTCCAACGCCCGACCTTCCGACACCTCCGACGTCTGGTTCCGCCGTTCCGAAGGTTGCCATCAGCGGTGGCAGTCTGTCAGCACTTTGGCTGCCGCTGACGGTTATTGGAGTCCTGATGCTGGTGCTGCTGGCCTGGAACCGCGGCGTGCTGACGTCGGAGATGCTGCGCAGCGTCAGTGAAAAATTTGCCGGGTCAAACGACATCGTGACTCGCCGCGACCTGGTGCGTGCGTTCAATCGGATGGCTTTGTCCCCTTCCGGAGAAACGCAAACCTGGTGGACGCATCAGATGGTTCAGCAGAACTTCGCTGAAAAGCAGCCCGACAAGACGGCTCCGATTGAACAGCTGACACGACTCTACGAATGGGCTCGATATCTACCCGACGACCAGCCGCTGACTCCGGAACAGCTTCACGAAGCCAGAGCAGCGCTGCGGCAGTGTGAATCATGAACCGGCAACTGTTGGCCTGTGTGCTTTGCGGACTGATTCTCACCGCGGCACGTTCCGTCAGCGCTCAGACGCCGGCGCCAGAACAGTCGCCGGACTGGCACTATCGTTTCGAGCTGTTTCAGATGTTGCTGGAAGAAAAGGGTCCAGCTCCGACATTCCGGCTGCAGGACGCACTTCGCTCACCCAGCCAGTCTGTGATCGTCGTGATGGGTCAGCTGAACGGAGTGATTTCCCCGCAGACACTGGAGCAGTTCTGCTACTCGGGCGGCACGGCTCTGATCGCCAGTGATTCCGACTACCGAGCCGGTCGCCTGTGTGATCTGCACGGCACTGTTGTCAGATCAGCCGTTGAAGAAGACCAGTATCAGGGCTTCGACGACTGCCTGAAACTGAATCGTCTGGACGAACTTCATCCTCTGATGGATGGGATCAGCTCGCTGATCGTCAACCGCAGCGGCTGGCTGAGACCAGGCGGCAGTTTGGGCCTTCGCCATGATGTCGTGGCCGCGCTTCCGGAACGTTGTTCTCCTCTGGTCAGTTCCGGAGAGCCCGTTCTGGTGGAAGTTCGTCTGGGCGACCGAGCTCAGGGAAGGCTGTTCGTGGCCGCCGATCAGAGCCTGTTCACGAACGGGATGTTCTGGCACGGCGATAACGCGCTGCTGTCCATCAACATGGCTCGCCTTCTGTGTGAAGGGCCGCGGAAGCAGTTGTGGTTTGTTGCGGACCAGACTGTTCAGGGCAGTTACCGACAGAGTCCTCTGCTGCAGAATACTCCGCCCTCGCCGCCACCGGTTCCGCCGATTGATGCCGAACCTGACCTCGCCACGAAGCTGAAACTCGGCAATCTGCTGATCCGAAAACTTCAGGCATCCAACGTTGCCAATGAACTTCTGGCGAATCGACCGCGTAACGTGAGGGAACCTTATTACCGTCGAGGTCTGCTGTTTGCTCTGGCCGCGGCCATTCTGCTGTGGATTCTGTGGAAGCTGATGAGTCCATCGGCGGGAGTCCTGCCGGGAATGCCTCACCGAGTCATGAAGTCGGCTCATACGCTCAGCACCGATCGCCGAGTTCAGTCGGCTGAATTCGGGCTGGCTGCCAGTATGCTGGCTCGGGAACTTTGCCGAGACCTGACAGGTTCTCAGGATTCTGCCGTCTGGCAGCGTCGGCTGGTCTGGAATTCGGGTTCTGCATCGCTGGCCCGGCAGAAAAAGTCCGTCCGGAAACAACTCGCATCCGTTCTGGAACTTGCTCTGAACACACGAACGGTTCATATTTCACGCCGTCGTTTTCAGGCCGTCGGCCAAACCATCCAGCAGCTTCGGCAGCTTCATCAGAGCGGTCAGCTGCTGACGGAACCGTAAACCTGTCCGCGAACAGTTTCCTTCGTCGGCTGCAGTGACCACCCGTCCGTGCCGCGTTCCTGCGTCACTCACTCCCACACTCTGAAATAATTCTGTGACTGCCCTCAATACTGATCAGCTTGCTGTGCGAGTGAATTCACTGCGCACTCGAACTCTGGAGGCCGTTGGGCAGGTGGTCGTGGGCATGGAACGAGTGGCCGACCAGTTGCTGATGGCATTGCTGGCCGGAGGACACGTTCTGCTGGAAGGAGTTCCCGGGACTGCCAAGACGACGCTGTGCCGGACGTTTTCAACGGTGCTGGGAATTCACTATGAACGAGTTCAGTTCACTCCCGACCTGCTGCCGTCTGACGTCACCGGAACTCAGGTCCTGGACCGTCAGACCAGCGACTTCGTTCTGCGTCGCGGACCGGTGTTCTGTCAGCTGCTGCTGGCCGACGAACTGAATCGAGCTCCGGCGCGAACGCAATCGGCGCTGCTGGAGGCCATGCAGGAACGACAGGTCACGATCGAAGGCAAGACTCTGCCGCTGCCGCTGCCCTTCATGGTTCTGGCAACTCAGAACCCCATCGAGCAGGAAGGTGTGTACCGACTGCCGGAAGCTCAGCTGGACCGCTTTCTGTTCCGAGTCGACGTGGGTTATCCCGATCGCAGGCAGGAAGTCGACATGCTGACTCTGCACAGTCGTCCGGTGGCGACACCATCGGCCGTGACGTCTGCTGAAGAGATTCTGTCGATTCAGCAGCAGCTGGACAGCGTTTACGGGACTCGGGAAGTTCAGGAATACATTATCGATCTGGCTCGGGAAAGCAGAACTCATGCCGACCTTGTTCTGGGAGCCAGTCCTCGAGCGGCCATTAACCTGATGAAGGCGGGTCGAGCTCACGCGCTGCTGAACGGTCGAGGCTATCTGACTCATGCGGACATTCAGGCCATCAGTCTGCCGGTGCTGGGGCATCGACTGATCATGCGGCCGGAAGCCGAAATGGACGGACGCACGATCGCCGATGTGGTGAAGGAACTGATCGAAGCGGTTCCCGTCCTTCAGGAGCCCGCCTGAATGACCGTTCGTGCACGCTGGCTGCTGCTGGCCGGTCTCGCCGGTGCTGTCATCGGAGTTCTGCGCAGCCAGCATACTCTGGCATGGCTGTCGCTGACAGTCCTGGTCTGGATGCTGGCTGAATGGCTCATGTTCTGCTGGCGGCTGTGGGCCGAAATCCCCGGTCTTTGCATTCAGCGTTCTGTCGGCGGCCGGACCGGTCCCAACGGTGTGCTGTTCGCGGGGCGTCCCGTCGTGGTCGAAGTTCGAATCACGGCGAAACGACTCTGGGGATGCGGGCCCATGCTGGTCGTCCGCGACTGTGTTCCGGAATACTTTGCGGTGCCGCCCGGTCAGGCGGAACGACCGCTGCTGACTCGAATTCACGAATGCACTTACCGGTACGAAGCTCAGGTTCTGGGAGCCGGGCAGGCGGTTCTGCCGGGATTCCGCATCACCATTCAGGACGCTCAGGGTTTCTTTTCGGTTCAGAAGTTCGTGGCCTGCGAGCAGCGTTTCCGAATTCTTCCGGCCTATGCCAGCGCCGGAGATACACAACCGGTTGTCAAACGCATCAATTCTCTGCCGCAGCACGGCATTCATCGACTGCAGCGAGCCGGTCTGGGATCGGAACTGCTGGAACTGCGTGAATACGTTCCAGGCGATCCGCCGAAGTCGATTGCCTGGAAGGTGTCGGCTCGCCGCGGCACCCTGATGACTCGGCAGTACGAATCCGAGGTTCCCGTTCGAGTCTGCCTGTTTCTGGATGGCTCCATCAGTACTCGAGTCGGTGGATTCGGATGTCGACTGCTCGATCAGATGACTTTTGTCGCGGGAAGTGTGGCTCGATCGGCGATCTCGGTCGGCGATCCCGTCGGAGCTGTCCTGTTTGATGAAACAGGATCCAGACGGATCGCTCCGGCAAGCGGTGACCGAGGCTTCTATCGACTGCTGGAAGCTCTGTCCGATTTCAGCATCAACCCCGCCCCGCCTCAGGAACGACTCACGCCCCAGCTGCTGAATGCCGCTCTGCGACTGTGTGGTGAACGCTGGCCCGAACTGCTGGATCCTCGCGTCAACATTGTCCCGTTTACATTTTTCCCGCTGTCTCCCGGTCAGCGTCGACTGCGATATCAGAAGAGTCGCGTCGCCGCCGTGCTGGCGGAAATCCATCAGCTGCAGCCCATGCAGATTCTGGAACTGGTTCATGATGATCAGCTGATGGCCGCCTCCCTTCAGCGTTTTCTGACGGAAGCCGGAGTGGCCTGGATGGATCCGCTCCTGCAGACTCGCAGTCGAGGCTTTCATGACGGTATGGCCACCATGGAACTGCTCAGTGATGCCATTGCCAAATCCGTCATGACGGCTCGTGACAACGAAGTTTACGTGATCATGGCCAATCTGCTGGAATGTGCCACCAACATCAGCTATCTGCTGCCGGCTCTGCGGATGGCGATTGCCCGACACCATCGTGTGGTGGTCGTCTGTCCGACACCCATGTTTCGGCGTCCGGTCCGAAACGCTCCGTTCCCGGAAGATCCCACGGCAGAACAGCTGCTGTCCCGAGCGGAAGATCTGCGAACCGAAGAACTGGCCGGTCGATTGCGCCGAGCTCTCCGGCGTATCGGAGCGGCTTTCACGCTGTCGGGAGAAGAACAGGCCATCCGGCTGATCATGAATGAAACTCAGATGGCTCGCAGTGGACGAATTGCAGCTTCGGGAGCTCGCGGATGAAGCCGAACTCTTCCTGCCACGATGCCGAACCCAAAGTCTGGCAGAGCCTGTACCTGATGCTGCTGTGCCTGATCGGGACCTGTTTTCTGTGGGCTCTGGCGGATGGCGTGGAAGTGCGAACTCCCATGAATCTGATCTTCCTGGGCCTGCTGATTCTGACACTCAAACGCTGGACAGCCGCGCTGATGCTGGGCATTGTTCAGGCTTATCTTTACGTTCAGGATGTTCCTTCGCTGCACTCCGATCCGGTCACGCTGTCCGTCGAATTCTTCCGGATTCTGTTGATCACGCTGATGGTGTTGTGCGTCAGTCGGTTTCGTGCCTTGAACGACGGAGACGATCCATCCATTCTGGCTCCGTTAAAGGCAACTCTGCAGGGCATGGTGTCCCGTGAGCGAGCTGTCGTCGTCTCGATGCGGAGCAACGTGCAGACGTTTGTCGGCTGGATGCTGCGTACCGTTCTGCTGATCAGTCTGTGTGCCGTGGTGGCGGAAACGGTGCTGACGATGTTTCCCGTCGACCCGCGGTCCGGAACCACTATTCGGGAGTTTCGGCTGAAGCCCAATGGATACCGGGCGCTGATGATGAGCGTGACGCTGTTCGGTCTGGTGCTGCCGCTGATTCTTCTGGCGGGGGAACTTGTCTGGCGCACAATGTCCGCGGCTCAGGCTCGCACTTACCAGCGGAGCATCTTTCTGGGACTGCTGCATACGGATCTGCGCATGATCCTGTTCCGTCGACAGAAGCTGCGTCGATCCCGTCAGCGTCCTCAGGAACGACCCGCCGACCCGACACCTCCCAACACGCTGTTGATGTCAGAAAGTCAGGAGTAACTGCATGCTGTTCTGGATTCGCGAAATCGCCGGCTGGCTGCTGGTTGTGCTGTCTCTGATCATGGTGCGTCTGGCAACGACCTATGTTGCCAGCCCGGAATCGCCCCGCATCGTCGAAGCGTCTGTCGTGATGTTCGGAGCCATGGTCATCCTGCGAATGGGCATTCTGCTGATCAGAATCTCCACCGCCGCCCGCATCTGCCTCGCCGAACAGACCCGCGTGGAAAACAAAAAGAACTGACGTTGCCATAGCGGGGCAATGCAGCGAAATCTTCCGGGGCGGCCGGGAATCAGCTGCGGCCTCCGCTTCGATCGAAGTCAGTGAAAGATTTCGGAGACGGCGAATTTCCAGCCCCGAACGACGTCGCTTACGTCGACCGTATCACCGACTGCATAGACGGCAATTGCGTTGCGGGAACGATAGGTGTGAGCGGTTTTCGTTTCCGGTTCGAGGATCAGGACCAGTTGAGTTCCCGCATCAAGCCAGGCGAAAGCCTTACGCTCGATGGCGGCGAAGGAATCGGTTGGAGAGACGACTTCAACGGCAAGGTCCGGCGCGAACGGGAGAAAGCCGGAATCGTCACCCAAAGCATCCATTCTTTCCTGCCGGACGAAAGCGCCGTCCGGAGCACGGACTGTGTCGGGGTCCATTGCAATCCGAAACCCTGTCTCAGCTGCAAAAGTCGCCCCAAGCCCGTTGTCATCGACGTGAATTGCCAGCAGCTTGTTGAGGCGGACCGCAATTCGGCCATGACGCCCGCCCGCCGGAGACATCATCTGCAGTTCTCCTTCGATCAGTTCATAGCGGTTCCCGTCATCCGCAAGAGTCGCCAGTTCTTCTGCGGTCGTCATACCTTTTCCCGCCGGTGGAGATGAATGGGAAAATCTTCGCGAGCCGACAGTTTAGACGAGGCGAGGTCACAAAGCCAGAGCTCGACTGCTCGGCCCTGTGAGCGTGAGCAGGCTCGATCCGAATCAGGCTCGCGACACAACGTTAACCGCCGGCTGTTGTCGGGACGTACTGAGAGAATCGGTTGAGGATTGCCTGCCAGCCGGCCTGCTGCTGTTCGATGGAATGCGTTGATTCGGCATCGAAAGAGACTCGAACGGTCACGTCTGAAGGATTCTGAATGAATTCGACTCCAGCGGTTCGGTCACCGAAGGAGTATTCGATCAGTTCGTTGATGACAACTTTGGTGTACGTTCCGGCGAAATCGAAGCCAAAGCTTCCGTCTTTGGCTTCCATCCGCGACGAGAATCTGCCGCCGACTCGCAGATCCACTTCGGCGGCTGTGGTGTGCCAGTCGTCGGAAGCGGCGTTCCAATTCATGATGTCGGCAGGGTTCGTGTAGGCTCGCCAGACGGCGTCGATGGGAGCGGCAACGGCTGTTTCAACGATGATCTGCATGTGGTTCGTTCTGATTGGGATTTGTGTCTGAATCTACAGTCACATCAACTGCGACCTTCCCTCGTCGAAGGGGACGGAGCGAAATCGACAGCGGAAATCGATTTTAGACCGCTTCGGAAAAAGATTCGATCGCGGAGCTCAGGCTTTTCGAACAGACGCAGCGACTCAAAGGTCAGGCTCCGGACGGAAAATGCGGTTTGATCAGCGAACCGATGTCACTGGTCGCACGATTGTGCTGCTCTGATGGCCGACGCTGTGAAGCATTTTCAGGCCGCAAATCTTTTGAAGGGTTTCCACAAATGGCTTTGAGTCCTTCCGGGGCTGAATCTCCCCAAAGCATTCCGCGTTGCAGGGCCTTTTCACGTTGATGTCGGATGTCGGTTGCGCTGGCTGATACGATTCTCCCAGTCCTTTCGATCGCTCGTTGGCAGCTCCAACGGCCCTGACCGATGCTGCGGGAACGAATTTTCAGGTTGTAACCGTCATTGACGGAAGTCCATGGACGATTCCCGGACGCCCAGGGACGATTCCCGGAGGTCCATGGACGATTCCCGGAAGTCCATGGACGATTTCTGGAAGTCCAGGGATGATTCCTGGAAGCCTGTGGATGATTCTCGGAAGCCAGGGGATGATTCCCGGAAGTCCAGGGACGATCCCTCGAAGCCCAGGGACAGTTCCCGGAGGTCCAGGGACGATTTCTGGGAGTCCAGGAACGGTTCTGCGACATGCGCAGGGGGATTTTCGGGATGCCGATCGCCGATGTTTTGCAGAATTGTTGAAGCGCATCATCGACGGGGTTCAGGAAGACTCCGTCAAAGGCACAGCGACTGTTGTCGCGTCGAGATTTCACCGAAATGGCGGTCGCAGCGACCGTAACGGATGTCGCGAAGATGCCGGATCAGACGTGATCGAGTGCGATGGCGACGAATCGGCCGCTGAATTCTGCGACGCAGGTGTCGTCCAGCCACAGCTTTGACGACGACTGCAGCCGGGCTTTTCCTTTCGCTGCAGGCCGGAGAGAAACGCATGCCACTCGTCCGGATCCTGAACTTCGGCGGTTGCGGAGAAATCGCCGGTGATCGGGCGAGTGTACCGCATGGAGTTTTCGGCGATCACCAGCCGAGCTCGCAGAGGAACGGATCTGAGTCGCACCAGAATCAGAGTCCATGCGGCCAGTGTGGCGATGGCCGCCGCGCTGCCCCCGAACACGGTTTCCCGGTGATTGATATTCGGAGCCAGCGGCGCCGTCAGAACCACCCGATCGACATCGGCCTGCTGAATCCGGACACCCATGGCCAGAGTGATGGGAATCTGGCGGTGGATATAGTCTTCCAGTTCTTCCCGACTGGTCATGGCTGCGAATTCTCCTGTTCTTTGAAGTGTTCCGGCGCCTTTAATCCGGCAAACGACAGTCCGAAGAACCAGAAGTCTGCATCACGGCCTTCTGTTGTGATGTGGTACTGAGCACTGGCTGTCATTCTGAGTCCGCTGGTGATCCAGAAGTGCACGCCCAGTTCGGGATAGACGGACCCCAGAAAACCAGGATCGTTTTTCATCTCACCGCGTTCATCAACGCTGCCGTCGTCGTCGTTGTCCACATGATCATCAATGGCCAGTACCTTGTGATTGTTTCCTCCAAGGTAGGTACCGGCTCCGATGAACGGAGCCAGTCGTGACGGCGACTGCAGCCGAGCTCCCAGATCCACACCGGCGAACCAGTCTTCGGCTCCGGTTCCGATCAGCCCCTTCAGTCCGGCTCGACCTTCCACGGCTGGTCCCGAGTACTGAAAGACGCCCAGTTCCGCTCCGGCACTCAGGGGATCATCTGACCAGCCACCTCCGAAATAGCTTCCTCCGCGGTCTGCGACGAACCGGGCGTCGTGGGCCTGTTCGAGCATTCGGAAGCCCTTCCGAACATCGTTCGCGGGATAGGGTTTCCTGTGGCGGTCGGCATAGACTTCGTCGTCCATGGCCCAGCGAACCGGATCGAAATGCGCACAGCCGACCGTCAGCAGCACAAAAATACTGACGAACAGAGACACGGCAAATCTGAAGAATTCCGTTGTCATTGATCAAGGGCTGCCGACGAATGAGAACGCTGTCGGGGGGACGTTACTCCGACCTTTCATCCCGGGTCAATGCGGGAACCAAACCGAAGAATTCCCTGCAGAGTCGGATCATCGGGCACCTGATCCCGCCGAATTCGCGGTACTCTGGCGAATCCTCATGGAAGACCCGCCAAACTGCGGCGTTTCTGAGCAATTCCCTGTCTTTGCACGTCAGGGATGAAGGAAAGCCATGATTGCTGTATTTGAACAGGAACCGGATGTATGGTGCAGGAAATGCCGTTTCGGCCCGAAGTCGCTCCCGAATGGTCCGCGGGCTCGGGGCTGCATTATCAGCTGCTGACAACCAGCGGGCGAGCTCGCCGCGGCCGATTTGTGACGGCTCACGGGACCGTGGAGACTCCTTCGTTCATGCCCGTGGGAACTCAGGGAGCCGTCAAGTGCGTCCTGCCCGATCAGCTGGCTGCCACCGGAGCTCAGGTAGTTCTGGCAAACACCTATCACCTGGGAATCCTTGATCGAACTCAGGTGGTCGAACGCCTGGGCGGACTGCATTCCATGATGCGCTGGAATCAGACCATTCTGACGGATTCCGGAGGCTTCCAGGTGTTCAGTCTTCCCGATCGAAAGATCAGTGAAGAAGGTGTCACCTTCCGTTTTGTCACGGCACGCAGCGGTGATGCCGGACAGATGATGACGCTGTCTCCGGAATCGGCCATGGATATTCAGCGACGGCTGGGAGCGGACATTGTGATGGCATTTGATGAATGCGTCGATCACCGAGCTCCGCCGAAATACATGAACGAAGCGCTCAACCGAACTCATCGCTGGCTGAAACGCTGTGCGGAATGTCCGCTGCAGGAACATCAGCATCTGTTCGGAATCATTCAGGGAGGAATGGAACCGGATCTTCGCAGCAAAGCAGTGCAGCAGGTGACGTCGCTGAATCTGCCGGGCTATGCCATCGGCGGAGTCTCGGTGGGAGAAGGTCACGAAGCCATGGTTCGAGTCGTACGGCATACGGCTCCGCTGATGCCGGCGAATCAGGTCCGCTATCTGATGGGAGTCGGACTGCCGGAAGACATTGTGGCGGCGGTTGGTCAGGGCATGGACATTTTCGACTGCATCATTCCCACCCGATACGCTCGCAACGGCACCGTCTTCACCTGGGACGGCAAGATGAGACTGCAGGACAAGACCTTCCGCAAAGATCGCTACCCGATTGATCGCAACTGTGAATGTGTGGCCTGTGCGGGCGGATACAGTCGAGCCTACCTGAGACATCTGTCGTTTGCTGATGAGCCGATCTTCGGAACTCTGACCACCATTCACAACCTGCACTTCTATCAGGACATGATGCGGGCCATCCGCCTTGCGATTCAGGAAGACCGTTTCCACACCTGGGCCGACGCCTTCTGTGATCGCTACCTGCCGAAATCCGGAAGTGCTCAGCGCCGGGATGAGTTTTGATTTGGCAGGCTCGAAGACGGTGAGCAGTTTGAAGGTCAGGCTCCCGCCTGGCAGGAGAATTGGAAGTGTCTGACAGCAGTCTGACCTCTTTCTATCAGGACATGATACCCGCATTCCGGCTGGTTTCCGGCGGTGATCATTCGAACGTGCCGTGCAGATACCACAGCCCGTCGTTGAGGTTGCGAAAGATCCAGAACTCAGACCCGGCCTCTGTCCGGACTCGGAAGTAATCCCGAGCCACACTGGTGTCGTCCCACCAGTTCGTCTGCATCCGCTGAGGCCCGATGACAGCCGAGATTTCGGATGATGTTTCTCGCCACGCCAGCCTTCCGGCCGGAACGTCGGTCTGCGGCAGAGTGAGCTTTTCGGGAATGTTCAGCAGTCGCAGCGGGACGTTGAAGTCGGACGCTGCGGTGTCCGGACAATCGTCGGTGGCAACCAGCAGGTCCAGTCGACGTTCGGTTTCGTCCGATGATCCCTGATGCTGGTCGTGCATCACGGGCGAAAGCTGCAGTCGCTGTTCGGGCAGCTGACTGTCGGAGAATTCCGCCAGCAGGACGGCCTGCTTTCCCAGACGACTGCTGAGTCTGTTGAGAACCATGGCCAGTTCTTCTGCTGGTCGGATGTGTTCATCGGTATTGAACAGGTCTCGCTGCCGCGCGATGGGAAGCGGCATGACCGTGGCCAGCAGTGTCACCGAGGCGACCGGTTCCGGAAGCAGCAGAGTTTCCAGTTTCAGTGCCAGTACGTCCAGCAGTTCTTTTTCCGTCTGCGTCGGCTTCAGCAGTTCGGCGGAAATCTTCTGCACACTGCCCTGCTCTGTCTTCAGCTGACAGCGCACGCGAATCGCTCCGACTCGACGACGCTGCAGCTGATCTGCGATCTGAGGCATCAGGAATGCAGTGACCTGCCGAATTTCTTCGATGCCGCCGGCAGGGTATTCGGACGTCCAGACGGCTTTCACCGGATGAGCTTCCGGAATGGCGGTGATGATTTCTTCCGTTGTTCCCCGCAGCAGATTCAGATTCCGGATCGCTGCTTCGGACAGACGCGACGGCAGATCATCGGAGGGCAGTGCCAGCAGCTGTTTCAGATTGCTGATACCCAGCTGATTCAGCAGAAGCGAGTCCTGCAGCGGAATCCGTCCGGCGGACAGCGGCAGTGGATGCAGCCACGCTTCCGCCTGTCCTGGAGGAATCAGGACAACGGGCAGATCCCATTCGGTACTGGTCGATGTTGAACGACGAGTTTGCGACGGACCGGTCCTTTGCAGAAAATGACCATCTGCATGAGCGAACGCCCATGCCGCAGCCACGGTGTCGCTGATGGCGGCTCGACAGTGAAGTCTGTGTTGCTGCAGAGTCTTCAGCAGCTGTTCGGCCAGCGGCAATTCACCGCCGAACAGTGGCCCGCAGCCGGTGATGTCCAGCAGCAGGCTGTCCGGAACCGGGCCGTCGTCCATTCCGATGATTGGAGCAAACCGGCGGACCAGTTCCGCCATGAGCAGCAGTTCGTCGCGGTCGTCTGCCGGCTGCCATTCGGTGAAGATTGTTTCGGCAGCAGCTGCCTGCCTTCGGCGAGCTGGTTTTCCGGAAACTGAGCTGGCCATGCTGCGAGCTTCCGTCAGCGGAAGTCCGGGCCGAATGCCCGCCGCCCATGCCGCATCCGATGCGCTGATGATGGCCGTGCCGCTGCGAGCGACCGGGAACAGTTCCCGCACAAACGCCAGATCACGGACCGCATTCTGCTGAGAGATTCGGCGGGATTTCGTTCGCCTGCGGCCGCCTCGCGCTGGCCTGGAACGTCCGGGATCTGAACCTGATGCTGCCGAATCGGCTGGCTGTGTCTGCAGCGATTCTGAGCGGCTGGCGGAAACGTTTCCGGTGGGGGCGTTGTTTCGGGTGTGAGCTCCGCCTGTGTCCGGCAGTGGAGAATGAACGGCGATGCGGTCGGTGGAATCAGCCGGCAGAGACCGCTGAAGCCGCTGGATCGGCCAGTTCAGAAATCTCAGACACAGCACCCGTTTCATCGTGGATGTCCAGAACCATTCGGCCATTCTGCAGAACACAGTTTCTGGCTCGGACCAGTCGCACGTCCAGCTGCTGTGCTGAGCTTCCTGTGTTCGGTGTCGATTGTACATGAAACCGAAAGTCTGCCCATGATGTTTGTGCGAGAGCCGTCGCCGGACGCATCAGAAACACCGTGGCTCCACTGTGTTCCACGGCCAGCTGCAGACGTCGCTGAGCAGTCACGGACAGCCGGTCGATCCATGCCAGCACGACGGAGATTCCGGCACAGCGAGCCAGCTGTTCCAGCGACCACAGCGTTTCCTTCAGCAGCACGGATGTTTGGGATTTCATGGCTCCAGGCGGTGCCGAACGGTTTGACTCAGTCAGATCAATGCCGGATGGACGGATCAGCAGCAGGCGAGACAGCGGGATGCCAAGGTGACTGAGCGAAACCGGATGGAATTCGTGAGCCGCATCCACGACCGCCAGAGCTCCGGGACGCCGCAGAAGATTCTTCGCGCAGCTCAGAGCAAGACTTGCGGTACGCAGACCGTCTGACTGACTGATCCATTCGACAACACACCCTGACGGTAATCCGCCATCGGGCAGCAGGCGGTCCAGAGCCTGAAAGCCGCTGGATTGAATCTGATCGCTTCGGTTTGCGACCTGACAAACCTTCAGCTGCCTGCGCAACTGATCCAGAACGACGGAAGATTCTGCAGCGGCGGCGGTCATCAGAAAAACGCTCAACTGTGCCCAGCCGAACATCATGCCGGCAAAACAGGACAGGAACGGTTTCCCTACCACAAAAATCAGGCACCAGCCTCAGCCAGCCCCGACAGCACCTGCCTCACAGTTCTTCTGATCGACAGATTCCCGACCCGCAGATTAGTCTGGTTGACAGAAACAGTCAACACGACTTGAACAGTTTCACACGGGCGGTCAATACACTGGCGCGACACCTCAGCATTCGCCAATCGGGGACGGAAAAAGAGAGCCCCTAAAAGCCCGGTGCAAAAACCGTCGATCAGCCGTTCAGTCGATCAAACACCGGGAACCAACAAAAAAAGCACGGTCAAAAGACCGTGCTCGGATGCTCTGGAAAGGACTCGAACCTTCACGGGATTAACTCCCACCAGCCCCTCAAGCTGGCGTG
Source organism: Planctomycetaceae bacterium (assembly GCA_041398865.1). Taxonomy (GTDB): domain Bacteria; phylum Planctomycetota; class Planctomycetia; order Planctomycetales; family Planctomycetaceae; genus Fuerstiella. Next base: position 133,360 of record JAWKTY010000005.1, read on the forward strand.
TCTACCAATTCCACCACCAGAGCGGATTTTGCCTGCCGAATCAGCGACACCGGGATCGCCGGAAGGTTCGCGGATGGCGTGGCGAAGGGTACCATTCCGGCGGCCGCAGAATCAACTGATTCGACTGGCGATGACGCTTTTTCTGGTCCATCCGCTGAATTCCCGGCCCGGCCCCTTTCCTGGCCTGTTCACAACAATGTTTATTTCAGTTCGATGAAAATCATTCCTGTTCTGGATCTGATGGATGGAATTGTGGTGCGAGCCGTCGCGGGACAACGACAGCAGTACCGGCCAATCGTCAGCCGGTTGACGGAATCTGCCGACCCGTCGATCGTCCTCCGGACACTCCGAAACTCGTTCGGACTTGATTTGTTCTACATCGCGGACCTTGACGGAATCAGACATCGACAGTCGAACTGGTGTGTGCTGACGGAACTGACAGAAGGACGTGACTCGTTTCTGATCGATACCGGCATTCATGATCCATCTGACGCCGTGCAGCTCAGCCGGCGTACCTCTGCAAATGTCGTTCTGGGTCTGGAAACACTGGTCAGCCGCGAGTCACTCAGGACGTTCGTCGAACTGATCGGGGCGGAGAATTTGACGTTCAGTCTTGACCTCAGAAGTGGGCAACCTGTCTGCCGGGATGACCAATGGCAAACCGAGACCATCGAAGAAATCTTTCAGGCTGTGACGCATGCCGGAATAACGCGCTTTATCATTCTCGACATTGCGGACGTTGGCACAGATGCCGGTCTGAGCACTCTGAATCTGTGTGAACGGCTGAGAACACTGGACCGAAATGTGACACTCTATGCCGGAGGAGGCGTTCGGAACTCAGACGACCTGCTCGCTGCTCAGGATGCGGGGGTCGACGGAGTCTTGGTGGCGTCAGCCCTTCACGATGGTCGTCTGACTCGCCGCGACATTGAAAGGTTTTGCCTGTGACTCAGTTGTATCGCATCGACAGAACCTGGGAATGGAACCTGCGGAATTCGCCTCTGGCGGCTGACCAGGTTCAGGATGGTGCGGATGAAGCCGCGATACCGAGCTGCGACACATCCGGATTTCGATGGTGCGGACTGCCGGTAGCGTCCCCGCTGGGCATTGCCGCCGGGCCGCTGCTGAATTCCGGCTGGTTGCTTCAGGCTGCAAACGAAGGCTTCGACATTCTGGTTTACAAGACGGTCCGCAGCCAGGCTCGGTCCTGTTATCCACTCCCGAATCTGGTGCCGGTGGATATTCCGAATGAGTTGACGGGTGATCAGGTTCTGCAGGCGTCGGCGACGATGAGCGGCAGCTGGGCCGTCTCGTTCGGAATGCCGTCGCAGTCGTCGGATGTCTGGACGGCCGACGTGCAGTTCGCCAGACGTCATTTGCCTGCGGGAAAGGTTCTGGTCGTCAGTGTTGTGGGAACTCAGGATCCGACAATCACCGATCCTCGGCAGTCGCTGGAGGCTCTGGCAGATGATTTCGCTCTGTGCGCTCGCATGGCCGTGGAAAGCGGTGCAGACGGAATTGAGGCTAATTTTTCGTGCCCGAATGTCAGCACGACCGATGGTCAGCTGTATCAGAACCCCGAAGCCGCCGGGCTGGTGAGTCAGAGGATTCGAAATGCAATCGGTCAGACGCCATTGGTGCTGAAGATTGGTCGAGTCACCCGGATCGAAGAGGCGGCCGCTCTTGTGCAGCACACCGCCGCCACGATTCACGGTCTGGCGATGACCAACTCCGTTACGGCCCGAGTCTGTGACGAAAGCGGTCGGCAATTGTTCGGCGGCGAACGCCGGGGAATCTGTGGTGACGCCATTCGCACGGCCAGTCTGGAGCAGACGACCATGTTCCGCAAATTGCTTCAGGACCGCCACCGCCACCTGGATCTGATCGGAGTCGGCGGCATTTCCACGTTCGAACATGTTCAGGAATATCTCGCCGCAGGAGCTCAGTCCGTGGGCATTGCAACCGCCGCCATGAGGATCCCGAATCTGGGCGTCCAGCTGAAAACCCGGTTCACGAACTGGAATTCGTCATTCAGCGACCGCTGACGATTTGCAACCTTCCCTGCAGGTACTGAGTCTGCCATGATGGCACGCAGCCCGCAGATGTTATCGACGCACTCGGGTCTCTCTGAAGACGGCAGACGGTTGAAGATCTATGAACATTCAGGACATTCTCGACAGCGCTCAACGCGATTTATCACCTCCCCCAAACCTGTCGGATGAAGGTCAGGTTCTGTGGCATATTCGAGCGGGCAACTGGGACACAGCTCATAACATCGCTCAGGAAATCCACACCCCGACCGGTTCGTGGCTTCATGCGCTGCTGCACCTCATCGAAGGAGATCACAGCAACGCCGGCTACTGGTTCCGAAAAGCCAGCCGTCCCGCAAGACCCGAATCCGAGATCGACCAGCTATGGCGCGAAATCGCCGAAGAGATCCTGTGACCGAGCGGAGTCTTGCGCCGCTGTTGTCGTGTCAGCGGCAATTGATTCGTCACCATTCGAAATCGATGTCGTGATTCGGAAGAGTCACAGTAACTGCCCGGCCGCGGACTACTCTTTGACCACCTTCCATAATTTCGGGTACCGCTCTCGGAGGTACCCGCCGTCTTCGAGAAAGGGTTCGTCGGACGGCGTTTCGCCAGGATTGCTGCCCCACGATTGAGGGAATTCGTCGAGGTCCGATTCGTTCTTCCCGAGCTTTTCGGCCCAGACGAACATGGCCGGGTTGGAAAACGAAAGTGCTGATAACCGAGCTTTGCCGGTGACCACTTCTGACAGCGAATCGGGATCGTCGAGGGCCCTGCGATAGGTGTGCTCGCCGCGAGCAACAAGCCAGCATCGAAAGTCCCAAAAGCCGTCGTCGGAACAGCCGTCACCGATCAACCAGGCTGCTCCCCATAATCGGTAAAGGAATGCTTCCCGCACAAAGCGGCCGAACCATTCGTTGAACGAAACGATTTGATCGGGATCCAGTTTCATCAGCAGGCGTCGAAGTCTGCTCTCCTGTTGGCGAATACCCGAAGCGCCTTCACTGCTACAGGCAATGATGTTCCAGAATTCAGCTGCAGTCACTTGAATCACCCGTCTGGTGATGGTCGAGGAGTTCCCGGTCGAACCGCGGAGCGATGACCGTGAGCGACCAGTCATCGCCAGCGACGAGATATTCGTGCACCTCGCGAAAGAAATCGTGCTTCCTGACCTTAGCGGAATTCTCGACCAAATACACGCCGCAGTCCGGACAACTTCCGGTCGCCTCCGAAAACGTGATCGCAATCCTCCGTTGAAGCAGTGGCTGTCCGGCGACAGAGCGACCACGGACCATGAGTTCCAGTTTCGTCTTTCGTTCGCGGACAATGCCGGCGCCGATGTTTCTTACTTGGCTTTTGCGTCCGGACAGACAACTCTGTCGCTGCAAATGGCTGCGAGATTCGAAGAGTCTTCCTGGCCTTGTCGATCCTGACACTGCCGTTCGAATTGCCGTGTCGTTCATGCGAACGCAAACACGCGATGAATCAGTGCCGTGGATTTCGCGATTTGATCTGCCGGTCGACATTCCATTCTGGGAACCGATGTAATGCGGTACCCAATTGAGTGGTGTTGTCGACGCAGGAAGTTGACCATGTCAATAGTCGGCAATTGCTGCAGCGAATGGGCGCAATTCCGGGCATCAGTCGTCAGAGCGATCAGCCTCCATCAGGAACGCCACAGCACGTGCGGCGGTGACTTCATCGAGGCGCCTCCAAATTTGATGCTCTTCAAAAACATCGCCGGTCACAACAAACCGATCTGTGCGGGAAACCGTGACGACTGCTTTGGCGAAGGCGGCCGCGAGGATTTCATGGCGGTGTGAATTGACAGCCAGCTCCGGAAATCCCAGGAGCCGATGAAAGGCTTCGGTCGGCGACGAGGGACAGCGGCAGGGAACGTTGAGCCAGTCGACATTCGAAAACAGAATCCACCAGCCCTCTTCCTTCATCATGCGAACATCGGTTGCACCAAGGACCAGAGCATCTTCGGCAATGCCGCTGACGATGGCCCATCCGGATGGTACGCCGCCCGGTAGGAAACGCTCCGGATGTTCGCGCACATAGGTCATCGCATCAAGCGGCTGGATGTCGTCGGTGAAATACGGATGTGGATCGGCCATGCTTCTCTCCTGGCCCGCCAACTTCGGGAAGTCTTAAGCCACATATTACGAACGCAAGTCATCCAGCGGAGGCGGCTCATGCAACTCAAGTTCCCAGTCCTCGAACGGCGGCTCAACTGTGTAGTTCGGGTCGCAATAGGCCCGCAGGTAGTCGGTGGCTCTTTTGTTCGCGTATTTCGCGTTCAGCACCAGCCCCTTCTCATCCAGCTTCAGGACATTTGCGAAGATTGCGTAGACCTGTTCAATCGCACTGGGTTCATCTCCGTATAACGACAGGTAGTCAACGTCCTCGAGCATGTCATGCGTTCCACTGGACATGAAATACGCAAATGTCCGCAGCGCTCCGCTGAATGAATGGCTCAAGTGTGGCATGTGAAGTCGGCAACTCGATCTGTTTTGAAGTTCCGGAAGGTCGAAACTGCCAGTCAATATTGCGGTGGACGGTTCCATCACGGGGTGTTTTTTCTGACGGACCGCAACGGAGGGACGGCGAGAAGCTTTTTTCGGACCGCTGTCGCGATTGAGGCGGGAGGACGAACACCGCTTCAGGCTCCAACAAAAAAAGCCCGGAAAAACCGGGCTTTGGGAATGGTTGCGATACGTTGCTTGTGGGTCAAATGGGCAGAGGGGGAATCGAACCCCCGACACCAGGATTTTCAGTCCTGTGCTCTACCAACTGAGCTATCTGCCCGAAGCGAGCGGGGGAGTCTAATCGCGGCGTGGAAGTCTGGCAAGGCTGGTCGCCGCAGTTCCGCGGGCATTTTTCGATCCTCCGATGACAATTCCGTCCGACAACCGCCAGAGGAAACAGAATCAGACTTTCCGCTTCGAAACCGTCGGCAGATGTCGGGCGTTCCATGCTTCAGCGATCCCATCTCGGGCAGTCCGCTGAAGTTGCCATCATGAACTTGCCCGGCCGTTGCCAAGCGTGCCATCGAATGTATACTGCCCGTCCCAGGTCGCCGATTGCCGGAGTGGTGGAATGGCAGACACGAAGGATTCAAAATCCTTTGGGAGTAATATCCCGTGCGGGTTCGAGTCCCGCCTCCGGTACTGATTGGAACGCGTTTGGATCGATAGAACGCTGGTTTCCAGCAGTTTTTCTGCCCGGGTGGAGTTTGTTGAGGTCGGCGGTGAAGGATCGGATGCCTTCGGCCAGTTTTTCCGTCGCCATGGCGTCTTCGCTCAGCTGCCAGCGGAACACTGCTTCGTTCATCTCGACTGCCGGAATGTCCATTTGCTTTGCTGTGTCTGCATTCAGAACCTGAGGGACGTCGTCGGTTGAGGCGGCCAGTTCCTGCAGCAGGCCGGGAGAAATCGTCAGCAGATCACAGCCGCACAAGGCTTTCACCTGATCAATGGTGCGAAAGCTGGCTCCCATCACTTCCGTTTTGCAGCCATGCTTCCTGTAGTACCGGAAGATGCTGGTCACGGAAGAAACTCCGGGGTCATCGGTGACGGGGATGCGATCAACACCGTTCTTGATTCTGTACCAGTCGTAGATGCGACCAACGAACGGGCTGATCAGCGTGACACCTGCATCCGCACAGGCCACGGCCTGGCCAAAGCCAAACAGCAGGGTCAGATTGCAGTGGATTCCTTCTTTCTCCAGTTGTTCGGCGGCCTGAATTCCTTCCCAGGTGCTGGCAATCTTGATCAGGATTCGATCGGAACTGATCCCGGCGGCCTGGTATAGCTGAATCAGGTCGCGAGCCTTGGCGATGGTGCCGACTGTATCGAAACTCAGGCGGGAATCCACTTCGGTTGAGACTCGGCCAGGAATCAGTTCCAGGATTCTGCGACCGAAGTTGACGGACAGCAGGTCAATGACGCGGTCCATCAGTTTGTCGCCACCGCCACCTCGACTGCGCGCTGTGGCGATTGTTTCACGAACCAGATCGCTGTATTCGGGCATGCACGCCGCTTTGAACAGCAGCGACGGGTTGGTCGTGGCATCCCGTGGCCTGAAAGCCGCGATGGAGTTGATGTCACCGGTATCAGCGACGACAACAGTATGCTTTCTGAGCTGTTCGAGCGAATTCATCGGAAAGCTCCATTGCGACAGTGGTCGGCACAGTTTGGGCAACGCCGGGCGAGTCCTGTGGGCAGCCTATGATGAAGACGGCGGTTCCGGGCCGTCATCGGTCCGGAACGCTCCGACTTATCAGAGAAGCCAGCCCTGTCAGACGCGGTCCAGGTAACGGTTAAAGATGTTCTCCATCAGCTCCTGCCGACCGCTGGCATTGGCAGTGGCTTCGCCTTTCTGCAGCATCAGCGTTTCCAGATCTGCCAGGGAAGAGTTGCCGGCTTCGATTTTCTGACCGAGTTCCGTGCCCCAGCTGCTGTACCGCTGGGTGACGAGCCGGCTGAGTGCTCCTTCTTCGATCATTTTGGCGGCCACCTTCAAACCACGGGCGAAGGCATCCATGCTGCCAATGTGGGCGTAGAACAGGTCAATGGGCTGGAAGCTTTCACGTCGGACCTTGGCATCGAAGTTGACTCCACCCGGAGCCAGTCCGTACTTCAGCAGGACCAGCATGATCTGTGTGGTCAGGTAGTAGTTGGTGGCAAACTGATCGGTGTCCCAGCCCAGAAGCAGGTCGCCCGTGTTGGCATCGATCGAACCCAGAGCTCCCTGCATGCCGGCATACTCGAGTTCATGCATCATTTCATGACCGGCCAGCGTCGCGTGATTGGTTTCGATGTTCAGTTTGAAGTGATCCAGCAGATCGTAGGTTCGGAGGAAGTTGAGGCACGCCGCCGCATCGGAATCATACTGATGTTTGGTGGGTTCCTTGGGCTTGGGTTCAATCAGAAACTGACCGGTGAAACCAATTTCCTTCGCGTAGTCAACGGCCATATGGAACAACTGAGCCAGATGGTCGAGCTCGCGTTTCATGTCTGTGTTGTACAGACACTGATAGCCTTCACGTCCGCCCCAGAAAACGTAGTTTTCGCCGCCCAGTTCTTTCGTGACTTCCAGAGCCTTTTTGACCTGTGCTGCAGCAAACGCAAAAGCTTCGACATTGCAGGATGTTGCTGCCCCGTGCATGAAGCGGGGATTGCTGAACATATTGGCTGTGCCCCACAGCAGCCTGACGCCCGTCCGCTGCTGCTCTTCCTTCAGCACTTTGGCCACGGCATCCAGATTGGCGTTTGTTTCCTTCAGGCTGCCACCTTCCGGAGCAACGTCGCGGTCGTGGAAGGCATAAAACGGCGCATCCAGCTTTTCGAAGAATTCAAACGCCGCTCGAGCTCGGTTGCAGGCATTCTGAACCGATTCGCTGCCATCGTCCCAGGGTCGGATCATGGTTCCGCTGCCGAACGGATCGCTTCCGGTGCCGCGAAAGGTGTGCCAGTAAACCACCGTAAAACGAAGGTGATCCTTCATCGTCTTTCCGGCGACGACTTCGTCCGGGTTGTACCAGCGGAACGCCAGCGGATTGTCTGACTGCGGACCTTCATAACGAATTTTCGACACTTCCGGAAAGTGGCTCATGGCCGAATGCCTTTCGAATACGATGTTATTTCACACATGCAGGAATGATGGAACTGCAGGAAGACCGCAGCAGGTCATCGGAAGCAGCATCAGTTTCCTGAGCGCGTTCCGGCGGAATTTCCTGTCGGCATTGTGAGCGTTTTCAGCCGTTTCGCCAGTAGACTTCGCGCAATATGTCTGAGATATTTTACATTGTTCGCCAGGGCTCGGCTGATCGTGCCGTCGAACCAAACAGGACGCCGGAAGTCGCAAAATCTCGGACGAAGTGCGACTGTGCTCGGGGATTCGCTCGTTTCTCTACCCCAATGCGGTGGTTGTCAGAGGTTGACTGCCGTCCGGAAGCCAGAACGGTTTCCTGGCGATGGCTTCGTTAATTCGTCGGACGACTTCCTCATCGGATGGATAGGGAGACTTCAATGCCGGTTTCAGCGGCATCGGCAGTTCGTCCATTCGATATGCAGTGCCGGAAGCTGCAATTCCCTGCGGCGCAGTCGTGATGTGGACTCGTGCCAGTCGGCTGGTATGAGTCACATGCGGATCAAGGCAGATGGTGGGAATGCGTTTCAGATGGTTAATGGCCGGCTGGGGCATGGTGGCGCCGGGATCGGCTCCGATGATGAAGGCTGCGTCGCAGTCGCCTCGCACCAGCACATCCACGGTTGAAAATTCGCCTGGGTTGTATCGCGGGTAGCCTCGGTTGAAAGTAATGCCGAACGGATAACCCGTCTGCCAGCGCATGATGACGTCGGCTCCGGTCACGTTTCCGTGACCACGCATCGGCATGGCGACAAACTTGGTGAATGCGTTCATCTCGGCGGCCAGCGTCAGCAGAGCGGCACTGTTCATGTGCTTGCCGCGAGTCATGGACAGGCCCATCCCGAAGAAGAAGCAGCCAAACTTACAGCTCTTCATGCGCTGAACCAGATCGTCCAGAATCTCGCGAGTCATCCCGGTTTCGGCGATTTGAGCATCGCTGACTTTCCGGTCCTTGATGAGAGCCCGCAGAATGGTGATCAGTTCAAAATCCTTTCCGGGTTTCACCTGCAGAAAGATGTCTGCGGCTTTGGCACTTTTGGTTTCGCGGATGTCCACCAGAACCATCGTGCGGTCTTTGCGACCTCGGGGCAGAAACTTTGATTTCTGCATGATGGTGTATTTCGTGAAGTGGCGAGGATGGCATTCCGCCGGGTTGCCTCCCCAGTACACGATGAAATCGGCTCGCTGTTTGACTTCGCCCAGAGTACACGTGACCTTGCCACCCAACTGGGCGGCGATTTCAGTTGGCCCGTGTCAAAGCGATGTGTGACTGTCGAGCAGTCCTCCCAGCTGGTCGGCCAGAGCGACGCATTCCTTCTGAGCTTCACAGGTCGTGTTGCTCATGCCGTACACCAGCGGCATGTTGGCTTCCCACAGCAGCGTGGCGGCGGTTTCAATGGCATCGTCCAGAGAAGCTTCCTGGCCGTCGATCAGAGCCATCGGATATTTCTTTTCGGCCGTGTGATTCAGGAACCATGCGGTTCCCAGAACGCAGGCTTTCTTCGCATCATGAATGCGGACTTCGTCATGGTGCAGCTGAATGTCATCGCAGACACAACCGCAGAACGTACACGTGGCATTGTTGATGATCTGAAGGTCAGACATGGGTGTGTTTTCAGTTTGAGGCGTGCAGTTTTCAGAAATGAAGTCACAGATCGGGCGACCGACCGGACTTGCGGATATCAGCCCTGGCATTCGGAGTCGTCTGAACCAGACGACGGAACGGTAAACGTTCAGCCAAGCGCCCTTCCCTGACAGCTTCCCCGAACTCGTCGAGGCATGAATCGTCCGGCTTCGACTTCTGTCCATGCGGGGACATTTTCCCTGCTGTCGTTGTCGGTGGAAAAATGAGGGCTGTCCGGCCCGCTGAGATCGTTGATGGGGTCGTGTTTCATGTTTCGGATGTCCGTCATGGAAAACGGGTGAGTGTTGTATGTTTGATGAATCAATTTGGGCGGGAGCGTTTTCGTGTGTGCCAATGGCTTTGACAGTGGGGCCTGGCTTCGGATAACGCCGGCGAATGACACACTGGCAGTGCAAGTGCCACACACGCGGCATCGCCCTCGGCTCAAGTTGTCATCATGCACCAAGTTCTACTCGAAAGCGGTCGTCAGGATGAATCTGATTTTCAGGGATGTCCAGATGTTGTGCGATGATTTGGCGAATTCGCAGGGCGGTATTTGCATTCCTTGCTCCGGAAGCAGCGACGAACTCCTCGTCCGGGATGCTTCTTCCCAGCGGACGGGCAGAAGCGTATCGCTGCTGTTGTTCTCGACATTCGATGGCCAGTCTCCACAACAGGAACAGAAGTGAACTCGCCAGGCACAGAACCTTCATCACCCACATGTTCGAATCTCCCGCAGTTACAACGGAATCACTTCCACTTGCCAGCCTTTTGACGTGGGCATGCCGGTTCCGTCGGTAATGCCGCCCATCAGCTGACAGGTGGGAGGTCCATAGGGTACGAAAATCATGCCTTCGGGAACATTCCCGGCTTCACATTTGAATTCCGCCTCGCCGAATTCGGTGCGAATGACAGCCATCTGGCCTTCCCGAAGTCCGATTTCGGCCATGTCTGACGCCGCCATCGTCATGGAATTGGTCAGAGTCCGATATTCTTCCGAATCCTTTCCCACGTTGATCAAAGCTCCCTGTCGGGACGAGCGGGCGGAATTCAGGATAAATCGTTTTTCAGACATGTTTAAAGTCGATGCAGATGAAAATGATGAGGCCCCAGTTTGCCTCCGTAATTGCCGGCGGAAATTCTCAGAACACCCGGCATTCCGGCTGCAGTTTCCATGCCCGTTTTCATGGCGGTTGCGACGGCGGATTCTGAAAAACCGTCAATGACGATTTCGTAAACAGCCTGTTCACCGTCCCGAAGTTCGCTGTCTGTCTGACCTCGCAGTGTCGGACACCATTTATCATTGGTGCTGGCTTTCAGCACGGCGTACTTCGAGCCGACTTTGGAACCGCTGCGAACAATTCCCGCTGGAAAGGGCATGATGACGTCATCCAGGTCGTTGATGGCTCGGACAGCAGCTCGGACGGCGGTCAGAGTGTCCAGCTGAGTACGTCCGGCGATCAGCAGGTTACCTCCGCCGATCCCTTTCAGCGTTCCGAAGACGTCTTCGCACAGGAATTCACCGTCCATCACGGGAACACGCCAGAACCGTCGATCTCCCAGCTTCTTGGAAATCTGAAAGCCGTCGCCGAAGTATCTCAGCTGAGCTCCGACTTTGATGCGACTTTCTTTGGGAGTCTCCGTCAGGCCCGAGTAACAGGCGGTTGTGGGACAGGTCAGAACATTCTGGCCGACCCGGGACGACACCGCTTTCTCCAGCGACTTTTTATTGAACGCGAACGCCAGCACGGAAACTCCGGGACGACCGTCCGGAGTCCGTGACGGGCCGAGGCCTCGTTCGATACCGGCTTCCGCATCGCAGCCGATGACGCTGGACGCATTGCCGCAGAACTCCAGTGCTGCGGTTGTCGCCAGGTCCAGATCAATGGCCGTGATAATCAGCCGGGTTCCCACCATGGGAAAGGCTTCGGCGAACGTGTCGTCGATGATGACCGAGGAATGCATGAATGAGGCAACGCGTGCTGGAGGGAGGCCCGCAGAACCCGGGCAGATTTCCGTACTCAGGCGACATTGAAGTCAAAAACCCATCAACTGGTCAATCACCTCTGATTGGAAAACCTGAGACTTCCCGGATTCCGGGGGGCTCGAAATCGTGGCAGTCCGCGCAACCTGTCATCCCGGCCGGTGACTGACCATTCCCTGAGTTTCAGGTTTGCCGGGCAAAATACCGTGCTCGCATCTTTCTCAGTGACTCACTAACATCCGACCGCCCGGCGGTTTTTCGAACGGATGCTCGGAAGCCGAGAGCGTTGTGCTGAACAGGATGCCAGCCGCATTGACGGCGAGTTTTCAGCAGACGTTTCGGTGATACCGCAGCTGCCGGGGTCGCCCTTGTTGATTCTCAAAAGCTGTCAGTTGGTCTCTATGAAGTTTCCTCAGCCGTTTTACAAGTGGCGCCCGCATCCCTGGCATGGTCTGGAAGTGGGACCGGAACCGCCCAGGCTGGTCCACGCGTTTATTGAGATTTCGCCCTTTGACCTTGTCAAATATGAAGTTGACAAGGTGACGGGATACCTGCGAGTCGACCGACCTCAGCGAACGTCCTCCCAGCCACCAGCACTGTATGGGTTCATTCCTCGTACATACTGCGGAGCTCGCGTTGCTGCGATGATGCCAAAGGCCAAACGCGGTGACGGCGACCCTCTGGATATCTGTGTTCTGAGTGAACGGCCGATCACAAAGTCGGAAGTGATTGTCAACGTCCGAGTGATCGGAGGTCTGCCGATGCTGGACAACGGTGAGGCTGACGACAAGATCATCGGAGTGCTGGCGACGGACAACATCTGGTCACATGTTGAGGATCTCGACGAACTGCCACAGGCTCTGGTCCTGCGTCTGCGGCACTACTTCGCGACTTACAAGGTGATGCCCGGTGATACGGGTGAACAGGTCTCGATCGACGGAAACTACGATCGGGCTCATGCGGAAAAGGTCATTCAGGCTGCCATGGCGGACTACGAGGAAGAGTTCGGCGAAGGCTGACAGCGAACTCTCAAATCTCCGAAGCTCTACAGACAGGAATGACTGTGCCACCTGCCACTGCAGGCCCATCGCACCCCAGACCTGCCAGTGATCGGAATCTGACGCTGTTCGGATGGAAATCCGCAGGTTGAAGGTTAATTCGGTCGCTGCCGAGCGGTTCTGAGGGACGTCGCGTCAGCGGAAGTCCCGTCGTCCCGTTTTCGACTTCTGACGGATCCCTGGTTGAGTCCTTCTTCAGTCTGTTTATACTGGAGACTTCGGCATCGAATGGGCGTGGGTGAGGCCATGCTGCAGTCGAGAATGCCGGAACTGCAAACAGGGACGTCCGGAACACCCGGCGATGACGCAGGGCCGGAGAAGATGATGTCAGGGCAGAATTTCATGTCAGATGCACAACACCGGAGTCCGGCTGCGGTTCGGTTGGGGGCTGTCAGCTACCTGAACTCGCGTCCTCTGGTGGAGGGACTTCACCAGCTGCTGCCGGGTTCCTCCATTCAGCTGGATTACCCCAGCCGACTGGCGGATGCTCTGGCCGACCACCAGCTGGACGTTGCTCTGATTCCATCCATCGAATATTTCCGTCGTCCAGGCTACGAAATCATTTCCAACGCCTGCGTTGCGGCTCGCGGACCCGTGATGAGCGTCAAGCTGTATTGTCGGGTTCATCCGGGCCGAGTGCGCCGGATCGCTCTGGATGAAGGTTCTCGCACAAGCGCGACTCTGTCGAAGGTCATTCTCGCGGAAAGGTACGGCGTTTTTCCCGAATGCGAACCGTTGTCGATGGAATCACTCACCAGCGACAGTTCCGCCGATGCAGTGCTGCTGATCGGTGATCGTGCGATGCACGAACCGGCAGAGCAGTTTTCGGAAGTCATGGACCTGGGGCAGCTGTGGTACGAGTGGACAGGTCTGCCGTTTGTGTTCGCCATGTGGGTTGCTCATGCCGACGCTGACATCACCGGAGTCTCTGCGGTGTTGAATGAAGCTCGTGATCGCGGTGTGTCTGCTGTCGCTGACATTGCAAAGGCGGCAGCTCCCAAACTTCACATCAGCGAAGATGTCGCTCTGAAATATCTGACTCAGAATCTTCACTACCATCTCACGTCTGCAGAGCGTTCCGGTCTGCAGCTGTTTTACGAACTGGCTTCGGCCCATCATCTGGTTCACCATCATGCAAGCCCCGTCTTCTCAGATCTCATCACTGCTTGACAGGGCAGTTTCGGGCGAACGCCTGACGCCGGAAGACGGTCTTGCGCTGCTGCAGTCTCATGATGTCGCCGCTATTGGTGCTGCCGCGGACGCGGTGACTCGGCGACTGCATCCCGAACCCTATCGCACCTACAACATCGATCGGAACATCAACTACACCAATGCCTGTACGGCTGTCTGTCATTTTTGCGCGTTCTATCGGCCACCTGACCATCCCGAAGTCTACGTGCTGCCGATGGAAACGCTGCTCAAGAAGATCGAAGAAACCGTTGCGGTTGGCGGCGATCAGATTCTGCTGCAGGGAGGACTGCATCCGAAGCTGCCACTGGAATGGTATGAAGAGATGCTGAGCACCATTCGGCGCGAGTATCCTCAGGTGAACATTCATGGGTTCAGTCCGCCGGAAATCCATCATTTCACGAAGATCTCCAGACTGCCATTGAAAACGGTCCTTGAGCGTCTGCAGGCCGCCGGCCTCGGCAGTCTGCCCGGAGGCGGAGGTGAAATCCTGGTGGATCGAGTTCGAAAGGAACTGACTCGGGGCAAAGTGCTTTCTGATGACTGGCTGAACGTCATGCGTGTCTGGCATCAGCTGGGCGGAAAGTCGTCGGCCACGATGATGTTCGGGCATGTGGAAACACTGGCCGAACGGATTGAGCATCTGGAACGAGTGCGTCAGCTTCAGGATGAGACCGGAGGTTTTACAGCCTTTATCTGCTGGACCTTTCAGCCGGAAAACACGGATCTGGATCACGTTGCTCCGGCCGGCGCGTTTGAATATCTGAAGACTCAGGCCGTTAGTCGGCTGTATCTGGACAACGTGCCGAACATCCAGTCGTCATGGGTGACTCAGGGAGAGAAGGTCGGCCAGCTGGCTCTGAGATTCGGAGCCAACGACATGGGCAGCCTGATGCTGGAAGAAAATGTCGTGTCTCAGGCCGGCACGGTTCATCATCTGTCGCTGCAGGCGATCCGCCGCTGCATTCGGAATTCCGGTTACATTCCGCGCCAGCGAAACGTCTTTTACGAATACATCGATCATGCGGAAGACGTCGATCAGAAACCGTCTGGGCCGGTCCTGCCGATTCTGAATTCCTAAACCTTGCTGAGGTTTTTTGGAAACTTCCGCCTGCTGCCGTGCATATGTTAGCCTGACCTGAGACGGCCTGCTGTGTTGCGCGTTTCCGGTGCGACGGAGCGATTTCAGTCTGAATCGACTCACAGTCGGTCACCGGTGGGTGGCTGACGGCAGCCTCAACCGACTGACTGGCCAGCCGCGGAACTGCACTGGGAATTCTTTCCGAATAAGACACAGCATGATTCGAGTGCAGGGACTGACGAAGGAATTCCATGATTTCAACGGCGTCTTTCGGGCGCTGGATCAGGTGTCGTTCGAAGTCCGGCCTGGCGAAATCTACGGTCTGCTGGGCCCCAACGGAGCGGGCAAAACCACCTGTCTGCGGATCCTGAGCACCGTGCTGAAGCCCAGTCGAGGATTTGCCGAAGTTGCCGGCGTGAACGTCATGCGTGATCCGGAAGGCGTTCGAGCCCGGATCGGCTTTATGTCATGCAATACGGGCATCTACGACCGGATGACCGCGCGTGAAATGGTCGAATATTTCGGGCGGCTGTACGGCATTCCCGAGGATCGCCTTCAGGATCGCATCGAAGAGATCTTCGAAATTCTGCAGATGAACGAAATCCGTGATCGACTGGGGTCCAAGATGTCGACCGGGATGAAGCAGAAGGTGTCGATCGCCCGAACCATCGTTCACGATCCACCCGTCATTATTTTCGATGAACCGACATCCGGACTGGACGTTCTGGTGGCTCGAAATGTGCTGCAGACCGTCGCCGCCCTGAAGCAGCAGGGGAAGTGCATCATCTTTTCGACTCATATCATGCGTGAAGTGGAAAAGCTGTGTGACCGCATCGCCGTTATTCACAAGGGGCGGATTGTGGATGAGGGAACTCTGCCCGAACTGGCTGAACGTCATCAGCAGAATGACGTCGAGGAACTTTTCTTTGACCTGATTCAGCAGCGCGAAGACGAACTGCTGGCCGGCAGCGGAAGCAGTGATCATTGATGAACTGGAAGAACGTTCGACATATTTTCATGCGGGAGATCCGTGATCAGCTGCGAGACCGTCGCACACTGTTCATGATCACCATTCTGCCCGTTCTGCTGTACCCCATGCTGGGGCTGGGCGTGGTGGAAATGATGCTGACGTTCAGCGAACAGAAACGCGTTGTCGTGATTCTGAATGCCGATCAGCTGCCTCAGGATCCGGCGTTTCTGGACGAAGACGGCATTTGTGATCAGTGGTTTTCACAGGGAAAGGATGAATCCGGAAAGCTGCAGATTGTGACGGACCGGCCTGCCGATGCTGATGATGATTCTGACACATCACCGCGACCGGGTCGCCGCCGTTCGTCAGCAGATCTGCTGCAGGCCGCTCGATCGATCGAACGGAAGTTTCAGGAACTGCAGCAGGCTTCATCGGGACAGAATTCAGCCGCAGATCTGTCAGCGATTCAGGATCAGCTGAGTGCCACCTTCGCAGACAGCGGTGTTCAGGTGCTGGTGCTGGTGCCTGAGGGCTATGCCGCCGCCACTGACAGACTCAGACAACTGGCGGCGAAACCGGAAAACGACGCAGCCTCAGCGGAAATGCCTTCGCTGTACGTCATTCGCAACAGTGCCGACGACAAGTCCGCAGTTGCGTTCTCACGCATTCGAGGAGCTTTGCAGCTTTGGGAGGATTCTCTTCGCGACCGAATTTTTTCGGACGCCTCACTGCGGCCTGAGCTGCAGCATCCGGCTCGTCTGTCCTGGGTTGAAGTTGCTCGGGGAGAAGAAGTTTCGGCGAATGTGTGGAGCAAGATGTTTCCGACTCTGCTGGTCATCATGACGCTGACCGGTGCGTTTTATCCGGCGATCGATCTGGGGGCAGGCGAAAAGGAACGCGGCACGATGGAAACGCTGCTGATCAGTCCGGCTCGCCGCATCGAACTGGTTCTTGGGAAATTTGCCACGATTCTGATGTTCAGCATCGGAACTGCGCTCATGAACCTGCTGAGCATGGGGTTTACGGGTCGACACATGGCGTCGGCCATGGGCGGAGCTCTGGGCGGCGGCGGAAGCCTGGCCATGCCGGGAATTTCATCGCTGCTGTGGCTGGGGATTCTGCTGATTCCACTGGCGTCGCTGTTCAGTGCTCTGTGTCTGGCACTGGCGACCTTTGCCAGGTCAACCAAAGAAGGTCAGTACTACCTGACTCCGCTGCTGATGGTGATCATGGGACTGACAATGTTCTGTCTCTCGCCTTCAGTGGAAATGACGCCGCTTTACAGTGTCGTTCCCGTCGTCAACATTGCTCTGCTGCTGAAGGGGCTGCTGCTGAACAATGCGCACTCGGCTGAATTGCTGGGATATTCCGTTCCGGTGCTGATTTCCAGTTTTGGCTACAGCGTGCTGGCTCTGTGGTGGGCAATTGATCTGTACAACAGTGAAGGAGTTCTGTTTCGGGAGGCTGAGAAGTTTGACGTTCGGAAATGGTTCATAGGTCTGACGAAGGACAAAGAACCGGTGCCGGCGTTTGCAGAAGCGACCTTCTGCTTCATCATCATTCTGATGCTGCAGTTCATTGCGATGAACTACCTGAAGCCGGATCTGAGCCTGTCAGCAGCTGAGGCCGGTCGACAGATTCTGACTGTCACCGTTGTGCAGCAGCTGACGATGATCGCCTGCCCGGCAGTCTTCATGGGACTGCTGCTGACAACCAGTCTGCGAGCCACGTTTCGTCTCAGAAAACCAACAGTGCTGTCGATGGTGCTGGGGATCGCTCTGGCCGTGCTGGCTCACCCGCTGAGCGTTGAGTTCAGCAGCTTTCTGGTGGATCGTGGCTTTCTGCCGCCGCCACCGGAAGAGGGCCTTGGCCGGATTAACGAACTGCTGACAAACGCGGAGCTGCCCACGTGGCTGGTCGTGGCGGTGTTTGCAGTGACTCCGGCCATCTGCGAAGAAATTGCCTTTCGGGGATTCATTCTGTCCGGGCTTGCTCGAGGCGGACGTCTCGGGATTGCAGTTGTGATTTCCAGCCTGATGTTCGGAATTGTTCACCTGATTCCGCAGCAGGCCTTCAACGCCGCCCTGATGGGGCTGATTCTGGGACTACTGGCGGTTTACAGCCGTAGTCTCTTCCCGGCAATTGCCTTTCATCTGACAAACAACGCGATCGCAGCATTTCATGCTCGCGACGGTTTTGGCGTCCGGCCCGACGGGACGTTTTTTGTTCACGTTGAGGGCCAGCTGCGATACGGATGGCCGCTGCTGGTGTTCTGCGGCATCTGTGTGGCTGTCCTTGTTCGGCTGATGGTGCGCGCCCTGCGTCGGGAACAGGAAGCGAAGCGTCTGGAGATGCTGAAATCCTTCGATCTCCCGGTCACGAATGCTTCTGCAGCATCCTGAGCGGCAGCGTTTGCGCCGCGAAGAGCTGGAAACACTGAAGGGCAAACTCCTGCCTGACAGTTTCGATCAGCTGATCCCGCGGGAGCGCGCCTGCTGACGCAGGTGACTCGCCGGAACTGTCATTGACTGACTGCTATCCGAGCATTGCCTGGATGACGCTGGTGACGCCCGTGATCAGTTGTTCGACGACGTTCTCGGACGATAAAGCGATTCTGACGATTCGCCCCTTTTCATGCCGCGGCTGACGACGGTTTTCACTCGGCCCATCTTCGCGGACCACTTGAATCGTGATTGTGGGAGCATCCGATGTTGAGCCTTCGGCTGCCGTCTGAATCAGAATCTTTTCCTGAGGGAATTGCTGCCGGATTGCGAGCTTCAATTCTGCGAGGGTGGATTCTGCTCGGGAGTTTTCAGGCCGACAAAGATCAACAGCGACGGTCAGTGGTCGTTTCAGAAGTCGATCCAGCAACTGTTGGCTGGATTCCTTCAGAATCGGATGTCTGGCGTCAGGATCAATTTCGCACAGAGGCTGCAGCACGAATCGTCGGTACCAGAATGCCGGGTGCGGGAGGACCAGCTGCGGGGTATCGATGACCTGCTGATCCAGGCAGATCAGATCAAGGTCGATTGTACGCGGTCCCCAGTGTTGATCGCGGGTGCGGCCGAGTTCAGCTTCGACGGTATGAAGGATCTGCAGCAGCTGGTGAGCCGAATGGGGGCTGTGGAATGTCGCCGCTGCGTTACAGAATTCCGATCCGGCGTCGGGCCCCATGGGCTGCGAGCGAATGGTGCTGCTGATTCGATCGACGTTGATACCGTGCGTTGCCAGCAGGCGACAGGCGTTCTGAAAACTGCGTTCGGGATCTCCGAGATTACCGCCGAAAGCGATGGCGCCGCGCAACACTGTCATTGTCGCAGCCCCGCTCGGTTCATGCCGGTATTCCGCAGCGGAGCTCGGGGAAACAGCGGTTCGGTTCGCGGTAAGAACCGAGGGACCGCCAGCAGCGGAACGGGGCCCTGAGGATTCGGGTTGAATGGCTGCAGGAACTGTTTCATGCCTTCATCCAGCTGACCCAGGGCCAGAGGTTTCACATGCGGCCGATCTGTGGTGCCTCGAACTTCGATCTTCGCCCAGTTGGTAAAGATTCCGCTGATGAACGGGATTGACAGGGAACGCGTTCGAGCAGGCCGGGAATAGAAATCCATATCGACGGCGCCACTGAAATCCACGCTGCCGCGGCCTCGAAAGCTGATCGATTCTCCCACCAGGTCGACAGGATTCAGCCAGAAGGCTTTGTCGTGGACTTCAAAATCCATGATGGCGTAGTTGAATGCCGTCAGGTTCTGAACGTTGAGGTTCAGCTGGGACAGAGACCCCAGAAGTTTGACAATGACCGGAAGTTCGTAAAGTGCAGCGGGGCTGATTCTCATCTGACCACTGCCGGTGATGGCGGATTCTTCATCGCCGTAGCCCTGCAGGAACATCCATGCGGCGACGACTCCCCGCAGATTCTTCTGATCCGGAACATGCAGGGCTGCATAAGATTCCAGTCGCGCGTTTTCGAGTTCTGTGACCAGCTGGTATTGTCCGCCTTCACGCATGTCAACTCGTGCATCAAACAGCAGCTGTCCTCCGTAGGCAACTCCCGTCATCCGGGTTGAGCGGTCAACCTGGTTCAGCGGGCTGTTGGGTTCAAAGACCTTTCGAGCTCCCAGCACCAGTTCCACATCATCAATCGAATAGGGGCCTCGAATTCCCGTCAGAGGCATGTCCAGGACTTCGGCGGTTTCCAGCTGAATGGTTCCGGTATTCTGCAGATGCAGCCCGTCCCACCAGCCATCAGCGGACAGCTGACCATACACATGACTGACATCCAGACCGGCGTCAATGGTGCAGTCGCGCAGCAGCAGGTTCATGTTCCAGCGAGCCGTTGTGCTGCGCTGGCCGGTCATATCGCCTCGAAAGTCAATCTGTGAATCTGCGACGGAAACAGTTCCCTGCTCGTGAATCCGATTCAGTGCTTCGCGCCAGGAAGGCGGCAGAGCGGCTCGCAGATGTTCATCCGGATTCAGGTCTTCTGCGGACACTTCATTCAGATGGACCTGCCATTCGCCATCCGGCTTGGCTTCCAGCCATCCGCTGGCTTTCATCGGCGAGTCATCGTGCAGCGCGTGGAACGACAGAATTTCACAGTGCTGAGTTCCGGCGTTTCGAGGATCATTCGGGTCGTAGAACAGCGTCGCTTCCTGCACCAGCATATTGAACGGAAACGGCTGCGGCCGAATCTTTGTGTTATAGATTCGCACCGGTTCAGACTGAGGAAAACTCACAACTGCGGACTGTCCGGGACTGGCCGTCCAGTGAATCTGAGTTGTCAGGTCACAGAAGCCTTCCGGAGCGACCATGTTCCACAGGCGTCGCTGTTTCTCCGACAAAGCGTTGTAGAGATCCGCGTCCAGTGCCGCCTGCCGGGCTCGAATGGTCAGATCCAGCACACCGGGTTCGGGCGTTCCTTCGAACACGCCTTCTGCCGTCAGCTGTCCCTGACCATGCCGTCCTCGCAGTGCGGCAAACGTCCATTTTTTTCGTGCTCCGTCGAACATGACGTGACCGCTGAGATCTGTGATGTCGTACGGAAACTTTTCAAATCGCATGGTGGCGTTGAAGACGTCCAGATCGAACGTCGGCTGCGTGATCTGGTCCAGTCCCGGCGGCCGGTAGAACCTGAGTGTCCCGGTGGCCGTCCCCGTCAGATTCAGGCTGTCCAGAATGCGTCGCTGTTTGTCTTCCAGCGCATTTTGAAATCGGCTGTCCAGCGGAAAATCGGCGGCTTTGCAGATGAACAGACTTTCAGCCGTTGGACCAGGGTTCTTCAGCCAGCCTTCAGTCACCAGCGGCACATCGCCGACTTTTCCGTGAACGTTCAGTTCCAGCAGCAGGTCGTCAGCGGTGAACTGTGGCAGTTCAGGAACCTGCCCTTCCGTTTCGGCGGAGACCTGGCGAATCGTTCCGGCGAGCTGCTGAACAGGATATTGAAAACGATGATAGACGGCCGTGCCCTGATGAATCTCGGCTGTCACGTCGACCGGCTTCCAGCGGCCATCTGTCTGCTGCACAAGGCGACCCTGCCCGGAGATCACTCCTTCCGGTGAAAACGAATCAAAGATTCGCAGAATTCGAGGCCAGGTCGCAAGGATCGGTCGCAGTCGATTGTTGACGGGAAACCGCTCGACTCGAAACATCGCCGCGGGCGGTCCCGCACCCGGTTCGTGAGAAATGAGCAGGTTGCCGGAAATCTTCGCGCCGTCACCTTCGGCGTCGTCCAGACGGAACTCGATGTTTTGATTGTCCCGGTAAAGGCTGGCGGTGACTCCGTTCAGACGCAGCGGCAGAGCTGCGGATGCCAGCCGACCATTCCGGATACCGACTCGCAACTGAAAATCGGGAATTGGCGAATTGCGGTTGCCGGACGCGTTGAAGTTGATGTCCAGCAGACCCAGAAACTGCACGGCGACTCGGGAATTACTGCCAATCTGCAGTGCGGCTCCCGGAGCAGCGGCCGTCTGAGATCCCTGCTGAGGCAGAGCTTTTTCGATGGCTGCATCCAGCATTTGCAGTTGGTTTTCAAGTCCCGGATTCGCCGCTCGTGCCAGGTCCATCAGCTGTTCACTGGCCTGAACGTCCGTGAGCTTTCCGCCCAGCTGCCAGTCTCCTGTCATCAGGTCACCCATGCCGCCGAGTTTCAGCAGTCCGGCTCCCGGGAGCGTGATGGCGCCGTCAAAATCGAACCCATGGCTCGATGTGGGCACGGCCTGCATTTGCGGACTGGTGACCAGCAGATGAGCTGCGGGAATGCCGTGTCCGTGCTGAAGAGTCAGCTGAATGCGGACGTCCTGCAGATCGATCTGCGGAAGTCCTCCGGCGCGATTTTCCGGGAGGTGCCATGAGTATTGCTGCCAGTTCCAGCGACCGTCTTCCATTCGCGTCAGCAGGATATCCGCCGACTTCAGTCGCACATGTTCGACCTGCAGCTGCTGATCGTTCAGCAGCTGGTCAGAATTGATGTCGATGTGCAGTTCCCGAGCTCGAAACAGTGGTCGCGATGTTGCTCGTTCCTGGATTTCGACGTCGCGAAACGAAACTCCGTCAGCACCGTGAAGCTGAGCGGATCCCAGAATGAGTTTGAGTTCCGGTGCCAGCTGTTCAAACTGCACCTGAACCTGCCGGCGAGCCAGTTCGTCGCTGTGTTTCCAGAAATAGATCCCCACGGCACCCGCAATCAGAATCGCGAGCAGCGTCAGGTTGATCATCCACTTCAAGACAGACGGAGACTTCATGCATCCATGCATTTAACGAACGTCAGACCTCTGATCCGCCTCCGGAGCTTTTCATCCCGTGACGGCGTCCCAAACGACCGCTCAGAACCGTCTGTCGCCATCCAATGGCGGCCATCACGGCGAGCGGAAATTCGGCAGGGAAACGATATCGGATTGAGCTCACAAAGACCATATGAACCAGCAGAAACAGCAGGAAGGGCGCGATTGTCACCAGCAGGCCTGCCGAATCCCACTGTTTGGCGGCAATTCCCGCCGCTGCCATCAGGAATAACAGAATTGTCAATACTGCACAGATTGCCGAGGCTACCCGGTTGTTCAGTTTCAGCGTGTTTGGCAGGGGGCTGAGGAAAATGGCGGCTTTGGCCACGGCCAGTTTCGCTGTCTGTCCGGGATGTTCTGTCGCGAACCGGAGAGCTCGCTGCCTGTAGTGCTGGTTCATGTCAAATTCTGACATGGACTTCATGACAAATTCGTCGTCGAAGAACCGCATGTTACTGGTGCCATCCGCGTCCGGGTTCAGGCCATCGTAGAGGCTCGGCCCCGACCACAAAGACGTCAGGACGATGTGCTGAGTCAGCCCGTAATTGCGGATGGCCCACGGCAGCATGATCAGCAGACATCCCGTGGCCAGTGTTGCCGCAAGCAGAAGTCGACGTTTCAGCGAAAGCCCGTTCAGGTCGGACATGTTTTCACCGGTGGCGTTTGCGGGACGTTTTCGATCGATGAGCAGCACCGCCAGAAAGGCGATTGGCAGCCACAGAATGTAACCCGGGCGGATCAGCACGGCTGCTCCTGTCAGGAGACCGGCGATCAGTGCCCACAGCATCTGCTGCTTCACGCATCTGTGACAGGGATTCGAAGCAGCATCGCTGGAAGAGTCTGTCCGGCATGCGCTGGCTCCAGAAGCTGCGACGGGGTTCCTGCGTCTGATCGGTCCGTTAATCAATCGTGTCAGGGCCAGCAGGCTGAGCAGCATGGCGAACGTGAACCACGTTTCTGAAAGAATCAGGACGCTGTTTCCGATGTGCAACGGATGAATGGCAACAAAGCAAGCCGCCCAGAAGCCTGTGCGTCGCATGTGAATCCTGCTTCCGAGCAGATAGGTCAGCCAGCAGCAGCCGGTTCCAACGACGGCCAGCAGGAATCTTGCCGCGAGGATGCTGTTTCCAAACATTCGAATGGATGCTGCCAGCAACAGAGGAAACCCGGGGACTCGCAGAATTCTTCGTGGAGGTTCGTACAGCGAATAGTCTCGTCCGGCGGCGATATCCTGACCCAGTTCCCAGTAGCCGTCGGCATCTCCTTCGATCAGAAACCGGCGTCCTTCGGCCTGAACCTTTCGTTCCACCATCACGGCTGCGGACAACCGGGCAATCAGGGCCACCAGCAGCAGACCGGCCATCAACCACCGCCACTTCACGGCGTAGGGATCGATTGTGGAATTGTTCGGATCCGGATTAGTCATGGATCATGAGCGGGAAGGAAGAAAAGTCTGATTCGAAGGTCGTCGTTCACCGGTTGTGAACAGTGCCGTCGTTCCGAAAGCCGGTCGCTACGTTCGTCGGTCAAACCAGGTTATCCTCAGCGGTGGTACTGCGGGTACCGATTCAACCTTCGTTTGCGGAAGTCTATGCCATGTTTCCACGTTTCTGCGGTCTGGTTCTGCTGATTCCACTGCAATTCCTGCTGTTCGTTGATTTCGCCGGGGCCGACGAGCCTGGCGGTGTTGAGCTGGTTATCGGAGGCCGCACCAAAGCTGAAGGTGGCGACTGGGACCCCGCCGGCAGTCCGCTGAAACGTCCGTTTGGATTAGATTTCGATCCTCAGGAGCGCATGGTCATTGTGGAACTGGAAGGAGGTCGCGTTCACCGGCGAGATGTCGACGGAAGTCTGACAAAGATTTCCGGCGATGGGTCGGAAAGTTTTCGCGGCGATGGCGGCCCGGCTGCCGACGCCACGTACAACGGCATGCACAACTGTGCCGTGACGAAGAACGGTGACATCTACATCGCTGACAGCTGGAATCATCGAGTCAGAAAAATTGACGGCTCAACAGGCACTGTTTCCACGATCGCCGGAACCGGAGCCGCGGGCTATGCAGGAGACGGTGGACCGGCCGTGAATGCTGAGTTCGATTTCATCATGTGCATCAGTCTGACCCCGGCGGAAGATCAGCTCCTTGTGGCGGATCTGAAGAATCGCCGCATTCGGTCCATCGATCTGACTTCAGGTGTGGTCCGGACGATTGCCGGCAACGGGCAGAAGGGAACACCGACAGACGGAACTCCGGCCACTCAGGCTCCGCTGCAGGACCCCCGCGCCGTCGCTGCCGATTCTCAGGGACAGGTCTATGTCCTGGAACGCGGCGGAAATGCGCTGCGAGTCGTGCGGTCCGACGGCACGATCCACACCGTTGCGGGCACCGGACGTCGAGGCGATCGGGATGGTTCGGCTCTGAAAGCGGAATTCGGTGCTCCCAAGCACCTGTGCCTGGATGATCAGGACCGCGTGTACATTGCCGACGACGAGAACGCCGTGATTCGCAGGTACGATCCCGACACTCAAAAGGTGACAACAATCCTTGGACGTTCCCACGGAGACCCTCATCTGAAACTTTCACATCCGCATGGTGTCTGCTGGCAGAACGGAGCTCTGTACGTTGTCGACAGCAGTCAGAACCGCATTCTGAAACTGCAGCCGCAACCGTGATCTCTTCCGGATCTCGCTTCGTGGCTGCCGGCGTTTTTTTCGGTCGGAGCCGGCACCTGCCATGTCAAATGAAGATTTTTCAAAGTCGATGTCGAAATGAACGTGCGTCCGTCGACTATCGGGGAACACCGTCCGAGAAGGACGGTGGATTTTCTGTTTTTTCAGGGGAAAACAATGTCCGGATCGACAGGAATCGTGCGGCTGCATCGTGTGCTGAAGGCCCCCGCGGAACGCGTTTATCGAGCATTTCTTGATCCGCATGCGCGGGCGAAATGGATGCCGCCGTATGGGTTTGTGGGCGTCGTCCACAGCAGCGACGAGAAAGTCGGAGGTCAGTACCGGATGTCCTTTATCAACTTCGGAACCGGCAAAGTGGAATCCTTCGGCGGGACTTATGAGGAAATGGTTCCCAACGAAAAGATCCGCTATTCCGACAGCTTTGATGATCCGCAGTTGCCCGGCAGGATGAGTGTGACGGTGAATCTGCGAACCGTCATGTGCGGGACAGAACTTGAGATCGTGCAGGAAGGCATCCCCGAGATGATTCCGACTGAGTTCTGCTACGCCGGCTGGCAGGAATCACTTGCTCAGCTGGCGCTGCTGGTTGAACCCTCGATTCCCGATTCTGTCTGAATCTGCCGTTCGTTCTGTTGGATTTGGCTCCGACAGATCGGATTGTCAGGCGGGAGCCTAACCTACAGTCGCTGTTCCCTGAACCTGGTTTCGTTGACTGCGTGGCAGTCAAACATGACGCTCGCGCAGTGTGGGTGTCGCATCTGAGCGACGAAGCTGTGTTCCGTCGCGACAGCTCGATTTGAACTTGGGCAGTGCCCATGGAGAGAACATCTGATGTCAAATGTCATTGTCCAGCCGTATCTGTTTTTCAGTGGTCGTTGCGATGAAGCCCTGAAGTTCTATCAGGAAGCTCTGGGAGCAACTGTCGAGATGGTTCTGCGATTCAGCGAAAGTCCGGTGCCGGTGCCCGATGGAAAACTGCAGGCGGGTTTTGAAAACAAAGTGATGCACAGTTCGTTTCGGATTGGCGATGCAGTGATTCTGGCGTCCGACGGCTGCGATGAGACCTCCCGGTTCGATGGCTTTCGTCTGACACTGATGGCTCCAGCGGAAGCTGAAGCGCATCGACTGTTCAACGGATTGGCCGATGGAGGCACGGTCGACATGCCGCTGTGTCAGACGTTCTGGTCACCGTGCTACGGCATGGTCACAGACCGCTTTCGGGTCGGCTGGATGGTCATGGTCCCGGGGCCGGATGCTGCGCCCGGGAAGTGAGTCCAGGTCACGCTCTGCTACAATGACAAGAGCGTGATACCTGTCATTCAACGAGAAGCGGGGAGATTTCCGCAGGATGGAGGGTTGCAAAGCCATCCGGACGGGTCGGCCCCACCAATTTTCGGAATCGTGGTCCGGAAATGTGGGTTTCGGAGGCCGGGTGGCGTTGATTGTGGTTTTCAGCTGCTGAAGCCGTATAATCGGCTCGGAACGCGGGCAGGTTGTTCGGC
This sequence comes from Planctomycetaceae bacterium, assembly GCA_041398865.1. Taxonomy (GTDB): domain Bacteria; phylum Planctomycetota; class Planctomycetia; order Planctomycetales; family Planctomycetaceae; genus Fuerstiella. Next base: position 159,919 of record JAWKTY010000005.1, read on the forward strand.
TCATTTGAGCTGTCAACTCGGAACGCTCTCGTTCACCTCTCGGAAAAATCGTCCATTAATCGCGGTTTTCTGAGTTGGATGCTCACCCACCGCGACAACGGCCTGAACTGCTGGAGCGGGTCCTCGCGGGGACCTGAAGTCCGGCTGTCAGCAACCGTTCCCTCCTGCATTTCTTCCTTTCTGTTGTCTTCCAGAAGAAAAGTTTGCGGCGATATGCCTCTGAACTCAGATTGTCGCGGTGTCCACGGACTGCGGCATCGCCTTTCTGCTTTCCGCCAGCGCAAGCCCTGCCTGTTGATGGTCGGTCTGTTGATCTGCTGCGGCTGCGGTACTGAACCGCCCATTCGCAGCTACACCGTGCCGGTTGAATCAGAAAAAGTCGTTACCAGTGATGTCCTGAAGGGCGAGTTCGCGCCGATTCCGTTTGAGTGGGTGACTCCGGAACAATGGACGATGGGGCGGAACGACGAATTCAGCAAAGTTGCCTGGGATGTCAGTTTCGAGGGACGGACGGCTCGGATCACGGTCAGTGATGTGTCGTTGGGCATGGGGCTGGTCTCACAACTGAATCGCTGGCGCGGGCAGATCGGGATTCAGCCGGACGAAAATGCAGATCCCATGGCGGATACCGAAGTCCTGAAGCTGGGCAATATCGAAGCCACCTATGTTGACTTTCAGGGTGCGACAGAAACGATTCTGGGGATGATGTTTCCCTGGGAAGGCAGCCTGTGGGTCTTCAAGTTTCGAGGGCCCAAATCCGTCGTGGCCAGCCAGGCGGACAGCTTCCGAACATTCTGTGAATCTGTTCATGTTCAGTCCGAATGATTCCGGTCTGGGTTCCGCAAGCCGGAGCCTGACACCACATGATTTTCACGACGACACTTCCCTGAAACGGTGCTCTGCATGAACCTGCTGTTCGCCGCGACAGTGCCGTGTATCCGAGTGTGAGTTCGATTGGTCTGAGGCACTGCCTCATTCTTTGACTGTGAGGTTTCCAATGTCCACAACCACACTGCCATCAGCATCCCATTCACCTCAGAAAGCGGCCGACCTGGAGGCCGGTCTGTCTTCTGTGCTGCTGAAATGTCTGGAACTGCTCAGTTCAATGAAGCTGACATGTGTCATGTTTCTGATGGGCATGTTTGTCGTGTTTGTGGGCAGTCTCGCTCAGGCTCGACGCGACGTCTGGTTGATTGTCGATCAGTACTTTCGCACGGCTGTCGCGTGGATTGATGTTCAGGATCTGTTTCCGCCGTCACTGTTCCCGTCACTGGTGGACTGGGATTTCAATCAGCTGGGAGCTCTGCGTTATCTGCCGTTTCCGGGAGGCTGGACGATCGGCTGGATTCTGCTGGCGAATCTGGTGGCCGCTCACGCTCTGCGATTCCGGGTTCGGGTGCGAGGCGGACGTCTGATCGCGGGCGTGACTGTCCTGATTCTGGGAGCTCTGCTGACCGGACTCGTGGTCTGGACGGGTAATCAGCAGACCGGGGTGGAATATGGTCAGGGCGTGCTGTCTCCGATTCGAGTCTGGTATCTGATGCTGGGTGTGTTGGCCGTCGGGGCGATCGTTCCTCTGGCGAACGGCATTTGGGGTCGGTCGCCGTCGAAGATGGAACGAACTCTGCTCATCGGAACCGGTGCGACTCTGGGGGCGGTGCTGGTGTATTTTCTGATTGGCGGCGAGGCGGCTCGGCTGAACCTTTCCTCCATGAGAATTCTGTGGCAGCTGCTGAAGGGCACGGCGTGTGCCGTTGTGCTGCTGATCGGCAGTAACCTGCTGTTTGAAAAGCGCGGCGGAATTGCCGTCATTCACCTCGGCGTTGCTCTGCTGATGATCAGTGAACTTCAGGTCGGAATGACAGCCAAGGAAAACATGCTGCAGATGAAGGAAGGCGAAACAGTCACCTACATGCGCGACTCACGGATGCGTGAGCTGGCCATTGTCCATCGCGACGGAGATCAGCAGCACGTCGTTGTGATTCCGGAAGCGCGACTGGCGCGGGCCGGCGCTGCTTCCGATGAGCAGGACCGGATCCTTCGTTCGGAAGACCTTCCGTTTGCCATTCGAGTCGACAGTTTTCATCGCAACAGCCAGCTGCGACCGCTGCTGCCCGGTGAAGCCGGAACGTCGGCGGGTCTCGGACGATTCGCTCTTTCTGAAGAACTGGCTCCCGTGACCGGGATGGATGACCGGCAGGACATCAGTTCCGTCCGTTTTGCCATTCTGGATCAGCAGAACAAAGAGGTGGCATCTCTCTTGTGTTCTCAGGATGTGAATGAATTCCGCAACGTACCGATTGCGGAACAGACGCTGGTCAACGACAGCAATTATGAGTTCTATCTTCGCTTTGAACGGACATACAACGACTTCCATGTGCGGCTGCTGGATGTCAGTCGCACGAATTATGTCGGCACGGCGACTCCGAAAGATTATCGATCGACGATCGAGATTACGGATGATTCCACGGGGGAAAAGGATCAGTTCACACTGTGGATGAACAACCCTCTGCGTTACCGGGGCCAGACGTTTTACCAGACCAACTACATTCCGCTGCCGGATGGCAGTGAAGCGTCGGCGATTTCCGTGGTCCGAAATACCGGCTGGATGCTGCCGTACATTGCCTGCATGATTGTAGCCGTCGGAATGTTTGCTCAGTTCGGATCGACGCTGTTTCGCTTCCTGCATCGTCTGGATCGATCGGGATCGCCTGCTGCCGATTCTCCACCGGACTCGGGAGAATCCAGCCTGCCCGAGGCTCTGCGGCGTCCTGCTGCGACCGCAGCTTCGGTGTCTGAATCGCGGGACGAATCAGAAACGAAATCGAAATGGGGAACTCTGGTTCCGCTGGCGATTGTGCTGCTGTTTGCAGCCTGGCTGGGCAGCAAGGCTCGTCCGCCGAAACCGGTTCCGGGAGCCATGAATCTGTATGCGTTTGCTCAGCTGCCGGTGGCATGGAGGGGCCGAGCTCAGCCGATTGATTCTGTGGCTCGCGGCGAACTGCTGATGGCATCCCACAAGTCAACGTTTCAGGGTGAACTCAGCGAAACGGAACTGAATGAGCCTAAACGGCGGGAAAAGCTGATTGCTCGAATTCAGAAGTACTGGCCGTCCGTCACGGAAGATTCGCTGAAGGATTTTTCAGGCGAATATTCCCAGTGGATTGAGCACGTCATGAAACTGACTTCGTCCGGCCGCGAAGCCGTGGAATTGCGACTGCGGGATGTCATGGTGGCTCGGATGCCGGCCGTTCGCTGGCTGCTGGACATGGCCGCTCGGCCGGATCTGGCCGAACGTCATCGAGTCATCCGAATTGATAACGACCAGCTGCTGTCGCTGCTGGATCTGGAAAAGCGAACGGGGCTGACATTTTCGATGGAAGAGATTCTGGTCAACTTTCCGGACATGCACCAGACATTCCAGGAAGCTCAGCAGCTGAAGCGGGCGGGTCAGGATGCTCGAATGAGTCAGGTGCAGCGGCAGGTTCTGTCACTGTTCGGCACGATGAGTCGGATTCGGGGACTGCAGGCCGCGTTTCACATGCCGACGGGAGACGGCGACCTGTGGGCGACCCTGCAGAGTGCTCAGGCGGCGATCAGTGAAGAAGGCAACGATGCGGTGCGAAGTGTCCCCACGGGCTCCGAAGACGCTCAGAAATCATGGGAGTCGCTGCCCGTCGCCGGACACCTTCGAAACGCATCTCAGGCGCTGACTCGAGCGGGCCTGAAGAACCGCGAAGACACCGTGGACTATCTCACGAAGTCCCTGCCAAAGGAAATGCTGACGAATACGATTGAGGGGACTCTTCAGATTCTGAAAACGCCCATGACGGAGGGAGCGACTGCACCAACCGACGAGGCCGTTCGTCTGCGAGCTCAGGACGCTTCCGTGTCCCTGGCTGCGAAGGATCCGTTTCTGGGAGGCGTGCTGAAACTTATCGGTCAGGCGAAAGCCGGAGCGACTGCGGCAGAAGTGCTGGAACAGGCTTCTGAAGAAGATCTGCAGGTGGTCGCTGCCGCCAGAATTCGCCCCGAGCTGGTGACCGATGTTCTGGACGATCTGGAAGAACGTGCCGGAGGCATGCTTTATGGTTCGGACAGTGCGACGGCAATCGCCAGGGGAACAGATTCATTACTCGCGATCATGGCTGGTTGGCAGTCAGCGGATGCAGAACTGTTCAATTCCACTGTGCAGGACTATCGCAGCTATCTGGCGTCGGGCAACCTGCCGCACCTGAACCAGGACACTGTGAAGCTGGAAAGCTTCTTCAATACTCTGGAACCCTTCATGATCGCCATCTACATGTATGTGACGGTGCTGATTCTGGGGTTCTTCAGCTGGATTGTCTGGCCCTCAACACTCAGACGATCCGCTCTGTGGCTGATGGGACTGGCCTTTGTTCTGCATTCAGCGGCTTTGGTCATGCGGATGGTGATTTCCGGACGACCACCGGTGACCAATCTGTATTCATCTGCCATCTTCATCGGCTGGGCCGTGGTTCTGGGAGCATTCGTGATTGAAGCGATGATGAAGCACAGCATCGGCAATCTGCTGGGCGCCGCGGTCGGAGCCGGAACTCTGATGATTGCTCATTATCTGGCTCTGGACGAAGGCGACACCATGGGCGTCATGCAGGCTGTGCTGGATACAACCTTCTGGCTGGCCACACATGTGGTCTGCATTACGCTCGGATACGCCACGACGTTTCTGGCCGGAGCACTTGGTCTGGCGTACTGTGTTATTTCCCTGTTTGGTTCAGAGAACGCTCGGAAGAACCTTGTTCAGCTGGGAAAACTGGTCTATGGAACTCTGTGCTTTGCCGTCTTCTTCAGCCTTGTCGGGACGGTACTGGGCGGGCTGTGGGCCGATGATTCGTGGGGGCGTTTCTGGGGCTGGGATCCCAAAGAAAACGGAGCCATGATGATTGTGATGTGGAATGCGGTCATCCTACACGCTCGCTGGGATCGCATGGTGCGAGACTTCGGAACCGCTGTGCTGGCCATGGTGGGAAATATCGTGACCGCGTGGTCATGGTTCGGAGTCAATGAACTGAGTGCCGGACTGCATGCTTATGGTTTCACTGAAGGCCGAGCCTTTGCGTTGCTGGTCTTCGCCGTTGTTCAGCTGTTCATCATCGTCGCGGCGCTGCTGCTGCGGCCGGCGAATTCTCAAAATATGACTCCCGATGCAGCCTGAGCCGTTTCATGTGATGTCCAAGCCGATCGGCCCGATCTGCAACCTGGACTGCACCTATTGCTACTACCTGCACCGGGAAGATCTGTATCCTGGCGAAAAACAGTGGAAGATGACGGACAGCTGTCTGGAATCCTTCATTCGCCAGTACGTTGACGCTCAGCCGCCGGGAACTCCGGAAGTGACATTCGCCTGGCAGGGAGGCGAACCGACTCTGCTGGGCCTGTCCTTCTTCGAACGCTGTCTGGAGATTCAGCAGCAGGTGGCCCGTCCGGGAATGCAGATCCGCAACTCCCTGCAGACAAACGGCATTCTTCTGGATGATGACTGGTGTCGATTTCTGCTGAAGCATGACTTTCTGGTCGGTCTGTCCATTGATGGTCCGGCTGTGATGCACGATGCGTATCGACTCGACCACCAGGGACTGGGAACTCATCAGAAAGTCGTTGCGGCTTTGCGTCGGCTCAAGAAGCCCGGCGTGGCCTTCAATGCTCTGGTCGTCGTTAACCGCATTAACGCAGCAGACGGCGGCCCGTATCGATATCTGCGGATTCCGGCTGCCGATTTCGCAGTTTATTCCGGTGGTGGTGGAGCGTTCAGGTATCGGGCGACATGCGGAAGGTCACTATGTGGCGGGCTGCGTGGAATTTGATGCTGCGGAAACGGCTGTCAGTTCCCGCAGCGTGCTCCCGGATCAGTTTGGTCGTTTTCTGTGTGGCGTTTTTGATGAGTGGATTCAAGAGACGTCGGCCGAGTCTTCGTGCAGATCTTCTGGACTGCGCACTGGGCCTGGCTGAGTGGAGCCATCGCCAGTGTGCTCCTGGAAGATTCGCGGTCGAGCTCTGCCGCTGAACATAACGGCGATGTTTACAGCTGTGATCATTTTGTGGATGAGCAGCATCTGCTGGGAAATCTGGCAGGTGATTCCTCTGGAAGATCTGGTCAATTCGAACGTCAGGCCGCTTTCGGCAGGTCCAAACAGTCGACTTTGCCGACGCATTGCCGGAAATGCGAAGTCCTGCAGCAACGGGGAATGTCCCAAAAACCGCTTTTTGAGAACTCCTGACGGCGATGATGGGCTGAATTATCTGTGTGCTGGATACCGCAGTTTCTTCAATCACAGCCGCCCTGCCCTGCAGCAGATGGCCGCTCTGATCAAAGCCGGAAAGCCGCCTTCCCGTGTCATGCAGCACCGCCGCCGATTGATGCGGGATGCATCCCGGAATCGTTCGGATTCGGACGAGAAAATTCTTCGGAACGTCATCAGTCGCGGCAACTTTGCGGCAAAGTCGGACGTGCCCTTTTTCCGGCAGGCAGCCTGCGTACAATGCCCGGCCGATGTCAGTGAGTTCGTGTTGGCTGGGCTCACCCGAGTTTGAAACCCCGTTTTGTATTTCAGGGATATCAGATCATGACCGAAGCACCCAAAGAACAGTTCGCATTTCAGGCCGAAATAGGTCGGCTGCTGCATCTGCTGTCCGAATCGCTGTATCAGAATCGTGAAATCGCTATCCGGGAACTGGTGTCAAATGCTTCGGATGCACTGGACAAACTGCGGCACGCAGCGTTGATGGATTCGTCGATTGACGCGAAGAATCTGCACATCACGATCACCCCCGCAAAGAAGAGAATCTGCTGATCATCGCTGACAACGGAATCGGGATGACTCGAAGAACTGGTTCGCAACCTGGCACGATCGCTCACAGCGGAAGCCTTGAGTTTCTCCAGAAGCTGCAGAAACTGAGAACAAGGGAGACGTGTCGCTGATCGGACAGTTCGGCGTGGGTTTTTATTCGGCGTTTATGCTGGCCGAACGCGTCGAGGTGAGAACCCGCAGCGTGACGGAATCCTCCGGCTGGGTCTGGGAATCCACCGGGGACGGGAATTTTTCGATCGGCGAAGCGGACGAATGCCCTGAGCGCGGAACGGAAATTCATCTGCACCTGAAAAAGGATCTGGATGAATTCTCGACCCCGGAACGGCTGGAATACATTCTGAAACGGTATTCCACATTTGTGCCGCACCCGATCATGCTCGGTGAAAAGCACATCAACAACCAGACGCCGATCTGGGTGGAGCCCAAAAGCAGTGTCACCGATGAACAGTATCAGCAGTTCTATGAATACCTCACCCATTTCCCCGGTGGCAAGCCTCTGTGGCATCTGCACCTGACAGCCGATTCACCGTTTCAGTTTCACAGCATTCTGTATTGTCCTGATGCCAATCTGGAACGGATGGGCTTCGGGAAAATGGAACACGGTCTGAATCTGTGTGCGAAACGTATACTGGTGCAGAACAACAACCGCGATCTTCTGCCGGACTATCTGCGATTTCTGCGGGGCATCGTGGATTCTTCGGATCTGCCGCTGAACGTTTCCCGCGAAGCTCTGCAGGACAACACCGTCTTTCGTAAGATGAAAAAGGTCATTACGAAAAAGGTGCTCGAACATCTGGACGAGCTTTCAGCAGAAAACAAATCCGCCTATGAAAAGTTCTACGGCGAATTTGGCGGTGTGCTGAGAGAAGGGATCGGCGAAGACTTCGACAACCGTGATCGGCTGGCGAAACTGCTGCGGTTTCGCTCAACCAGTTCCACGGCTGAAGGCGACCTTGTGTCACTGGCGGGATACGTGGAACGCTGTGGCGAAGGGCAGAAGCAGATTTACTTTGCTACCGGCACCAGTCGGGATGCTGTTCTGCGAGACCCCAATCTGGAAATCTTCCGCAAGCGGAACCTGGAAGTTCTGATTCTGACCGACCCTGTTGACGAGTACGTCCTGTCAACTCTGCACAGCTTCGATGATCGCGATATCGTGTGTGTGGATTCGGCTGATCTGAAGCTTCCGGAATCTGACGACAGCACCGACAGTTCAAAAACAGATGACAGCAGCGAAACCAAACCGGACGCGAATGATCTGCCCGGTGGATTCGGCAACCTGCTGTCCGTGATCAGGGAGAGTCTGGGAGATGCTGTCGAGGACGTGCGAAAATCTGAACGTCTGACGGAAAGTGCCTGCTGTCTGGTGAATGCAAAGGGGGCTCAGAGCACCACGATGCAGAAGGTGCTGCAGGTGAACGTGCCGGACTTCGAAATGGCGAAGATGATTCTGGAAATCAATCCCGATGCTCCGCTGATCAGGCGACTGTCAGAAATTGCCGTCAACGACGACAACCGAGCGTTCATTCAGCAGTGCGGACAACAGCTGTATGCCAACGCCATGATCATGGCCGGTCTGGCTCCGAACGGACAGGAGATGGCTCACCGAATTCAGGACTTCATGCTGGAACTGGCCAGCCAGCGATCTTCCATCAGCCTGTAAAGTCGGCGCCAATGTTGCCATCACGCTCAGCCGGGATGCGCTGCGCATAAAAAGCATCAGCGAACGTGCGGCTTTGCTCGGACGTTCAAACCGTGTGGCACTGGATCCGCCAGTGCCACACAGGTCAGTCGCAAACTTGCTGCTGCATCCCCGATATTCTCAAGCGATGTTCTCAGGACGCGAATCATTTCCGATGAACACGGCGCGTGCGGATGGCGTCCAGCATCACGGCGACGATGATGACGGCTCCGGTGGTGATTTGTTTGTTGGCATCTGAGACTCCCAGCTGTGCCAGGCCGGTCTGCAGCACAGAGATAATCAGTACGCCCAGGAATGAACTGATGACGCTGCCCCGCCCTCCGTTCAGACTGGTTCCGCCGATCACACACGCCGCGATGGCCGACAGTTCCAGTCCCACGGCCGCGTTTGGGTCGGCACTCGACAGTCGCGCGGTCTGAGCGATTCCTGCAAGTCCGCACAAAAAGCCACTGACAGCAAACACTGCAATGGCGGGCGGGGCCGTGCGGATTCCCGCCATGCGGACGGCTTCCGAATTGGTACCGATGGCGACGCAGTAGCGTCCGAAGACGGTGCGGGACAAAAGGAACTGGCCCGCGACGACCGCCGCCGCTGCGACCAGAAAGGCGGGCGACAGCAGGATCACAGGCAGGGGTTCCCCAATAAATTCGACGGCCGAACCGATGTACTGGGTCTGGCTGTTTGTGACGAGTTTTGTGATGCCTCGAGCAATTTCCAGCATGCCCAACGTCACAATGAACGAGGGAATTCGGAAACCGACGCTGACGAATCCGCTGCACAGGCCACAGGTCAGTCCGGTCAGAATCGCCGCCATGCCTGCCGGCCAGACCGACCAGCCCGTCTTTACCATCAGAACGCCCATCACGGCTGATGACAGCGCCAGCACTGATCCGACGGCAAGGTCAATGCCTCCAACGATCAGAACCAGTGTCATGCCCACGGCGACCAGAGTCAGATCCGGAATCTGATTGGCAATCGTGATCAGCGTCGCGATTCGAAGAAAATTCTCACTGCGCAGACTGAAGATGATGATCAACAGCAGCAGGACACCCATCAGTCCGGTGTATTGAACAAGACTGCGTTTCATGATGATGCTTTGCCCGTTGGTACCAATGTCTGCCGCTGGGGGCGTTGAAAAGCAGCGCGATTGATGCGGTCTTCGGTCCAGTCACTGGCTCGGTCCGGGGGAAGACCTGTTCCCCGAGATTCCGGTCGGCGAATTTCATCGGTCAGCTGTCCGCCGGACATGACCAGAATGCGATCACAGATCTCCAGCAGTTCGCTGGTGTCACTGCTGACGATGACCAGGGCTTTCCCGGTCTGAGCCAGAGACTGCAGCAGCAGGTGAATCTGTCGCCGGGCAGCCACGTCGATCCCGCGTGTTGGTTCGTCCAGCAGAAAAACGTCTGCATCACGCACCAGCCAGCGGCCCATGACGACTTTCTGCTGATTTCCTCCGCTGAGCTGTTCGGCAGGCTGCTGAATTCCTGTGCAGCGAATGTCGAGCTGATGAACAATCGTTTCCGCGGCATCGTCTTCCTGCTGCTGCCGTATCAGCCCAAACCGCGAAAACTGCCTGCTGATGGAGCTGAGTGAAATATTGCTGCGAATGGCTGACGGCAGCAGCAGTCCGTTCGCCTTGCGGTCTTCCGTCAGCATGGCGATTCCATCGGAAGCAGCGTCGGACGGATGCTGATATCTGCGCGCCGGACGTTCCGGCAGTATGACCTCGCCCGCTTCCATCGTGTCCGCGCCAAAGATGGCTCGCAGCAGTTCTGTTCGCCCGGAACCGACCAGTCCGGCGATGCCCAGACGTTCTCCCTGGTAAACCGTGAAGGACACATCCCGCACCGGCCCGCAGCTCAGGTGTGCCACGGTCATTGCAGCTCGGTCGGTGACAGATGACTTTGCACCATCCGACTTCGATGACGACTGTCGAACATCTGACATCCGAAGAACCATCTCTTCGGCGTTCAGTTCATTCGCCGGCCCCGAATTGACAACACGACCATCACGCAGAATTGACACCCTGTCGCTGATGGCTGCCACTTCGTCCAGACGATGACTGATGTAGATGATGCCGACGCCTTCGGTTTTCAGATGTTTCAGATGAGCGAACAGAGTTTCCGATTCACCTGCGGTCAGTGCTGCTGTGGGTTCGTCCAGAATCAGCAGCCGACACTGTCGGTCAAGCGCAGCGGCAATTTCAATCAGCTGTCGGTGTCCGATTCCCAGCTGTCCCAGCGGCAGATCGGTCGGAATGTCGTGCAGGTGAAATCGGTTCAGTGCCGCTCGAGCTCGTTCATGCAGTTCACGGCGATTGACGATTCCCCAGCGGTGCGGCAATCGATTCAGCTGCAGATTTTCGGCCACGGTCAGCGTTGGAATCAGGTTCAGTTCCTGCTGAACAATCTGAACTCCGAGGTGTTCCGCCGCCTGTTTATCGCGAGGCGCGTACAGCTGCCCGGACAGCGTCATTTCGCCGACTGTGGGTGGAATCAACCCGGCGATGATGCTGACCAGAGTGCTCTTGCCGGCTCCGTTGGCTCCCAGCAACGCATGAATTTCTCCGGCGGCAATCTGCAGGCAGCAGCTGTCCAGGACCGTCACCGCCCCGAAGGTCCTGCTGATGTTTCGGACGTCCAGCAGCACGGGTTCCGCGGTGGTCACTGGTCCAGCACTTCGCGAGTGATGAGATCTACCGGAGTTTCGACATCTGCCGGAGCCGCATTGTCTGTCGAACTCAGCATCTTCAGCGCGGCCTGAATCCCGAACACGGCCAGCTGATCGCCGTGCTGGTCGGCGGTTGCCAGAATTTTGTCCTCCCGAATCGCTTCCTGAACGGCAGTGATATTATCGAAGCCGACAATCAGCACGTCGCCTGTTCGTCCCACGGCTTTCACAGCGGCGACGGCTCCCAGAGCCATGCTGTCATTCGCCGCCAGAATGGCTTTGATTTCCGGATGTTCGCTCAGCATCGACGCGGCAATGGTATTGGCCTGACTCATTTCCCATTCGGCCGACTGACCATCGACGATCTTCATGCCTGCGGACTGCATGGCCTGTTCAAAGCCTTTCCGTCGCTGCTGCCCGTTGAATGATGTGCGGATGCCTTCCAGAATGGCGACGGAATCTCCGGACGTCAGCCGAGTTGCCAGAAAGTCGCCCACCTTCTTCGCCCCTGCCCTGTTGTCGGGCCCCACAAACGGAATGGTCACCTGTTCTGTTTTCAGGATCTGAGCGTCCAGTTTGTTGTCGATATTCACAATCACGACGCCGGCCTTCTGAGCTCGACGCAGCACGGGAATCAAAGCCCTGGAATCGGCGGGTGCGATGACGATGGCGTCCACCCCGCTGGCCACCATTTCCTCGACAAGAGCCACCTGCCGACTGAGGTCCCGTTCGTCTTTGATGCCGTTGACGATCAGACCGAATTCTTCCGCATGCTGCTGCTGATAACTGGTCGCTCCATCGGCCATCGTTGAAAAGAATTCGTTCGCCAGCGACTTCATGACCAGCGCGACGCGAGGTTTTTTCGATGACGTCTGTTCCGCTGGCTGAGCTGTTCCTCCTGACTGCGGCGGAGTTTCGCTGCAGCCGATGATGATCAGCAGAACGAGGAATGCAGAAGCGGGTTTCATGTTTGCGGTCCTTGAATCGAACTTCGGCAGAATTGATCAATCTGAGATCGGGAGCCCATGCTGGCCTGAGCTCCCTGTGCAGAAGCGGCGATGGCGCCCGCAGCATTGCCGAAGCGAACCGCTTCCGGCAGATTGTCGGTTTCCGTCCATCGAACAGCCAGTGCTCCGGCAAACGCATCTCCGGCCGCGGTGGTGTCAACGGCGGTCACAGGAAACGCCGGAACCAGTGAGTGGCATCTTCCAAAGCCACCAGTGCGCTGATCTCCAAGCGTGATGACGGCCGCGAGCTCCTCGGTGCAGCAATCGTCAGGCAGCCACTTCAGCCTCAGCGACAGATCTGACCGGCATCCCGGTCCAGAAGTTCTGCTTCGTGTTCGTTGGGGCACAACGGGTCCACCTGCAACAGTTCGTCAGGGAATTCGGCCGATGCGGGTGCCGGATCAAGAATGATTCGAACTCCGGCTGCATGGGCCTGCCGAATCGCTTCCGGCACAGTTGCCATCGGGATTTCCAGCTGCAACAGGACGGCGTCACTTTGGGGAGATGATGGCTTTGCAGCCTTGAACGTCGTCAGCCGAAAGCTGACCGTTCGCTCCGGGAACGACCATGATGGAGTTCTGGCCGGATGACTCAGCACCGATCACCGCCAGCCCGCTGGACTGACCGACAGTGGCCTGCACATGCGAGCAGGCAATGCCTTCCTGTTCAGGCCCTGGCGCAGTCGTTCAGCAAAGGCATCGTCTCCGACTCGCCCCACCATGCTGACCTGTCCTCCGGCCCGAGCGGCTTCCGCCACGGCGGTTCGCACCTTTTCCGCCACTGAACTCCATGCAGCTGGTGCCGAAGACGGTTTCACCGGGCATGGGCAGACGACTGCAGTTGATGACCAGGTCCAGATTAATGGACCCCGGCTGATGCGAGGCGACCGACAGGAAGAGCAGGATCGTTCACGATTGCGGTTTATCCTGGTGACGCGACAGGATTAATGAGAAAGTCGGGCGGGATTTTCCTGGTGGGCCAGCGGCGGGATGGCTCATTGGCGGGACAGTTCAGTGACTCGGAGGCTGGCTGGCCAGCTGAACCAGTGCTTCCGTCGTTCTGGCTTTTTGCTCATCCTTCAGAATCAGATAGCGGTGTCTCTGCGGCCGCTTCCGTGAACCAGTGTGTAGCCTTCTTCGTCGACGACGACGTTGCCCTCTGGCGAGACGTCGAAATGAGTTCGTCCCGGTCGCACGGCATACAGCACCGAAGTGAGATCCATGTCGGGCGATCGTGGGGCGGTTTTTGATGTACAGATTGTACACACCGAAACGGATGATGAGCCACAATCTTCGGCGATGCTCTGGTAGGGGTATTTCAGATTCAGTCCGATTTCAAATCCGCTCCACACCACATCCACGGGCCACGCCTGCATCAGGTTTCGAGCTGCGGGCAGATCCTTGATGACGTTGTATTCCCAGTAAGGTTCTTCTCTCCCGGTTTTTCCGTTGGGGATCTTTGTGAAGGCTCCGGCCATGATTGACAGCAGCCGGACCTTCTGTTTTACCAGGTCAACACCGTTCCAGCGGGCTGTGTTGATCGCCGGAGGACTTCAACAGATTTGCCAGATTGGTCGAGAATCCCACCTGACAGATGACGACGCTGCCGTCTTCGGCCTGCGCCAGTGTCTTTCTCAGCACGTCCACAGCATCCGGAGCGTCCTTTCCCGACATCAGATCGTGAGCATAGCGCAGCTGGCTCTCGTCTTTGGTGTCGGCCAGGACGTTGAAGTTTCCGGCTTCCGGTGTGACTCCGCTGCGGCAAACGCCGATCGGCACATCGCCTCGCCCGTAGAACGTATTGATGCAGTCTGTGAACGCGGCCGCCTGAGGATGGTCTTTCGTGATTGTGACTGCCAGCAGGCGACATTCGCCTCGAGACTGCAGGGCATGAATGATGGCCAGCGCCTGCACGTCGTCACAGTCGTTGCCGATGTCGGTGTCAAAGATCAGTGGCACAGGCCGACCGCCGGATTCGTCCGCCCACAGTCGGTGCCATAAAAACGTGACAGCCGTCATGCCAAAGATCGCGGCCAATAACAGCCGGCGGTTCCGAATCCACGCGAGACGAAAATCGGAAGGAAAGGAAGGTGCCATCGGTATCATGTCCTGAATGCTCGATCGGAATTCACCCGCATCGGGGATGCTGCCTGTTGGGTCTGAGCAGCGCGCAACGCAAGAAAGCCAGCCTGTGCGAGCAACTTGAAACGGCTGTCGCGTGGAATTCGAGGGGGCCGAAGAAAGTTCCCGCGATTCACGTAGCGAACCGCAGTCAGTCACCTACACTCCGGACGTTTCAATTTCATCGTGACTGATTGGTATGACTTCCGGCACCGGCTTTCGTTTTCATCTGGATGCCACTGATTCCGAAACCGCGGCTCGCACCGGTCGCTGGGAGACTCCGCACGGAGTTGTGGAGACTCCTGCCTTCATGCCCGTGGAACTCTGGCAACGGTCAAAGGAATTCTGCCCGAGCAACTGCGTGCGACGGGAGCTCAGATGGTGCTGTCGAGCCTATCATCTCGCTCTGCGGCGGGGCGGACATTGTTCGTGACATGGGCGGGCTGCATCAGTTTATGGACTGGGACGGCCCGATTCTGACCGACAGCGGCGGCTTTCAGGTCTTCAGTCTGGCAAGTCAGAGAAAACTGACGAATAGCGGAGTGACGTTTCGATCGCACATCGATGGTCGATTACTGGAGCTGTCTCCGGAAGGTGCTGTCCGAATTCAGGAAGATCTGGGAGCCGACTGCATCATGTGTCTGGACGAATGTCCTCCGGCGGACGACCCGGTGGAAAAGATTCGAGCGGCCGTGGATCGAACGACCTTGTGGGCGAAACGCTGCCGAGATGCTCAGCAGCGCCCCGACCAGGCTCTGTTCGGAATTGTGCAGGGAGGAATCAATGAAGCCATGCGGGCTCGGTCGGCCGAAGGTCTGCTGCCGCTTGACTTTCCGGGCTATGCCGTGGGAGGCCTGAGTGTCGGCGAGAAGCCGGCGGACATGTACCGGACTCTGGATTTCACCGTTCCGCTGCTGCCTGTCGAAAAGCCGAGGTATCTGATGGGGGTCGGTCGGCCTCAGGACATTCTGGAAGCGGTTTGTCGTGGAATCGACCTCTTCGACTGCGTCATGCCGACTCGAAACGGCCGCAATGCCATGGCATTCACCAGCACCGGGCCCGTGCGAATTCGAAACGCCGTCCATCAGCGGGACGAATCGCCCCTGGATGCGGAATGCGGCTGCACCGCCTGTCAGCGTTATTCCCGAGCCTATTTGCGGCATTTGTTCATCGCCGGCGAGATGCTGGGAGCCATTTTACTGTCTTTGCATAACCTCTTCTTTTACCAGAAGCTGGTCCGGGAACTCCGAAAAGCAGTAAAGACGGGCACAGTCGCACAGTTCCGGGCCAATCAGCTTGCTCGCTGGCAGGCTCAGCCCTAGTATACCGCGTTTTTCCGGAAGTCGGTGGATGGTCGGAAGATCCGTCTCACCGTCTGAATGTTTCGTCCGTCCGTGGGGTCGCTTTCTGAGTGGCTCGGTTTGTCTGGCTGGCTGCACGTGATTTTCAACGCCCTTTACTGCTCAGCGTTCTCCCTCGTCCTGTTTGCTCAGGGGGATGGCGCAGGAGCGGCCGATGCCGGCGGAGCTGCGGGGGCGCCTCAGGTAAGTCCTCTGCTGCAGCTGTTGCCATATTTCACGATGGCCATGCTGATGTATTTCTTCATGGTGCTGAGGCCTCAGCAGCGTGAACAGGCAGACCGTCAGAAGAAGCTCGATTCGCTGAAACGCAACGACAAGGTACTGACCATTGGCGGGTTGATCGGCACCATTGTCGACTTCTCTCCCGATGGCAGCCGCGTAACGCTGAAGTTTGGCGATTCGACTCGCATCCCCTTCACGCGCAGCAGCATTCAGGGGCTGTACGAAGAGAAAACAGATCCGGAAACCACTGATAAATAACGACCACAGACGAAGATCGACCAGCGGCCTCTTTTGAAATTGTTCAGGAATCACTGATGTTTGACATGTTCTCTGGTGTATTGACGCTCGCATTCCAGGAAGGCGCGGCTGTCGAAAAAGCTGCAGAAGTGACTCAGGCTGTTCAGGAAGCGGCTCAGTCGTCACACCTCAGCGGTGGCATTGTTGTGGCCATCTACGTGGCAGGCATCATTCTGTCGTTTGTTCTGGGAGCTGCTCTGGCCAAGTCGATGAAGGTGACCGAATGGGGATTTCGGTTCGGCGTCTGCTTTGCCGCGTTTTGCACTGGGACTGATGCCCTTTGCGGTTCGTCTGATGGACGGTGAATCACTCGGCGAAGGCATTCGACTGGGCATCGACCTGGCTGGCGGGACGAACATGGTGTTCCAGGTGAAGCCCGAAGAAGGCAAGGAACTGACCGATGAAGTGATGGACAAGATGGTGGGAGCCATCGCCAAGCGAATCAATCCCAGCGGAACGTCTGAAATCACCGTTCGTCAGGTTGGTCGGGATCGCCTGGAAGTCATCGTTCCCGGCGAAGATCCTCAGACAGTGAATGATATCAAACGCCGCATTGTCGCCTTGGGAAGTCTGGAGTTCTTCATCACCGTCGACCGCCGGTACGACGACGCGTCCATGATTCGGGACGCCATGGCTCTGCCAACCAGCGAAAAACGCCTCGTGCGAACACTGACGGATGATCGCAAACAGGTTTATGCCATGTGGCTGCCGGTCTACGATAAGGAAAAAAGCCGAACAGACCTGAAGCGAATGGGCAACACCGTCAGCCGTCAGGTGGACCGGATTCGCGTGGTGGACGGCGTCAGCGAACGCCAGACCGTTGACGAGTATCTGGTACTGGTTGACCCGCCGGAAGAACAGGTAACCGGTAAGTATCTGAAACGTGCCGGCAGCGGTATCGATGGTCAGACCGGCGAGCAGATGGTGACATTTGCGTTCAATGCCCGCGGTGCCTTCCTGTTCAGTCGACTCACAAGTCGTTTTCAGCCCAAGCCTGGCCGTGACAATCGCCATCTGGCCATCTGTCTGGACGGCAGCCTGTACAGTGCTCCTTCACTGAACGCTGTCATCAGTGACCGAGGTCAGATCACCGGAGATTTCAGTCCTCAGGAAATTAAAGACCTGACGGGCGTTCTGAATGCAGGAGCTCTGGAAGTTCCGATCAACCGCAAGCCGCTCAGCGAAGCGACAATCGATCCGACGCTGGGTGAAGATGTCCGCCAGAAAGGCGTTCGAGCCATCTTCATTGCCGGCGGGGCTGTGGTCGTGTTCATGCTGTTCTATTATCAGTTTGCCGGAACCGTCGCGATCCTGTGTCTGGTTCTGAACCTGCTGCTGGTTCTCACCATCATGATGGGAATCAATGCCACATTCACGCTGCCGGGTCTGGCGGGGCTGGTGCTGACGATTGGGATGGCGGTGGATGCCAACGTTCTGATTTTTGAACGTATGCGGGAAGAGCTGCAGCGAGGATCCAGCCTGAGAATGGCGATCCAGAACGGATTCGAAAAGGCTCTGACCACGATCGTTGACGCCAACGTAACGACTCTGATCACAGCCGTCATTCTGTTCATGATCGGGACTGACCAGGTGAAGGGATTTGCTGTATCACTGTTTATCGGCATTGTGGTGAGTATGTTCACGGCCCTGTACGTTGGCCGAGTCATCTTCGATGTGGCGGAACGTCGCGGTCGCAAGACTCTGAATATGCTCAGTATTGTCGGCAACACGAACATCGACTTCCTCGGAAAACGGCATATCTGCGGATTTATTTCGGCAACGATGATCGTTGTTGGTCTGATGGCCTTTGCTGCCCGAGGCGATGCCAACTACGACATTGACTTCACCGGCGGAACGATGGTTACGTTTCAGCTGACGGAACCTGCTGAAACGTCGGCCGTTCAGGCCGCGCTGGCGAAGAAGTTCGAATCCAACTTTACAGTCGAACGTCTGACTCTTGCGGGCGAGACGGAAGGCACCGGCAGCCGGCATTTCCGTCTGCGGACCACGGAAAGCGATACCGAGGAAAATGAGTCTGCTGCAAACTCGGCGGAAGAACGGGTTCGTGAGAAGGTGAACGAAGCGTTCGCAGACGAACCGTCCATGCATCTGCTGATGGTGACCATGGATTACTCTGCACCCGAAGAATTCAAAGTGGCCGAAGACGATAAATCCGCTGCGGCGCTGATCAATGCTCGTTTTAGCGGTGGACAGGTCAGCCAGGTGAAGCTGTCGTCGGAGGTTGCGATTGGAACGATTCGGGATATGGTGGCCGCCGCCGTCGGTTCAATTCGTTCCGGCGATGCTGCCCGCTACGGCGAACCGGAAACCTTCTTTGGCGTCGAAGGGACGGAAGGAAGCGGATTGGGAGCCACCGGTCAGCAGGTTCAGAAGTTCAACGCCGTCACCGTTCGCACAACTCCGGAAATGTCCGTTGAAGACTTTCAGGCTGCCCTGGCATCAATGAAGCAGACTCTGGATTCCAGTCCGCTGTTCGACGAAGTGAACACCTTTGCCAGTGCTGTGGCCGGTGAAATGAAGACTTCGGCGGTGATGGCGATTGTGATCAGCCTGCTGGCGATCGTGGCCTACATCTGGTTCCGATTCCAGAAGATTACTTTCGGTCTGGCTGCCGTGGCGGCACTGGTCCACGACGTTCTGATCGTCCTTGGCCTGATGGCTCTGACCTCATGGCTGAACGGGACTCCGGTCGGAGACGCCCTGCTGCTGAACGACTTCCGGATTAACCTGCCGATGGTGGCTGCGTTTCTGACGATTGTGGGTTATTCACTGAACGATACGATCGTGGTGTTTGACCGAATTCGCGAAGTTCGAGGCAAGAACCCTCAACTGACAGCTGAGATTGTCAATGCTTCGCTGAATCAGACTTTGTCCCGAACATTGCTGACCTCGCTGACCACATTCATCGTGGTCGTCATTCTGTACTGGATCGGCGGTGAAGGGATTCACGGATTTGCGTTCTGTCTGTCAGCCGGGGTGTTTGTCGGTACGTACAGCTCGATCTACGTGGCCAGCCCCATTCTGGTCTGGCTGATGAATCGCAACAACGAATCCCCGAGAGCTGTTTCAAAGTCGGCTTGAGTCAGACAGACTGATCACTGTTGAAAAAACTTCGTCCACAGAGCCCGAACCTGCCATGCCGCAGATTCGGGCTTTTGACATTCTCCGAGTGTGGGCGGTCCCCATACTCAGTTCGAGCGAACGCCCGGAAATGCGACGTTGTCGCCGGGTGAAATTGCTCACACCGAGTTCTTTTAACGTTCAGAAACGACTGTTCCCTGTCTGCAGCTGTATTCTTTCGGCTGCGTTACCTGCTGGAGTTCTTCGATGATTGAACCGGGCACTGTTCCCTGGTCTGCGACCGATGCCGCCGAACTTTATGAAATCTCCCGCTGGAGCAGCGGATATTTCTCTGTGGGTGACAACGGGAATGTGCGAGTTCACCCGGATCGAAACCCTGCAAAGTTTCTGGATCTGAAGGAACTGGTCGACCGACTTCAGGTGCGGAATCTGGACGTTCCGGTGCTGCTGCGCTTCAATGGGATTATTCGCGATCGTCTGAAGGTGCTGCACGACGCATTCGCGTCGGCTCGGCGGGAACATGGTTATCAGGGGGGCTATTCCTGCGTCTATCCGATCAAGGTCAATCAGCAGCGAGAGGTTGTTGAAAAGGTTGTCGAGTACGGTCGGGAATTCGGTTTCGGTCTGGAAGCCGGCAGCAAGCCGGAACTTCTGGCCGTCGTGGCTATGACCGAAGCGGAAACCCCGATCATCTGCAATGGATTCAAGGATGCGGAATTTATCGAGATGGCCCTGCTGGCTCAGAAGGTCGGTCGCCATGTGATCCCCGTCGTGGAAAAGTACACGGAACTGGAACTGATTCTGAAGTACGCCGAAAAAATCGGAGTGCGTCCGGCGATCGGGATGCGAGTCAAGCTGGCAGCCCGGGGGGCTGGTCGCTGGCAGTCATCGGGCGGCTATCGGTCCAAATTCGGTTTGCGAGTCAACGAGATCCTGCTGGCTCTGGAAGAGCTCAGGAAACGCGGCATGGAAGACTGCTTCCACCTGCTGCACTTCCATCTGGGCAGCCAGATCACCAACATTCGTCAGGTCAAATCGGCGCTGAATGAGGCTTCACGCGTTTACGCAGATCTGGTCAAACGCGGGGCCGGACTGAAGTATCTGGACGTGGGCGGAGGCCTGGGAGTTGACTATGACGGTTCGCAGACCAACTTCGAATCCAGTATGAACTATACGATCGAAGAGTACGCTCGCGACGTGGTGTATCACATTCAGACGGTCTGCGACGACGCCGAAGTTCCTCATCCCAACATCATCTCGGAAAGTGGTCGAGCTATTTCCGCCTTCCACAGTGTTCTGGTGTTTGGAGTGCTGGGAGTCTCACGCCAGGGCAATGAAGAACCTGCCGAACATCTTTGCCCCGGTGAAGACGCGCCGCAGGCATTGCACGATCTGTTCCAGACCTATAACGGCCTGACAACGCGGAATGTCCTGGAAAGCTACCACGATGCTCAGCAGGCCATTGATGTCACGATGACGCTGTTCGCGACGGGCCACCTGCCTCTCGATCAGCGCTGTCAGGCGGAAAGTCTGTACTTTGCGATCTGTCATCGCATCTGGACTCTGGTCGACAGCATGGACTACGTTCCCGAAGAACTGGAGAAGCTGGATCGGATGCTGTCCGACAATTACTTCTGCAACTTTTCGCTGTTTCAGTCCATGCCGGATTCCTGGGCCATCAAGCAGCTGTTTCCGGTGATGCCCATCCATCGCCTGAACGAACAGCCGACGCGACATGCCGTGATCAGCGACATCACCTGCGATTCAGACGGCAAGATCGACCAGTTCATCGATCGACGTGACGTCAAGCAGACCCTTCTGCTGCATGAATTCGACGATTCGCAGTACTACATGGGCGCATTTCTCATTGGCGCTTATCAGGAAATTCTCGGAGACCTGCACAACCTGTTCGGCGACACGAACGCGGTGCATGTGAATCTGCTGGATTCCGGCGAGGTGGTTCTGGATACCATTCTGAAGGGTGAAACCGTCAGCGAAGTTCTGGAATACGTTCAGTTCAACGGACGAGACCTGATTCACCGACTGCAGGTCGCCGTCGAAGGAGCTGTCCGCGATGGCCGCATCGACCACGCTCAGGCAGGTCAGTTCGTACGGTTCTACGAAGAAGCTCTGAACGGTTACACCTATCTGGAAGAACCGCCGGCTGAATGATACGAGATTTCGATCACGGATGAGTCCGTATCGACGAGGATCGTTTTCCGGTCCGCATCATGGACACACCTCAGAGGCTCGGAATCACTCAGATCAGTCACTTCTGCCAGCTTTGCTCCGGTGGTGCCGTCGTGAATGGTGATGTTCAGTGCTCGACGTTCATCGGTCTCGCTGGAAGCACTTCCCAGACGCCGTTCCCAGCGGTTGCCGGGATTCTGCCATGACCATTTCAGGATCAGATCCGTTGGGTCACCGTGAACAGGCATCAGTACAGCCGGTTTCGTCTTGTGGCCCCACATTGCTTTTGTCTGCAGATCGATGCAGAACAGCGTTCCGGAATCAACGCGAAAGTCGTTCATCCGCGAGGACGCTGACTGCTCGCTGTAGGGATCTCCGAAATCCTTGATCACGACATAAAGCCGCCCCTGCTGTTCAATGGCACTTAAACCGGCGATATTCTGGCCTTCCAGCTTTGAAGCGGCCCGGTATCTGAGAGGGATTTCACCCGACTTCAGATCCAGCAGAACGATCTCCAGGTCTTCCGACAGTAAAACAGCTCGCTGTCCCGCAACCAGCCGTGCATGAGCTCCGTCCAGGACCCGAAGTGACGATGTGCTCAGCAGATCCCGACCATTCAGCAGGTCGATCAGTTTCAGAGTTCCGTCAACGGGATACAGGATGTGCCGACCGGAAACGATGGGAGTTTCGCCCGAGGGAATGTCCAGAGGCTGATTGTGAACAAATGCGCCATTATCCGTGCGATACACGGCGCAGCTGGCGAGCTCAGAACCGAAAACGCCGATCACCTGATGGTCACCGGCAAAACGGATGCTGTCGTAAAGGATCCCTCGGCCGACCGGTCGCCCTGGCAGACTGCGTTCCCACAGAAGTCGTCCCGTGAGCGGATGGACGCATGAGATGCGGCTGCCCGTCGTAACGATCAGAAAGCCGGGACCGAGAGGTCCGGTTTCAGGAGAAACCAGATCTTCAACCGGCCTCAGCCAGCGTTTCCACCAAAGCAGTTGAGGGCGGTCACGTCCGACCAGAGACACCATTCCCACATGATCAGCTCCGACGACCGGCAGCAGTCCGGG
Organism: Planctomycetaceae bacterium; assembly: GCA_041398865.1. Lineage (GTDB taxonomy): Bacteria > Planctomycetota > Planctomycetia > Planctomycetales > Planctomycetaceae > Fuerstiella. The sequence goes on from JAWKTY010000005.1 coordinate 182,520, forward strand.
AGTCTCCGGATCGTCAGCAATCAGCAACTGTTCGGGACTGGCCGGCAGCTGATAGGGAACACTGACGGCGCCGGTGGCCATATTCACCGTAAACAGGTTTCGGTTCCCCGTGATCAGCCTGTCCGCGAACCATGCCGGAGTGTCGACAGGAGTGTACGAGGCATTCAGCAGTTCAGCGATTCGATTCGTCGAATGCAGGAACACTTGTTCCGTGAATGTGATGTCCTTCTGTGTGAGAGCGGGTTTTGTTCCCGGCGTTTTCGGCGCCGGAAGCTTCTGTGTCGAAGTCAGTGTCGGGATGGTCGGTCGCCCCGGCGATCTGACTTGATCGAGTCTCTCGAACAGCTGCCGGTTCCGATCTGTCACAGTTGCCGACAGCAGAAGCGTTTCTGCTGCCGCAGATTCACCGGAACGTACAAGGTGATCGACGACCTCGAGTACCTCAGCTGTCCCGTTGAACTGGCCCGGAGCCAGAGTCGCGTTTTCCAGGAGAATTCGCCGGCTTTCAGGAGCGGATTCCCCGGGCGTTCTCTGGACGCGATTCATCAGGGCTTTCGCCAGGGGCAGAGGATCTCCGGCGGGCGTCGGAAGTTTTTGATCGTTCAGCACCGGGATTGTTGCGGCCACATCTGCACGAACTCGCCAGTCCTCCTGCATCGAGATCATCGGGATGGATTCGGGCCTGCTGCCAACCAGCCGCAGCAGGGACTCGCGATCCGGTTTCAGAACGGCCATTCGTAGCCGCTGATCGACATTCAATGACTGTTCTTCAAGACGTTCCAGAATCTGCTGTCGTGCGGGCAGTTTGTCTGGCTGATCCTGAGCCGGGTGGAGCTGTTGAATGGCCAGCGCATTCAGCAACAGTTCGTTCAGCAATGCGGTGCTTTGCTCACGGACGACTGGCTCAGTCAAATCCGAATCAGCGACCTGAGTCAGCAGTCGGATGGCTTCGGTGGCATGTCCCTTCAGAATTTCGGCCTGAGCATCAATCAGGGCCAGCTGAGCCTGAGTTGCTGCTTTGGCTCGTAATTGGGAAACGGCATGAGCTTCAGACGGAAATGCAGACAGCCCAACAGGTGTTGCCGCCAGCAGCATGTGTTCATCCGCCAGCAGGCTGCCGACCACGTCGGGGGCGGTTGTGGAAAAAAACTGTTCGGCAAAGACGGACTGACGTCCGTTCGCAGGATCAAACGCGGCCAGACTGCCATCCTGCTGCGGGACCAGAATGGAATTGCTGCCGCAGACGGCGCGACCGGTCTGAGTTCCGACGGGGCGGCCCACAGCTGGTGGCCGTCCTGTAGGCTGAGTGCTCGAACGTGTCGATCTCCGACCAGAATGACTCGGTCGTTTTGAATTCCGACGGCGTAATGATCGTTGCTGCCTTCGATCGCACCCGGCCCCTGTGCTGTCCGTGAAACCTGCCACTGCAGTTCTCCGGTTCGAGTGTTCAGACAGGCGATGTCTGTGGACACCGGAGCTGCCCAGATCATCCGGCTGCTCTGCAGCAACGGGCGAAAACCAATTCGATGATGGCTGCGCATCTGGTTCTCAAATATGGCGGCGCCCAGCAGCGTTTCATTCGGAGGCTCCGGGCGAAGATTGGTGGCCCATTTCAATTCGCCGTCGCTGATACTGACTCCAATCACTGCCCCGTCGCTCAGAGCACAGATCACGGTATCACCATCAATACCGCACAATGAACTGTGTGGAACCTTTTCCACAGAAACCAGAAACCGGGTTCGCTGTTGCGTAGCTGCATCATTCAGGTACACCAGCGGCGTTGTCCACAACAGACGCCCGGAGGCCGCTGTGAGACAGTTCAGTCGCACCAGTTCATGGTCGGCCGACAGGATGTAGACCTGCTGATCATGAATCAGAGGAACTCCCAGAAAACAATGTCCCTCGAACGGTCTGACGCCGCCTTCTTCTGCGCCCTGGTCGGCGGCATCCCGGTCTCCGTGTTGATCCCGGTGTTGAACGTGATTGCCGGAAATGCTGTCGGTGCCTTCGGTCTGAACACCGGGTGAATGCGGTCCATGGTGGAGTCTGTAGTTGAAGGGTGGGCCTTCCCCGATCTTCCAGAGAATTCGAGGTTCCGGAAGCAGCTGGACAGCCACCAGCCGGGTGCCCTGCGCGACGTCACTTGTGTCGAATTCATCCGCCGGATTCGGTCGCCTGCCGGGAATTCGGATGTTTGACGGAAACCGACGTTCCGTTGGGTCGAAGCCATCGATGAACAGCAGCAAGGAGTCCGCCACGGCCACCGTGCCAAACTCTTCCTGCCGCAGAATCTCCTCGACGGACACGGCGTTTTCAAAGCCAAAATCGCGATGTTCAAACACTGACTTCGTGACGTCGCCGCGTGTGTCCGTTTCGATGGACCAGAGTTCACGGCCGGTCTGACGATCCAACGCCACAATCCGAGCCGGAGTCCTGAGAATGACCTGATCTTCGGTCAGGACCGGCTGCCATGAATTGACGCTCAGTGCGGAACGATGATCGGGCCGCGACAGACCGGCAAAGGCGTTGACCAGTTCCGGAGTGCTCCAGATCGATTCCTGCCATGACCAGGTCGGACGAGGCCACGGAAGATTCAGGGACACGGGGGCAGCCAGCGGCTGCTGTCCCGCAAAACGGGACGGGATTTCGATCTGTCGGCGGCTGACGGATTTCAGTCGTTCGCGGATTGCTTTTAAGGTGCCTGCAGCGTCGAAACTGACATGAGTCTCAGCGTACTGAAGTTCCAGATCTGAGGTCATGGCGGATGCCAGTTGCAATTGACCCCGACTGATGGCCATAGCAATATTCACGGCTGCAGCCTTCAGTCCGGACGGCGTGTACGGAAACCGTCGTGCAATTGAGGTCATGGCCTGAGAATCGTCTGCACTGTGGTTCAGAGCTTCCGCTGCCAGTGGTTCGACGGCGGCTGTCCACTCTTCTCGGACCGTGAACTTCGCTGACCGCAGCAGCTGCAGAGCCTGCCCGTAGGCGCTGCTGGAGGCTCGATTGGTCGAGAGCGGCGTGAAGGCATCATGATTATGGGCGAAGACGGCCAGCAGACTTTCAAACGCGGATGTCTGGTCGCCCGTTGACAGGCGACGTTCTGCGGATGCAATCAACCGAGCATCCTCGGAAGACTGGACCAGTGTCTGCCGGAGAAATTCCAGCGGCCCGTGTACGGTGACCGGCTGGCCGTTATCTGCGAACGTCACTGACGAAGTCAGACTGATCAACAGAATGAGTGCTGTCGGTAACCGCCGTCGAAGGCCTTCGTTTTTGTGCTCAGACACAGGTGTCTGAAATCCATCGGCCGCGAACTGGTTCATGACGGTCATCCCTGGCTGGTGCGACAGGCCGAAGTCACCTGTCAGCGTCGCAGATCGTACTCTTTGATTTTGCGGTACAGTGTACGTTCACCGATTCCAAGCAGGCGAGCCGTTTCTTCGCGATTTCCGTCGGTGAGTTCCAGAGTTCGCTGAATGTAGTATTTCTCGATTTCCTCCATCGGACGACCGATCAGCATGTCCGCTCCGGTCGACCCGGGATGGTCGGAATGTCCGTCGTCTTCGCCGGCCAGTGGGGCGATTTCGGCCGGAAGTCCATCCACGTCCAGCAGACCGTCGGTATCCATCACCAGCATGCTTTCGATGGTATTGCGCAGCTGGCGAATGTTGCCTGGCCAGTGGTAGCTCAGCAAAGCCCGACGTGCCGTGCGTGAGAAGCCTTCCACCTGTCGGCCCAGGCGTTTCGACAGCTCCTTCAGGAAATGCTCCATCAGCAGTGGAATATCGCCGGGTCGCTCCCGCAGAGGCGGCAGCTGCAGACTGACAACATTCAGACGGTAATAGAGATCTTCCCGAAACTTGCCGTCTTCGACCATCTTCTTCAGGTTGGCGTTTGTCGCCGCCACCAGCCGCACGTTGATTTCCATTTCGTCGTTGGCACCCAGCCGAGTCACCTTGCGGTCTTCCAGAACCCGCAGCAGCTTGACCTGAGTATCCATGGGCATTTCACCCACTTCGTCCAGAAACAGCGTGCCTCCGTTGGCGTATTCGAACTTGCCGATGCGACGCCCGGACGCTCCGGTGAAGGCTCCCTGTTCGTGACCGAAAAGTTCGCTTTCCAGGATACTGTCCGGCAGGGCCGAAATGTTCAGCGGTACGAACGGTTTGTTTTTGCGATTGCTGTTGTGGTGGATCGCCTTGGCCACCAGTTCTTTGCCCGTTCCGTTTTCACCCTGAATCAGCACCGTGGTGTCTGTGGGCGCAACGTTTTTCAGAATCTCGATGATGCGGTGCATCTGCGGGCTGTTGCCGATGACGCCTTCAAAACCGAAACGCTCTTCCAGCGAACGCCGTAGTTCGGCATTGCGACGAATGAGTCTCAGTCGAGCCGACGCTTTTTCGACAGCGGACCGCAGTTCACCGATGTCCAGCGGCTTTGTCAGGTAGGTGTATGCACCGTGCTGCATGGCTGTCACAGCTGAAGTGATCGAACCATGCCCGGTCAGAACAATCACTTCGGCGTCCGGCAGTTCCTCCTTGGTCTGACGCAGAATCTCCAGACCGTCGACCTCCCCCATCTGCAGATCGGTGACCACGACGTCCCATGATTCGTTGGAAATCATCCGAGCGCCGGCTTCTCCTGAGCCTGCCACCCGACAGTCGCAGTTGATGCGTTCCAGGCTTTCCGCGACTGCCTGCGCGTGAGCTTCATCGTCGTCCACGACCAGAACTCGGACGGGGATGGTGCTTAAATCGGGTTTGTCGCTGGAGTTGTCATTCATTCCCCGCGATTTTTGCTGATTTTTCGTTCCCGTTCAACGGCCCCTGCTCGCTTTCTGACAAACGGTCTGAACCCTCTCCCGCCAACGCCCATTGACGGAAAAATCCACCTGATCCGCTGAGCCGGAACGGCGGCACCATCAGTTTCGGGAAGGAGCCGAGGTGCTGTCGGACACTTTTTCGGGGTCAGCCGTGCGGATGTGAATGCTCTGCTGAGCTTCCAGGGGCGGAAGGTTGTCGACCTGATTGACTCGAACAGAAATCTGATATGTCCCCGGCGGTGGAATCTGACGCAGCGGAAACCACAGACGATCTTCCTGGTTGGGAAGCAGCCAGCGACCATAACCATCTTCCATGACGAACCCGCGTCCGAATTCATCCTTCAGAGTCAGTTGCGCCTGCAGAGGCAGATGTCGCCTGCCGATGTTCTTCACCGGGAAGTAGAATCCCGTGCGTCCGTTGGAGGCGGTCCATTCCAGACCGGAGGGCTGAAGTTCCGGCATCGATTCGCTGTTGGTCAGCAGGCAGACAGGAATGTCGTGGCTGCCAATCGGATCGCTGTCTTCCGGACTGACTTCCACGTTCACAAACGCATAGCTGTGTTCGGAAAAATCACGTCGGCCGTCCAGCATCACAAGTGCCTTCCGCTTCTGGCCGGGTTTCAGAGCAACGGTGTCCGGACGAAAGACCAGAGATTCTGACAGGTCGCCAATCAGAGCGCGGGCAGAAAGTCTCGCCACAACCGGCTGCAGGCTGTTGTTTTCAATGGTGACGGACTGAGTTCGACTGCCTCCGCGCCGCAGTGACAGTTCAAGGGCCGGAGGTTCAACGGAAATGTCACGAGCCACGCGCACCACCGTGGCATCCTGAGCCGGAAAGTCACCGGCACTGATGGACACCGGAAAACTCTCTCGCCCGTAGACTCGACCTTTGTAGAGAAGCTCTACGTTCAGAGCGTAATCGCCGGGAAAGACGGCCTCTTCGATTTCACCTTCCATGCGCAGTCGCGTCTTCGGAAGGATCCTTGCCTCAAACCTTTCGTCGGTTTCCAGCCCCGCTCGCACGGGAATGCTCAGGCGGCTGCGATACCGCTTTCCCGAATCCTGAGCGGTCAGTTCCGTTCGGATCTGGTATTCCATGGCCGAATCGGTGGCGTTATTCACAAAGACCGTGACAACCGCTGAACCGTTGCGTTCCACCAGCGAACCACCCTCAAGCTTCAGTTCCGCAACGGAATCACCGCGAACTCCAAGCACTTCGACGTCTGCTCGCAGCAGGTACTGGGTCATGAAACGGATGCCGACCTGAGCCTGATTGTCGGGACCACTGCCGTCTCCATCGGCTGGCAGCTGCTTAACGAGAATGCCAAAGGTCAGAAAGGGATTGTTCGCCGCCGGAATCCGCAGCTGGCAGCGAGCGGTATGTTTCTCTCCGACGTTGAGGTCAACTCGTGACGGTGTCAGCAGTCTCAGACCTTCCGCCGCAGCAACGGCGGGATCGGGAAGAATGACGCCGTTTTCCTGCTGCAGCATTCCGACACTGCTGATTTCCAGGCGAGTGGCTTCCAGACTGGATTCGATTTCAAATTCGAAGGTCAGCAACTGGCCGCGCTGTCCGGAAAGACGATGGACCAGGGGCTGTATCAGAAAGGCCGGCTTGACCGGCTGATTCAGCCGCGTGGCTTCCAGGTCGGCGGTGACGCCGGGACGCTGCGGGATTCGCTGAGCCTGACATGCGTCCAGACTGCAGGAAAACAGCGCCATAGCGATGAGCATTCGGCTCAGTGTCCGTCCTCTTCTGAACCACGTGCCTTTCCACCTGGTCGGTGATAATGCTTTCGAATGTACGTTCTGATCAACAGCGGGCACGGCCCGCTTCAGGAAACGGCGGATCATCGTCAAAACCTTAGGTTGCATCACGCGGTGAGGGCGTGATCAGAATGAACAGGATTTGCTGTCAGCAGGCGGGCAGCTGTCAGACTGCACCAGCTTGGGGGAGATAAAGATGATGACTTCTGCATCCTGCTCAGTCTGTTCGACGGTCTGGAACAGTCTTCCCAGCCCCGGCACATCTCCCAGCACCGGAACCTTTGCAATGCGATCCACCGTCTGACGCTGGACCAGGCCCCCGATCACAATCGTCTCGCCGTCTCGGACGTGAACAGTTGTTGTGACCGTTCGACGGTTAATCTGAGGGTAGGGGTTTTCCGTAATTCCCGTGTTAATCTGCGAGGTTCGAATGTCCTCGGAAACCTCGGCCTTTTCAATTTTGACGGTGATGCTGTCTCCACGGACCACGGGGGTGATGTCGAGTTCAATACCGGCCTGAACCTGCTGAATGTCCTGTCGAAAATAGACGTTGTCCGACTGTGGCTGAGTACTGAAAAACGATTCCCGGGTGATCGCGATTTTGGCCTGGTCACCATCCCGGGCAGTCACGCGCGGAGCGGCTCGGATCGACAGATAACCTTCCTGAGCCAGCAGCTTCACGAACGCTGATGTCACGGCAAAATCTGAAAATGCGTTGGAGGCTCCGGCCCCCGAGGCTTTCCCGGTCAGCGCCAGGCCTGCCATGCCGATATTCAGAAGCTCACTACCGTTCAGTGTGACGGCATGTCCCCAGTCAAGGCCTGATCGAAAACCATGATCCGGAGCCACCACGCACACAATGGCTTCCAGTTCGACCTGAGGAATCGGAGTGTCAAACTGCTGCAGTCTCTGCAGCAGCTGACTGGCAATCGCCGGAGGAGCCTCAATCAGAATGCGGTTGCGGTTCTCGATCGCCTGAATGAACTGCCGATCGCGCTCGGGAACCAGATTCACCAGTTCCGAAGGTGACAGGTGCCGAGGTCGAAAGTCCACCCGGTCGGACAGCTGACTAAACAGCGGTGACGATGGGTCCGAAGTGCCGATGATGTATTCGCGGTCACTGATCTTTCTGTAAACGAACCCCAGGGGCATCAGAATCTTTCGCAGCGCCGATTCGAAGGGTTCGTCTTCGATCACGGCCGTCACCACCCCTCCCACCTGTTCATCAACGATCAGCGAAATTTCCGCCTGCTGAGCGATTGTCTGAAGTGCCTGCCGAACGTCTGATTCCTCCAGGATTTCCGTTACCAGATGGTTCCCTGCCGAATACGAAACGCTGCGGACGCCGCCATTTGACGGAGCAAGTCGGCTGTCGGACTTCTGCCAGCCTGACGATCTGTTCGACTGAGGCGGAAGCAGTCGCTCTTCGCCTGACGTATTCGGATTTGGCACGGGCTGCAGAATCACACCGTCACTGGTTTCTGACGGCGCAACCTGCTGCACGGGATGCAGGCTGACCGGATCAAGCGGAGTAAACGGCAGCGGCGTTGACGGCGCGGTTATCGCTGAACCCAACATGGGCATGGCTGGTGGCATCGAACCATTTCGGTCCGGTGTATTCTGAGCTGTGATCACAGCTTCGTGATACAGCTGTGTCAGATCCCTGCGATGGGTTTCCGGATAGACTCGACAGCCGCTCTGTGCCAGCGCGAAGACTAACAGCATCAGATGTCTGACGGGCAGACATCGACCTGTCGCTGATCGAACTGGTCGGGAGTGGTTCATCCGAAGGTGCGTCGTCGCGGGTGAGCTGTCTGACTAAAGTCCCGTCACCGTACCCGTGACGGTGGTAGAGTAACGTCCGGCGGCCAGAGGGTGCTGGTTTTGAGGGATCAGCTGAACCTGAATCAGAACACGAGCATTTCCTCGTCGAGCGGAAGCGACCTCGACGACTGCCCGATTTTTTCCTTTGGAAAGCAGTGTGGATGCATGTGGTGTGACCGCCTTCCATTCCGCCACCGGCGTACCGGCTTCCAGCATGACGGACAGATCGCAGTCAGCTTTAATCGCGGGCTTTCCCTGCAGGGCAAACGGTTCCGCCTGCCAGATCACCAGGCAGCCGTTTGCAAAGGCTGAGTTCTGGATTCGCCAACTCACCGGCGGCAGCGCCACGGCGGCATTTCCGCCGGAACTGTAGGCAATCACCTCACCAGGCTTCTCCGGAGCAGTATCGGCTCTCTGAGCCTCGGCACTGCTGACCCCAAAACAGAACAGGGCTGCCAGAAGACCCGCGGTGCGGATTCGTCCGGTGCCCTGCTGCATTCTGTTGATCCAGGCATCCATGCTGGTTCTCTGATTCTGATCGTCTTGAGGCCGGGTTTCAGGATTCAGCTGAACATCCATCGTTGCCGTTGAATCCCGCTGCTGGTGTCTACGGGTTGCCGGAAATCGTTCCGGTGACCGTCACCGTGTAGTTTCCGGAAGGAAGCAGGGAGTAGTCATTGTCCACAAACACCATCTGCAGGCCGAGCGTCGCGTTTCCGGGCGACGAAGATGTTGCCTGAACGTGACCTGTTCGGTTGTTGGCGTTGTAATCACTGGCATAGGTCGTCAGTGTCGGATTGACGCTCCACACCGGATTGCTGCTGATGTCGTTGTCGGTCGTCACAACAGAAACCGTCATCTCCAGGTCACGCTCAAACGTGCCGTTCTGGAAAACCTGAGTCGTCGTAAAGTCAACTGTCGCACCGGTTCCGTGATTGCTGAGCACTCCCCAGTTGGCGAGCCCGAATGTCTGATTTGCATCGGTGGTGTCGTGCGTGATCGAAAGATCCGCCGGTGCAGTCAAGGTCAGGACCGAATCCACGACGACTGTAAACTGCTGAGTCGGTGCCTGACCAAACGCCGTATTGCCCATGACAACGGCGGCGACGGCACAAAGACAACGGGCAAAAATCCTGGTGTTCATTTTCATTGTGAGTAACCCCTTGTGCCTCATGAAATGAGCGCACTGACCTAGAAGAACTCATTCGGAAAAACCCCCATTTCCAAATGAGCGAGAATTGCTACATCGTTCCTGACAGGAACAGTTGCCCCAACCGGAAGGGTCTGCCGACTTTGCCCATGTTGCCTGAATGCAACATGTGATGCGTTTCGTAAACCCTTTGAAAACAATAGGTTGTGATCAACTTCTGGAAACATAGGTGACGTTTTTCCATGGGCAAATTTCCTCCCCGGAAATTCCCGGGATTTTTCCCCGGCGTCGTGCGTGCTTTTCCGCAGAGCGAAGCCTGAGCCTGAATTCGGCTTCTTCCGGTCACGAAACTGGCGCAGAACATGCCGATCGGCCTGGCAGACTTTGCCGATCAGGATCGAGGCGCCGCCGGATGACTGTCTTCAATCTGAAACGACGAGCTGTGCTGGCAGTCATGGTTCAGCTGACGCTGGTCGGCATCTTTCCCCGCGACACCTGTCAGGCAGGCGACCGAGCCACTGCCACGTTCCGAGTGACTGTGCCCCCGAAGGTTGAGTTCACCGCGCAGAAGAACGGAGTGGTCATCCAGAGTTCCGTGAACGTCGTCGTTCGAATGCACCAGGCGCCGGAACGAATCAGGAAAGTTGTTCCTCAACATCCGCAATCCGCCTCAGAATGGATGATCCATCCCGGGCGACCCGTCACTCTGAGATGGCCGGTGATCGCCACATCGGACTCCAGACGGGACGACCTGATAATTGTCACCGTGGCCCCGCTTTAGAAACCGTCTGAGTCTGAGCCCAGGAACGGGTGGAACTCCTGAATCTTTCTACGGCATGAATCGAATGCAGACAGGGCGACCGACCTGAATCCGATGTTCCGTGGGCACAAGCGCGCCTGTGTCTCGGTTCACAGCGAAGACACAGACTGTATTTGAGTTCTGGTTTTCGGCGATCAGCCATCGGCCGTTCGCAGAGATCACGAAGTTTCGAGGCTCTTCTCCGCCGGTCTTCCGGATTTCCACCAAAGTCAGGCGGCCGCTGTTCTGATCGATGGAATAGGCAGCGATGCTGTCGTGTCCGCGATTGCTGACGTAAAGATAGCGTCCGGACGGATCCACAAGGCATTCGGCGGTACTGCGACGTGCCTGATCGCCTTCCGGCAGAGTTGAAACCGTTTGAATGGCCGTCAGCGCACCGGTCGTGCGGTTGCGCTCGAATGCGGTCACTTCACTGGTGAGTTCATGATTTGTATAAGCAAACTTCTGAGAGGGATGGATGCAGAAGTGGCGTGGTCCGGCTCCGGGCGGCAGCAAGGCGGAGTCTGCCGCCGACGGAACCAGGCGACCGGCTTCTGCATCAAAGCGATAGATCATGATCCGGTCGATCCCCAGATCGGCAACATAGGCATACCGATTGTCCGACGACAGGTTGACCGAATGAGCATGCGGTGCTTCCTGACGAGTTTTGTTCGGACCACTGCCGGTATGATTCAGAAGACAGGAATGCTCCTTCAGTCGACCATCATCATCAATCGGAAAGACGCTCACGTTGCCCCCGGAGTAATTCGCAACCAGCAGAAACTTTCCAGTCGCGTCGATGTTGCAGTGACAGGGTGCGCCGCCACCCGTGGCCTGCTGGTTCAACAGGGTCAGACCGCCGTCACCGGAGCCGATTCGATAAGCACTGACCGCGCCGGAAGCGGTGCCCTGAAAGTCACCGGTTTCGTTGCAGGCATACAGCCACTGCCCGTTGGGATGAATCGCAAGAAACGACGGGTTATCAGCCGAGGCTGCAAGGACGGGATCCGACAGCTTTCCGGAAGCATCATTGAACGTGCAGGTGTAGATCCCCTGGCTGAAATCGTTTCCCCGCGTGTATGTGCCTACAAACAGCCGAACTTCTTCACTCATCGCTGTCACACTGCAGGAAACGGAAACAACACAGGCCAGGAAAGCGCAAACGCGAATCATGAGAATTGTCCCGGTGAATGTCGTCCTCGGAATCATGCGAACGCATGCGGTCCGCTGCGGAAAAGCCTCAGCGGTACTGCCCGCAAATAAGGGACTTTCGCACGAAGAAGCTCGCATCAGTTCCGGCCACTGCCGCAACTGCCCGCGCACGGTATCTCGCGGAGTGGCTGTCTGCAAGTCGACGCATAGACTTCTGCGGCAGCGTTGAGTTCCTTACCGAAACCGATGCGAGCACATCTTTTCTGAGCGTCGCAGTCGCGTTACCAGACGTCAGCTCGCATGGAGTGTGGGGACTGTCCGCGTTCAGGCTGCATTTCTGTCGGAAGGTTCCGTCGGCTCCGCCATTGGGAGCGATACGGTCTCGCCGGGACCAGCGACGCGATCGTCCGGATAGACTCCGGGATGACCCAGCAGTTCCAGCATTGATTCATCTCCTCGGATCATACGCTGGCCCAGAACATCCAGTCGATCCATTTCCTTCTGAATGAAGTCCGTCATTTCCGCAATCTGTCGGCGGTTCAGGTCGGCGGGAATTTCAATGGGAGCTCCGGCCAGAAGCAGTGCTTTTGAAAACGGTTTCGGGATCATCATGTCCGACCAGCCGCCAGGGATCGACCAGTAGCTGGTGGCCGTGATCGTCGTTGGGACCACAGGACGATTGGTTCGCGATGACAGATAGACGATGCCGTCCTTCATGATCCGTCGCGGTCCTCGAGGACCATCCGGAGTGATGCAGACGTGCAGATCGGGGCGGTCAATCAGCTGTCGAGTCGCCTGGGCTCCACCACGGCTGGCGGAGCCTCGAACCGGCGTGATCCCGACCAGTTTGACGGCGTGGGTCAGGTAGGTGCCGTCCTGATGGCGGCTGATCAGTCCGGACAGCCGGAACGTCTTCAGTGAAAACACAGCCATCAGAATGACATCGTGCCAGAGACAGAAGCAATACCGCTGAGTACTCTTCGGGTTGCGATATGGAGTTCCGTCTTCAGCGATACAATGATGCTCGACTCGAACCGTGAGAAAGACCAGTCTCAACACCCAGGTTGAAATCCGGGCAATGATCCAGTTCAGTACAGAGCTTCGTATCTTCATGGCGTCATCCTGCGCGTCGTGTCGATCGTCCGTGACCGAATTTCAGGCGGGTTTTTCGTGGTCAGCCTGCGGTTCCCCCTGACTCCACAATTCTAAAGGATGCAGCGGCGGGAAGGGAATTGCAGTCTGAGCCGCCCGCCTCAGCCGGAGTTCCTGTCCCGGCAGCAGCACAACGCCGCCGAATCCAGAATCCAAACCGGCGCAAAAGAGATCACGTGGTCAAAACGGCACGCTGCAGAAGTGAACAGCTCCGTTCGGAGGCAAATGGTTCGCCGGGCATTCTCGCGTGGCCAATTTCAGAAACCGATCTTGTTGGCCGTGTTTTCTGTGCTACACTCGGTGGAGTTGGATGCCCCGTTGGTTAAATCTGCTGGAATTCAAAAAATTCCAGGATTCGGCACAGATGGTGCATCTGACGAATTCCGCCCATTCATTCCTGTCGTTTCGCGGCAGCAAACTTCATCGGACGGGTTGGGTTCCCTCTTCTCACGGTTCGCGCCATTTATCTTACGGAGATCAGAAGCCGTTCTTCTCAGTGTTCATTAGCGAACCTTGTTTTGCTGAAGGTCTGCTGTGTGGATGCACAGCAGACCTTTTGTTTTTCCTGTATCCGGATGCGACGAAAAGCTTCGAGCCGGCAATGCACCGGCCAGCGAAGATGGCCCCGAGCTCAGTCACAAAACACTCGGACTATTCCCCGTCGGTCTGCCCGGCCCAGCATGTGTCAGAAGGACAGTGAGCTCCGACTTCGCAGCAGCCACCACATCCGCCGGACCGAACGACTTTCCATTCGACAACCTGTTTTTCACAGTCGTACTTGTGTTTCTTCAGCTTTCCGACACAACGGACCCGGCAGCCGGCACAGCAGGAAAACACTCGCTGCAGAACGCTTTGCTGACAGCACGCCGGCTGAGGACAGCAGGCAGTTGAGCAGCACCCGCCATCGCTGCAGCCGCATCCGGTACAGCATCCCTGACCACAGAGTCCTTTCATCAGACACTTGCAGCACGGCAGTCTGACAGGCGGAACACAGACTTCATCGCACTCCGTTTTCCAGCAGTGCTTTTCAACTTTCTCTGAGCTGCATTCCGGTACGCAGCAGGCACGTCCTCCGGATTCCGTACAGCATGTCTGCCCGGAACACAGACCCGCCGTTGCAGTGGAGGTAACCACCGTCATCAGCATCATGACGACCGAAAAGTTTGACATCAGTTTCATGGGAGACTCCCGTGGATTTTGTTGAAGCGATCGGCTGCCGGCCGGGGTGTTCGCAGGCACGGCCGAACGTCGATCGGAGTTTGGAATGTTCTTTCGAAAACAGCTTTCGATTCAAAGCCTCCGCGATCAGAATTCAATGGCAAGGCGAGTTCCGGCAATCAGATAATTCCCGTGAGTGGCTCCAACGGCCGGGTTCCGGTCATGGATGTCTCCATAGATCAGGTTGAACTGCATCTTCGAATAGGCCGTCCAGTACCAGTTTAAAGCCAGAGTTGCCGATTCGCCCACGCCACCCAGAATGTCGGCGTTGCTGAGGTCAAGATAGGAATAGCGTGCCGCCACACCCCAGGCTCCCCAGCCGCATCCGTGTCCGCCACCGCAGCGATCGACAAGGAAGAAGTTTTCGAACGGCTGCAGACGTCCCAGGGTTCCTGAATCGCGTTCGTACGGCACATGCTCGCCTGTCAGCATGTAGGAAACGTAAACGTAGCCGCCGTGGAACTGCACGTCCGAGAAGCCGTCTCGCTGCATGAAGTTGTGGAGATATTCACCGGTGATCTGCAGGGGACCAACGTTGAACATCTGTTCGATGCCAATGGTTTCGTACCAGTCAGCTCCTCGGATACGGCCGGTGTCCATCCAGCGATTCGTGCTGCGGGCTTCGGGGCGGGTTCGAAAGCGACCTTCGTTGTCCTGAAAGTCGGATGCGGTGTCGTTCCCATCGGGTTTGGCAATCATTCCGGAAAGCCCCCAGTGATAGTAACCTCGGCCTCCGGAACTCTCGTCGTACCACGGACTGCCGGCCAGTCGAGCATTGCCGCTCATCTGTCGCTGGTCACCCAGAGTCTGGCCCGAAGTATTCAGGCTTTCAAGGTAATACATGCCATAGGCCCAGATCAGGCTTTCGTCGTCCGTATGGCCGTATGTGCAGATGCCTGGTCGGCGAGCATCTTCGTTGAACGCCTCAATGACCATTGGTCGCTCAAGGAAGATGTTGTACCGGCTGCTGTTCAGGTGATCGAGCCCAATCGGACGCTTCTGATTTCCGATCAGCAGTGTCTGGTTCCCGGGCAACTCTTTGAAGCCAATGTACACGTCCTTGATTTCCGCTTCAGCCGGCTTGTTGAAGTCGACCTGAATTCGCCACAGCATGGTTTCCAGACAGTCACCGCTCATTTCCAGACGGATGCGGCGGAAGGCAAAACGGTCTTCCGGGTCAGCTCCCAGAGTTGCCGCCGGTCCACCGCCATTCAGCGGGTTCTCGAAAAAGCCGACGCCTCCGTTGTCATCGATGAAGTTCCAGTAATCGGCATGAATTCGACCGTTGATCTTAAGAGTGGGCTTCTTCGCAGCGTCGGCCTTCTTCTTTGCCTCTGCCTTCTCGAAATCCCCCCACGCTTCGTCCAGCTCTTTCCAGCCCTTTTCCAGCTTCTTCAGCCGGTCTTCGAAGGTCGGTTCCTTCTCCTTATCGTCTTTCTTGTCTTTGTCTTCTTTGTCCTGATCGCCAGCCTCCTGACTGCCTGACTTTGCCTCCTCCTTCTTTTCGTCCGCAGGTTTCTTTGCAGACGTTTCCTCGTCAATGGGCGGAGGAATCAGGGGGGCACGTTTTTCATCCGCAAAGGAAGCGGGCAAAAACGGAGTGGCCTGCTGCTGTTCCAGATCACGAACCCGCTGTTCAGTTTGCTGAAGTCGCTGCAGCAGCTGCTCGAATGAAACATCGTCTGCCTGAGCGGGGCTCATCAGCAGGAGCGCAAGGGCGCAGACGACCGAGCACGATGGTATCCTTACCACGTTGAATCCTTCCATGAATCAATCGTTCGTGAGTGAGCGGACGCTGCGAACGTCGGCTGCCTGTCAGCTGGATTTCGACCCGTTTTCCGAATTCAGCGGATTGTCACTTCGCGAACCAGCCGGAAATTAACAATCCGAACGCCGCGTGATTCCACGTGATCCGATACTGCCCGATGCTCCTGTTCTTGCAATTCGTTCCATTGCAGAAAATGTCACGATTGCGGACAACGAATCAGGCAGATTTCCCTTCCCGCGATCAGTTTGATTCAACTTTCAGACCTGCAACGACCTGCCGTCACCATTCTGACGCTCGGGGCCGGGTGTCGATTGAAGACGACGTCTCTTCTCCCTTCCCTGAGGCTGAATTCCATCGGTCGTCCTGCCGCTGAAACACTTTTACTGGACGCTTTGTTAAGACAATCCCGATGCGTTAGACTCAGCAGTCGACCTCACCACCGGGATGAATGAAATGAGTGTGCACTTTGTCAATGAGATGGAACGCATGCATCGGGATATTCTTTCGATGTGTTCGACTGTCGAGGAAAACATCAGCGAAGCAGTCAACGGGCTGAGAAATCGGAGTGCGTCCCTGGCGGCCGAACTGGCGGTACGGGATCGCGAAGTGAATGCGCTGGATATTCGGATTGAGGAAGAATGCCTGAAAATTCTGGCGCTCTATCATCCGGTGGCCAACGACCTGCGTCGTGTGACTGCTGTTCTAAAGATCAGCGGAGAACTGGAACGCGTCGGCGACCTGGCCGTTAACATCGCGGAACGAGCTTCATCAATGAGCCCCTTCAGTTCGTTTCCGATGCCGGAACGTCTGGACGATATGGCTCGCGAAGCACTCACGATGCTGCACAGCAGCATCGACGCCTATGTCGAAAACGATTCCGATAAAGCCCGCCGAGTGTGTGCTCAGGACGACAGCGTCGACGCGCTGAACGTCGAGCTGCTGCATCAGCTGCGCGAACAGATGATGTCGCAGCCATCACTGATCGAGCCCGGAATGCATCTGTTCTCGGCGATTCGGCACATCGAACGCGTCGCCGACCATGCGACCAATATCGCGGAAGATGTTGTTTACGTGAAAGAGGGAAAAATCATCCGCCATTCCCGCCCGTCGGTTTGAAAAGCTTGGTGGAGAACTGCAGACCCGGCGGGCCGACAGAACCTCTACCGGTGGCGCGAACCACCGGTGCCGCCGCGCCGGAAGGTGGCGGACTACTCCTTGTCCGGAGACTCGGACTTTTCGTCACCCAGCATTTTCTCCAGCAGCGAATTCAGTTCGTCACCAACGGCACTCAGCGAGACGACTTTGCCTTCCTTGTCCACGAGGATGGCCATTGGAATACCGCTGATACCGAATTTCACTGCCAGGGGATGGTTCCAGCTGCGTTCCTGTTCGTTGTCGCTCATCAGGCTGATCCAGGTAATCCCTTCGTCTTCAATGCATTTCTGGTAGGCTGCTTTGGTCTGATCCAGAGTGATGCCGACGATGTCGAAGCCCTTATCTTTCCACTTTTCCAGCTGAGCCTTCATGTTGGGAATTTCTGCTCGGCACGGCCCACACCAGCTGGCCCAGAAATCCACCAGCACCACCTTGCCTCGGTAAGACTTCCAGTCGAAGTCCTCGCCGTCGGCCGTTTTCCCTTCCAGTTCCAGAAAGTTTCCGGGAAGCCCGAGTCGTCGGGCGGTGCCTTCGTATCGAGCGATCTGATCGGTCAGCCGCGGGTCGCCAACTTTCTTCATCTCGCGAACAAGCTTTGTGTAGATCGGAGCGGCTGTCTCCGGCGCATCGGAATACTCGAGGGCCTCACCCAGTCCGGAAGCCACTCCGAAACTTGTGCGATCCAGTCCGTAGTCATCCATGTAGCTCAGCAGATCGTCGATCAGCTGCTGACGGTCTTCCGTGCTGAGTTTAAAGAAGCCTGGAGTTTTTGATTCCAGTTCGTGTCCTCGGACCAGACGCTGAACTTCCGGCCGTTCATCCTTCTTCAGACTGTCAACATACTTCTGAAGTTTTTCACCCCCCTGTTCGTCAATCTTCTTCAGATTTCGGTACGCACCGAAGCGCTGTTCCACAACCTGCAGCAGAATCTTTTCGTCCGGCTTCAGCGAATCGATGCGGTCACACGCTGCCAGAACTGCAGTGATCTGTTTTCTGAGGAATGCAACGGCAGCGGCCTGTGACTGGTCATCCCCGGGCAGCGGCATCTGCTGAACCTTCCGAATGAAGTCCAGCATTTCTTCAGTCGTCCCTTCCGGCACTTCAATCGGCGCGGCGGGGTCGGCTGCGGGAACGGCTGTGTCAGTCTCCGGATCCTGAGCAGCGATGAAGGTGCCATTCATGAGGCACAGGCTGAGAACGAACAGTATCGAGTAACAGGAGCGAGGATTCATAATCTGATTCAGAAAAGGAGTGAGTGAAAACCTGAAGCTAAGGTTGATCGGCTCGTTCATAAAGTGAGGCCAGAGGGAGCAGGATTTCCTGAAGCTGCTGAAGGTATGCTTCCTCAGTCAGTTCCGACTTTCGATCTCGGAGTACTTCGAGATCCGCCTCCAGCCGGTCCCGGACAGCTCGTTGTTCCGCGGTCAGGCTGCGTTCAGCCTCGCTGCGAACAAGATGCCATCTTCGAGCCTGTTGTCCATCCATGGTGTTACGCTGTTTGACGTTGCTGCGGACACGAGTTCCTTCGAAAACCTCAGAACGCGTTCCCTTGTGATCGCCGTTGTCGTCCAGCAGGGAATGTTCCGTCGCCAGTCGCCCGTCCGCTTCGTAGAACTGTTCCGTGCGGGATGCCGCAAACAGCCAGGCTTCAAGCAAAGATGTCTGTCCGTCGCGGTCAATATCCGCGTCGAGTGTACCGATTGCTTCTGCCAGAAACCCGCCGAAGTGGGCAAACTGAAGTTCAGAACCGTCTTTCGTCCCGGTCATAACGATCCGATCGGGACCGCTGAGTTCATTGATAAACGGAGCACTGCAGGAAGCGCAGTTGATAACGGCGATCGGACGCTTCGATTCGGCAAGTGCCTGCGCAATGTCAGGTGCGTAAAGATCGGGACCCTGCAGATTGAATCCTGCTGAACGGCCGTCAAATGTTCCGTGACCGATCAGGACAAGCCAGACGGCTTCTTCCGCCTGTGTCTCGGCGGCGTGCTTCAGAGCATTCAGCACTCGCTGACGGCAATCGGTTTCATTGGATTCCGTTCCAACCAAAGTCAGTTCGGTGTCACCACGTTCCGCCGCGGACTTCCAGAGTTCTGCCCATTGGGCGAAAACTTCTGCATAGCGAACTTCACCAGCTGCTCCAACGACCACAATCACGTGTTGCCGTTCGGACGCCGAAGCATCAGGACCAAACGCGAACGCAAACAGCAGGCCGATGAACACCATCGTCACCCGCATCGCGCACTTGTTTGTTGGTCCGGGCATCTTGAGAATCTCTGCAGAGTGAATCAACACCTTCGGCGGTCGGACATCATACCATGTCTGCCGCCGGGAAGAAAAGAAGCAGCCCACTTTGCAAAGCAAACAGAGCCGGAACGCTGTTTGCCGAATCATCATTCGCAAGCGGGGCCTGGGGACTGGAATCACTGGGGCGTTCAGGGTACCTTCAGCCGCGCAGACTTCAGCCCCCCACAAGAAGGTTTTCCGGCGCCGGGAAATGATTCACCATGCCGAATTCTCCCGACAGGAACTTGCCGTCCGCAATTTCCGAATTGCTGAGCAGTTCGCCCTATCAGTCGTACACCTACGCTTATCCCCACAAGACCGCCTATCGCCGATTCGATCAGCCAGTCTGCCTGAAGAATCTCTGGGACGATGAAGATCGCAGGTCGCTGTTTCTGTATCTGCATGTGCCGTTCTGCGAACATCGCTGCGGGTTCTGCAATCTGTTTACTCAGGCGAATCCCGAAGACGGTCTGACCGAACGCTATCTTCGGCAGTTGAAGGAAGAAGCGGAGCGGGTTCGCGGCGCTATTCAGGATGCTCAGATCACTCGGCTGGCCATCGGTGGCGGTACTCCGACCTTTCTCGATCTGCGGCAGCTGGAACAGTTACTGGAGATTTCGACAAGAATCTTTGACACGAACGCGGAACGGATTCCGGTTTCAGTCGAAGTTTCTCCGGCCACCGTTGATCGCGACAAGCTGACCCTGCTGCGACGTTTCGGAACCGATCGCGTGAGCATCGGGATCCAGTCTTTTCGAGACGACGAAGCTCATCGACTTGGTCGCCCTCAGCGTTCTCAGGACGTGTTTCAGGCTCTTGAACTGATTCGCGATCTGTCGTTTCCGGTTTTGAATATCGATTTGATTTATGGTGGCGAGGGACAAACCTCTGAACAGTGGCTGGACTGCCTTCGCGAAGCACTGACATGGTCGCCGGAAGAACTCTATCTTTATCCGCTGTACGTTCGTCCGCTTACCGGGCTTGGTCGCCTGGATCGGCACTGGGACGATCAGCGTCTGGAAGCCTATCAGCTGGCACGAGACCTGTTGCTGTCATACGGATTTCAACAGGTCTCGATGCGAATGTTTCAGGCGAAGTCGGCGGCCGGTGTTTCCTCATCGGCGCCGACTTACTGCTGCCAGACAGACGGCATGATCGGGCTCGGCTGCGGTGCTCGGTCATACACGCGGAATGTCCACTATTCGACGGAATACGCCGTCAGCCGCAGAGGCGTGAAGTCGGTCCTTGCCGACTATCTCAACCGCGCCCCGACGACTTTTTCCAGCGCTCAGTATGGTGACCGACTTCCGATCGATGATCAGCAGCGGCGGTTTCTGATCATGTCGCTGCTGCAGGCAGACGGGCTGGTTCGTTCGCATTATCAGCGGCGATTTCAGGAAGATGTGCTGGAACATTTTCCGGAACTGGGCGCACTGCGTCTTGCGGGGCTGCTCACGGTGGGACCGGATGCTGTCCAGCTGACGCCTACCGGTCTGGAACGATCAGATGCGATCGGACCGTGGCTGTATTCAACTCGGGTTAAAAACCTGATGGACGACTACGAACTGCACTGATGAACGCTCGTGAAATTTCCATCCTGTACCGGGGCCCGCTGTCAAGCTGCAACTACGACTGCAGCTACTGCCCGTTTGCGAAGCGTCACGAAACCGCGGCTGAACTGGATATTGATCGTCGAGCTCTGGAACGGTTTGTGAACTGGGTCTGTCGGTCGGATCAGCTGTTACTGAATGTCTTTTTCACGCCGTGGGGCGAAGCCATGACGCGATCCTGGTACCGGCAGGCGATGGTGCAGCTGTCACGGCAGCCCCAAGTTCAAAAAATTGTTGCTCAGACAAACCTCTCCTTCCGTCAGGACTGGCTGCCTGAGACGGATGTTACCCGACTGGCATTCTGGTGTACGTACCACCCATCGGAAATATCTCGTGATGAGTTTCTGAATCGTTCGCGACAGCTGACAGCCACTGGCGTCGCTCACAGCGTCGGGATGGTTGGCCGACCTCAGGACCTTGACGAAATTGAAGCTGTCCGCCGCGAACTGCCTTCAGACATCTATCTGTGGATCAATGCCTGGGAAGTCTCTGCAGGAAAAAAGTATGCGTATTCCGAACAGGAAATCCACAGGCTGGAATCCGTCGACCCGTGGTTTCGATTCAATCATTCGGATCACAGCAGCGCCGGGAAGATCTGTCGGACCGGAACAGAAGTCTTTTCAGTCAACGGAGACGGACAGGTACGTCGCTGTCATTTTGTTGAGACGGTGATGGGCAACCTCTACGAGCCCGGTTTCTGTTTTCCATCGACCGCTTTACCGTGCCCAAACGCAACCTGCACCTGCCACATCGGCTATGTTCATCTGCAGGACCTGCAGCTTCAGCAAGTCTTCGGCACCGGCATCCTCGAACGAATCCCCGTCCGTGAAGTCTTCAGGAGCCGTTCGTCGCATACGGAATTCCTTTCGAGGCCGAATTGAGGTAACTCGACGACCGCTCAATTCAATGAATCTCTCAGTGTAGGAATGGCAGCAGTGGAGACGCTCACAGAATCCTGGCTGCGGAGTTGACATGAATCACGAAATTGAAAACTGTCTGGCGTATGACGTGCTCCGTCACGCCTCCGGAATTCTGGGAACATTGACCACGGATTACCTCAATGCCTTTCTGTCCGGGCGCACGATTCCGGGCTGTATTGACTCTCGATCAGTTTCCGGTCTGGCGAATAGACGGCGTATTGAATTCGCCCGAGTTCTTTCAGGAATGTTTCGGGATCGACACAGAACTCCAGGGATGGCGGCGGCTCGATTGATATGTCGATCTTTTCGCCGGACACGATCCTCTCGAATCTCGGAGAACGCCCGAATGCTGGCATGCAGTCTCCGGTGTCGATCAGAAGCAGACGGCATCCGTCTATTTCTATTCGAATCTCCCGTCCGAACGGCTGGACACATTCTGGCCGCACTTCCTCGACCGGCCTCGATGTTTTGCGAATCCGTCACAGGGTGGAGTCTCTATTGCTTCCTGGCCGGGATGGTCGATGGCGGCGACTGGCTGACATTGCCAAAAATCCGGCGTGCATGCGATTTGCTGCAAAGGTTGAAGGCAAAATCAGAACAAACGTACGGCACTCCGTTCGCTGCGTTCAGGCTTCATGGCACCGCATCCTGCGTGCTGCAATGGGGCATTGAGGACTGACGGATGTCCAATGTTTTCGTCGAATTCCCCCGCATGAAACTCACCTGTCAGCACTGTTGTCAACGAACGACGAATCAGAACAGGAACTGCTGGCCGTTGGGGGAAATCGGGGGACGGAACTGAGTATGGTCCTGAGCGGGCAGGGACTGATCGAGCCCATGTTTACGGCGGAACAGCTGGAACAAAGACTGGATCTGGTCCGCGATCTGGCCGGTACCTCGCATTCGTGTTCCGAAGTCGCCGCTGCTGAGCTGCCCGGAACGGGTTTCGCGGATTCGGTTCAGGACCTTGTCCGCAAATGACGGTCGGCAGCGCTGCAGCCATTCCTGAAACACGGGTTCCACCGACAGCGGCAGTCGCAGCAGAATGTATCCCGCGGATTTCGCTCCGGCTGCGCTGGCGGCCTGCAGCACGGCAGGCAGTTCGGAATCATTCAGCCCTGGAATGACCGGAGCTGTCATGACTCCCACCGGAACTCCGGCTTCTGAAAGCAGCCGGATGGCTCGCAGCCGAGCATGCGGAATGCTGGTGCGAGGTTCCAGATCCCGAGCCAGTGCCGGGTCAAGCGTGGTGATCGACACAAACACATGCACCAGATTCAAAGCTGCCATCTGTGACAGAAGATCGAGATCTCGGATAACCAGTGCATTCTTGGTCACGATGCCCACCGGCTGACGACATTCCAGAGCCACCTGCAGGCACTGACGAGTGAGCTGGAATTCTCGTTCGGCCGGTTGATAACAGTCCGTCACACCGGAGAACGCGATCTGTTCCGCTTTCCAGTCCGGTTTCGCCAGAAATTCCTTCAGCAGCTGCGGAGCGTCGTGTTTGACAACGATCTTTGTTTCGAAGTCCAGCCCCGCACTGAAGCCGAGGTATTCATGCCCGGGTCGAGCGTAACAGTAGGCGCAGCCGTGAATGCAGCCTCGGTAAGGATTCAGGCTGTAGCGAAAGGGGACATCCGGAGACTGGTTTTCAGAAATGATCGACCGCGACTGGTCGGGCAGATACTCGATCTGTCGATTCGTCTGCGACCGGAGGAATTCATCGTCCCAGTCCAGCAGGTCTGCATCGGGAATGTGCTGAGTCTTTGCGAAGCGATTGGGAGGATCTATTTGCGAACCATGTCTCAAAAAGGCACCTCATTCGGTGGGGGTTCACAATCGATGCGAGTGGATGCCAGGAAACGGACGCCGGAGTTCCAGGAAGGTCTTCGTGCGCTGCCCGGATCTTTTCCGGCAATGACAAATCCGCGCACGAAAAAACGGTGGCCACGAAACCAGCTCGCGGACACCGTGTGAATTCTTCCGAAGTCCGTCGCAGGATGTCGCGACGGACTCTCTCATCAACCTTCAGGAACAGCAAACGGATCAACAACCTGCGGCTTCTGGATCAGGCCGGAGCGAATCATGCTGACCGGCACACGACGTCGCACCACCTGTCCGTCTTCAACAACCCGAATCTTCTTCAGATTGCGACGAAACAGTCGCTTGCTGACGCCAGTCGTCTGGCGACCGTTACCACCGAGGTATTTGTACTTACCACGCTGAGTCACGCTGTTTCCGACTGTCGGCTTTCCGTCGCCGTACAGTTCCGTCAGCTTTGCTCGCTTAATTCGCTTGTTCTTTTTCAGTGTGCTCATTGATTCAGCTTCCAGTGGCGCCGCGGCATGGGCCGGAAGCCCGCAGAACGGCTCGATTTCTTCCCGAGATCGGGGTGGGGAGAATATCGAAGTTGTCGGTTGAGTTCAATTCTCAATCGATAATCGCGACAAATTCCGGTTTTTCGTGAGCACCGCGCCTCACGAAATGCGGCTCAGAAGGCATTCCGGCGTTCTGTTCTGGGTCGCATATCGGCAGAAAATGACCTCAGATTCGACAGATTCCGGGGAGGAATACGAATTCCGCCCGAAGCCGCTCACCGCATTTTTGCGGAGCTTCAGTTCGCTGAATTCCCCGAGGGCTGGTCTGAGATGCGGTGCCCCGCCATTGCCGAAATGCTGACCATTTCTGCAGTGCTGCTCACACCGAGCTTCAGAATTGCGTTTGCTCGGTGCTTTTCGATGGTCTTCATACCGACTCCCAGAGCATCAGCGATGCGTTTGCTCGACCAGCCTTCGGCGACGTAGGCGGCCACCTGAGATTCCCGGCGTGACAGCCGGCTGATTTTGTCCTGGGCCTGGCGGGTTCGCAGCTGCCATTCCTGAAACTCCTGGTTCTGACCATCCGATGACGGTTGTCGACGGGCGGATGGATCCAGCAACAGACTCTGCACATCCATGGAACTGGTATTCAGAGGGCAGATGTTCAGAACAGCGCCGATGACTCGACCGTCGTCCGTGCACAGGAGACTGCCAACAAACAGAAAACGTCGCTGATGGACGGCAACGACTTCCGAGATTTCGCGCGGACGTCCCGGCGAACGCGACTGGTCGGATGCAAGTCGACTGGCCTTTTCACAGACCCGGCGCCACAACTGAGCGACCGTCAGGTCACCTGATTGCAGCAGAGTCTGATCAGACAGCAGCTGCTGCAGTGTGCGGTTCAGAAGGATTGGCCAGTAGTTGGAATCAAAAACGACCGCCGAGTGCAAAAATGAATTCAGCACCGGACGCCAGTGGTCAATCTGCTCGGACAGGTCGTCACCGCTGACCATTCGTCGACTGTTCAGCGGAGGACCGGAATTCTGGCTGGAGTCAAATGATGAACGCTGCATGTTGATTTCTCCCAACGTGGGCCGAGCCCACAATCGATTCGAATTGACGCTCGGAAACACGACGCTGTCGTTCGGTGAAGGTGCCTGCGTGCTGCGCACACCGTTCAGAGTCCGGCGTTTCAATGACGGGCGGTGAAAGATTTCGCCGGACGACGAAAGCCTGATCGTCAGATCCACCAGGCAGCTGCGGCCCATCGGGAATTCCACCGTGGATTTCTCCACGTTCGGCACTTCAGATGAAGAGCTTTCCCCTGACAACAAAGGCTGACCTGCGGCAGCGCGTTACTGTCATTCACAATGAGTTCCAGCGCCCATGGATGAGTGAAATTCCTCAGCCAGGGAGACATCGAAGCTGATGGTTTTCACTTGCCGCAATTCGGGAATCTCCGCAGGAGGTTTTCTGATCGGGAGCAGAACTGCCCACAGAATTCCCACAACCCGTGCGGTGTTACTTTCACAGCGTCGAATGTTCGTACACGGTGCGAAAATCGAGTGCGGGGATTTCTCCGCTGAGCTCAAGTGCCGCGGCTTCATCCCGGATCGCCGCGAAACTGTCGGCCAGAGGCTGCAGGAGCCTGATGGCGGACTGCCAGCTGTCGACGGTGCCCTGCATCAACAGCCCGGTCACGTACACATTCAGTCGATGGGAATTGAACGCCACTTCCCCGTTTTCCGGATCGATACCATCCAGGATCGCCAGCATGTACTGTGTTGCCAGCGACTGCTCGACCTGAAACTGTTCGTGATCGCTGCACTGCAGAGCTGCCAGGCCGTCCTTCAGAGTTCGGAGAGTGGATTCGTAAAGACGCACCAGCATATCAATGCGTGTCAGACCTGTGTGACTGGCTTTGCGGTACGCTGAAAATGCAGCCTGAGGCATCGTTTCTCCAGTGGATCTTGGAAGTGAGTGAGGGGGGAAACTCATTTCAGAGCAGTCTCAGCGGCGTGTGTCTGCCACCTCGATTGTCGGCGGTGAGTGCCGCCGGCTGATGACTGCGCTGTTCTATTTCTTTGTCGATTTCAGGGACGACAGGCTGGCAAACTGCTGAGTCAGAAACGCGCTGGTGGTTTGAAGATTGCCAAGAGCCTGTTCGAGGGCCGTAAACCTGGCCTTCAGATCAACCTGCTGCTTATCGAAGATTTCCTGCTGGCGATCGAAGGCAGCCTGCAGAGAATCGGCTTCCTGAGTGTAGCGGTCCTTGATCGTCTTGAAGATTCCCGTCTGGCTGTCCAGCTGGCTTCCCAGATCCCGATCCAGGCGAGCTGCCACGCCTCGTGAAACGGTGAGCTCTGCTTCCACGCCGGAGGTCACCTGAGCTGCGGACAGAGAAACCCGGACCTGCAGGTCCGCCGTCACGGTGTTGCTGAGTTTTCCGGACAGCAGTCGCCCGCGTCCAACGGCTTCTTCAACAACTCCGTCAACAATGAAGTTCCCCTGGACGTCCTTTCCGGCTTCGTTCTCGGTACCGTCCAGGCCCAGTGCGGTCAGTGCTGATCCGGATTGAATGGTGACCTGAGACGTTGACCCGAAGGACTGCGATGTGCTGGCCAGATAATTTGACCCTGAACCATTGTCCTTCAGTCCGGCAAATACGGATCGTCCTACAGCATCGGGGTGAGCATTGATCGCCGATTCGACTTCGGCGGCCAGTTCCTGATCAGTGTAGGTGCCTTCCTTCAGCGAAACTGTCAGTGTTGCTCCGTCGAGAACCAGCTGCAGTTCGTTGTTCGAACCATCGATCACTGTGGAACCGCTCAGAACATTCGTCGACTGAATCGCAGCTCGCTCGGCAGCCTGAGTAATGTCCACCTGGATGGGCGAAGTGGATTCGCGGGTCCGTGTTGACCCCAGAACGAATTCGACGTTGGGATTGGTGCTGGTACCGTCCAGAGCGAACAGGCTGCGAACACTTCGCGCTGTGACTTCCGGTGTCTGGCCGGACAGCGCCTGCTGAAGTTTTGCTGAATTGAATGTCAGCTTGCCGGCATCAGTCAGAGAGATGCCGATCGTCGAGAGTCGGTTGGACTTGCTGCTGAGTCCCGGAACAACGTTCAGGACGGCGCTGCGGATATCGGATTCAATCTGCTGCAGATTGCGATCCCCCAGCAGCGGGCCGGCCACCTGAGTTTCGGGGTTGTAACCGGACTGGCTCTTGACAAAGTCCACCAGCGAATTGTACGAGTCCACAAAGTCCTGAACGGCACTGACGGCTGTCGAGGTGTCCTGCTGAATTCGGACAGAAATCGGCTTGGTGGCATCCGCCTTCAGAAGATCAATGGTGACTCCCGAAATCACGTTGTCCAGCCGATTGCTGTCGTTTTCAACTGTTAAAGCACCGGCTCCGGACCCCAGCCGCACCCTGGCGTTGGTGGCAGCCTGAACAGGATTTCCGAAATCGAAACTGGGCTGAACCGCATTCCCGGAGCTGGCTGCCAGATTGTTTGTGACGCTGATTTCATTGCTTTCGCCGGTTTCACTGGATGTCAGCAACAGACGGTAGGATCCTCCGCCACTGGTGCCATCCTGAATCACGCTGGCAGAAACGCCGGTGTCGGCGAGGTTGATGGAATCGGCCAGTCCCTGCAGCGTGTCGTTACTGCTGTCAATGGTAATGTCGACGGATGGTCGGCTTCCCTGACGAATCGTAAATGTGCCCTGTGTGATTTGCGCGTTTGCGTCGGCGTAAGACTGGGACGCCACCTGATGGGCCTGAGCGAGCGATTCCACGGTCAGTGAATAAATGCCTGTGGCCGAATTGCTTTTCGTCGTTGCCACCAGAGCCGCTTCGTCGGAAACTGACACTGTCCGCGATTCGAAGACGTTGTTCTGAATGCGGGACAGGCGAGCGGCGGTGCTGCGGAACGTCACGACCTGCGCTTCCAGCGACTGGAAGATCGCCTGCCTGTTCAGGACGGCCTGTTTTTTGGCTGTCTGACGATCGAGCTGAGCCTGCTGAATTTCCAGCAGACTGTCAACGATGCCCTGTGTATCCAGGCCTGAGTTCAGGCCGTCAATTGTAATTCCCATGACAAGCACCTGCTTCGGAGGCAGGCCGGCGGGCGTTCGCTGGCCTGCGATTCCGAAGAAAACAATGATCAAAAGGGAGGGGGCTGAACCGGGGAACGACCGAACTGAGATCAGTGATGTTCTCACTGCATGAACAGCCCGGTCGTTCCGATTTTTCGATTCAGATCGTGAACTCGCGAATCGCTGTGTCCGGAGGAGAAACCGGCAACAGCGGCTCACACGGTTAACCCGCCGAGCCTCATTGAGGCCCGGCGAAGTTCTCCGGTTTCAAAACAGCAGCGACTACTGCAGCAGCGACAGAATCTGAGACGGCAGCTGGTTGGCGTTACCCAGAACTGACGTACCGGCCTGGACCAGAACCTGCTGGCTGGTGAAGTTGGAAATTTCAGCTGCGAAGTCTGTGTCACGAATGACGGATTCAGCATTCACAGTGTTTTCCAGCGTCGTTCGCAGGTTGTTGGCAGTTGAGTTCAGGGTGTTCTGCTGGAAGGCACCCAGATCACCACGCAGGTTGGTGATTTCGTCGATGGCAGCGTCGATGACAGCCAGAGCGTCCTGAGACTTGGAAGCCGACGTGACGTCGATTTCGTTCAGGTTGGAAAACTGGTTGCCGGAAACACCGATTCCCAGTGAAGAAGGATTGACGCGGCTGACAGTGATGTCGGCTGTCTGATCCTTGTTCGGACCAATCTGGAAGACCAGTGAGTTGTTGGTCACGGTGACCGTGCCCTGAGCACCCGTCACGGTCGTGACCGGGTCGGTATCAGCAGCCAGCTGCAGGGTCAGCCCCTTGGCCGCACCGCTGTCGATGGTGACCGTGTTGCCGATCCCTTCAATGTCAGCTCCGCCGTCGATTGAAACCTGAATGTTCACGCCGGTGTCAGCGATGGCAGTCGTGCCGATTCCGGAGCTGTCAGCTGCAGCGGCAACGTTGGAAATGACGTTGATTGATGCAGAATCGCCGAACGCCTGGCTGTACAGCCGAGTGGCACCACCGGTTCCGCCGTCGTCAGCGACAACTCCGGTCTGAGCGGTGAACTCGTTGATTCGTGAAATGACCTGGGTCTGAGTCAGGCCGGCAGACAGAGTAATGTTGGTGCCGTTGACGGTCAGGGTTTCATCAGCAGCCAGCGTTGTTGTCTGAGCCGTGCCAGCTTCGGCGATGGCTCGTTCAGCTTCGGTGGAAACGCTGACGGCATAGGTACCGGACTGAGTATCAGATGTTCCCTTCAGAACACTGACATCACCGTCAGCAGCCACACCGGTCACACCGGCAGAACCGTCGAGCAGCTTCTTGGTGCCGAACTGAGTGTTGTTGGCAATTCGGTTGATCGTGTCCAGAGCGTTGTTGATTTCTGCCTGGTTGGCTGCCAGAGCGTCGTCGTCGTTGTATCCGGCGTTGGCGGAATCGAGTGCCAGGCCGCGAACCTTGACCAGCAGCGAGTTGATTTCGGACAGAGCACCTTCAGCCGTCTGAACCAGAGACACGGCCTTCTGTGAGTTGTCAATAGCGGCCTTCAGACCTGAAATCTGAGCTCGCTGCTTTTCTGAAATCACCAGAGCCGCAGGACCGTCAGCACCACGGTTGACCTTCAAACCTGAAGACAGACGCTCAACTGACTGTGCCAGTGACCCATTTGAGCGAATCAGGTTGTTGCGTGCATTCAGTGAAGACACATTGTTAACGATGGAGAAACTCATGAATCAACTCTTTCTGTTTGTGTTTGCGATGATTCGATGAACTTCCATGCTCGGGATTGGCCGCCTCAGTGCGATTTCCGGATTCAGCGCGGGAACGATGTCCGAACTTCAGGACAGGTTGAAAAACGCGGCAGCTGTTTCGACAGCCGCCTGAGAAGTGGAGTACTCACCCTGAGCCAATCGAGCCTTTGCATTCTCGACTTCTTCCGACCGGACTTCCGGAATGGACTGGAGTCGATCCAGCAGGGGTCTCACCGCATCGACACCGGAAGTCAGGTCTTCACTCCGTCCGGACGCAGCCTGACCGGCGGCGCTGCTGGAACGGGAATCTGACAACTTCGGGCTTTTGGGGCCGGGAATTGCGTGAGGCTGGAAATGGAAATTGTTGACCAACATGGTCTGTCTCCGAACTCGTGGTGAGGACAAACCCTAGATCGAAGGTCTCCGGCAAAACTTGCTCACTTTTTCTTCAACTTATTTCACAAACCTCGACGATGAGTCTGGCAACTGCGAAAGATGTAACGATTCTGACGATCAGTCTGTCCAGGTTGTCTCTGAGGGGCCTGAAGGTGTTGTTCGGTTTCCGAAATCCGTCCGACAGAATCCCGGCATTCGCCGATTTCTCACGGCTTCGTCTGCTGATCCTGATGGTGCCTGCGGTCGCCATCAGTGTCGCTGCGATCGCTCTGGTGATCTCGACGGTCGGAAACAGCGGACGGGACAAACAGAAGCCTGAACCAGAACTGTCACCAGCCGCAGAACTCAAGCCGGTAGCCGGAACTTCACCATTCCGAACCGCGTCGTATGACCGACAGCTCCGTGAAAGTGTTCGCCCCCTGAATACATCTGAACTGCAAAGGGGGCCAACGTGGACGAAGCCGTCTTCCTCGGACTCAATCGCCCATGGCGGTATTCTCCAGACGGGATTTGAAACTGCAGAACCTGCCGCAGGGGAAGCAGATTCCGGCCGGCATCTTCCCATCAATATGGCTCAGGTCGATCGCCTGATTCTGCAGGGCAGTTATTCACTGGCCGCCGAACTGCTGGAAGACTTCAGCGATCGGGCCACAGGGCTGCTGAAGGATCAGATAACTCTCCGGCGCGGACTGTGTGCCGAACTTCTGGGAGATTCTCAACAGGCTTTGCTGCACTATCAGTCGCTGCTGAAAAGTGAGCAGTCCCTGACGCTGAAGGATGCTGCTGCGGTTGCGGCCGGGCGACTGCTGATGGATCTGGGGCGACGCGATGTCGGGTCCGGAATTCTGATGCGAGTCCTGCTGTCGCGCGAACGATCCATGCGAAAGGATCTTCGCGGCGACCTGGTGCATACACTGGCTGCCGGACTGACAGCGCTGCCGGACACCGGATCTCTTTTGCGTCCGGGAGTCTGGATTGTTCCGCACCGATTCGCGACACCGGAAGAACTTCTGAAAAGCTGGATCTTCGAAGATGAAGCTCCGGTTCCGATTCCACCCGCGGAAACTCTGCGTGTTCGAGCACTGACACAGAAGCCGCACGGGATCATGGTCACCATCCGAAGCGCACGGCTGGACACGGCCGAGGTGCTGCAGCGCATTTCGTCAGAACTGCACTGGACGCTGAATATCCGGAATTCGGATCTTCTGTATCTTGTGACGCGCGCAACTTCGCTGGATTTTGAGGAACTGCCGCTGGACGTGGTTCTGGACAGTCTGCTGCATCCGTGCGGCATGTCGTGGACGGTCACCGACAATGACATTCAGGTCGTCCGAAATCTCGGTTCACTCGATGAACCTGGTGCTCTGGTTCAGCCCGAACAGCTGAAGAGCGCTGACCGATTTCTGCAGCTGGCCGTCAGCGTGGCAGCCGAACATCCGTCGGCGCCAATGTCGTATCTCCTGCTGGGGGCAACGGCATCCCGGCTGGGAGACAACGAACGAGCGATTCGGTTCTTCACGACCTGTGCCGAGCAGTTTCCGCGTTCGTCGTCCGTCGGCGCTGCGTCGTTCAACCTTGGCAAAGCATGGCTGGATGAAGGTCAGCGGGATGCGGCACTGGCGGAATTCTTTCGGGCCGTTGACAGAATCTCCGGTCCGGAAGTTGATGCCGTCTCATACATCTTCGTCGGGCGGATTCTTCTGGAAAACGACGCTCCTCGCGATGCCGTTTCGCCGTTGATGCGCGGCCTGTCGCTGGCTGAAGGCACAGAGTACGAAGCGCAGGCTGCGATTCTGTTATCGGCCGCTTATCTGATGAACGGGAATCCGGAAGCCGCCAACACGGTGCTGGTCGATCATCGGCGATCTGTCGAGGTCCCGGATGATCTTCCGCTGCCGCTGGCCGAATCACGCCGACAGCTCACGCCTCATGCGGCATTCATGTCCAGTCTTGTCAGGTTCTGGGGCAGCGAGGGAGGACAGCGTGTCCGTGAAGCTCGATCACTGCTGTCAGCTCTGACCATGGTGAAGGCGGACGAGATGTTCGGGCGGCACAATGCGTTTCTGGTCGGTTCGGCCTTTGGAGCTCTGGGGCTGCGTGCCGAACAGGATGCGGTGTTCCGTCACAGTCTGCAGACACCGTACGCGTTCCCGCTTCAGAAGCGAATGCAGCTGGTGCTGAGCGGTGAACTGCTCGTCGACGATTCCTTCAGCAGTTCTGCTGCTGCATCTGAGGGCACGCCCGACCCTGAAATGAAGATGACGGAAATTGCCAATCCGCGGGCAGACTATGTTCGAGCTGAAGCGGCCTTTCGAGCTCAGCGGTTCGACGAAGTTCTGTCGCTGTGCCGTTCCGTTATTCAGACCAAGGCACCGCCTCCCGCAGAAGACGGATCGACTGCGGCCGAAACAGACCACTCTGAACTGAAGCGGTCTGCGCTGCGACTGATGGGAAAGGCCTACCAGGCGCGGGGTGATCATCAGCAGGCCGTTCGCTGCTTTGCCGGAATCGCTCCTACCGCGTCAGAGGCTGGTGCCCCTGCGACAGGAAAACCCTGAAATGATCGACCAATTGACACCCATCCGCATCCGCCTGCCATTCACTGACTTCTCTGGTGGGGTCCGGTGGTGCGCTGCTGCTGTTCTCATCATTCTGACAGCCGACGGCAGTGTAGCTCAGTCACCACCTCCGATTCCCGAATTTCAGCCGCCAGTCGTTCGAGAACCGGCCGCAAAACCTGCAGTCCGAGCTGCCGATATTCTGTTTATTCCTCCCACGAATCCGACTCCGAACGTTCAGCCGAAAAGCTCGCTGGCCGTTCCCGGCCACGACCAGACGGAACAGCATCTGCGCGATCTGCAGAAGCAGAAGCAGGAGAGCATGGAGGAACTGCACCACCGAGCTGCAGAACTCGCTCGAAGCTGGCGCGCTCGCAAAGCGCGGGAAGCTCTGGCAGAACTGCGAGCCGCGGAACGCCAACAGGAACTGGAGGCCGAAAAACGACTTCAGGAACAGGCGGCTGCGGCAGGTGCCAACGCTGCCCAGCCCGGTCCGATGGACCAGACCGGATCGGCCTCACTGTCCGGGGCGCTGAATTCTCCACCAAACCCGACCCAGGATCCGCAGACAGCTGCGCACGGAACAGGCCCTTCCGATCACACCCCGGCCAACGTGGCAGAAACCTCGCCGCTGCAGGGCCAGCCTGGTGAAAATCAGCCCGAAGTGGAACTGGAAACTGCTGCTCATTCCGCCACCGGCGCCGAGGTTGTTACGCCCGAGGCAGCTGCCCCGGAATCAGTTGTCCCTGTCGACGGGCCGATCGACAGGCTGGCTCTGGCTACCAGCCTGTTCGCAACCCATCAGTATCGGGAATGTCTGCAGACACTGGAATCTGTTGTTCCTGACGAGCTTTCCGAAGAAAACCGCGATTGGGTCGGCTATCTGTCCGCCAGCTGTTTTCGCAAGCTGGACAACTTTCCCGAAGCAGAAAGTCGGTACCGGGAACTGCTGGATAAGAACCGCACACCCTGGATTTCGGCCGGTGCTCGCTGGTGGCTTGATCATCTGAATGAACAGCAGAAGGTGCGAACGGAAATTGCTCAGTTGAACTCGACAATCGACGCATGGAAGGAAGAAATCAATGGTCTCAAACAGACTCCTTGAACAGAACCTCATCCGCGGCATGCGACGAATCACCGTGCCGTACAGAACGGCGCTGGGGATTCTTCGAGACTATTCCGGAACGACGGAAAGTTCCTCCGCAGAAGCATTGTCCGACACCAGCGTGCTGAATCGACTGCGGCCGTCGATGGAACTGATCGCGGCCTGTGAACGTGACGTAGCACCGCTTCGCAGTCAGTGGAATTCAGAGAATACGGAACCCGGCAGCGAACTCAGTCAGCTGATCGAAGAACATTCCGCTTTGTTGAAAGAGCTGATCGAACTGCTGAATCGAGTTGAAGCGCGAATGACCATTTCCCGTCAGCGACTCGGAGCGGAACTCGACGATTCTGCGAAGCACAACGCCATGCGCAATGCGTACTCGACAACCACTCAACGGCAGTTCTGACCGAACATATCTGTTGGAAAGCAGTTCTGTTCGTTTTGGCCATGGGGATTTTCCCACAGCCATTGCGGAGGACTTCTCCAACGGCCGCATCTGCCTGCTGTTGCTGCATCTGTTGGTCGATTCAACCATCACGGGGACCAGCGGCGACATGCAAGAGTGATGCTGCAATGTGATCGTCCCGTCATGTCAGCCACCGACGGAGCGGTTCCATTGACACCGGTTGGACTCAAAGATTTCCCGCAGCTGCCCGGCATTGGTGACACGCCAAACGACGAGTCATCCGTTTCTTTGGCTGGCCTGGATTTTGGTGCCGATTTGCAGGATTTTACCGACCTGCTGGCAGCATTCGGTGCCGCACCGCAACTGGTCAACCCTGCACTTATCCCGCCGACAGGTTCCGGATCCACCGGTCAGGCATTCAATCCGACAATCGTCTCCACAGCTGTGCCGCTCGATATCACCGATGTGCTGACGGCTCGACGACAGTCGTTGCCGCCGGTTACGGGACCGGTCACGAACGCTCCGCTCACGTCGGTTGTGAACACAACGCAGGTTGATGATTTGCCCAGGCTGCCACTGGTTCTGCAGTCGGCTGACCCACAGCAGTCCCAGCAGCAGGGGGCTCAACTGATGGACTACGAATCGGGCTCAATTGCACCGCCGGAAGTCCAGGCGAACACGAATCCGTCGACCGAGCTTCCGGCGTCGGTCAATCTGCCGGAACTGCCGTCGGAGACGAATCTCGCTCCGCAACCGGCCGACGGCATTTGAATCTCGAAACACGGGATGAGCCCCCGGCGATTCTTCCTTTCGATCATGATGCATCTGCCGGCAATCTTCTTGTGATTCCGGCGGCGTCCGGGTCTGACTCGCTTTTTAGGGGTCCGGCTGAAAGCTCTGCAGTCTCAGCAGCGAATGGCGTCTCGGACCTGCCGTCACTATCGCAGCAGATTATCCGAGACGCTCAGGTCCACGCGTCAGCGGTCGAACGCGATGGTCGAATGACGTACACCATGAGACTCGATCCGCCGGAACTGGGGCAGATCGTTGTTGAAATGCGGCAGACTCGTAAAGGACTGTCGATGCATCTGAGTGTGTCCGACGGATCAACGCTCGAACTGGTTCGAGCCAGTCTGGCAGACATCACCGGAAGTCTGCAGCAGGATGATTCCGTGTTTCAGCAGTTAAACATCGACGTCACGACCGGTGGGCGCCAGCACGGACAGGATTCGGAAGAATTCCTTTCCCGTAACGAGCCATCTCTGCCCCGAGGAACGGAGAACCGGAATAACCCTGAGCCAAGAGCCACGTCAGCGGATTCAGGACAGGTCAGTTTTGTCGCGTGAACAGGAAAGTTCACCACACTTTGAAGGATCATTGACAATGAACGTCGCAGGATTTGACCCGCAGCAGAGTGCACAGCAGTTTCTGGAACTGATGGTCGCTCAGATTCAGTATCAGGATCCGCTCAACCCCGTGTCCCAGGAAAACGTCACGGCTCAGCTGGCACAGATTTCCACGGTCTCGGGAATCGGCGAGCTGAATCTGCAGTTCGGCGAAATGCTGAAGATGCAGACGCTGTTCAACGGGGCCCAGTTTGTCGGACAGAATGTCGAATACACATCACCGCTGACCGGCGATGTCTCGACCGGCGTCATCAGTGAAGCGCGAGTTGTCAGTGGTGCTCTGCAGCTGAGCGTCAACAATGAAACCATTGCACTGAGTGATGTTCAGGCTGTCGTCGGAAGCTGACATCGCCGGTCAGCAGCTGACCGGAAGTTCATTCGACGGAATCACCGTTTCCTCAATCGTTTACAGTTCGGAAATCTCATGGCCAACAGTCTGCTGACCGGCGTCTCGGGTCTGACCACTCATCAGAAGATGATTGAAGTTGTCGGACACAATCTGGCGAACCTCAACACCACCGGTTTCAAGGCTCGAACTGCGTCCTTTGCGGACGTGTTCTATGAGACCGTCAAAGGCGGCACCGGCGGAGCTCTGGGACTGTTGGGTGGTTCCAACCCGGCTCAGATTGGCCACGGCAGCAAACTGGCTTCTGTGTCGGTCAATCAGTCACAGGGCGGACTGGATCCCACCGGGGGGCAGTTCGACTTTGCCATTGATGGTCAGGGATATTTCGTTCTGAACTCCGACAAGGGAGCACTCTACAGTCGCGCCGGAGCATTCGGGCTGGATCTGAACGGAACTCTGATTGACGTGGCCACCGGATATCCGGTGCAGAGATTCGGGACGGTTGGTGACGTCAGCTCACTGGATCCGGCGTTTCAGACACCAGGTTCACCGAACATTCGGGTGCCCCTGGGTGCCAGTGTTCCGGGAGAAGCGACATCGGTCGTCAATCTACGAGGTAACCTTTCGCCGACCAGTGTGCTGGCTGTCGCTCAGATTCTGTCCACCGTTGATCCCTGGACGAACGGCGGCAATCCGGTCGTGGCAACAGATACTCTGAACTCCCTGGATTTCGTGACAACCGGTTATGTCGCCGGAGATACTTTGGATATCCACGGGACCAACTGGGACGGCAGCCCGATGTCGACTTCCATCAGCGTCAGTGACACGTCCACCATTCAGGACCTGATCGACGGAATCAACGCCAGTCTGACGGGTGCAACCGCCAGTCTGAACTCGGATGGTCGTCTCGTCGTTGAATCCGATGCGCCAGGCCAAACGTTTCTCAGCGTTTCCATTACGGACGCTGCCGGAAACACCGGAACTGCTGATTTTGTAAATCACGAACCCGTGACATCCGTGTCGGGGCTGGACGGAGATATTGTTCGTGGCGGAATCGAAGTCTATGACGAACAGGGGTCCGTCCACACCATCGGCATTGATCTGCGGCGAGCAGTCGACGGCAGCTGGGAGCTGAACGCCACCATCGATCCGGCGGATGGGGTTCTGCTGGACGGCACGGTCAGCGGTATCACGTTCAATGCCAACGGCACGTTCAATTCTGCGGGAACTCCGGGAACCGGCGATGCAAATCTGGTGTTTCAATTCAGTGGGTCTTCGCAGCCTCAGGCTGTGCGGCTGAATTTCGGCGACCCGAACACGCTTACCGGTGTGACCGGAATCGTTCTGGCGTCGTCGCTTGCTGCTGAGCAGGACGGGTACTCGACCGGAACACTGGTCTCCACAAATGTGAACGAAGCGGGAGTTCTGGAAGGCGTTGCCAGCAACGGACGCCGATTCCCGCTCGCTCAGCTGGCAATCGCCTCGTTCAGCAACCCGGATGGCCTGGAAAGCCAGGGCGACAACATGTTTCGAGCGACCAGCAGTAGCGGCAACGTCGAGCTGGGGCCGGCCCGAAGCGGTGGACGAGGATCCATTCTGGTCGGACAGCTGGAACAGTCCAACGTGGACATCGCCGTCGAATTCACTCGCCTGATTATCGCTCAGCGAGGCTTCTCAGCAAACGCACGAACCATCACCGTCACTGATCAGGTGTTGAAGGAACTGACGGACCTTCTGCGATAAAACCTGATACGAGTGTTCCTGTCATGTTACACTTTTCTTACCGGGTTCGCTGCGTGGCAATCATCAGCTGCAGCGCTTCCCAGCCCTGCAGCTGTTGTGGAGTCATCGTCGCAGGACGGCCGGTTTCCAGATGGTGTCGGACTGACCGAAGTTTCCGACGCATTTCTCGCGGCAGGTTAACTCTGGAATTCACCACCAGCCCCAGCACCTGTTGCCGCTCGTGACGTCTCCGAAAACGCAGTTTTGCTCCACCATGCATCGCGTAGCCATAGTGACGCAGCTGACGGCGAACGGCCTGAGCAATTCCCCGCAGCCTGCGACCTCGGTGAAAAGGAAACGACATGGTAATGTCGTCGGCGTAACGTGTGTATACGCCGCGATGCCGACGCGCCAGACTGAGCAGTGTTTCATCCAGCTTCGCGTTCACCAGATTGCTGAGTCGCGGACTTGTCGGAGCTCCCTGAGGAAGATGTCCGTCACAGGTTGTCAGTGTGACCAGCAGAGTTGCGGCTTCTGAATCCCAGCCGATCGATTGAAACCAGCTGAAGACTCGTTCGGACGTTGTTGATTCAAAAAAGCGGCGGATATCCATTTTCACAACGGCCGCGCGACCAACGTGCGGGACAGCCGCATCAACGATCGAAGTGTCCCGTTCAAAACCACACGCACAGGGATGAGCACTCAGCGACCCGAGCAGCCTGCGCAGAATTGTTCGCTGAAGTTTCCGTGTCGCTTCGTCGGGAATTTCCAGGCGACGATGTCCACCGGCGGCTTTTGGAATCAGCACCGTTTGATAGACGGGGGCATGCTGCTGCAGAGTTTCCAGAGGAAGCTGCAGACGTCGGCAGAGTTCCGCACAGTCAAGATTACGAGCGGGCTCGAGCCCTGCTCTGCGCAGGGTGGAACCGGAGTCTGTGACCAGAGTCGATTCGCCGGACTGAAACAGACGGAAGCCGATGAAGACGACCAGCAGCGCCACGAATACAATCGCTGAAATGATGGCAGGCGAAAACATACGAACCGGATCAAATGGAAAAGGCGAGGCCGAAGCCTCGCCAGTCCTGCCCAACGATGGAACATCGTTGCCAAAAAGTTTACGGACACACTGAGTGTCCCGGCTGACGAAACATCAGCCTGTGCCGGAGCACCGCCAGGACTGCAGGTAGAATCCCACAGTCATGGGGATCGAGTCAAGACAGGTGCAGACTGAGTCTCTATTCGTCCAGAAACGAGCAGATGTAATCTGTGATCGAGGAAATCTTCAGGTCAAACGCCGAATTTCCGGGAACGTGAAACGACTGACCTCCGGTCACGTGGTTCCATTCATCCGAACCCTTTGCCCGCCAGGTGAGATCCCCCGCGGTGATCTCCATCAGCTCGGGTTTGCCGGTATTGAAGGTGTATTCGCCGGGCAGCATGATCCCCAGTGTCTTCGTGCTGCCATCCGGAAACTCAACCGTGCGGCTGGTCACTTTCCCGTCAAAGTAAACATTCGCCTTCTTGACCACGGTCACGGACTCAAACTTACTCATGTCAGCCTTTCTGAAAAAACATCCCGCCGAATGATGCGGGGTTGAACGTTGGCGGAAATTCTATTGTTTCCGGACGGAGTCGGAAACGGCCGGTCGCGGCGAAGCCCGTTGATCGGAGTGGTGATCCCGTCATTGTGACGTGCAGTCATGCAGGTCCGGGTTTTCAATGCGTTCAAATTCCACGGGATAGTTTTCGAACTGCATCGTGTAATAGTCTTCAAATGCCGGCTTCATGAAGGCATCTGTTTCCGGAGCCATCGCTGGCTTCACCAGAAATTCGCGACCATGTGGCGTCTCCCGGATATCGCCGTCTTCAATCACAACCTCTCCGTCTTTGATCACAAATCGAGGGTGACTGAACATACGTTCGACGTCGTCATCTTCTTCATAGATGACCACATCCGCATCGCTGCCGATCCCCAGATTTCCCTTGAGGTGCAGCCCAAGTGCTCGGGCCGGTCCCGCGGACATCGCTGTCGCGATCTCATACAGTGTGTATTCCCGGTCGATTTCGGGAAGGGAAATTTTCTCGCGGATTCTGTCCGGCAGCTGCTGACAGCATTCTTTTCTGAAATCAGCACACATCAGCAGCTTAATGATTTCAGGATACCGCCAGAAACATCCGCCGTTGGGATGATCTGTTGAAAGAAACACCTGCCACGGGCTGCGGATCAGCAACAGCAGCTCCAGACCACACGCCCACTGAACGGCATTCACCAGATTGCTGGGGCGATACGTATACGGAACGATTCCGCATCCGGTTTCATTTTCGACATCCAGATTGCCCCATTTTCGGCCGGTCAGTTTGTACAGCAGATGCTGCCATGGTCCGTCGGCCGTGATGGTCACCGTATCGCCGAACAGCACGGCTCCTGCATCTGTGGTGAGATGCGGATGAGTATTGAAGTATTCCGCCAGCTGAATCGTCTCCGAACGAATCGTATCCCAGCCGTCGCCGCCGTAGGCATGATACTGAGAATGAGCAATGTGAGCTCGGTGACCTTCGAGATGTTTCAGTGTATCAAGCGTTGTTGAAATGTTGCCGGGAGCTCCCAGATTATTACAGTGCAGATGCACAGGATGCGGAAGTCTCAGGTCATCACAGATCCGTGCCAGCTGAGTCACGATTTTTCCAGGCGTCAGATTGCTGTAGCCTTCGATGGGGTCGGTCAGCTGTTTCGCATCCAGCCCCCATTTCCATGCCGCGACGCCTCCGGGATTCACGGCCTTCACTCCATACGACTTGGCCGCCCAGAGGTACCATGCCACCACGTTTTTTGCTCGTTCATACTCCCCGGCCTGCAGCTGATCCAGCATGATTTCATTGTTGGCCATCAGCGTCAGTGTGGACTTGTCCACGATGGGAATGTCAGCCAGCTCTTCATGCGTATGGCGAGCTGACAGAACGGGAACCGCAGCTTCGTTGACGGTTGTAAAACCCAGTCCGGCATACAGGTAGCCGGTTGCAAATGTTGTCGGTGCCATTCCGCCCAGTCCGCTTCGCCGGGACTTCGTGCGAATGAATGCCTGAGTTCGGCGATGATCTTCGGGGTCATGGCGCGGGCAAAATTGATGGCCCCCCCGGCGACATGAGTATGCACATCCACGCCGCCTGGAAACACGATCATTCCCGACGCGTCAATCGTCCGACCTCCGCTGACGGAGTCCACGATTTTCCCGTTGTCA
Source organism: Planctomycetaceae bacterium (assembly GCA_041398865.1). GTDB lineage: Bacteria > Planctomycetota > Planctomycetia > Planctomycetales > Planctomycetaceae > Fuerstiella. The sequence continues at coordinate 223,468 of JAWKTY010000005.1, forward strand.
TCGATACACAGATCCCGAATCTGCCCGTCAATACCATTCGCAGGATCGTAGATCTTTCCGCCGGTGATCTTCAGCATGAGTTCCCAGTATCGTTAGTTTCTGACAGAAGATGATGCTCGCACGGTGCACGTTTCTTCTCACCGACATCGTCGCGTTTGCGAGCGTCAGCTCGAATGAGGTGTGATTCCTGCCAAGGTCAGGATATCAATGGAAGAACGGTTTCCGGAAATGCCGCTGAATGCCATCAGATTTCCAAAGCCCGGAGTCTAACAGCAATTTTTGCCCGTCACACGGTCTGAATCGAACCGGATCAGAATTCCGGTCGACGAGGCCAAACAAAAATCAGCATAAACATCCCGGAACAGGTCGCATTCGGGGACAGAACGCGGTTGAATATCGGAGATCCCGCACCACTAACGATGGGTCCGGGAATTCCGTTCATCGAGCCAGCTTTGGGAACATCATGATTCGACTTCTGACCGGACTTGTCTGCCTGATCCTTCTGACCACGGCCCAACCCGCCCGAGCTGCGAAGCCCGATCGGCCGAACATTGTTTATATCCTGCTGGACGATGCCGGATACGGCGACCTGTCCTGCTACGGCCAGAAAAAATTCGCGACACCACATATCGACAGCATGGCCGCGGAAGGCATGCGGTTTACTCAGCACTATTCCGGCTCAACCGTCTGCGCGCCGACTCGCTGCTGCCTGATGACCGGAATGCACACCGGTCACAGCTTTGTTCGGGGAAATCGGGAAATGAAGCCTGAGGGACAGTCTCCGATGCCGGCGGACATTGTCACGATTCCCCGACTTCTGAAGCAGGCCGGTTATGCCACCGGAGCATTCGGGAAATGGGGACTGGGCGGGCCCGGGTCTGCAAGTGATCCTGCCGAACACTTCGATCTGTTTTACGGCTACAACTGTCAGCGGGAAGCTCACAACTATTACCCCGATCATCTCTGGAAGGATCGACAGCGCGTCGAACTGGATGGAAAAACCTACACCGCCGATCTGATCATGAATCAGTCGCTGGACTTCATTCGTCGGCATCATCAGCAGCCCTTCTTCGTCTATCTGCCGGTCACGATTCCGCATGCGGCCATGCATGCTCCGGAAGAAGCCATGGCTCCGTGGCGCAAGGTGTTTCCGGAATTTGAAGACAGGATCGGGAAGTACAGTGGCCCTCAGGTCCGGAATCCCATTGCCGGCTTTGCAGCGATGATGACGCTGATGGACAACGGAGTTGGCCGCCTGCTGACACTGCTCAGGGAACTAAAGATTGACGACAACACCATCGTCCTGATCAGCAGTGACAACGGGCCGCACAGGGAAGGCGGACACGATCCGCTGTTTTTTGACAGCAACGGACCGCTCAAAGGTCACAAACGCGATTTGTACGAAGGTGGGATTCGGGCTCCGCTGATCGTCCGCTGGCCGGGCCACGTCAAAGCAGGGACGACATCCGAGCTGATCTCAGCCCACTGGGACATGCTGCCCACGTTCTGCGAGCTGGCCGGAGTATCTTCGCCATCCGGAATCGACGGGATCAGTCTTGTTCCGGAACTGACAGGCGCGGGTGCACAGAAACAGCATGAATATCTGTACTGGGAGTTCTACGAACAGGGAGGAAAGCGAGCTGTCCGGTTTGGCAATTGGAAAGCCGTTCAGAAGAATCTGAAGAGTGCCGATCAGGCGGATGGAATCGAACTCTACGACCTTGAAACTGATCTCGGAGAAGAGACCGATGTGTCCGCAGAGTATCCTGACCAGGTCCGCAAAGCGGTGCAGTACTTTCAGGCAGCACATGTTCCTTCTGAATTCTGGTCGTTCGGCGCTGGAAAAAAGAAGAATTAGCCTATGGGCATCGACTGTTACCACGTCCCGCAGTACTGGGATCTGGCTTTTGATGAAGACACAGAACTGGAGGCGGACTTTCTGGAAGCTGCTGCCCGCAGATACGGGATCCCCCTGCCTCTTCGTCTGTTCGAACCTGGTTGCGGCGGGGGCCGGCTGATTCTGGAACTGGCTCGACGAGGACATCAGGTCAGCGGCCTTGATCTCAGCGAGCCCGCCGTCCGATTTGCTCAGCACCGTCTGCAGGAAGCGAGTCTTTCAGCTGATGTTTCCGTTGGCGACATGCGGACGCAGGTCACACAGGAACCCGCCGACATTGCGTATTGCCTCGTTAACACTTTTCGGCACCTCCTGACAGAAGTCGATGCGGTCCGCCATCTTCAGACGGTCTGCGATTCTCTGAAGCCGGGCGGACTGTACATTATCGGCATGCACCTGCTGCCTCCCGATGCGGATGAAGAAGACAGCGAAGAATGGTCGGCCGAAGTCGGCGGAGTGTCGGTCGATATGCGGCTGGATGTTGTGACATGCAGTCGCGAAACGAGGCTGGAAACGCTGCGGTTTCAAATGACGGTCTCTGATCCCGACCACTCCGCACAGCAGGTCTTCGAATCCGACTACGTCATGCGGACCTACGAAGCCGACCAGATGCGAACTCTGCTGAACCAGGTTCCTGAGTTCATGTTGCGGGACGTGTACGACTTCTGGTACGACATTGATGAACCGCTGGAGCTGTCGGACGAACTCGGAGACACCGTCTTTGTCCTGCAGAAACGCAGCTCGTGAGCCGGGCCGGGGTGACAATTCTGCAGGTCAGTCCCCCGCCTGACAAAATGGCTCGGCAGAGTCAATTCTGACTCAGGCGCCTTCCGGTTCACTTGAACACGGATCCGCATCCCGTCATCATCGGCGGCTCGGACCTGGTTTTGCTTACTCGACCTGAAGGTTGGCCATGCACTGTTTGAAACTTCCATCATTTGTCATGGTCTGCCTGGTGTCGGCCGCTGCTCTGATTCAGGCCGCAGACACTCGTCCCAATATTGTCTGGATCAGCGTTGAGGATATCAGCGCTCATCTGGGGTGCTACGGAGATCGGAACGCCACCACGCCGCATCTGGACGAGCTGGCAAAACAGGGTGTTCGTTACACCCACGCATTCACGTGTCACGGAGTCTGTGCTCCCAGCCGAACCGGCATTATCACGGGAATGTACCCCATCGGTCTGGGTGCCAATCACATGCGATCAAAGGCCACTTTGCCCGAACATGTGAGATGCTTCCCGCAGTATCTCAGAGAAGCTGGCTACTACTGCACCAACAACTCGAAGACGGATTACAACTTCCACTGGAAGCAGGCTGATGTGTGGGACGAATCTTCCAACAAGGCCCACTGGAAGAACCGACCTCAGCCCGATCAGCCTTTCTTTGCGGTCTTCAATTTGACTTCGAGCCATGAAAGTCAGATTTGGCCGAAGAACTGGGAAAAGCAGGTGAAGGGCGTCCCCAGGGAACAGCTGCACGACCCGAGCCGCATTCGGGTTCCCCCGCTGTATCCCGAAACGACGGCCGTGAAGGAGGCTCATGCGCGACTGCTGGACATCATTATGGTGACCGATCAGCGCATCGGAAAGTATCTTCAGGAACTCGACGATTCCGGACTGGCTGACAGGACGATCGTCATTTTCTGGTCAGACCATGGCGATGGCTTTCCACGTTCCAAACGGTGGATCTATGACAGCGGAACTCGGGTTCCGATGATTGTCCGCATTCCCGAAAAACTGCGAACGGACGGCCAGGGCCAGCCGGGTACCGCTGACAATCGGCTGGTGAATCTGATTGACCTGGGCCCAACCGTGCTGAACCTTGCAGGAATTCAGGTTCCGGAACACATGTTTGGCCAGCCATTTCTTGGTGCGAATCTGCCAGCCGCCAGGAAGTACACGTATGCGGCTCGGGATCGAGTCGATGAACGGTTCGACATGGTGCGATCTGTTCGCGATCAACAGTTTCGTTATGTGCGAAATTACAATCCCTGGCGTCCGGCTCTGCAGCACATTGACTACTCTGAAAACAGCGTTGTTCGGAAAGAAATTCGGCGTCTGGCGGCCGAAGGTCGCCTGCCAGCCGAAATCGCTCAGTTCCTCGCCGTTCCTCGTCCTGCCGAAGAGCTTTATGATTCTGAAGCCGATCCCTGGGAACTGAAGAATCTCGCAGGTGTGCCCGAACATCAGGAAACTCTGCAGAGACTTCGTGATGAATGTCTGCGCTGGCAGATGGAATCCGGCGATGCTCATCTGATTCCCGAAAGTCTTCTGGACGCCGAAGAAGCTCAGGCAGGCAGTCGCTGGGACATTCTGAACACGGCCGATTCCGGAATGGACCGCCTGGATCGGTTAATTCTGGCTGCTCAGACAGCGTCAGCACCACGGGCATCCGATCAGCCGGAACTGCTGCGAATGGCCGCTGCCGAAGATCCTGCCGAACGCTGGTGGGGAATTCACGGCCTGGCATTTCAAAACGCTGCCGATCCGGCAGCACTCACGGCTTTTCGGACGGCGGCGAAGGACAACGTGGCGGCTGTGCGAGTCGCTGCGGGACGAGCCCTTCGAATTGCCGGGCAGCTCAAAGAAGCTCTGGCAGTCCTGACTCCGGCGCTGCAGGACAAGAGCGAGTTCATTCGGCATGCCGCTGCAACAGAAATCGACGAAGCGGGCCCGGATGCGGTCGCCGCCGCCGAACAGCAGCTCAAAACCATGCCTGGTGCTGACGACGGATACATCGGCCGAATCGTTGCCCACGCTCTGGGACAGCTGAAGAAATAGAACTTGTGGCGTTCTGAGTTCGCTCGACAGTTGGTTTGTCTATTTGCCGGAATTACCCGTGATTTCATTTCTCAATCGTCGGTCAGTGATCGCAGCATCTGTCGCTGTTCTGGGAAGGGTGCTGTTGCCTTCAACAGTTTCCGCCGCCGAGACTTCGAAGCCCGCGAACCGCAGAACTCGATTTGGAGTTTCGACGTATTCGTTCTGGCAGTTCAAAAACGAAGATCTCCGGTCGATTGAAACCTGTCTGGATCTGGCTGCAGACTGGGGATTTGACGGTGTCGAAATCCTCGAAATGCAGATGACGGATACGGACAACTCCACGCTTCAGAGGCTGAAGCAGCGAGCATTACTGCATGGCATCGACCTGATGGGCTTTTCGACTCATCAGGGCTGGCTGAACCCCGACTCAGCCGTTCGTCGCGAAAACTCGGACAAAACAATCCGGTCGATTGAACTGGCGTATCGGCTAGGGATTCCCACCATGAGGATCAATACGGGACGGTGGGGAACCAGTTCCAGCTTTGATCAGCTGATGGCCAATCGAGGCATCGAACCCAATCTGCCGGGCTACACTGATGAAGACGCGTTCGCCTGGGTTCAGCAGGGCATTTCTGAATGCCTGCCGACCGCTGAAAAATGCGGGGTGACTCTTGGTCTGGAGAATCACTGGGGGCTGGGGCGAACTCCGGAAGGCGTGATGAAGATTGTCAAAGCCATCAATTCTCCATGGCTGAAGACGACTCTGGACACCGGAAACTTTCTGGAAGATCCCTACGATCGGCTCGAACAAATGGCGGACGATGCTGTTCTGGTCCAGGCCAAGACCTACTACGGCGGCGGTTTGTGGTACAGCCTGGACCTGGACTACAAACGCATCGCAGAACTGCTGACGCGCCATGGGTATCAGGGCTACGTTTCCCTGGAGTTCGAAGGAAAAGAAGATCCCCGAACGGCAATTCCCAAAAGTCTTGCCATGCTGCAGGACGCATTCGGATAACGACGAACCGCAGACGATCAGTCAGGATCCCGCTCGAAAACAATCACGGGAACCCGTGAAGCAGCAGCGCGGAGTCCGGGACCGAGCGGTCGGAAAATCAATCAAAGAAAAAGCGTCAGCGTGATGTCACCATCACACTGACGCCTCATTCAGGTCGAATTCATGCGGCCCGTAGCCGCGTCATCTGAGGCCGATCAGTTCACAGGTTCAGCCGGTGTAGGTTCAGCTGGTGTAGGTTCAGCTGGTGCAGGTTCAGCTGGTGCAGGTTCAGCCGGCTTGGCATCTTCCGCCTTCTTTTCGGCAGCTTCCTTGTCGGCCTTTTTCTTCGCAGCTGCTTCTTCTTCGGCCTTTTTCTTAGCCGCGGCTTCCTTTCGAGCCTTCTTCTTTGCTTCTTCCTCTTCCTGCTTCTTTAATGCAGCTTTCTTTGTTTCGATGGCTTCCTGCTTCATCTTATTGATTTCATCGCGGGCAGCTTTCAGTTCCTGCTGAGCCTTCTTCTGGGCTTCGTTCAGGTCAGCCACTTCCTTTTGCAGTTTTTCGTTGGCGGCTTTCAGGGCATTCCGATCAGCCGAAGTCTGAGCCAGATCCTTCTCAACTTTGGACAGCGTCTCCTGAACCTTTCGCCCGGACGCTTCCAGTCCCGCTGCCTTTTCGGCTGCTTCCCGGTGAGCTGTTTCGGCTTTCTCGGCACGTGATTTTTCTGACTCGATGGCCTTCTGATGGTCTGCGAGCTGCTGTTGCAGCGATGTCAGCTGAGCCTTCAGGGAAGCCACTTCAGCGGCGGTCTGCTCTTTTAATGCCGTCAGTTCGGTGGTGGTCGATTCCAGTTCGGCTCGGGTCGTCGCAAGTTCTGCTTCCAGGTGCTCGGCTTCAACCGACCGATGCAGAGCTTCCCAGTGGGTGATCACTTCGCGGATCACTCCGTCTTTTCCCATGAACTCTTTGGTTGTGGGACCGGATGCTGCTGAGATCTCACCGCAGCCCCCGCAGGAACTGCCGGACAGGGAAGACGACGGGCAGCAGGTTGTCGAGCAGCAGGTCCCCTGCTGGCACCGTCCCGCCTGAGCCACAGACGTCACGAAAACACACATCAAAAGGCAGGAAACTGTTCTCATCATGGCTGGCAGATCGTAATCCAATGTGGTTGACCGAGGGTGTTTTTCCGACAAAGACAACGTCTGAGGGAAGGCCGAGACCCCGCCGTCGCGACAAAAGTGACGGTTGGGCCGCGGTACACAAAAGTGTTGCCCAGATAACTTAAGCTGAATGGGCATTTTGAGCGATCTTGTCCGTTTTTTCTATGTGAAATCGCAACAGACGGGAAAATGACCATTTTCGAGCAAATCGGAACCTCCAGCGGGCGAGCTGATTGCAGGATTGCGTCCCTCGGGGCGAAAGGGGGTTTGGTTGTGACGGCCTGATCGGATAAACTCCCGCCATGAGTTCGCAATCTCAGGGCATTGAGCTCGGGAATGGCGAAGCGGACGGAAAAATGGAAATCAATGTTCCCGGGCGACGATCAGCAACCGCAGACATGCCGGCAGATGTGCAGCATCGTATGCGCGTCTACGACGGAATGCTGGCGGAAAGCGGTATTGGCTGGTACACGGATCGCCCGTTCCTGAAAACACTGGGAATCGGGGGACAGGGACGAGTCCTTCTGACCGAACGCAAAGGAGCGGGCCGTTTTCGCATGCCCGTCGCCCTGAAGTTCTTTTCTCCCGCTCAGTTTGGCAGTGTGGCTCAGTATGAAGCGGAAATGCTGAGGCTGACGGAAGTTGCGTCGATGGTTGCCCGAATTCAGGACGACCATCTGGTGGATGTGCACACATTCATCGAAAACGACGGCATCTACTACCTGGAGATGGAATGGATTGACGGCTACGACCTGCTGCACATTCTGCGACGGGATACGCTGGAGATCGTTCAGGACGCGGTGACTCGCGGCCGCTGGGAACGATTGAACGACGAAATTGTGACCACCGGAGAAGTGGACTGTCGACTGCAGCCCGGAATGGCAGTGGCTGTCCTGCGGGAGTGCCTGTCCGGGGTTTCTGCCCTGCATCGCGAAGGCGTCATTCACTGCGATCTGAAGCCGTCCAACGTGATGGTGAAACGCACCGGTCAGGTGAAACTGATTGACATCGGTTCGGCTTTCTGGGAAGGCGCGCCCCGGAAGGCCAGCCATGTACTCTGGAGTACGCGGCGACGGAAGTGCTGACCGGCTATCGGGCAACTCAGCAGTCAGACATCGCCAGCCTGGGAGTATATGCTGCTGGAAATGCTGACCGGGTCCAAACCATTCGCCGGATTGAAGTATTCACAGCTGATGGAAGCCAAGAACACTGTTCTTGAACGCCTTCCGGGGATGCTGCCGCTGGAAACCTTCCCCCTGAGCGAACGTCTGATCCGTTTGCTGCGAAAGATGATTCATCCTGACCCGACGCAGCGGTTTTCCTCTGCCGAAGAAGCGGAACTTTCCGACGACGGAGCCGCCGGATTTCTGAAGGAACTGGTCCTGAGTGAACGATCTCAGGAATATGCCAGCGAACTGCGGCAGTGGATCGCCGAAATGGAAATCGATGCGACCGGTCTGCGAAACGCAGCGTCGCCTCATCCTCACGGGACAACTCGCATCATTCGGCAGCCCGGCGCGACACGCATCATCGACCCGGCCGAAGAGCTCGATGCGAGCGACGCCGATTTTGATCTGAGCGTCTGATTCAGCGAGCCTGCCCGAATTTGGTTTCAGAGCGGCCGACTGCACCCTGCCCTTCGGCTTTCCACCATCCGGGACGTGGCCGACCAGCCAGCCGCCTGTCCTGCTTAGAATGTGCATTTTCCCCTGATCGGGATGCCCCCAGTCGCTTGCGATACCCTGGAAATCGGCGTTTAATGGGCGAAACAGCGGTCGAAACACATGGGCTTTTTCAGCTGTGGGAAGTATGTCGTCCACCCCGGAATCCATCGAATCCTACATTCACCAGACGATTTCTGCGGAAGCTCAGGCGGCCGAAGATGCCGTCCGGGAGCACCAGCAGAAGATTCAGGACGAACGCGCACAACTTCGTTCCGGGCTTGAAGCTGCGCTTGAGGCTGACGATCGGAAAACGGCCATCCGAATTGCCTGGCAGCTGCTGGAAGCCGATCCGGAAGATGATCGACTCGATTCACTGTATCACTTTCTGCTGGCGAGAGTCGGAGTTGAACGCCGCGAGCCTCTGTTTTCGTTCTCGACTCAACCTGCCGTGGCAACGCTGTCGGCGGTGCTTACGCTGTATCCTGTGTGGCTGCTGATTGCTCATCTGCTGACTCCGGCCAACGCGGCAGAACCCAGCACGACGGATCCGCTGACATGTGTCGGTGCCGCATTGTTTTTCGGTATCCCGCTGATCGACCACGCATTTGCCGCGACCTTCAATTATGTGAACCGCCATCGACTGAGGGAATAACACGATGTTTCACCGTCAATCCGTCCGACGCTGTCTGCTGCTACTGATTCTGACTGCCATCGACTGCACTCGGACCTGGGCCGATGACGGTCTGGCAGGATCGCGGCCCAACATCATTCTGGTGATGACGGATGACCAGGGAATGGGTGATTTGTCGTGCATGGGGAATGACGTGCTGCGAACTCCGCATCTCGATCGTCTGCATTCCCTGTCGACTCGACTGACGGATTTCCACGTCAGCCCCACCTGCGCTCCGACTCGGTCTTCGATCATGAGTGGACGACACGAGTTTAGAAATGGTGTGACTCACACCATCAAGGAACGCGAACGAATGGCGCTGTCGACCACAACTCTGCCGCAGTTGCTGCAGTCATCCGGTTACACAACCGGAATCTTCGGGAAGTGGCACCTGGGCGATGAGGACGAATATCAGCCGTACAATCGAGGATTCAGCGAAGTTTTTATTCATGGTGCGGGCGGTATCGGGCAGTCGTACAACAGCAGCTGTGCCGACTTTCCACCCAACCGGGTAAAGGACGGGCTGTACTTTGACAACGTGTTCCTGCACAACGACACCATTGTTCAGACAAAAGGATTCTGCACGGACGTCTTCTTTCAGGCAGCTCTGGGCTGGATCAAAAATCAGCACCGGCAGAAGAATCCGTTCTTCGCCTACATCGCGCCGAACGCGCCACACGGTCCGATGATCGCTCCCGAACGTTATAAGAAACGCTTTGCCGATCAGGGCTGGGATGATGCCACGCAGGGACGATACGGCATGATCGAAAACATTGATGACAACATGGGCCTGCTGATGCAGAAGATGGACGAATGGGGCCTGTGGGAGAACACCCTGCTGATCTTCATGACCGACAATGGCCAGGCGGCTCGCAGCGGCAAGCGTCATGGCAAACCGGCTCCCATCTTCACGGCTGGATTCAAAACGGGGAAAGGCAGCCCTTATGAAGGCGGAACTCATGTGCCCGCATTCTGGCGATGGAAAGGACGCCTGAAGGAAGGCGTCGATATTTCCGCGCTGACGGCGCACCTGGACCTGTTTCCGACATTGTGCGGGCTGACGGGAACCGCGATTCCGGAAGGGATTCAGAAACTGGAAGGGCGATCACTGTTGCCACTGCTGGAAAATCCGGGTGCTGAATGGCCGGACAGAAATCTGTTCGTTCATGTCGGGCGCTGGGAAAAAGGAACTGACCCGTCCGACAGTCGATTTCGTCAATGTGCCGTTCGCAGCCAGCGGTGGCGCTTCGTCAATAACCGGGAACTGTACGACATCGCTGCAGATCCTTTCGAAGCGCGGGACGTTTCGAACGAACACCCGGACGTGATCGCAGAATTTCGCGCCGCGTATGACGAGTGGTGGGCGGAAACGCTGCCTCTGCTGGTCAACGAAGATGTTCCATTGGCTGACCAGCAGCCTCAGGCCGTTCGCTATCAGCAACAGCTGGAATCGAAGGGTATCCCGGACTGGGTTCCCCCTGAACTGTAGACACTGTCAGCACATCCGATCGCCGAGTTTCGAGCCCCTGAGCCCCGAACGCCCAGGTTCCGCTCATGGCAATCATGTCCGGTGCAGAGCGTTCATGGAGTCGGCGAACAGGTCAGCAGCACCAGTGTCGAATCAGTTTCTCGTACAGCGATGTGCCCTGATCCAGCTGTTCCAGGCTGATCCATTCGTCGTCTGTATGAGCCTGACGAATATCGCCGGGGCCAAAGACGACAAGGTCATTGAGTTCATGGAAACACGCCCCGTCAGTTCCGTAAGCCACAGTGCGCGATGCCGCTGCGCCTCGAAGCCGCAGCAGTTCCTGAACATAGTCCGACTGCGGATCCGTAAACAGAGGTTCGGTGGCGAACAGAATTTCCGTCTGCAGACTGCATGATGCCGCAAGAGCCAGCAGTCGATTCATCAGCTGATCGGCATCGATCGCGGGCATGGTTCGAAAATAAATCGTGCAGACGGACTGAGCTGCTGTGATGTTCAGAGCGTAGTTGAAATCGTTGATCCCCAGGTTCAGGTTGATCGTCGGAGGATCATACCGCTGATCCTGCCAGTCCGGATGTCCTTCGATCTCCAGGCAGATTTCGCGCACTCCGGCCAGAAACGGAATCATTGCCATGTTCGCGTTGACGCCTTTCCCGGTGCTGGAATGTGCTGCCCGACCCTGAGCTGTGATCTTCAGCGCTCGCCCACCCTTGTGAGCATGCACAACATCCAGCAGCGTCGGCTCACCGACAATCCCGCGACACTGATTGGCGACGATTTCCCGGTACATCGCGGAATGCTCGACCAGATGCCGCGCCCCCATCAGCCCGATTTCCTCATCGGCCGTACACACAAAATAGACGGGCTGTTTCAGAGACTGCTGCCCAACCGCTTCCATTGCGGCCAGCATACAGGCGGCGGACCCTTTCATATCACAGGATCCGCGTCCGTAGATTCGACCATCCTGCTGCAGCGGCTGCCACGGTCCGCTGTGCGGGAAGCTCCAGGATGCCACCGGCACCACATCGCTGTGACAGAAATATGCCACCCCATGCCCCTGATCCGGGCCGAGCCGTCCGCTCACGCACACTTTCGTGACGCCGGAATCGTCCTGGTATTCGCTCCATTCCGTCCGGCAGCCCAGTGCGGAAAGCTGATTCAGCAGACAGCGGCTGACGTCAGCATTTGACACGCTGCTGATGGAAGGAAAAGGCAGCAGTTCATTCAGATATCTGACAGCGTTCATGGGACATTCAAAGGCGGGGAAAACAGAAGGCCGGATTTACGGGCAGGTGGGGAAACGACCTGCCGAGTCGGATGGTAGCAGGGACAAATTCGAAGGCATACGGACTCATCAGCGAATTTCCACGCGGGTGAGGAATCCTGAGTGCGACTTCGGATGAGACTTTCTGTCAGGAGTCTGCTTTCCAGCGAGCGAACAGAGCGAGGGACAGCGATCGGGTTCCGCGAGTTTCCGAAACCGTGACTTCGCCAGCGCTCATTTGACCGCCGAAATTCCCCACCAGCTGCCTCAGCGGGTAGTACAGGCTCAATGCCGATGCACGAATGGCGTAGCATCCCAGAATCACAAACAGCGGGCGCCGAGTCATGATGGCTCGGCAGTCTTCCAGCAAAGGCGGCAGGTCAACTTCGATCTTCCACACCTGACCCTTGGGACCTCGGCCGAACTTCGGAGGATCGATCATGATGGCATCATAATGAGACCCGCGACGAGCTTCCCGGCGAACAAATTTCAATGCGTCGTCCGTGATCCAGCGAACAGGTGCATTGTCCAGACCGGACAGAATCTGATTTTCCTGAGCCCACACGTTCACGGTTTTTGATGCGTCAACATGAGTCACATCGGCTCCGGCCGCGGCCGCCGAGAGCGCAAAGAGACCGGTGTACCCGAACAGACTCAGAACACGAATCGGACGTCCCGCGCTGCGAATCAGATCCGCCGCCCAGTCCCAGTGGCAGGCCTGTTCCGGAAAGACTCCCATGTGTCGAAACGGCGTGGGTTCCGCCAGAAATTTCAGGCTTCGGTACTGCATCTGCCAGCGCTGAGGCGGCTTTCCCGAAAACTTCCAGCGCCCCGACTCAGCTCCTGATTCAAACACTCCCTGAACCTGCTGCCACTCGCGATCGGGCAGAGTTCGGTGCCATGTCGCCTGCTGTTCCGGCCGCACACACCGGAACTCACCAAACCGCTCCAGCTTCTGGCCAGCCCCGGAATCCAGAAGTTCATAGTCTGTCCAGTCCGGAGACGACAGGAGTTCCAGTGAATCAGGCAGATCTCGCATGAGGCTCAGGCCACCGGTCCGCTGTCCGCCAGTCGCCGCAGGACCTCGCCACCGCGCCGCAGAGTTGCATCATCGGCGGCGAACGAAAGTCGAAAGTGAGTATCCAGAGGGCTGAATACGTTGCCGGGAATAATCAGCAGATTGTTCCGAATGGCCTCAGTCACAAACTCGGTTCCGGTACCCCACGGAGTTTTCAGAAACAGATAAAAGGCACCCTGCCCGCCGCGGATTTCGTAATGATCCTTCAGCTCGGACACCATAATGTCGCGTTTTCGAGCGTACTCGGCAAAGTTCTCGGTCAGGTCCAGATCCCAGGCGGTGACGCCTGCCCACTGAACCGGATGCGGAGCGCACACAAAAGTGAACTGCTGCAGCTTGGTCATCTGCTGAATGACGCTGGTCGGACCATGAGCATAACCCAGCCGCAGCCCGGTCATCGAATGTGACTTGCTGAATCCGTCGATCACGATGGTGTTCGGATTGAACTTTGCGGGACTGCTGAACGCCCCGTCGTAGCAGAACGACTTGTAGATTTCATCGCTGATCAGTGCGATGTCATGCCGTGCTGCAATTTCCGCGAGAGCCTTTACTTCCTCTTCAGTCGCCACGGCCCCTGTTGGGTTGGCCGGACTGTTGAACAGAATGGCTTTTGTTCGCGGAGTGATTGCTGCTTCCACGGCTTCGGGGCGAATTCGGAAGTCCGGATAAGTGGACACCTGAACAACGTTGCCGCCGGCGAGTGTGGTCAGGTGCTTGTACATCACGAACCACGGATCAAAAACAATGACTTCGTCACCGGGATTGACCAGAGTACACAGTGCCAGCATCAGTGCTCCGCTGGTTCCGGACGTCACAAACACCTTTCGGTCGTCATGACCGTATTCGGTGTCGACATGATGCTGCAGCTTTTCCAGCAGAGGAAGAATTCCCTGTGTCTGGCTGTAGGCATTCCGTCCCTTCTGTACGGCGTCGCACAGAGCGTCCTTGATCGGCTGAGGCGTGTCAAAATGAGGCTGCCCGATACTCAGATTGATCGGGTCCTTCATCGTCGCCGCAAGGTCGAATACCTTCCGAATGCCCGACGCATCGATCTTTTTCAGACGTTCTGAAATCCACTTTTCGCTCATGGCCAATCCTCAGTCGTGACTCATGGAAGACACATCGGGACACGTGCACACCAGATTGCGGTCCCCATACACGTTGTCGACTCGACTGACAGGCGGCCAGTACTTGAAGCTTCGCAGCCACGGTGCCGGATAAGCAGCCTGCTCACGGGTGTAGGCATGATTCCAGTCTGCTGCCAGCAACTGTTCGGCTGTGTGGGGAGCAAACTTCAGTGCATTATCCGTTCGGTCGGCTTCACCATTCTGAATGGCCATGATCTCACCGTGGATCGAAATCATGGCTTCGCAGAAGCGGTCCAGTTCGGCCTTCGATTCACTTTCCGTGGGTTCAACCATCAGAGTTCCGGCGACGGGCCAGGACATTGTGGGGGAGTGGAAACCATAATCCATCAGTCGCTTGGCAACGTCCTCAACTTCAATTCCGGTCGCTTCCTTCAGGGGCCGCAGATCGAGAATACACTCATGAGCCACCAGTCCATTGCGGCCTCGATACAGAACCGGGAAATACCTGTGCAGGCGATGAGCAACGTAGTTGGCATTCAGGATGGCGATTCGCGTGGCCTGAGTCAGCCCGTCTGCACCCATCATCGCAATGTACATCCACGAGATCGGCAGAATCCCGGCGCTGCCGTATGGAGCTGCACTGACCGGACCAATATGATTGTGCAGATGAAAAGGATGCCCCGGCAGAAACGGCGCCAGATGTTCGGCCACTCCAATCGGCCCGACTCCGGGACCGCCTCCGCCGTGTGGAATACAGAACGTCTTGTGCAGATTCAGATGGCAGACATCCGCTCCGATGCCGCCGGGCGAACACAGCCCCAGTTGAGCATTCAGGTTGGCACCATCCATGTAGACCTGACCGCCGTGATCATGCACGATTCCGCAAATGTCGCGAATGCCTTCTTCAAAGACGCCGTGTGTTGATGGATAGGTGACCATCAGAGCGGCAAGGTGACCGGCGTGCTGAGCTGCCTTCGCCTTCAGACTCAGAATGTCAATATTGCCGTCGCTGTCGCAGTCAACGGCGACAACTTTCATCCCGGCCATCACAGCGCTGGCAGGATTGGTGCCGTGTGCTGAAACGGGAATCAGGCACACATCGCGATGATGATCCCCTCGGGAGAGATGATATTCGCGAATGGCCAGCAGACCGGCGTATTCTCCCTGAGACCCCGCATTTGGCTGCAGCGAGACGGCATGAAATCCGGTGCAGGCGGCCAGCCACGATTCCAGCTGTTGAATCATCTGCAGATACCCGGGCCACTGATCCGCCGGAGCAAACGGATGAATTCCGTTCACTTCCGGCCAGCTGACCGGAGTCATTTCCGAAGCGGCATTCAGCTTCATCGTGCACGACCCCAGAGGAATCATGCTGGTATTCAGTGCCAGATCCCGCGATTCCAGTCGATGCAGATACCGCATCATTTCTGTTTCGGTGTGGTAACTGTTGAAGACCGGCTGTCTGAGAAATTCACCCGTGCGGAACAGAGATGTCAGCGGAGACGATTCGTCCGTCATGTCAGGCGAAAGGGGCGACGCGTCTTCGCCGCAGACGATCAGAATCAGCTCATCGACTTCAGCATCGGTCGTTTTTTCGTCCAGTGCGATTCCCAGGTCACCGTTTTCAAAGCGCCTGAGGTTGTAGCCGGCTCGTCGAGCACGTTCTGCAATCACGTCATCGTTGCGACAGGCGATGCGAATCGAATCGAAGAACCGGTCGCTGCGCAGACAGCAGCCGGAAGCCTTCACTGCCGCGGCCAGCCGACGAGTCTGCCGGTGAATTTGCCGAGCAATCGCCTTCAGCCCCTCCGGACCGTGATAAACCGCGTACATCGACGCCATTACCGCCAGCATGACCTGAGCTGTGCAGATATTGCTGGTCGCCTTGTCGCGACGAATATGCTGTTCGCGAGTTTGCAGGGCCAGGCGATAGGCGGGGCGACCACTGGCATCCCGGGAAACTCCGACCAGTCGACCAGGCAGTCGCCGCTTCAGTTCATCGCGACATGCAATCCACGCGGCATGAGGACCACCGAACCCCAGAGGAACTCCGAATCGCTGGCTGTTGCCGATGGCAATGTCCGCACCCAGTTCGCCGGGTGGTTTCAGCAGAGTCAGTGCCAGCAGATCTGCTGCCATCACCACTTTAGCGCCGGCGGCATGTGCCGCCTGAATGAGCTGAGTATAGTTCTGCACATCTCCGCTGGTATCCGGGTACTGAACCAGAACTCCGAACACATCATCGGTGAATTGCAGATTCTGGTGATCATCGACGACAATCTGCAGTCCCAGCGGGGCCGCTCGAGTCTGCAGAACGGCGATAGTCTGAGGATGACAGCCGCTCGACACCAGAAATCGTTTGCCGCCCCGATGAAGTCCCAGACACATGTTCATCGCTTCCGCGGCGGCCGTGCCTTCATCCAGCAGTGACGCATTGGCGACGTCCAGACCGCTGAGTTCGGTGATGAGCGTCTGAAAGTTCAGGCACGCTTCCAGTCGCCCCTGAGAAATCTCCGGCTGATACGGTGTGTAGGCGGTATACCAGCCGGGGTTCTCCAGAATGTTTCGCAGAATGACGGTGGGCGTCAGGCAGTCATGATATCCCATTCCCAGCAGCGATCGATGAACCTGGTTGCGACTCATGATCTCCTTCAGCCATGCCAGAGCTTCAGCTTCCGTCCTGGCTTCCGGAAGGTTCATGACATCTTTCCGCCGAATCGATGCGGGCACCGCTGCGTCAATCAGTTCCTCCAGCGACGAATACCCGATGTCCGCCGCCATCTGCTGCGCCGTTTCCGGGTCCGCGCCCAGATGGCGTCTTCGAAAGGAATCAAACGGCTCAGTCTTCAGGGCCGACGGAAACAAACCTGGCGAAGAAACAGGTGACATAACCCAGGAATTTCTGAATAAACAAACAGGACGGAAACGGCACCGCACGGCCGAATTTGTGAGAAGTTTAACAAATCATCGCTGTTTGTCGTTTGCCGCCCTGAAACGCCGCTTAATTCCTGAATTCTCAGAATCTGCCGCCTGTCTGCAGGTTCTGGTCGCACCCTTCCGAGATTTGATTCCTGGCAGAAAGGCGTCCGGAATCTGCTTGGGGGATGACCGGCGAACCGAAGCAGAAGCAGGTTTCATCGTCCATTCGAAACCGCTTCCCGGTCTGTTCATCGCGGGGGCAAGTCCGACGCCTTGTGATGTGTTGACCGGCGACAACCGCACTACTTTGCCTGAACCGTCTGCAGCAGTCGTCTGGCTCTGGAAAGGCGTTCTGTGTTTCCCCAGTCCGGGTACAGGGTCTGCACGATTGTCAGCTGGCGTCGAGCTTCATCCGGGTCGCCGGAGGTGGCGGCTGCCTGAGCCAGCTGCAGAGAGGCTTCCAGCCACAGGTTCGAACCTGCGGGATGCCTTCGCAGGATCTGGTTCCAGAACGGAATCGTTTTTCCTCTTCCGGCGGCTGCGGCATGGGATGTCGAAAGCATGGCGGCAATCTCGTTCAGCTGATCCTCGGTCAGTCGAGCTGCCAGCAGCACGTCGAGCAGTTGCGACTGGAGATCCGTTTCCTGAGTCACAGCGCTGCAGCGGACGGCTCGAGGCAACAGCCATAATGCCAGAGCTGACCTGTCTTCAGTCGCTGCTGAATCCAGCAAACTGCGACTTAGCGTGTTGCAGGTGCGAGCCAGCCAGACATCCCCGACCTGAACATCACGCCCTCCGAACTGACGTCCCAGAAACACCAGCGCCGCCTTCTTCTGAATCGATGACATCGCGTTCAGTTCGGCATGAATATTCGCCAGACGCTGACTGTCCGACGTCCGTCGGCAGGCGATGGCAGCATCCAGCAGTGTCCGGCGGCACAGAGCTCGATCCGCATACGGAGGCGTTTCCGTGTCGATCTGCTGTTTCAGCTGACGCAGCGGTTCCGCGCAATCCGCCAGTCTGGCATCCAGTCGTGACCAGTCGCATTCCGGAACCGAACATTCACTCAGATCAATCTCCACGGCAATCAGATTCAGCGCCGCCAGCCGAGCTGCATCCAGCTTTTCCCGATCATCTTCTTCCAGCCGAGCCAAACGTTCACGAAACCGAACGGCCAGTTCACGGACCTGACTGTCGACGGGTACGTCCGGGTTGACGAAACGCGACGGCTGATTCCGCACCGCGGTCGAAAGCAGTTCCGCCGCTCGTTCCAGAATCGTCAATTTTTGAAGCGGATTATCCTGAGCATCAAACATCTGCAAAGCCAGATTCACCGCTTCATCCGGACGCGATGTTTCGACGGCCTGCAGCAGCCATTCCCGAGCCTTTTCGGCAGTGGGCTGATCGGGAAACCGACGAAGATGGTCGCGAAGAGCTTCGGCATAATCATCCCACAATTGCGGCACAGACGTTTCCGTTCGCAGATGTTGAGCCATCACGAAAATCTGCAGCAGCTTTGTCACGGCCAGCCGATCCTTCAGGCCGATTCTTTCGAAGTGCTGTTCAGCGGAGGCGAGTTCCTGTTCGGCTGCGGTCCATTCCTGGCGACCAATCAGCAATTCAGCGGCTCGCAACTGCAGGATTCCGCGGGACTGCTCCGTTCCCGATGGCTGCAGACGTTCCAGGGAATCCCGGATCAGTCTCAGAGCCCGATCGGTGGCGCCTGCAGACTGCTGAATCTCGATCTGCTCCACCAGATCAGCCACCTCAACTCCCACTTCAAGAACCAGCTGCAGACGACGTTGCACTCGGTCCGCAGCATCGCGGTAAACTCCTGACGGCACAGCCATTGCCCGCCAGCGCTGATCAAAGTTTGAAACGGCCGTCTTCAGCAGCGATTCATCCTTCAGCTGCTGAGCCATCTGGACATCTGCCAGCAGCACTTCCAGTCGCAGCCATTCGATCACGGCCGCGTGCCGCTGCGAATTCGGCTTCTGATTCGCCACAAGCTGAGCTGCCGCAGTGGATTCGTTTCGACTCAGCAAAGATTGAATCTGCAGAACGACAGAATCGTCACCATCGGCTTCCGGAAGCCCTCCATCCACAGCCTGCACCTTCAGCCGGAACTCGTCGTCCTGCCCGTCCAGCAGAGCAAGTTCTGCCAGCAGCCATGCCGCTCGATTGTGTTCCGCCGCCGAAAGACTGCTTTTGAGAGCTGGCGACAGCAGGCGTTCTGCGACTGCTCGCTGTTGATTGTCTTCTTCAGAATTCAGTCGCCACTTCAACGCATGCAGTTCTGCCTGAAGCAGTCTGAGCTCACTGCGCACTGTCCGTCCGGCGTCATCAATGTCGTCGCGAAGTTTTTCCAGCTGTTGTTCCAGAGACTCCGTCAGCTCGAGTGCTCGGGAAATTCCCGGCATCAAAGCCGCGCCGACATCCGGCGCCGTCCGACCCGTCAGAGGTGCTCGACCGGCAAGGTGACCGGCCTGCTGCAGAAGCAGACTGATGCGAATGCCGTGAATCAGAGTTCGCACCTGCTGCAGTCTCAGTCGAAATTCAGATTCCGCCGAAACCGGCTCGTGCCCGAGAAATTCCGTCGTCAGGTCGATCGCCTGACTCAGCAGTCCGTCGCGACTGGCGGCCGGTTCGAACCAGGCATGCTGGTCCAGAATTCGACTCAGCCGCAGCTGCCAGGCAGCACGCTCATCAACCGCCTGCAGTCGTTCCAGATGCTGACGACAGAAGAGTTCGGCTGCATCAAACAGACGTCGCTCAGTCAGCTGTCGCAGAAAGATTTCGTCCGCCAGGCGCGCAGCAGTCCCCTGACCGACAGCCACTGAGACCAGCGACAGCATCAGCGTTCCGAACAATCCCGCGCGAATCAGGATTTTTCTGTTAACTCGGTCACTGCCTTTGAGGATCATCGCAGCAGAGTACAGAAGAGACGTGCCTCCGGAAAGCTGGGGATTTCAATTCATCTTTCAACCCGCTCCGAATGCCCCGACAGCCGATGAGCCCCGGAAAACCTGAAGTTCCGGCTGCAAGTGGTAACGACATCGACGGACCACCCGTCTAAAATCGTCTGTTGTGCTTCGGATGCAGTCTGGCTCTGTCACTGCTCCTGATTTTTCACCGCGTTCTTCCAGTGGTTTCCTTCTTATGTTCCGTCCACTGCTTCTCCTGATCCCGTTTCTTCTGTTCGGCCACGTTTTACAGTCTGCGGCTCAGGACGCCGACGGCAGGGTGAAGGAGAACACCGAAGGGACGGAATTCTTCGAAAGCCGAATTCGACCGCTGCTGGTCAAACACTGCTACGAATGTCACTCAGAAGCTGAAGGCCAGAAGAACGGCGGGCTGCTGCTGGACCGATCTTCGGGCTGGCTGAACGGCGGAGATTCCGGACAGACGGTGGTCCCCGGAGACGTGAACGGATCGCTGCTGATCCAGGCCGTTCGTCATGCCTCGGACGATCTGCAGATGCCTCCGGAAGAAAAACTGGATGAGGCTGACATCCGGCTGCTCGAACGCTGGATTCAGATGGGGGCTCCGGGACCTGCCGTTGATCCCGGTGATACTCAGTTCTCGACGCTCGGTGACCAGGACCTGATCTTTCAGAAAGCCGCGTCTCACTGGGCCTTTCAGCCGATCAGGCAGGTGGATCCGCCGACGGCCGGCGATCCCGAATGGAATCAGCATCCTGTTGACCGCTTCGTTTTTGCGAAGCTGGCGGAACAGAATCTCATGCCTTCAAAGTCAGCATCCGTTCATGTTCTGCAGCGTCGACTGGCCTATGACCTGACCGGTCTGCCTCCTGCAGCCGATTCGTCGCAGAACCTGGATGAACTCACGGAAACACTGCTGCAGTCGCCGCATTTCGGGGAACATCTGGCTCGTCTGTGGCTGGACGTTGTTCGTTATGCGGATACCGCCAATGTCTCGGTTCCGGCCACGCGTCCGGCGGTGCCGACGTATTATCCGTATGCGTTCACGTACCGTGATTACATCATTCGGTCGTTCAACAGCGGCAAGCCCTACGACCAGTTTCTGAAGGAGCAGCTGGCAGCGGATCTGATGGGGCACACGGATGGCGACCCCGATCAGGCAGCTCTGGGATTCATTGCCGTAACGCCGTTTCTGACGAATCCGCACGACTTCGCGGATGACGTGATCGACACGGTTTCCCGAGGCCTCATGGGACTTAGCGTCGCCTGTGCTCGATGCCATGATCACAAGTTCGAACCCATTCCCACCGCCGACTACTACTCGCTGCACGGCGTCTTCAGCTCGATCACCAAACCCGACCCCGATGATTTTGAACAGTACCCGATCATCGAAGGCATACCGGCAACTTCAGAACAGCAGGAAGACTTCCAGGCTCAGGAAGCCGCCATTCAGAAGAAGATCACCGCTGCAGAAAAAAGCGGAAAGTTAATCGGAGCTCGGCGCAAACAGTCTGAAATCATTCGACAAAGTCAGATGGCGACGCTGGTGACGTTCCATCCCGGTGCGCCCACCCGAGCCATCGTGGTTCACGAACGATCCAAACCCGTCACGCCGCAGATCTTTCTTCGTGGGGAACCGGACACTCGAGGCGATCGTGTTCCGCGGCGGTTTCTGAAGCTGCTCGACCCCGACCAGAAACCCTTCCCCGGTGACAACAGCGGCCGACTGGCACTGGCCGAACATATCGTCAGTCCTGACAACCCGCTGACGGCACGCGTCTTTGTGAATCGGATCTGGGGAATGTTGATGGGCAGCTATCTGGTCGACACCCCGTCTGATTTCGGACTGCAGGGAAGTTCACCCAGCCATCCGGAGCTGCTTGACTGGCTGGCCGCCGACTTCATGAACCATGGCTGGAGCGTCAGGCATCTGATTCGCACCATCGTGTCCAGCCGAACGTATCGCCAAACAAGTCAGTCTCGCGCAGATGCTGCTGCCGACCCTGAAAATCAGCTCTATCATCGAGCCAACCTGAAACGGCTCAGCATCGAACAGCTGCGAGATTCTGTTCTGGATCTCAGCGGTCAGCTTGATCGCCGAACTCTCGGCCGCAGCGAACCACTGTGGGGCCCAGAAGCCACCAGCCGCCGAGCTGTCTACGGGCTGATTGATCGCATTGTCACCGATCCGACACTCCGAGCCTTCGATTTCCCGACACCAACGGCGTCTGCAGATCGACGCACTGAAAACATCGTTCCTCAGCAGTCGCTGTTCGCCATGAATTCCGAATTCATCACGCAGCAGTCCCGCCACCTGACGAATCATCTTCTTCCGGAGACTCAAGAAACCCGGGAAGACAAGATCGCTTTGCTGTACCGGCATATTTACCGGCGCAGCGTCACTCCCGCAGAACAGACACGGATCACCAAATTTCTGGACCTGCTCGAACGCCGCAGGGTCGATCCGTATCCGCTGATCGCCCAGTCACTCATGATCTCGAATGAATTTCTGTATGTGGAATAAGCAGGGTTTGTCCTGAGACAACAGTCAACTCTTTCCTTCAAAAACCAGACACCATGCACCGACGACATTTTCTGCAGACAACCGGATTCGGTTTTGGAGCCATCGCCGCTGCTGATCTTCTCAAGGCAGACGGCGCACAGACGTCAGAAACACCCAACGACCTGAATCCGCTGGCTCAGCGGCAGCCGCATTTTCCGGCAAAGATCCGGCGAGTCATCCATCTGTTCATGAACGGCGGGCCGTCGCAGATTGATACCTTCGACCCGAAACCTGGATTGATTGACCTGAACGGCAAGCCTCTGCCCGACACGATCAAAGAACGGCTGCAGCCTGTGCAGCGAGCTCGTGTGGGAAACATTTTTGCGTCACCGTTCGAGTTTCAGAAGCATGGAGAATCCGGACTGGACATCAGCGAACTGTTTCCTCAGGTCGCTCAGCACGCCGACCGCCTGTGTGTGATTCGCTCGATGACCAGCGAAATCGCCAATCATTCTCCCGGCCTGCTGATGATGAACTGTGGACACACCGTCCTCGAACGTCCCAGCATCGGTTCGTGGGTTCTGTATGGCCTGGGTTCGGAAAGCGATGACCTGCCGGGATATATTGTGCTGATGCCGTCCGGTCTGCCGACTGCTCAGGCAAAAAACTGGACCAGCGCGTTCCTGCCGGGACTGTATCAGGGAACTCATATTGAAACCGCAGGCAGCGGAGAACTCATTCCGGATCTGACTCGTAAAGGTCTGGGCTACGGAAATCAGCGAGCTCAGCTTGCGCTGACTCAGTATCTGAATGAACGTCACCTGCGCAGCCATCCTGGCGAAGAACGGCTGGAATCACGCATCAATTCGATGGAACTGGCATTCCGTATGCAGACCGCCGCGACCGACGCGTTTGATCTCAGCGACGAAACAAAAGCGACTCGCGAAGCTTACGGGGATACCCCTGTGGGCAACAATCTTCTGCTGGCACGCCGACTGTCCGCGCGGAGTCCGCTACATTCAGTGCTATCACGGGACCGGCAGCCCTGGGACAGTCACAGCGGACTGGTGACCAATCACAAACGACTGTGCCGAGAATCCGATCAGCCCATCGCCGCCCTGCTTCGCGATCTGCAGGACCGAGGTCTCTGGGATGAGACCCTTGTAATCTGGGGAGGCGAAATGGGACGCACGTCGACCTATCAGGGCACCAGCGACAAGCCGTCGGTCTTTGGCCGGGATCATCACGTCGACGGTTTTACCGTGTGGCTGTCCGGCGGAGCTGTGAAGGGCGGCACCACATACGGCGCGACCGACGAATTCGGACTGGGTGTTTCCGAAAACCCGGTCCCCGTCCACGACCTGCACGCCACCATCCTGCACCTCTTCGGTCTCGACCACAAACGCCTCACCTACCGCTACTCCGGCCGGGACTTCCGCCTGACCGACATCCACGGTCACGTCGTCGAAGACCTGCTGGCGTAAAGACTCAAAGCGGCTGCGCCCTGCACTTAAAAAGTCGAGTTCTCCCTTTGTGCGCATCGCAGCCATTCTGCATGTGACGGATGCCTGGTGACATCGCATCACCCTTCACTCACACGGAGCCATTTGGCATACTGTTGTACCGGGTGAGTTCAGAATTCAGTCCATGAAATACTCCTGCTTGCTGAGTCCCCATCGACGGACGACAGCCCTGGATCGTTCCACAGGCATCATGAAATCGGGAGGTTGCCCTTATGTACGATGAATGTATCAAGCTGCTTGAGCCACAGGATGGCGAACTGATTCAGGTGTGTGTGTTCAACGAAATGGAAGGGCTGTTCGAGTTGGGTGAAGAATCAATGCCCGTTTCGAAGAAGCCTACATGAATGGGTACAACTGGGACGCACTGATCCGCTTTATGTGGCTGACGTCGATCCGGACCTCATGGCCGAGGTGGAAACGGATCCCGAGGCCGGAAGCTTTGCGGCCTACATGAGCAGCAGCCCGGAGAATCTGGAGAAGATGAAACGCTTCGAATCTCATGTCCGTACATTGGTTGCGGACGAGGCTGCCCTGATGACGTACATTGAGGAACACTGCGACGAGATTGAGTGGGACTGAGTCCTCACGCGTGTTCAGATTCCGGTCTGGTGGTTCTACTGAGTTCTGTTCGGAATGGATCTGCCATTCCGAACGTGGAATGGCCCCTGACGACATCTCCTGAAGTTGCCGCCGAATTGTCACCGAACGTGAGCATCGACCGAGTCGGTTGTGCGGTGCATCGCCTTTTGTAGTTGGACCGGGCAGTCTTCAGAGCATTCCAACCGCTTCAATCCATACAGGCAATGTGGCTGATTTTTTCGGCCCGTATTTGATGCCGGGTTCGAGCCTGTTCCGGGAAATCAGGCAAGGCCGTCGGTTTCCCTTCGATGTCGTCCCGAGGTCTTCGCAGACTCTCGAATTTCTGTCTCCCCGGCAGGCACCATTGATTGACGAGGAACGTCAGAACATGATTCCCCCCAGCCCGACTCATACCGCTCTTCTGAGTGACATTCGCAGTGCAGCCATGTTTGCTGCGCAGTCGGACCAGTGCCAGCTGCCGGTTCTGCCGGAAGTTTCCGTGCAGCTGATGAAGCTGACGGCTGATGTTGACTGCAACCCGGCGGACATCGTCAATCTGTTCAAACGCGACCAGTCACTGACCGGCCATCTGCTGAAAACCGCGAACTCGGTTCGCTACAGTTCCGGGCAGACAGTCACCTCAATCCAGCAGGCGGTCGCTCGTCTGGGACTGCTGCATGTTCGCGAAATCGTGATGCTGATTTCCTGTCGCAGCAGGATCTTCAATGTGGAAGGCTTTGAAACGGACGTTCGCAGATCGTTCGAGCGATCGCTGGCGACCGCCGCCTTTGCTCAGGCGATTGCTCGAGTTCGCCGACTGAACGTGGAGGATGCATTTCTGTGCGGACTGCTGCATGACGTCGGCCGTCCGGTGCTGCTGCAGGAACTTTCCGATCATCGGGCCGAGGCAGACATTGACTGCAGTGATGATGCGATTCGAAGTGCCGCTGAAGAATTTCGCATTCCGATGGCGTGTCGACTGGTGACGTCATGGGACCTGCCGGACCGAATCGCCGCCGTGATTGATCATCAGGATCGTCCTCTGGAAGCCGGAGAACTTGAGCAGCAGGCCGCCATGAACCGCATGGCGATTGATCTTGCGGATCTTGCTCTGGCCTATCGTCTGCCCGAACCGCCCTGGGTTCATCCGATGGCAGATCTCCTGACGCTCTATCCGGAAGACATTGTTCAGATTCTGAGCAAAGGTCCGGAAATCATTGAATGGGTGAATTCAACAACATGATCAAAGCAACGACATCACTGACTGACGGGGAGGTGTTCGATGTGGTCGTGATCGGCAGCGGCCCCGCCGGACAGAACGCGGCCGTCGAAGCCGCCTGCTGTGGAGCGCGCACGCTGATCATCGAGCGGGAACGCAGTGTCGGAGGCGCCTGTGTTCAGTACGGAACCATTCCCAGCAAGACGCTTCGGGAAACCGCCGTGACTCTGACAGCGTTTCGCCGACGCAGCGGGGGTGTTTACGAAATCAGTCAGAACAGCCAGCTCAGCGTGTGCAGCCTGATGACTCGGCTTGATGAAGTCGTGCAGGCTCATCAAAACGCAGCGCAGCAGGCTCTGGACATGGCGGGCGTTCAGCGAGCCCGAGGGAAGGCGTCGTTTCTGTCCGCAAATGAAATCGCCATTCTGGACATTCGCGGTGACATCACGAATGTCCGGGGGGAAAATGTCATTATTGCGACGGGATCCCGTCCGAGAAATCCCGCCTCTCTGGGAGTCGATCACGAAAACATTCTGGACAGCGATTCGATTCTGTCCATGACCTATCTGCCTCGATCTCTGGTAGTGCTGGGAAGCGGAGTCATCGCCTGCGAATATGCGTCGACCTTTGCATCACTGGGTGTGGAAGTGACGATGCTGGACAAATGGCCCAGCCCGCTGGGATTCCTTGATCGGGATCTTGTTGATGTCTTCCTGAAACAGTTTCGCGCCGCCGGAGGTGAATTCATCGGCGGTCGCGAGGTGACCGGTATGGACTGGGACGGAGTCAGTTCCGTGCGTGTTCATTTCAGCGACGGCACGAGAATGAAGGCCGACAAGGCACTGGTGGCTCAGGGCCGCATGGCGAACATTGACGATCTTGAACTGGAACGAGCGGGGTTGTGTGCAACCGATCGCGGCCTGATGGCGGTGAATGAATTCTGTCAGACGACTGTGCCTGGAATCTATGCCGTGGGCGACACCATCGGCCCTCCGGCCCTGGCTTCCGCATCAATGGAACAGGGCCGCCGTGCGGCTCGACATGCTTTGCTGGGAGCATCCAGTGCCGCCATGGAACTGATCCCGGCCGGCATTTATACCATCCCGGAAATGGCAACCATCGGACTCACGGAACAGCAGGCAGCTGAAAAACACGGTGGTGCCATTGTCGGACGAGTCGACTTTGACCGGCTGGCTCGTGCTCACATTCTGGCGTCGTCGGGAGGTCTGCTGAAACTGGTCTCAGACCCAACCGGTCGACAGCTGCTGGGAGTTCAGATTGCGGGTGACGGAGCGACAGAACTGGTCCATCTGGGGCAGATGGCAGCTGCTGGGCGGAATGTCTGTCGATACCTTCGCCAACACCGTGTTTAACTTTCCGACTCTGGCTGAAGCTTACCGACTTGCTGCTCTGGAAATCATTCACATCCGCGAGAGCAGTCCGGGCCTGCTTCAGCCGGTGTCGGTCGAAGTCTCAGCTTCGGTTTGATACAGGTTGGCAGGCGGGATGCTTTCCCGCACAGTCGCGTCGGGATTCACCTGCGAACCTCGTCGGAATCATTTCAGCAGCATTCCGGCATAGCCCACGACTCGATCCGGTGACGCGCCAACGTCGGCGCTCGTGGCATACCCGCACCGCTGAATCGTTTTGATTCCGCCAAGCTGGTGCAGTGTTTCCATCACGACCACGGCCGGCAGAACTCCGCACATGCTGATGGCATTCGTGGTGACGACCTGATGCAGCTGATCCGGGCGTCCGGATTCCATGGCTGTCAGTGCCATCTGATCCAGTCGGCGGTTCTCGTCGTCCGCAGCGAAGTGGTTCATGTCACTGGAAATCAGCAGAAGCGGCTTCTCGTTCAGAGTCTTCAGAACCTCGGCCAGCTGACGAGCAAACTGCCGGCACCTGGCGAGAGAGCCGCCGCCCATGACGATTCCGACCACCTGAACTTCGGGAGCCACTTTGGCCAGCAGTGGGAGTATGACTTCGATGGAATGTTCTCCGGCGTGTGCTGCGGCATCCGCCTGCAGTCCGTCGATTCCATTCACCAGCGCGTCCGCCAGCTGTCGGTTTGAATTCAGCTGCCCTCCCGGAAAACTCCATGTCTCATGTGGAGCGACGGCCCAGTCAACGCCATGGCGCGTATGTTTCGGGCCGATGATGATCACGGACCGAGGAACCTGAAGGCTTGCGAGCACACCGGCAGCGATCCGTCCCGAATAGACCAGGCCGGCATGAGGCACCATCGCTGCCGACCACGCCTGCGGGGGATTCGCCACAGGAGCTTCAGAAAAACACTGATCGACCATGTCCCGCAGCTGATCCGCGGAATCCGGATAAAACGTTCCGGCGACAGCGGGCGGGCGAACCGGCGGTCCCGGCTGTGGTCGGGGGACGTTGGAGTCGCACAGCGGAGATGATGAAGACCGGGCTGTGAAACTATAAATCGCTGCGTTCTCTGATCGACTCTGAGCATTCGCGATGGCCAGTTCGACCAGCTGAGACGGTTTCAGAGATGGATCGAAGGCAACGCCTCGCTTGCTGCCGTCAATGATCATGACGGCTCGCAGAGCCGTATCCAGGCCTTCCAGCGATGGTGACTGCACCGTTCCATGCATCGCCGGATCGCTCAGAACCATGCAGTCTGTCTGAACCTGTGCGACCTGCAGTTGATGTTTCGAAAGCCATTCTGCGGCCTTCCGTGTCATCTGCAGCAAAGTTGTCTGCAGAGGCAGTTCCGGATACCACTGGTAAGCAGAAAACGATGCTCCATCTGCCGCTCGGTCCCGGGACAGTCGCACGACAATTCCGCTGACTGAACAGTCAGGAACGTCGTTGCCGAAGCAGGCCGGAATCGCTCCGGTGAGAGCGGCGGACAGGTTGTGTCGCACATACCGGGTCAACGCATCAACGTGCTGCTGGCCCAGCGGAATTCCGGACCGACCCTCCCCGGACTGCAGGGCAGATCTGTCGAACGGGCCTTCCAGCATATGGCCTTCGAATTTCAGGAGCGTCGAATCTGTATCCTGCCATGCGGTCACCGGCAGCCCGGCCTTTCGGCAGACCTGATTCAGAAACGTCACCGAATCCCAACCATGTTCGACGGGCACGGACGGCAGCAGAAGGCCCGCCTGGCGTCCTCGAACAATCTTCAGTCCATGACGTCCCACTTCAATTTCGGCGGCTCGGTCACTCCCTGACGCAGTCACCTCTTCGAAATCGGACAGCAATGTGACGTCCAGAGTCAGGTAGCGAAGTTCAGAAGGCGAGATCGGTGGCAGCCGGCGGTCTTCCGTCGCCGTTCGCACGGCGGCCTGATGGACGGCATTCAGCAGCGGCATCGGTTCTCCCAGTACCCCGCAGCAGGCTCGCAGCTGTCCGTTTCGTTTCAGAGTGACGAACGCTCCCATCACCGTTCGGGATGCCGTGCCGTCTGTCTGAAGTCTGCTGAGAAATTCGTTTCGAACGGTTCGCCGATGAATGGCCGCTGAAACGATTTCACAGGCTGCCTGATGAATGGCCGCCTCCTGCCCGGTCGTGATTGTTTTTGACGTTTCGGCTTTGTTCATCTGCGTGATCCGATCTGAAGAGGCCGCTGTCATCGATTCCTGTGGAACGGAATCAGAAATCTGCACCGGCTGTCGCTTTCGCCCCCATGTGCCAGGCTGAGCTTCGAAGTGGCCGGGAATGTGCCGGCCACAGCGACCACATTCAGCCTGCTGATTTCTGATTTTCAGGTTGAACTTTCCGAGTTCGTAGTGATTCCGTTCGATGACGACTTCGCCACAACCAGGGCAACGGGTGCTTTGATTGCGAACATCATCAACGTTGCCGACATACACGAACTTCAGCCCCTGATTCATGGCCAGTTCGCGACAGCGAATCAGAGTTTCGTGCGGCGTCCGCTGCCGGTCAGTCATCCGAAAGTCTGGGTGAAACGCCGTGAAGTGAACGGGAACTTCGCTGCCGACGGATTCCAGAATCCAGTCACACATTCTGCGAATCTCATCCGGAGAATCATTCGCATCCGGAATGACCAGATTGGTAATTTCGAACCACACATCGCTTTCGTGCTTCAGCCACTTCAGTGTGTCCAGCACAGGCTGCAGATGCGAATATGTGATTCTGTGGTAGAACTCTTCTGAGAATGCCTTCAGGTCGACATTTGCGGCGTCCATGCTGTGAAAAAATTCCGGACGCGCAGCAGGCGTGATGTAGCCCGCAGTGACTGCAACGGAATGAATGCCTCGTTCGCGACAGGCTCGTGCCGTATCGATCGCGTATTCGGCCCAGATGATGGGATCGTTGTAAGTGCAGGCCACACTGCGGCAGCCTGTGCGAACTGCCGTTTCGGCGATCTGTTCGGGCATGGCTCGCTGACTGAGTCGTTCCACCTGGCGAGATTTGGAAATGTCCCAGTTCTGGCAGAACTGACAACCCAGATTGCAGCCTGCCGTCCCGAACGACAGCACCGGTGTTCCCGGCAGGAAATGATTCAGCGGCTTTTTTTCGATGGGATCAATGCAGAAGCCGGTACTCAGCCCATAGGTGGTGAGTGCCATTCGACCGCCGACATTCTGTCTGACAAAACAGAAGCCGCGGTCGCCGTCCTTCAGGCTGCATTCTCGAGGGCACAGGTCACAGACGATCCGTTCGCTGTCCGATGATTCGTGCCACCAGCCTGTACGAAACGATGGATCTGTCGAGGAGTTTTCGTTGGGCAGAACAATCGACTTCATGTCAGACACTCCCTCGCGACTGAAGGCCATCGTCGTCACGAACCAATCCGCGATTTGAAACTGAGCGCCGGCCGCCGAATTTGTCTGCGAAGACTGACGGTTTTCGATCGCTGTGACCCTGGGTTCGAAGTGGCACCAGCATCGCAGAAGGTTGTCAGCTAACGATTCTTCCAGTCAATTCCCGACAGGCTGGCCAGAGCCAGTTGCAGAGCGTGTGTTCCGTCGCGGCCCGAACCCTGAGCCTGAACGGCAAGATACAGCTGATGTCCCAGTGCCAGTCCCGGCATCGACAGGCCCATGCGCCGACATTCATCGAGAGCGATTCCCATGTCCTTGATGAAATGTTCGACGAAGAAGCCAGGATCAAAGTTGTTGGCAATAATTCTCGGTCCCAGATTCGACAGTGACCAGCTGCCCGCGGCCCCGCTGGATACCGACTTCAGAACTGTTTCCAGATCCAGTCCGGCTCGATAACCATACAGCAAAGCCTCGCAGACACCAATCATACCCGTAGCAATCAGAATCTGGTTCACCATTTTGGTGTGCTGCCCGGACCCGGCAGGTCCCTGATAGACAATCGTCTTTCCCATCGCTTCCCAGCAGGGCTGCAGCGATTCGACGACTCGCGGATCGCCGCCGATCATGATGGACAGTGCGGCGTTTCGAGCTCCGATATCTCCGCCGGAAACCGGCGCGTCAATGCTGAAGACCTCTTTCGTCGCGGCAGCCTCGGCAATTTCGACGGCCAGCGACGGCTGGCTGGTGGTCATGTCAACCAGGATCTTTCCCGGGTCACACCCGGACAACGCTCCATCGGCTCCCAGCAGCACTGTTCGGACGTCGTGAGGGAAGCCGACAATCGAGAACACCACGTCCGAATTCTGTGCAACCTGACGAGGGGAATCAGCCCACGCGGCTCCCATGTCCAGCAGCGGCTGAGCCTTCGCTTTAGATCGCGTGAATACCGTGGCGGTGAAACCCGCATTGATCAGGTGGCCGCACATGCTGCGCCCCATCACTCCGGTTCCGATCCAGCCGATTCGTGTTTTTCCAGGTGCAATTTCCGACACACTGACTCCCGATCGATTTCCGATTGCTGATGACCCGTTTCGAAACAGAAACCCGCCGACTGTTTTTCCGCTGAAATGGTTTGGCTTCAGGTCGGCAAACCGCTCCGATTGCTGGATTCTGACCGGATCGGGCACCGTTGTAAACCAAGGGGCAGAGGGCCGACACGCGGCGGTCGGGCGACGGAACTTTGGTGTTTTCGGAGAAAAATCCAGAGCACCTGAAACTCGGTGTTGAAATCAAAGACTGAGAATTCTGGCCAGGTTCAGCGGACTTTGAGGGCAGGTCACGAGCCGTCAGAGTTGCCCGGGATTACCCGGCTTACAGCTGGTTCCGTCGGCACAATTCCATGACTCATTCAGCCAACGACCGTCACGTTGACAGCCTTTTCGGTGAGGGGTAGAGTCCTGCAGGCGACTGTTCCGCGAAGTGCGGCGGTGGCGTTTGACAATGGAGCTCGACCTGACAGGCGTCGGCGATTTCAGGCATTGTGACGGTGATTCGGGCAGCGGCTGTTTTACTGATTATATCCGGCTATTCGGATTTGGCATGGTGTGCCGACGCTGCGAAGAAAGATGGCGCGGACGGTGGTCCGTTCACAATTTCTCCTGTCGTGTCGGGCACACAGGCTGTTAGCCTTGGCCCATCCCACTCGGGGAGTCCATTGTCGGGACGAGTTGTCAGTCGGAAGAAGGAATTCACCTGGAGTCCTGCGGCGGGAGAACGGCGGTGGGTCTACATTGTGATTCACCATTCCGGGACGAATGCAGGCAGTGTCAGCTCGATTCATCGAGAACACCGTCAGCGAAAAGACAGTCAGGGAAATCCATGGCTGGGGATTG
The DNA here is from genome assembly GCA_041398865.1 of Planctomycetaceae bacterium. Classification (GTDB taxonomy): domain Bacteria; phylum Planctomycetota; class Planctomycetia; order Planctomycetales; family Planctomycetaceae; genus Fuerstiella. Next base: position 255,867 of record JAWKTY010000005.1, read on the forward strand.
GATACCATTTTGTGATCGGAAACGGTGACGGAATGGAAGACGGTCTTGTGGAAGCAACGTTTCGCTGGGAGCAGCAGCTTCACGGAGCTCATTCGGGCAGTGCTGTTCACAACGATGTTGGTATCGGAGTCTGTCTGATTGGGAATTTTCAGGAACATCAGCCCACGCAGAAACAGCTGGGTTCGGTGACTCGACTGCTGAACGAACTCACGGGACGGTATGGAATTCCGCCTCGTCTGGTCATTGGTCATCAAACGGTCAGGCCAACAGCCTGTCCAGGTCAGTTTTTTCCTCTGCAGGATGTGATTCGGGAAGCGGTATCGGACGGATAATCCGGTGACGTTGGGCTACGTCAGACGCCGCAAAACAATTGCTGTTGTCTTCAGGAATGCAGACTCAGTCCCTCTTTTTACTCTTAGTCACGGAAGTGATTTCATGTTTAACCGAGTCCAGGGAAAATCTCTCTCTCAAAACGACCTGTCGTTTCTGGTGCCCAACAGCCAGATCAACGCGATGCCGCTGGAGCTGCAGGAGTTGTGTGAGCAGTACAATCTGGAGTGTCAGAATGCCGAGGACCAGGATCCGGCAATGACATCAGACTGGCCGGTGTCTCTGTTTGTTCCTGAACGTTACGAAGAACGTTACGCCTATCCGCTGCTGATCTGGTTTCATGACGAGAACAGCAGTGAAAACGAACTTAATCCGGTGATGCAGGCAATCGGGGATCAGAATTACTGCGGACTGGCACTTCGCGGAAACACTGTTCTGGAAGGTCATGACAGTTTTGGGTGGAACATCCGCGGCTTGAACTTCGGGCGAGTTCCCCTGAAACGGCTGGTCAACCTGACCACTCGCCGCCTTCGGAAGGCTTTCCACATTCACAGCGAACGGATTTTCGCGGCAGGTTCCGGGTCCGGTGCTGACGTGGCCCTCCAACTGTTTTCTGAAGCTCCGGAATGGTTTGCCGGTGCAGTTCTGATTGATCCTCCCTGCGAGGCCCGGCTGACACTGGGCCATCCGGCGGATCTTCGAGGCAAGCACATTCTGCAGACAGTGTCGCGTTCGCAGTCCAACGAAACGCTGGCCCGAAATCTGGACGCCGTTCGCCTGCTGCGATCCACGGGTGTCGAAGTGGATGTTCGAGTGACCGAAGAACCGCTGGACCCCTGCAGCAATCACGTTCGATTCATCGACAGCTGGATTCTGTCACGCCTGAACTGCGAAACATACGTCTGAGTTCTCTCAAGAGGCATCCTGCCGGCAGAATTCTGCGACATCCGATGTCCGTCGACATCTGCACGTTGAGCCACCCTGGGAAACCTCGGTGGCTTCATTTTTTGATCGAGCTCAGCAAATCCGGGGCTGACTTTAGTCCCACCAGAACGGCCACGGGCAGTGACCAGATTTCGTGGTGTTCCTGATGAATCAGACGAAAGCCGGCTGTCTCAATCAGTTGTGCTGCTGCGATGGGCTGGCAATCCACGATGTGTGGAAAGTGCTGGTGCATCCAGCGATAGGTTTTCTCCAGCACGCTGTCTTCTTTTCCATCGGGAGTGACAGCCATCGCCACAACGCCGATGCGGCCTCCGGGTTTCAGAACACGTCTGATCTCGCTCAGAACCTCGGGAATCTGGTTCAGGGGAAACAGTTCGAGCGTGAAACTCAGAGTGACAGCATCGAAGGTCTCGTCCGGCCACGGAATCGGAGGCACCGCGGAGACTTTCAGTTCGACTCGGCCGGCGAGACCGGCCTGTTCCAGTCGCAGCAGCGCCGCGTGATGCATTCCGGTCGACAGGTCGACCCCGCAGATATGTCCCGTCTCACCGACGGCCTCGGTCAGGAACTGCAGCGAATGTCCGGTCCCGAAGCCGATTTCCAGGACCGATTCTCCGCTTTGAACATCGAGTGCGTTCAGGCCTGCCTGTCGGGTTTTCCTTTCACCGGCATCTGCAATCAGGTCATAGACGGAACTGATTCTGTCATAGAATCGGCGAGTCAGAGTTTCGTCGCTGGACTGGGGCATTTTTCTTTATCTTCCCTGTAGTGCTGAGAATTCCGTCAACGTTTTGTTCAGAAGGCTCCCTCGGAAGTTTGAATTCTGCAATCCGGAAGTTTTTCCTTCAGGGCTTGAGCACCCGAGGCAGTACAGCCGGTGTGGTGAACATCAAGGAACCGCAGTGTTTTGATGCCGATTAATGAGGCAAGGCCGAGGTCTGAGATGCCTCGATTCTCGCCAAGGTACAGCTCCTCCAGAGTGCGGTGGCCCTTGAAGTAGACCTCCATACCGGCATTTGTCAGAGCATTGTTCCCCAGGTCCAGAATTCGGAGGTTGGGCATCGTCCGGAACACGTTGGCAGCCTTGTGTTCCATAAGCTGGGATTTCGTTCCATGCAGTTCTTCCAGATTCCTCATGCCCTTCAAGGCGGCATATCCTTCGATGCCGAACGGGGTATCTGCAATCACAAGACGTTTGATTCCTGTGCTGCTGATGCCCTTGAATGCGTTTCCTGTGACCTGGCAGGACGCCACATCCAGGTTTTCGAGTGTCTTGATTTTCCTGACGGTGTCGATCGTCGCATTTGTGATTCGGGTTCTTGCAAGTTTCAGTTCGCGCAGCGGCAGCGAGGCCACAGCGGCAACCGTGGCGTCATCGGCGAGGGTGTTGGTGAGGTCCAGGGACTTCAGTTCCGTGAAGCGGGTCAGCGGAGCTCCGACAGCATGCGTCACGGGTGTTCCCGCGAGGCTCAGGGATTCCAGCGAGCTGAGTGACGTCAGATTTCCCACAACCTCGTCGGTGGTCTTTGTGGCGGCCAGGTCGAGAGAGCTCAGTGACCGAGCTTCGGCGATGACATTCAGGTCAGACGAAGGAATCAACGGACAGCGCAGCGACAGACGTTTTAGGTTCTCCATGGACGCCAGGCAGGCGAGGCCGTTTCGAGTGATCTCGATGGACGTGATCACCACTTCAGTCACAGCAGAAGCGGCTTCGGGCAGCGACGTCACTCGAGCCAGCGCCGCGTCATTCACCTGATCCGGCCGCAATGCCTGAAATTCGGCCAACAGTTGCTGCGCGGTCGGCTGAGGCGGAGCAGCGGGAGTCGGGGGTGCCGGTGCGGGGGCCGGCGTGACCGCGACCGGCGCCGCGGGCTCAGACTGCATCTGTTCGGAAACCGTCGACTTGACGTCGTCCACAACGGACTCAACGTGTTCACATCCGACGGTCACCAGTGCCGCCGCAACAAACAGTCGGGAGCAGGAATAAAGGAAACGCCTCTGAACAGTTTTCATCGTGGTCACTCCATGAAAGAATCATGACAGGAGGAGAAACAGAAAATGACAGTTACCGAAGATCGACTCGGCCGAATCAGGAACCCGATGTCCGCGGACAGGATCAAAGAACAGATCTGCTACAATAACGGACGCCAGCACCAACATCCACTTCATCGATTTTCAGGCTGACCGGCACAATTTCGAAATCACCTGATCAGGTTAGACATTCACAACAGGGATTTTCTCAATGCTGACCTCCGTTCTGAACGGCCTGTGGCACTACCGCCGCGTCAATGCGGTGGTGATGCTGGCCGTCGCGATTTCGACCGCTGTCATTGCCGGTTCACTGATCGTCGGGGATTCCGTCCGGTTCAGTCTGAAGCGGCTGACGCAGCAGCGTCTGGGCCAGGTGACTCATGTTGTCCGTTCCGGCCGTTTTTTTCGGCAGGACCTTGTGGGTGAAATCAGTGATGATGAGGGTTGGAAGCCAGCCGCAGAAGTGGCTGAGTCGGCAACAGGTCCTGCGGAAGCTGTATGCGTTCCCGTGATTCAGGCAACCTGCAGCATTGACCGGGCGGGCACCGGGGACGAATTGCACCGTGCGGGCTCGGTTTCGCTCACGGCACTCACCCCCGACGGCTGGCAGCTGCTGGAAAACGCCGGCATTGCTCCGCCGACGGATCAGCAGGTGGTGCTGGGGTTCCGGACCGCTGAGGAACTTCAGGCGAGTCCCGGAGATGAGATTACTGTCTGGGTCGAAATTCCGGCATCGATTCCTCGCGACAGTCTGCTGGGAGATCGGGAAGAACAGACGGCCGAGCTGGTCCTGACGGTTGCGGCCGTGCTGTCGGAATCCGCCGGAGCCAGTCGGTTTGATCTGAATCCCGGGCAGCAGCTGCCGCACAATGCATTCATGGCGCTGGAGACTCTTCAGCAGCGGCTGGGGCTTGAGTCGCTGGAAGTCAGCAAGCGGCAGCCTGTCGCGAGGCCAGCCCGCGTCAATGGGATGTTGATCGGCTTTCCGAGTCACAATCCGGAACAGGGGCCGTCGCTGCAGTCCGAGATTACGGCCGATCAGATGGCTGGACGGGTCACAGATCTGTCCGGAGCGATTCGGCGACACTTAAGCGTCACGGATCTGGAGCTGAACCTCCGTCCTGTTCCCGAACGCGGGTATGTCACGGTCGAAAGCGATCGCATGATTCTGGATGACGAGACTGTTCGAGCCGTGCAGGAAGCGGCCGACAGTCTGGGACTTCGAATTTCACCGTCTCTCGTTTATCTGTCGAACGAAATCCACGCCGCAGACCGCGCATCCAAAGATGAACGTTACTCGATGTACTCAATCGTGGGTGCTCTGGACGTCAACGAACCGCCTCCGTTTGGACCTCTGCAGCTGACAGATGGCACGACGGCCACGGCACCGGGTGATGACGACATGCTGCTGTCGTCCTGGCTGGCCACGGATCTGAAGGTGGCGGCTGGTGATCAGGTGACGATGACCTGGCATCAGGTCGGGAGCCATGGTGATCTGCCTGAGATCGAACACACCTTTACAGTTGCCGGCATCCTACCGGAATCTGATCCGATCACAGTCGACAGAAACCTCACGCCATCCGTTCAGGGAGTAACGGATGTGGAAGATTTCGGAGACATTCGTCAGCCGTTTGAAATGGATATGCAGCGGCTGACGGACCGTGATGACGAATACTGGAAACTTTATCGAGCAACCCCCAAAGCCTTTGTGTCTCTATCGACCGCAGAACGTTTGTGGCAGAGCCGTTATGGTCGATACACGTCACTCAGAATTGTTCCCTCAAATGGAAACGATCAGCCAACTGAAGCTCAGCTGTCCAGCATTGCGGAACGATTGAAGTTCGAGATTCCTCGACGCCTCAACGCCGCTCGGGCCGGAATTCTGGTGCGCTCGGTTCGCACAGAGGGACTTCAGGCGGCTGTCGGAGCGAATGACTTCACGCAGCTGTTTCTGGGATTCAGTTTCTTTCTGATTCTTTCGGCCATCATTCTGGCATCACTGATGTTTCGGCTGGGTATCCAGCAGCGAATCCGTCAGATGGGGCTGCTGGCTGCGATCGGTTGGCCCGAGTTTCGAATCCGCAGACTGTTTCTGGCAGAAGGCCTGACCATCTGCCTGCTGGGGGCCGTCATCGGTGCGATTTCCGGTGTCTGGTTTGCCCGTCTGATGATCTATGGTCTGACGACATGGTGGGTCGGTGCCGTGGGAACTCAGCATCTGCTGCCGGACATTCAGCCATTGAAACTGTTTCTGGCCATTGCCATTTCCGTTTTGCTGTCAGCATTCGTCATTCTGATGTCGCTGCGGACCTACCGCCGCATTGACCTGCGCGACCAGCTGGCGGGGATTGCCGATTCGGCCGAAGCCGGAGTTCGTGACCGCGGAATTGTTTCGACGCTGATCAATGCCGCAGGGCTGACGTCGATCGTGCTGGCCGTTGTGATCCCGTTTGCGGTGATCGTCGGATTGATTCCCGGTGGTGAAGCGTTCGGAGGTCTGACATGGCGGATGGTCTGCTTCTTTGTTGCCGGTATGGCCTGCCTGACCGCCGGTCTGTTTCTGCTGCGTGGCATCCTGCTGCGACGAACTCACAGTGAAACGCTGACCACCGAAAACGTCGGAGTCGTCAGCCTGGCCATGGCCAACGCTGCTCGGAATCCGACACGCAGCTTGCTGACGACGGCTTTGATCGCATCGGCTGCATTTGTGATCGTTGCTGTTGGAGCGGGGCGAAGGAATCCGGTTTCGGAAACTCCGGACAGGAATTCGGGCAACGGCGGATTCACGCTGGTTGCGGAATCCGCTCAGCCGATTCTCGGCGACCTCAATTCTGCGGAAGCTCGACGGCGACTGGGATTTTCAGAAGAACAGTCCGGTCAGCTGAATCAGATCACTGCGTTTGGGTGCTCGATGAGACCAGACTCTGACGCCAGCTGCGTAAATCTCTATCAGACTCGCATGCCGACCATACTTGGTGTCCCGGACAGCCTGATTCAGCGTGGCGGATTTCGTTTTGCGGACACTCCCGGAAAAAATCCATGGCTCAGGCTGCAGGAAGAACTTCCTCCGACTCAGATCGCCGGGGCCGAGAAAACCATTCCCACGATTCCCGTCATGGGGGATATGAACACTTTGATGTTCAGTCTGAAGAAAGGGATCGGCAGCGTCATTCTGTTTCCGGACGACGCAAATCCGCAGTATGCTCTTCAGGTTGCCGGGATGCTGGATGGAAGTGTATTTCAGGGTGTTCTGTTGATGACCGATTCCAGCCTGAAGCAGCTCGACAGTTCGGTGACCGGGAGCCGCTGGTTTCTGATTGAAACGCCCGACCAGGATCACGAGGCTCGGATCGCCGGGCTGCTGGAAAGCGGGTTGAACGAATACGGGTTCGATGCTGAGTCCGTCGGTCAGCGAATCGCAGGCTTCCTTGCCGTACAGAACACTTACCTGTCAACCTTTCAGCTGCTGGGAGGCCTGGGGCTACTGGTCGGAACGTTCGGACTGGCAGCCGTGATGCTGAGAAACGTAGTCGAACGCCGACGGGAGATCGCCCTGATGCGTGCCGTCGGTTTCACCACCGGACGAATTTCGCGGTTGATTCTGCTGGAAAACAACGTGCTGCTGTTTTGGGGGATTTTGCTGGGAAGCACATCGGCACTTCTGGCGATGCTGCCGCACCTGACTTCAACAGGAGCTGATCTGCCCTGGCTGCCTTTGGCCGGAACACTGCTGATCGTGGCGGCGACAGGTACCCTTGCGGCGGTTTTTGCCGTCCGAACGGCAGGGAAGATTTCCGTGCGGGAAAGCCTTGCTGCTGAGTAACCTCAGCGTTCAAACTGGTCAAACTGCGCAACCCGATGGGGCAGACCTGTGGGGAAAACGCAGTGCGCCTGCCAGCCGAATGAATTCACTGTAACGATTATGCCGCCTGTTCCGATAGACATGCAGGTTCGTTTTCTGGGGCCAGCGGACAGGTCGGATCGCCATGACGGCACCGTCCTGAAGTCTCCCTGACCGCAGCAGCGCAACCCAACGGCAGACTCGTCATCCGGCTGAATCATGGATGCTGATGTCCGATGTCGAGGTCTGTTCTGCCCGGAGAGGCATCACCGGTTTTTGAAATTCATCGGGGGGCATGCGGCATGACGTCGCCTGGATATCTACGAATCAGCTGCTTCGTTCTGGCCATTCCTGTTCTGTTCGCTCAAGCTCAGGCACAGATTGTTCCGGGCACAGGAGTTCGGCAGACGCGCGTCGGAGATGATTTCGAAGACGAGAACTGGAAGTGGGTTCCCAACGGTCCCAAGGCCAGTCGTGAACAGGACGAACAGGAACGCCGTCCGCTGGGCGGTTCCACCAACGGGCGATGGTTCGAAAGCCCGAAGCGAGGTATGCCGGACGTTATTGAACGCGTGGCGACTCCGGACGGTGGAATTCCCGGGAGCAAAGGGGCGCTCCGCCTGCAGACTCTGAACGGAGGCGTTCCCGGACGTCCCAGCGGTCAGATGGAACAGGATGACTTTATCATGGCCTGCAGTTCGCGGATCGGAGCCACTCCGGTTTCACGAGGTCCCAATGTGACATGCCGCATCTGGCTGCCACCCTTCCAGAACTGGGAAGATCGTTCCGGAACTCATTTCGGATACAGAATCGACGTGAAGACAACGGTTCTGGAAGACAAAAAGGGGTTTCTGTTTACTCGCAAGGTCAAAGAGCAGGAAGCATACTGGCCCGGCTTCTTCTTTGAATTCCACAGCGAAACTGATCCTCGGTACGCGGAGGACGAAGCTGTTCTGCTGATTCGCGGCAACAACACCGGGCACGAAGTCAAAAGCATCACGCTGACACCAGGCTGGTGGACCTTCGGCATGTCCGTGACTCCGGACGGTCGAGTTCACTATTATGCTCGGCAGGGAGTCGAAGACCTTCGGGCATCAGACCACCTGTACTCGGCATATCCTTACGGTTACACGGCGGAAATCTTCGCGACTCAGTTTTTCAATTCGGTCGGTCAGTATGATGGCCGAACCTGGTCAACTCCGTTCATCGTGGATGACCCCGCGTTCTTCACTCTGAACTGACGGGCGGCTGTGAGTTGCCGACGGCCAATGCGAAAGGGATCCTCTTCAGGATTCCTTTTTTTGTTCTTGCGGACGTGACCTCGACGGATTATTCGTTCGGCGAACTGCTCGAGTGGCGGTCGAAGAGGGCGGATGTCTGACGAAGTGCGACCGCGTAGCCTGCCAGCAATCCGGCTCGAATCGCAAGGACGGATACCAGTCCGATCCACGCGCGCACGCGTTCCGGCGATCCATACGGCAGGTAGCTGAACTGAATGGACGTCTGGAGCAGCCCGACGGCGACTGATCCAACAACTGCGGCGACCAGGCACCAGCCCAGTGGAATTCCGCGTCGGTTCCCCGACAGGAGAAGAACATTTGCTGTGATTCCGAATGCCACAATCCCAATGCCCGTCACAATTTCCCATCTGATACCGCTTAGCAGAGGATGATCTGCCTGCTGCTGCCTGATCGTGGAATAGCCCAAAAATGCCAGGGCGACCATCACGATTCGAATGCCGCAGAATACCAGGCCGGCGATAAACATCCCGCGGGAGAAGGGTGTTAAATCGATCTTTTCAGAGTGAGTGCGACCGAAGCGATCTTCGAGCCCGCCTCCTGCATGAAAAGAATCAAATCCACGAAGGGGCAGCTGTTCGGACATCTCACCCACCTTTGCTTCACCAGGAACCGAATTCACCACAGGCGTCAGGACGCCGCACGGAATTCAGCATATCGCCCGAAAAGATGGAATGTCACGATTTTACCGGTGAAAATTCGGTACATCTGTTGCTGAGGGACAACTCAGCCGATGTCGACCGATTCATTCGATTCAATCAGGCCCGTTTCAGCACGAAGACCACGTCTTCAGAACGTTCCGTGACTTCGTGAGGAGCATCAATGTCGTAGCAGAAATCGTAGGTTGCTTCGACGCGGAACGCAGGGACCTTCTTCAACAGCGATTCGAACTGCTGTCTGGTATAGGTCCGGTAATCCATGTGGTCGACGATTCGTTCGTGCTTCGACGGCGTGTAGATATCCAGAGTCACCTCCAGATGCTCCATCCGCTTTGCCTGGTCGAGCTTCTTTGAAACCATGTGCGATGTAATGCCGAGATTGCCGCGTCGTGCCGACCAGCTTTCTTCCTTCATCCGTTTGCCCTTGGTTGGCAGCAGGTGCAGCCCCAGAACATACAGTCCTCCCTTGTAAATCGCATCAGCCATACATTTCAGATGAGCGACGGCAGCGGCCTCAGTGGGAAGATGACGAAACGTGTTGATCAGATTGAACGCCGCATCGAATTTTTTGCCGACTTTGAAATCGGTCATGTCCTGAACAACTGCAGTCTGAGGACACTTGTGAAGACGAAAGCGATCGTTGCAGAACGCAACTGCCTTTTCGTTCAGATCGTTTCCGGCAACTTCGAAACCTGACTTGGCCAGCTTGACCAGCAGGCGCCCGGTTCCGCAGGCCGGTTCGAACACGCGTTTGACTTCGCGATCGGAATGTTTCGGAAAACAGGACAGCAGAAATTCATATTCCGCCTTCCAGTCTGACCCGAACAGCAGGTCGTAGTATTTTGGAAAATCGTAGATACTGCCCTGAATGGTGTCCGGCATGTCCGTCTGACGGCTTTCTTCTTAAAGTGTGTTTGAAAATCACCCGCACTCGATGCCTGTGCCTGCTGCAGATCAGACAGTGGAGCATTTCCAGGTTGCGGTCTGATCTGAGTCTGTTGCCCACGTCAGTGTGGGAAATCTCTGTCAGAAGGACTGAAGCTTACGATTTTCGACCCCGATCTCTACTCAGAGGCCACGCGAAAACGTTGTTTTTCTCAGGCCGCATCCGCTACGGATGTGTGGTCCTCGTTGCTGCAGAATAATGAGTCTGTCCGCATGGTTCCGACGAAAGATCTTTTCCCAGGGGGACTCGATTTCCGTTGTGTTCTGACTGGTTTACGCAGGCCATTTCAGGATCACCTTGCCGGACTGACCTGATCGCATTGCCTGAAATCCGTCTTCAAAATCTTTGAAGTCCATTCGGTGCGTGATGACGGGACCGATGTTCAAACCGCTCTGCAGCATGACGGTCATCTTGTACCACGTTTCGTACATCTCACGGCCGTAGATGCCCTTGATAGTCAGCATGTTGAACACCACGGCATTCCAGTCAATTGCCATTTCTCCCGATGGAATTCCCAGCATGGCGATCTTTCCTCCGTGACACATATTCGCCACCATGTCACGAAACGCGTGTGGATTCCCGGACATTTCAAGTCCTACGTCGAATCCTTCGTGCATGCCGAGCTGTTTCTGGACGTCGCCAAGAGATTCTTCCGTGACATTCACCGTTCGAGTGACCCCCAGTTTTTTGGCGAGTTCCAGACGCCATGGGTTCACATCCGTGATCACGACATGCCGGGCACCTGCATGACGGACGACCGCGGCGGCCATCAGCCCGATCGGTCCGGCTCCGGTAATCAGTACATCTTCGCCCAGCACCGGAAACGACAGTGCGGTATGAACGGCGTTTCCAAACGGGTCGAAGATTGACGCGATATCCCGATCGATATCGTCTGCATGATGCCAGACATTGGTCATGGGAAGTGCGATGTACTCGGCGAAAGCTCCCGTGCGATTCACGCCGATTCCCTGAGTGGCGTTGCACAGGTGACGACGGCCGGCAAGACAGTTGCGGCAGCGACCACAGACAACGTGCCCTTCACCGCTGACGATCTCTCCAGGGTGAAAATCCAGAACGTTCGAACCCACCTCGACAACCTCGCCGACAAACTCGTGCCCGACCACCATCGGCACCGGAATTGTCTTCTGCGCCCATGTGTCCCATTCGTAAATGTGAACGTCTGTTCCGCAGATTCCCGTGCGGTCAACTTTGATCAACACATCATTCACCCCGATCGTGGGTTCAGGGACATCCTCCAGCCATAACCCCTGCTGAGCGTGTCGTTTGACGAGTGCCTTCATGCTGCAATGCCTTTGTACTGGATATGAAACGGTATGTTCGATATCCTAGACGATCTGAATTCCATTATGCAAGACACAATTTCATTATGTTGCACAGATGATGAACGATGCCGCCAGTGGAGAGTCAGCCGAAGATGTCAGCCGTCGAGTCTGTCAGCGGATTCGGGATCTGCGGAGCGACAGCGGCTGGTCGCTGGAGATGCTGTCTCAGGCATCGGGGGTCAGTCGGTCGATGCTGAGCCAGATTGAACGGGAACAGGCCAATCCGACACTGGCGGTGACCGTCAAGATTGCTTCCGCATTCGGGCTCAGTGTGGGCGATCTGGTTCAGGGCAGCCACGTCGTTTCGTCAATCAGCGTGATTCGAGGCAGCGATCGTCGGCATCTGTTTCGTGAAGATGAGGACTGCACGATCCGGACACTGTCGCCCCTGAACCTTGAAAAGGACGTGGAATTCTACGAACTGAAGCTGCCGGCGGGGCGAACTCTGAAGTCTGCGGCTCATTTCGACGGAACTCGTGAGTTCCTGACTGTGCAGCGCGGATCTGTCGAGGTAACATCGGGTGCCGAAACGGTTCAGCTGAATAAGGGCGATTCCGCTGGTTACCGAGCGGACGTCACTCATCAGATTCGCAATACTCACCGTTCAGAAAGCGTCGTTTTTCTGGTGGTCATTTATCGCTGAAGGTCGCCCTGAAAACTGCAGGCTGGAAGCAGATACTGCTTATCCCGAATGTTTCCAGGTGATCAGCTTAGTCTGAGTGCAGTCCGATCATTGTGGAACACCGTGTCACAGAAAATCAGGTCAGAGAATTCAATCGTGATTCGCCGCGCTGATCAGCATCGTTTCGATTCGGCATCCGCCGTTTATCCGGCGCTGGTGCGTTACGGCGCCGTTCCTCAGGTGGCTCGTTTTGCCGTCGCGGACGAACTTCTCAAAGGGGTGGGTCTGCCGCAGCGCGGCGATCAGGTGGTTGTGGAATCCGATCGCGGTCTGGAACTGGGGACTCTGCTGCATTTTGATCCGAAAGCCGATTCTTCTGAGGCTGCCGTGACGGGATCGCTGGTCAGAATTGCAGCCGATAAAGATTTCGAAGTGTGGCAGGCAGCGCGGCAGAAGTCGGCCGATGACTTTCGAAACTGGCAGGATCGGATTGAGAAATGGAAGCTGCAGTTGCAGCTCATCGACCTGGAAATGACGCTCGACGGTCAGCGGACCATTCTGTATGTCCTGAACAGCCAGAATGCCGAGACAACTCGACTGGCGCTGCTGGCCGCGGCCTCCGGACTGGGAATCATTCACGTTCAGCCCGTGGGTTCGGAAGGCGTTCTTCCACCGAAGGAATCAGGCGGATGTGGTTCCGGCGGATGCGGCTCGGGGGGCTGCGGTCACTGATGGGCGTGCGAAGTGTTGAGTGACCTGCGAAGTTTAAGAAATGAAACTGAAGACCTGAATCCGTGAAAGGTGTTTCGAAATGATGCGATGGCTGCTGTCGCTGTCGGTAGTACTGCTGATGAACGTTTTCGTGGATGCCGAGGACGACTACCCGGTTCCTCCGGAAGCCATGCCGCAGGATGGGGTTCCACAGGGCAGGCTGGAAGGTCCGTTTACGCTCAGCAGTCAGGTGTTTCCGGGAACGGAACGCGAGTACTGGATTTACGTGCCGGCGCAGTACGACGCTGCAAAGCCCGCCTGTCTGTTTGTCATTCAGGATGGAGTCGGAAAAGCTCGGGGATGGAAGCTGCCCACGGTTCTGGACAATCTGATTCACAGTGGACAGGTTCCCGTTCAGATCGGGGTGTTCGTGTCTCCGGGAGTTGTGCCGGCCGCCCATGATCAGGCAGAAGCTCGCTATAATCGCAGCTTTGAATACGACGGAATGGGCGATCGGTATGCCACGTTTCTGATCAATGAACTGCTGCCCGCCGTGGCGGAGAAATACCATTTCAGCGACGATCCCAATGATCGGGCGATTGCTGGAAGCAGTTCGGGAGCAATTTGTGCGTTCACTGCCGCGTGGGAACGGCCGGACCAGTTTCGTCGAGTCTTCAGCAGCATCGGAACCTATGTCGGTCTGCGTGGCGGGAACGAATATCCGACTCTCATCCGAAAATGCGAACCCAAACCGCTGCGAATCTTTCTACAGGACGGAAGCGGTGATCTGGACATCTATGCAGGCAGCTGGTGGCACGCCAATCAGTCAATGCTGTCTGCATTGCAGTTCGCCGGCTACGACGTAACTCACGTCTGGGGCGAAGGCGGGCACAACGGTAAACACTCGGCCGCCATTATCGCCGACGCTTTGCGCTGGTTATGGCGAGACTACCCGCAGCCTGTGACGACCGGCAAAGGTACTCCGCGTCGGATGGATCTGCTGATCGAAAATGAAGGCTGGCAGCTGGTCAGCAGCGGCCACCGCTTCACCGAAGGCCCGGCTGTCAGTCCCACAGGCGAACTCTACTTCACGGACATTCCCGCCAGTCGAATTCATAAAGTCGACTCCGGCGGCGCAGTGACGGTGTTCGCTGAGCAGACGAACGAATCAAACGGGCTGATGTTCGGTCCGGATGGGCGTCTCTATGCCTGTGAAGGAGGCAGCAGTCAGGTTGTTCGCTATGACATGAATGGTCGCCGTGAGGTTTTTCTGTCAGGCATCAAGGGCAATGATATTGTGATTCTGCACGACGGAAGCGGCTTCGTGAGCGAACCTTCGGCCCGAAAAATCTGGCATTTCACCGCCGACGGTCGAAAGAGCGTCGCGGATGAAGGAATCGACTTTCCCAACGGAATCATCACCTCCCCGGACCAGACTGCTCTGACGGCGACAGATACTCATGGGCGTTTCTGCTGGTCGTGGCGAATTCAGCCTGACGGCCGGCTGATTCATCGGCAGGAGTACGGATGGCTGCATGTCACGGATCAGCTGAAGTCTGCGGCAGACGGATTGTGCGTGGATACGGAAGGACGCACTTATGTGGCGACCAGCCTGGGAGTTCAGGTGCTGGACCAGCCTGGTCGCGTCAACCTGATCATCGAGAAGCCTCAGCGAGCATGGCTGAGCAACGTGGTGTTTGCCGGTCCCGAACGGAACGTGCTGTACGCCACGTGCGGAGACAGCGTTTATCGCCGAAAGCTGAACGCCACCGGGTATGATCCGGCTTCAGATCCAATAAAGCCTCCCAAGCCGGGACTCTGATTTTCAAGGAACGGACTCGAATCTACACCACAGCGTCTGGCACCACCGAAGTGATCTCCTGTTCGCGGCGTTCCGGCGACCACCCCAGCACTTCGGCGGCCAGCTGACAGACATCCTCAGCGATGCGGCGATTCAGAGGGGTCAGAATCTTCAGCGGGATTCGTCTTCTGAGCAGATCTGTGAGTGTTCGCGGCATTTCGTGCATGGCCGAATATACAACCTCGGCTCGGCAGAACGGGAGATCATGGACAATGCGGCTCGCCAGACCGGGTTGGTCAGCTGCCAGCGCAGTCACACAGGCCGCATTTTTGCCATAACGCCGGGCCATCAACTCGGCGGTGGCAGCATCAATTCCGACTTTTCCGGCTTCTCGACACACTGTTTGCTGCCATGCGCTGAACTCATCAGGGGCCGTCCATTTCATTGCGGAAACGCTGGAGATCGGCTTCTGATATTTCAGAAGTCCCGCTGCATGTACAATCACCGCCAGAGCATCGACGCGAGCTGACGTATATTTTCCTCCCAGCGAAGTCAGCAGCCCCGGAACGGATTCTTCGAAGCTCCATTCTCGCGAAACGGCCGACGCGCTGGCACCGCTTTGATTCTGCAGAGTTCGGAGACCGACAAACGAACCGAGGATGTCATCGCGAGTCCAGCTGACATCGACGGCGTCGTTGGCCACGTTCAGCAGATATTCCACATCCTGCAGCTCAACCTGAACGCTGTTCGGGTCGCCGTGATAGTCGGTGTCCGTCGTTCCCAGAAGCGTTCTGTTGTACCACGGAATCAGAAAGACAACTCGCCCGTCACTGCGGGCCGTCAGCAGCATTGCGTTGTCAGAAGAAAGCCGCGGCATGACCAGATGAACGCCTCGGGTCAGTCGAACGCGATTCTCCATCGCCGACAGTCCGAAATGCCGAAACACCCACGGTCCGGAAGCATTGATGACCAGGCGGGCGTGCAGTTCGAACTGTTCCTGAGTCTCCAGATCCGTCGCAACCACTCCGGCCGCACGTCCGGAGGTCATCAGCAGCTGATCGGCTCGAACATAATTACAGGCAGCCGCACCGTGATCCACGGCCGTATCAATGACTTCCAGTGTCATTCGAGCGTCATCCGTGCCGCAGTCCCCGTAGCTGAAGCCTCCCAGCAGATTCGCTGACTTCAGGAGTAATTCTTCCCTCCGAAGTTCTGCGGTCGAAAACGAACGATGTCCGGCCACCGGCTGGTTTTTTCCGGCCAGAAAGTCGTACATCCACAATCCGGCTTTCAGCTTCAAACGACCGACACGAGACCCGCGATACACGGGCAGAAGAAATCGTAGTGGACGGACATGATGCGGCATCAGTCGATGCAGCTCGCGTCTTTCGTGGAGAGATTTCCGGACCAGCTGGAACTCGAACCGCTCCAGGTAACGCAGTCCTCCGTGAAGCAGCTTCGACGATGCGCTGGAAGTTGCTGAGGCCCAGTCTCCCTGATCAATGACGGCCGTTTTCAATCCGCCGGCAGCCGCGTGGCAGGCCATCCAGCATCCATAGATGCCGCCGCCGACAATCAGCACATCAAATTCCGTGCTCCGCAACTGAGACACATCACGCTGCATGAGGATTGTTCGCCTGATGCTGCAGACGGGATCGAGTCGTCACCGGATCGTTGGTGATGATGAAATCAACTCTGCTTTCAACAGCCTTTCGGACCAGGTGGTCGTCGTCACAGGTGAACGTCATGGCACTCATCCCGGATTGATGAACGATTTTCCCGAAGTCGCAGTTCAACTGATCAATCCACCCATCGACGCCTGCCAGATACGAATGCGTCTTCAGGAAACTGCCATCGATCCGGTCCGGAGACAGGGTGTTGAGAACCAGCGGAACGTCCGGATTCAGCCGATGAATCCGCTCAAGCACACTGATGTCGAAACACAGGACGGCAACCGGTCTCGGCAGATGTTTCGGACGTAACTGACTGAGCAGGCAGTCCAGCATTGTCTCGATCCTGTCGGACGTCAGGTGCTCGGCCTTCACCTCCAGCAACAACGGGATTCGACCGCCGAACTCATTCAGCAGGTCTTCCAGCAACAGCAGTCGCTGATCATGAAACTCCGATCCGAACCAGCTTCCCATGTCCAGAAGCTTCAACTGAGAATAAGGCGATTCGTGAACGACTGTTCCCGGATGGCCGTAGCGTTCGAACGAGTAATCATGGCAGATGACAATCCGGTCGTCGGATGTCAGCTGCAGGTCACACTCGATCGCATCCGCACCGCATTCAACGGCCAGCTGAAACGCTCGACGCGTATTCTCAGGGCACAGCGCTGAAACTCCGCGATGTGCGACGACTCGGGCAGGACCATCGACCTTCAGGAAACTCATTTCACAAATCCACTTCAGGTCGGATCAAACATGAACCGGACCTGATCCTCTGTGAACCCGGCAATGACAGCGGTCAGGCCTGAATCACGGAACCCGCATCAGCTTTGGTCGAGCATCAAACACCCACATTTTGTCGGGCGGTGTGTTCGCTTTCAGGTGCCGGGGAATCGTGAACAGTTCGGCAATTGGCACATCCTTCCCTTCGTGCTCGCGGGTCTTGGCGGCGAATCGGCGGGCGATCTCCGCAATCCGCGGATCGTGCTCACTGTCGAACGAACCAACGGTCACAATGGATTCGAAGCGATCGTGATACAGCCACGCTTCGTAATTCTGTTCGTAGCCGAGTTTTTCCGCAGAACGCAACGCTCGTGTCAGTTCCCATGCGCGTTCGCCGGATTCATCCAGACTGGAACCAAAGAAACGCTCGAAATGCTGTGACGCCTTTTCAGAAACCTGATTGCCAACCTGAACAATCGAGTTTCCACGGAAGGTGGCGATTCGCAGCGTGTACTTGCCCTTGTTGTTCAGCAGACTGTACTCTTCTCCGGCATTCAGTTTCTTCACCAGCGGATCCGATGTGCGCTGCTTGATTTCTGAAGCGGGCATTAAAGGATTGGTTGTCATGTGAGCACGGCTGAAAGGCCCGGGCCGGCCGGGTGTCCGAGGCAGAATTGCTCCGCTCTTCTGGTCTTTCAGAAAGGCCGGATCAAACCTGTTCTTCAGGAAATCCAGGATGGTTTTTGCCTGAGCATCATCGGGCTGGGAAAAGTTTCCGGCAAGGACAGCAATGGCTTCGTGCTGAGCAATGTACTGCCGTTTGTCTGTTCCTGCAGTGTTAGCAGCGAACTCGCCCAGCTGTCCCAGTTCCCTGTTCTGCAGAAAGGCATAGGCCGGGATCCCCAGCTTCCGAAGTTCAAAAACAATCTGATCAGCGGCCTGCCATGCCGTCAGTCCATCCGTCTTGCGTCCCTGGCCGTCTGGTACATCCTGAAGAGATGCGACCATGATCATCCACGGCCCGTGTTTCGGACCGAGTGGATATCGTTTGCCCTGAACGGCTTCAATTTTTGCAAATGCAGTTGGTGACAGAACGGAACCAGCCACCAGAAGGCTGCAGATCAGACTGCGACGGAAGGAGAACATCCGTGTTGTCCTTTTCAAAAACGGAACTCGAATTACTTTATTTTCCGGGCGGCATGAGTGCCGTGGCCAAACCTGGACAGGTTCCAGGGCTAAAAAAAGGGTTCAGGAACCAATAGCCAAATGGCCCGAAGGGTGCTGCGCACTATTGGTTCCTGACCCCTTTTCTGAGCCGCATTGACAAAGCACTGTGTTGAGGAACACCGCACTGTTGCCGACGAACAATTCCGGCCGACAGCATGACGCTGAGTGACTTTAGGAAAATCTGAAAATTCGGTCCAGACGGGTTTCTGCACGTCCGATTGCGGGATTTGCTCGATTGTCGCAATGCGAACATCCAGCTGGTGAAGGTGTGCATCGCGAGCGGAAAGCTTTTGTCGCAGCTCTCAGTCGACAAACATGAATTCGTTGGTCAGCAGCAGTGCCTGAGCGAGTTGTTCCTGCGGCGTCAGGAGTGACTGCGGGGCTGAGCCGGAGAAATCGTCGGATGTCTTCCATTCACGAATGGTCTGGCCGCCGTCCATCTGGACCAGTGTTGCCTTCCATTCGAATGTGTCATGGCTGGAATTGGCGTTGCATTCCGTGATCAGATCGACCGTGTCTCCTGCCTGAAGAGAAACGGTTTCCGTCCGGACCGGTTTCTGCCCGTGATGGACTGAAATGCGAGCCAGGTTCTTGCCGTTCGCAATCACCAGCGCGGTGACTCCGTCCCCCTGCTCTGCGGGATGCCGCAGGTTTCCGGTCACCCGCACTTCGCAGGCTCGATCCGCCACCCAGCGGCGCACACAGCACATTTTCAGATCATTTCCCGGATGGCCTCCGTCCCGATTCAGCAGACAGTAGCCCAGCCGACTGTCCGGAAGTTCTTTTCCTCCGCTCCAGCGTCCCTCGTGGAACACGGGAAAGATCCGGAAGTCCGCGACCTGAGAACGTTCTTCATTGACGGCTCCCCATCCATAGTGCCAGCCGGTGGATATCGGTTCGGACGGAGCCAGCAGTTCGGCAGCGACAAGGAACTGTTCGCAGGACTCGATTTCAGCCCTCGTTGGCTCTCGTTTCAGGATCGTTTGATACAGTCGACTAACCAGTGCTGTGGTCGGCATTTGTGAGTTCCATCCGGCCTGCTGGATCGTTTTCTGAGCCTGCTGCTGGACGAAGCGATGATTCAGCTGATGCAGAGCCTGCTGCGGAATTGTGGTTTCGAAGCGTTTGGCAGAATGGCTGTCCGGGTTGGCAAAATCAAAGGTGCGAAACAGACCGGGCAGATTCTGACGGTCGATGCGAGCATACACGGTGCGGCGATTGGTAAATGGTTCCGACGTGATGTCCACAGAAGGTCCGCCCACGGTTTCATCCAGCTGCCCGCTGACACTCAGCAGGGAATCGCGGAAGGCTTCGAAGTCCAGCCGACGGCGATTCATTCGACACAGCAGCCGATTTTCTGAATCCTGATGCTCAGTGTCCGGACGGGCCGCACTGCTCTGCTGCCACGTCCATGACCGAATCAGATAGCGGATCAGCGCCTTTTGTGACCAGTTGTGACTGACGAAATATGTCGCCAGATGATCCAGAAGTTCCGGATGAGTCGGGGGCGGAGTTCTCACACCGAAGTCGCTGGGAGAATCGACCAGGCCCTGACCGAACAGCCGCAGCCAGATTCGATTCACAGCCACTCGGGCGGTCAGTGGATTCTCCGGACTGGCGATTTTTTCGGCCAGTTCCAGGCGTCCGCTGCCTTTGGAGAACGCTTCCGGTTCACCGGGAGACAGTGCCGTCAGGAAGTGCCGCGTGACGCGCGGACCACGGTTTCCGGCACTTCCCCGAATGAAGATCACAGGTTCGCGTGGTTTTTCGCGGTCCACCAGGCGCAGCGGTGACGGATCGTTCTTTGGCTCCTCGGAGGAATCGAAGATTCCGTACAGCGAGTAATAATCCGCGCTGGGAATCGGATCAAACTTATGATCGTGACAGCGAGCGCAGGTGACGGTCAGCGCCATTGTTCCTCGGCTGAGAACATCAATTCGGTCGTCGAAGATGTCCTGCTGATTGTTCAGAAAGCGTCGTCCGAGTGTCAGGAAACCCATCGCGGCCAGCTGAGCCGGATCGTCGGAACCAGGCAGCTGATCCGCTGCAAGCTGACGTTTGAGAAACTCGTCGTACGGCATATCGTCGTTCAGAGACCGAATCACCCACTCGCGAAACTTCCACGCGTCCTTGTACTCGCGGTCTTCCTGAAAGACGTAGCCTTTGGTATCCGCGTACCGCGAAATGTCCAGCCAGTAACGTCCCCATCGTTCGCCGAAATGCGGAGACGCCAGTTGGCGGTCCAGATACGACGTCAGCCACTGCCGACCAGCCTGAGGATCGGAAATTGCTGCGGCAGCGTTCAGATCGCCTGGAGAAGGGGGCAGCCCCGTGACGGCATAGGCCACTCGTCGCGTGAGTGTCCGAAGATCGGCGGGCGGAGATTCGGCGATGCCCTGCTCCTGAAGTTTCTCACGAATGAAGGCATCAACCGGATGCCATCCTTCCTGAAAGACGGCCGGCATCGGCGGATCGGAGACCGGTTGAAATGCCCAGTGATGCCGCCAGGCATTCGGGTCAAAGGCCGCCGCTTTGCCGAAGGAATGGTTTTCCGGCCAGTACGCCCCGGACTCAATCCAGTGGCGAACCGCGTGAATCTGTTCATCACCGAGCTTCGCTTTGGGCGGCATCTGTACATCGTCGGCCGAATACAGAAGTACCTGCAGCAGCCGACTGGCAGCGACATCTTTCACGTTGACCAGTGCGGAAGCATCTGCGGTGCCTTCCAGAACCTGTTTCCGCGAATCGAGTCTCAGCTCACCTTCCTGCTTGGCAGCGCCGTGACAGGAAACACAGTGATCAGCGAACAGCGGACGGATCTGCCGTTCAAAAAACTCCTCGCGTTCGTCAGCGAATATCGGATTCAGCATCGCGGCCGTTACGCAGACCGCAAATGCACAGACAAACGGCATGGGATAAGAGACTGCTCGTCGAAGGCAGTTAAGTAAACGGCAGGAAGGAAGATCGGCAGGCATGATGGGAAGGCTGCTGGCGGGATGTGAACACCTGAAAACGCGGAGAGCCGGTCGAAACCCGGTGTGTCAGCAGCGGGCATCGTCCGGATGGATCCTTCGTTCACGTCCTGGGTTTCCCACAGGTTCACTGTTTCGAAGCGAACGCAGTGAGGTGGAGGTACGGGAATTCGGCGGGAATTGCCGGATTCTAACCCGTGAACCGGATCGAGTCGACGAAAACCAGGAACGGTGCGGCAGCTTTCACCGGTTGCGGGAATATGTCGTTCTGTGTTTCCGTCAAACCCGGCCACCATGGGCTGGCAGCGTTCAAAAAAATGCACCTAAACTCCCGTCAGTTCTTTCCCTGCCGTTCCCCTGCCCTTTCGGCCGTGTTGCCGGATGACAGCCGATCATTTCCAGGAGTCTTCTGTTGGCCACTCGAATTCTCAGTATCTCCGGTCTGCGCGGTATCATCGGCGATGGACTGGATCCCATCTTCGCGACGGAGTTTGCAGCCGCTCTGGGTTCGATGCTGAACGGAGGCCCGGTGGTTGTCGCGCGTGATGGTCGAGTCACCGGACTGATGATGTATCATGCCGTCGTGTCGGGATTGATGTCTGTCGGCTGTAAAGTTCTGGATGCGGGCATTGCCACGACTCCGACGTGCGGAGTTCTCGTCACACACCACGGGGCCGCGGGAGGCATTCAGATCACGGCCAGTCATAATCCGATCGAGTGGAACGGGCTGAAACCATTCGGCCCCGACGGCGCTGTCTTTAATCGGGAACTCGGTCAGCAGCTGATTCAGACACTGGAAGCGGAAGACGGCATTGCGTGGAAGAACTGGTCAGAAATCGGGTCGGTCACGGTTCTTGACGATCCTGCCCGACCGCACATTGACAAAGTCCTGGCTCTGGTGGACGTGGACGCGATTCGGAAGCGACGTTTCCGCGTCGTGCTCGACTGTAACCACGGCAGCGGCTCAACCTGCGGACCGACTCTGCTGAAGGCACTCGGCTGTGAGGTTACAGTTCTGGGAGGAACGCCGGATGGTCGCTTCGAACACATTCCGGAACCTGTCGAGCAGAATCTGGGAGACCTGTGCGCTGCGGTGAAGAAGCAGAAAGCAGATGCAGGTTTTGCACAGGATCCTGACGCCGACCGGATGGCCATCGTTGATCAGACCGGACGATACATCGGCGAAGAACTGACCCTTGCTCTCGCTGCCGACCATGTTCTGGAAACTCGCAAAGGTCCGTTTGTCGTCAACGGTTCCACCAGCCGAGTGACGGCGGATATCGCAAAGAAACACGGGTGCCAGTTTCACCGGTCGTTTGTGGGTGAAGCTCATGTCTGTGCGAAGATGCGAGCCGTGCATGCGGAACTCGGTGGTGAAGGAAACGGCGGAGTGATTGAACCGAAAGTGGGTTATGTTCGGGACAGCCTTGTCTCCATGGCCTACGTGCTTGACGGCCTGACTCGCCGCGGAACAACACTCAGCGACTGGGCCGACTCTCTGCCGTTCTACACAATTGTCAAAGACAAGCTGGAATGTCCCCGGGACGCTGTGACCGCGGCCTGCACCGCCCTGAAGCAGACGTTTAAGGATGCTCGCCCGTCGGAAGGAGACGGTCTGCGACTGGACTGGGACGATCGCTGGGTTCAGGTTCGGTCCAGTAACACAGAACCGATTCTGCGAGTCATCGCGGAAGCCCCCGACACTGACCTCGCGAGAAATCTGTGCAGCGAAGCGATGCAGGTCGTTCGTGCTGCTGTGGGAAAATAACGTCACTGAAAGTTAAGCAGAAGCAATGAAACTGACCTTCCCTGCCTCATGCCCGATGTCTGCGGCGCTGATGTTCGTGCTGATCGCCGGATGTTCCGGTTTCAGTCATCGTCAGGCAAGCGCTGACAGGAATGCTGACAAGCGAGTTCAGCCGGCTCCGGTTGAACTCCGGCTGACTGATCACTACGAATGGATTAAACGTCTGATCGCCAGTGATCCCGTGGAACAGGGGATTCAGCAGGTCGCATTCAATCCCGGTTCCCGGCTCACCTATGCCGTTCCCCTGTCGCCCCAGCATGCAGCCGCCGGGCAGTATTTTCTGATTGTCGATCAGCAGGCTGGCCTGGTCTGGCTGCAGTCGTCGGGGTGGGGAGGAGCACAGGAAACTCATGGTCCCTGGAAAACCACGCAGCCTGATGCCGCCCATCTGCTGCATTCCATCACCACACCGCCGACAACTCAGACAGCCGCTGCACCTGCCGGACCGGGATCCGTTGGCAGGACATGATCTGAGGCGGCAGCGTGGCTCAGAACGTCTTCAGCAGGTCGTAGCCGTCGAGCGATTCAAGCAGTTTGCTTTCCGTTGTACCCGCGCCGAGCGTTTTTCGACGGGAGAAAGCCGAATTCCGCGAGGCAGATTGTGTCAGCGACTTCGAAGGATGCTCTGGCTGTGTACAATCACGGTCTGAGTCTGCAGGTGGCCAGGCGTTCGCTGCGTCAGTTTCGACGGAGAGGAAAGTCCGGGCTCCGCAGAGCACGTTGGTGGGTAACTCCCACCGTCCGCGAGGACAGGGCAAGTGCAACAGAAAGCAAACCGCCCGACTTCCGGCCTTTCAAAGACCGGGACGAAGCAAAGTTGGCAACAACTTTCCGGGTAAGGGTGAAACGGTGCGGTAAGAGCGCACCAGCGGTTCAGGTGACTGAATCGGCTGGGTAAACCCCTTCGGGAGCAATGCCAAGCAGAAGGAAGTGAATCTTCGGATTCACACGATTCGGCTCGGATCGTCTGACCTTCGGGTCGGCAGCTTGAGGTGTCGAGCAATCGCCATCCTGGAAAAATGAACGCCCGCGACGCTGGTCGTCGCCGACAAAACCCGGCTTATCGGCTGCCTGCAGACTCAGTTTTTTCCCGGACGGACGGAAGACTTCAGTTTTGCTTTGGTGCTGAAGAACTTCGGTCATCATCGAAGGCTGATCCAGAGGAAGCTGTTTTGAATTCAGTTCCGCGTCGTCGAACCGGTTGAAGGCGTGCGGTCACTGGTCACCGACAGAACTCGCTGTCGCTGGCCGGCGATTGCTGAGTTCGCATTGGTTGGACGGTCTCCGGTGAGCAACTCGATCAGCCACGGGCTGGGTCTCGGAATGACGATGACACGTTTCCCCTGACTCGGATCAGGCGAGTCGATGATCACGGTAATTTCCGTTGGTGTTGCCGTCGAACCTGTCGTCGGCTCTGGAGAGGCAGTGGATGAAGTTTGCGTCCTGGCAAACGGATCGGGCAGTGACTGTGGGGCCTGAGTCGCAGACAGGCCGGTCCGTCCGTTCGTTGCTGTCCCTGCGGCTTCAGCAAAGTCTTCAAAACTGCCGGCGACGCCATCCAGTTCTCCGAACAGGTCTTCAGCCAGGTTGTCGTGACTGCTGGTGGCCACTTCCTGTTCTTCCAGTTCCCGGAACACACTGGCCGCCTCTTCTACTGCAGTCGGGGACTTGCCGGAAGCGACGACGGAGTCCAGTTTCAGCTGAGTCAGCAGCTTCTGAATGGGTTTGACTCCGGTGTAGAGTCCTTCCTGCGACTTTCGATCCGCTGCACTGCACACGCCGACCAGTCGCTGTTCTCCGTCAAACAGTCCTCCGCCGGAACGTCCCTGAGCCGGATCATTTGTGCAGAGAATATTCTCGGGGCCGATATATCGATTCACTTCGATCACATTCATGTTCAGGCGAGTCGGCAGATCGCCATGGCTGCAGCCGATGCTGAACAGCTGTTCCTGCTTCTCCAGCGGCTGACGGTCGTAGGCAACAGGTGCCGTTGGAAGTGCGGATGCCGTCTGAATTTCCAGAAGCGATACGTCTGATTCGTGATCTCCTCCCAGAACTCGAGCCGGATACTTCAGGACTTTTCCATCCTGAAACACGTCCACTTCAACGACGGCATCTTTGCCGACCTTCTGAAAAATGTGAGCACAGGTGAGAACAATCGAGCGGCCGGCGGTGCTGAAAATCAGTGTTCCGGTTCCGACATCCCGCATGTCACCATCCAGCAGACGAACTCGAACTGTTGCTGCCATAGGCGCAGACAGATCATCGGTCTTCAGTTCCGGTTCCGGACTTTGAGCTCGAAACTCGGGTGTCTGATTTCTGTCTCCCCCCGAACGGCTTTCGCCAGTCAGACCGCTTTTCATGCGATCAAACAGGCCGCGCAGGCCGGGGCGAGCCTGACTGTCCGTCTGGACCTGCTTCTGCCCGTCGGGCTCGCTGCTGGCCGCAGCCGTGGCTGGGCGTTCGGCAGCTCCGGCAGCTCGGCGGCGATCATCCAGCTTTCGAGCTGCGTCGTTCATGGCCTGACGCAGTTCATCTTCTGAACGCAGACCGACAAACCGCTGAGCTTCCCGACCTTCGACCAGAAGGATCAGGGTGGGAATTCGATCAACATTGTACTTGCGAGTGACATCCGGGTGCTGAGTGATATCGATTTTACGAATCGGAAAGTGATCCTTTTCCATTCGCTGCAGCACGGGCACCATCTGCTGACAGGGACCACAATAGCTGGCGGCAAAGTCCAGCAGAACGACGTCCGGCAGCGGCTCGCTGTTAAAGTCAGCGGCCAGCATTGTCAGCAAAGCGATCAGTTTCATCTTGGCGTCCCTGCCTCTGGCGAATGCTCAATGTGTCCGGGAAGAAGTCATCACTCTGGATCTGTGTTTCCAGCCAGAGGCCTGAGCCCCTGTATCGCAATGAAAATTCCAATTCGACGGCGTCTGTTTCAGCTTCCTGCTTTCCGGTTCGCCGTCCTGATCCTGAAGATCAGTCATTTGTAAAAGTTGCTCTCAGATCCCTGCAACTCCTACAACGCCCGATTGTCTGAGTGGCAGATTCGGGCCATACGTTGAGCACTCGAGATGTGGTTCAATGGCCGCAAAACATCGGGAAACACAAGTTTCGCGAACTGCGACCAGCTTCGGTCGCTCCCTGTTTCAGGAGCTTATTTGACCGAAGAAGCAAGGAAGATGCCAAAACTGCCGAAATGCGTCAACGGCACTTTTCCGCCACTCGGACCGGCGACCAGACGACTGGCCCGAGCGTGCGGCTAGGCGCGCTTTGCTCGCAGACTTGTGCCTTGTCGCACAGTTATCCCAGCGGAGGGACAGTTGTGATTGGTGACATCGCCGGGTGTGAGTCATTCAGACACGCTGCTGCACAGTGTTTTTCCGAAATGTTTTCGGTTTGGTTGTCATTCCTCAATCATCCATTGATGCAGGTATGGCGTTTGCGTTCTGGGTCAGCTGAAGGAATTCACGTCCGGCGAGGCTGTTGAGGCTGAGCATGGGATTTCGGACCGTTTCTGCCACTCAACCGGGCCGGTTGGGAGCCACGGGCTGCTCAAAGAAAGGCATCATAGTGAAGGCTATTATTTCCATCGCGGTCGTTGCCGGAGGCTTCCTGATGTGGGTGGCGTGGACGGCGGATCGTTCGCCCGTAAACGCTCAGCAGACTGATCCACCAGCTGCAAAACAGGCGGATGACAAAGCGGAACTCAGCGAATTCATGCGGAAGAAGCTGACGGCTTCCAATCGCATTCTTGAAGGCCTGATGGTGAATGATCTTGATATGGTGGCGGCTGGCGGAGATGAGCTGCTGAAGATGAGCGAATCCGAACGTTGGCGAGCTTCCAACGACATGATGTATCTGCAGCACAGTCGGGAATTTCGGAGTGCTGTCGAGGCCATGATTCTGAAGGCCGAAAAGCGATCGATCGACGGCGCGGCGTTGAAGTGGGTTGATGTCACCATGAACTGCATCAAGTGTCATGAGTGGGTCAGAGATGTTATGGTTGCAGACCTGCGCCGCCTGCCCCAAACGCCATCAGCCGTCGACGCACGCTCGACTGACCGCTGAACCTGATTGAGAGTTTTTGAATTCGAAGTCTCCTGTTTTCTGGACAACGCTGAATATGAAGAAGAATGAATCTGTGACGCACGTGATGACCGCCAATCCGATCTCGGTTGGACAGCACGAGAGCGTCTCTGTCGCCCGGCATCTGATGCAGGAAAAAAATATTCACCACCTGCCGGT
The DNA here is from genome assembly GCA_041398865.1 of Planctomycetaceae bacterium. Classification (GTDB taxonomy): domain Bacteria; phylum Planctomycetota; class Planctomycetia; order Planctomycetales; family Planctomycetaceae; genus Fuerstiella. The sequence continues at coordinate 283,044 of JAWKTY010000005.1, forward strand.
GACGGACGGCGACAAGCTGGTCGGGATTCTTACCGCGAACGATTTTCTGCGAGTTTCGTTCGGTGAGTTTGGTAATCAGGACGGGCGCAGTCTGGATGCGGTGCTGGATCACACCTACAAAATCAGTGATTTGATGGTTTCTCAACCGGTTTCGATCAATCAGTCAGAAACCGTTCGGGAAGCAGCTCGAATCCTGGCTGCCAGTGAGTTCCATTCCCTGCCGGTTGTGGACGGCTCGCGCCTTGTCGGAATTGTCACATCTTCCGACCTGATTCAGTATCTGCTCAGTCAGTACTGATTTCCGATTGCTGCGAAGCCCCGCGGGTTTGTATCGCGGGGCCGTTATTTTTTGGTGGATTGACCGCTCTGAATGCCGGTTTGCCCCCGCGGGGGATTGTCTCGCGGGCCGGAAAACGTGTTGACTTTTCAGAAATCAGGGGCAATCCCTCTTTTCCGGCAAAAAGTGCGTCGATACGATGCCGACTTCGATTTTCTGCGGCCGAAAGCCGTGAGTGATCGAAATCCGGTGGAAAGACGAAATCGTATCCGCCGACAGCGCCCCTGTAGTGAGCAACGGGAGACGATAGATTCAGTCACCCGCAGGCAACTATGTGGGCAGGAATTCGAGCCCATGCACGGAAGCTGGCTCAGCGACCAGGCTGTCCCGCAGGCTGTGAAGCGCCTGCTGTCGAGTTTGCGACAGCTTCCCGGTTGAAATTTTTCTGTGCGGATGTTCCGTACAGGTTCCCTTCAGAGATCAGGGCCAGAGCCAGAAAGTCTGTGGTCCGCAGGACGGTTGGAAAACATGGCTGACCTTAAGCGTGTGCGCAACATCGGAATTTCCGCTCATATTGACTCGGGCAAAACCACGCTGACCGAGCGAATGCTGTTCTATTGCGGTCGAATTCACAAAATTCGCGACGTCAAGGGGGGTGACGGTGGCGCCACGATGGACCACATGGAACTGGAACGCGAACGCGGAATCACCATCACTTCAGCGGCGACTCGTGTCAGCTGGAAAAACGACGACACCGGTGTTCCGGAACACGTGATCAATATCATTGATACACCGGGCCACGTCGACTTCACCGTGGAAGTTGAGCGATCACTGCGAGTTCTCGACGGCGCCATCCTGGTTCTGTGTTCAGTCGGCGGTGTTCAGAGCCAGTCGCTGACCGTTGACCGTCAGATGAAGCGTTACGGCGTTCCGCGAATTGCCTTCATCAACAAGATGGACCGGACCGGTGCGAATCCGGACAAAGTCATGCAGGCCATGCGTGACAAGCTGAAAACCAACCCCATTCCTCTGCAGATTCCCATCGGTGCAGAATCAAACTTTTCGGGTGTCGTGGACCTGATTCGCATGGAAGCCGTTTACGGCACAGGCGATGAAGGCGAAATTCTGCAGCGCAAGGAAATTCCGGCGGAACTGAAGGATAAGGCCGCTGCTGCCCGAACCGAAATGCTGGAAGCACTTTCGCAGTTCGACGATGATCTGATGGAAGCACTGCTGGAAGAACGCGAGGTCGACGAAGCCCACATTCGTCGGGTGATTCGAGCGGCCACGCTGTCTCAGCAGGCAACTCCGGTTCTGATGGGAAGTGCTTTCAAGAACAAGAACGTTCAGGAAGCTCTGGACGCCATCACCATGTACCTGCCGTGTCCGACAGATGTGGAGGTGTTTGCCAACGACAACGGCCAGCCGCCGAACGAAGACGGCACTCCGGCTCGCGTGAAGCTCAGCAACAGCGAAAAGGATCCTGTGGTCGCCATGGCATTCAAGACCGTGGTGGAAACCTTCGGTCAGCTGACGTACATGCGAATCTATCAGGGGCGAATCAAGAAGGGCGAGTCCTACGTCAACGCCCGAACCGGTAACTCGGTTCGATTTGGTCGTCTGGTGCGAATGCACGCCAATGATCGTGAAGACATCGACTTCGGGGATGCCGGTGACATTATCGCTATCGTGGGCGTGGACTGTGCGTCCGGGGATACGTTCGTCGGCGGCGGTCTGAAGTACTCACTGGAAAACATTTTCGTTGCCGATCCTGTGATTCGTCTGTCGATCGAGCCCGCAAAACGCGATGATGCGGACAAGCTCGGCAAGGCTTTGGAGCGTTTCCGTCGAGAAGACCCGACCTTCCGGGTTCTGTCAGACGAAGAAACCAATCAGACTCTGATTGCCGGTATGGGACAGCTGCACCTGGACGTTTATGTGGAACGCATCAAACGTGAATACAAGTGCGAATGTATCATCGGTGAACCGCGAGTTTCTTACCGGGAACGCCCGACGAAGATCGTTGAGTTCAACCACAAGCGAGCCAAGCAGAGCGGTGGTTCGGGACAGTACGGTCACGTCGTGGGCATCATGGAACCGCTGCCCGAGGATGCCGAGGAACCATTCGAATTTGCAAACGAAGTCACCGGGGGACGTATTCCAAAAGAATACATCCCGGCCTGTGAAAACGGTTTCCGCGATCAGATGGGCAAGGGGCCACTGGGCGAATACGAAATTGTGGGCCTGAAGATTCGTCTGCAGGACGGCAGTTACCACGATGTGGACTCGTCCGATATGGCCTTCCGTCTGTGTGCTCAGGAAGCCATGCGTGAATCCATTCTGCCGAAATGCGGAATGGCTTTGCTGGAACCGATCATGAAGCTGGAAATTGAAACTCCCGACGAGTTTCAGGGTGGTGTGACCGGGCATCTTTCCAGTAAGCGAGGCATTGTGACATCGTCAGAAGTCAACGACGGCACCTGCGTGATTCTGGCGGAAGTTCCTCTGGCGGAAATGTTCGACTACGCCAACGAGATTCGGTCGATGACTCAGGGCAAGGGAACATTCAGTATGGAATTCCTGTGCTACCGTCAGGCTCCGAAGAACGTTCAGGAGGAGGTTCTGGAAAAACGTCGCCGCGAAAAGGCCGCGATGAAGAAGTAGCGTCAGCAGAGTCTTCGAAATTCGGCGACTGTCATTCGAGATCGTTCGAGTGGCAGTCGCCGTTTCGTTCCGACGTCCTCAGCTTATTTCACGCAACACGCGTTCACTGTTTGAAGGAATCTGTAAGGCCATGACAGGATACACTGTGCACACCGGTGCCTCGAAAAAATTCGTTTCCGGCTGGGACCGCATTTTCGGTGACGCTCCGGCTGCTAAAAAGAAGACTCAGAAACAGTCCGCGTCAAAGTCGTCCGCCAAAGCCGGGGCCGCCAAATCGGGGAAGAAAAAGAAGTAGGCGGCGGCTCGAGTGATTGTGCGGCTTTTTCTTTGCCGGTTCGGCTTTCTGGCTTTGAGAAATACGATGCCGCCCGCGGAAGCCGCTGTTTCATGGACGATAACCTGTCTATCATCGCACAGGCCCGGGTTTTGCGAACCAACCGCAGACCGGCCGAGAACAGGAGCGCCGAAGTATGTTGAAACATGTTCGTCAGGTTTTTGCTGTTTGCGGCATGCTGTTCGTCCTGAGTCTTTCGACGGCATCGGCTTGCCCCAACTGTAAGTTTGCCAACGAAACGGAGGCCGATCGGCCTCGAGCCTACATGTACAGCATTCTGTTCATGCTGGGCATGCCGGCTACGATCTTCACGGGATTCGGAATCAGCTTTTATCGGATGGCAAAAAAAAACCAACAGCAGGCCGACGAGGCTGCTCTGGAGTCGTCGGACGCTTCGTCCGTTTGACGGGAAATGTCTGAACGTTCCGACGCGAGCTCGATGATGACGCCCTGACAGCCGGGCCATTCCGCTGAAACAGTGCTCTCAGTGCTCTCAGCGCACGAAGCGAGTTTCTGTCATTGGGTTTCTCGCGATCCTTCGTTGCTGATCTCAGGCGCACCCGGCGGACCAGCCTTTCGGACGGCTTCAAAGTCCGTTGAAAGTCGATTCGGTGGCTCCTCATCTTCTGTTTCCCCTGTTTTCCAGCGTCGTCTTTGTTCTGGCGATGCTGTTTGTGAAGCAGGGGATTCAACGCGGAGCCAGTCCCTGGACGGGCACGTTCTACGGAAATCTGTGGCTGGCATTGATCTGGGCCGCGATTGCCGTTGCGCGAAACGAGCTTGTGCCGTCAGCAGCCTGGACCGATGCGGCAATCATCGGACTGTTGTTCTTTCTCGGCCAGCTGTTCACCTATCTGGCCTTCAAATACGGTGATGTGTCCGTTGCGACTCCGATCTTCGGGGTCAAGGTTCTGATGGTGGCCGTACTGACTTCTATTCAGTCAGGAACCCGCGTCGCAGGGATTATCTGGCTTGCGGGCGCACTGGCCACGGTTGGCATCATGCTTATTCAGTCTTCCGGCGGCCATCTGGAAATTACTCCGCGGCGGCGGAACATCACGATCCTGCTGGCGATGACCGCGGCATTCTGCCTCTCGCTGTTTGACGTCTGCCTCCAGAGCTGGGCCGCGGCATGGACCAGTTATGCATTTCTGCCCGTGATGTTCGGCTGTGCAGCTGTCCTTTCCCTGACATTCCTTCCGGCGGTCGACAGCATTTCCCGTCTGCATGAACTGAAAGCGACATGGTGGATGCTGGCAGGGACCGTGCTGATGGCGCTGCAGGCCATGAGCATGTGTTTTTCACTCGCCGAATTTCAGGATGCGCCGCGGATCAACATTGTTTATGCCCTGCGTGGCCTATGGGGTGTTGTTCTGGCGTGGATGCTGTCGCGAGTGCTGAAGACCAGTGAGTCCCGGCTGGCTCGAATTGTCATGCTGAAACGCCTGCTCGGAGCGGGCTTGCTGACGGCGGCCGTCGTTATTGCCATTCAGAAGCAGTGAGTCCCTTGGCCGTGCCTGTTTCCACTTTCCACATTTGCAGCTGCGAATTGCCCAAACCGCCGTCTTGCCTGAAGCCCTGGAAAAGACCTACAATTGTCCGTTGAGTTGAGTGACGAATGAAACGGGGCGATGTCCCGCTTCGCGATCAGATTCTGCGGCCGGGAGTCATCGAGCGTGAGATTCAGGACGAAACAACGACCTCGCGGTTTGCTCCGCCCCTCGGATCAGCGGCGAATGGTGCTCACCATCGCCGGACTGGGGCTGGTGCTGCTGATGTTCTCAGCCGTGCGACGCCCGGAATTCTGGAACGGTCTGTTCCCGGACAAGGCCGGTTCGACCACATCTCTGTCGTCACCCGCTGCGGCAGCTGTTGAAGTTGAAGAAGCTGTGGCCGGATTGCAGCCGGACGAGTTTCTGACTTCAGATGAACCGGTGAATGTGACGGCTCGAAAGATTCCGGTGACGGACGTCGTCGAGACGGAAGTGGCGAGCGGTTTGCCGGTGGTGCCGCACGACTTACTGAGAAATGTGCGGGACGATGTGATCGGCGTTCATTCAACAGAATCAGAAGCGTACTTCACTGCCATGAAGATGGCGGCTCGCATGGTAGAGAAACGATCTGACCTTGCTCAGCCTGGTGCGTTTGCTGTGTTTATGGACTCGCCGTCGGCCAGTCGCGGGAAAGCCTGGAAGATCTCGGGTGAACTTCGACGTCTGTCGGCCGTGAAGACGCGTTCCGGAATGCACGGCCTGGGCACAGACACTCTGTATGACGCCTGGCTGACGACGCGTGATTCCGGCGATCAGCTTGTTCATGTGATCACAACGTCCGCGGATGCAGCTCTGCTGACTCGTATTCCCACAACGGCACCGGACCGAACGGTCACGTTCACGGAGGCTCATCCTCCGCTGGTCAGCTTCACCGGGTACTTCTTCAAACGCGAAGCCTACGCCAGCCGCCAGGAAAGCGGAATTTCACAGGCTCCAATGTTTGTCGCGGGAACTCTGCATCACGTTCCGCTGCTGGCTGCGGGGCCCGGTCGAGCTCAGCAGCTGACGCCGTGGCTTGGCTGGTTGCTGCTGGCGGTGTGTACCGGGGTCACTCTGATGCTGTGGAGCTTTTCGCTCAGTGACATGGCACATTCTCAGACGCGTTCGCATCAGCTGACAAAACTTCCGGCGCATGCCTCCTTCGAAGACGTCACCGCCGTGACTGTCATGGAAACTCTGGAGGCCATGGAGTCTTCACGCACCTGAAGCAGGCAAATCCCGATGGTCAGGGTCCCGGCTGGGTTCGCTCATTCAGCAGACGTGATCCCGATCTTCCGGCTGCAGGGCGACTTGGATCCAGTGGAATTCTTCGCTCGGAACCCCGCGAAATCCCCAGTCTGCGGGGCTGCGTCGCCGGGAATTCGCTCGTTTCGCGGTAGACTGCCCTCTTCCAGACTCCCGTCAGTCGTTTTTGGCCGCTGCCCTCATCCGTCGAGTGATTTCCATGATTAATGCCCTCGTTCGAAAATTTGGTTTCTTCGCTGTTGCCATCAATGCGGTGGCCCTGTCTTCCATTTGGACAGCGGCCTCTGCGCAGGATGACGGCCGGAAAGGGCGTCCCGCGACCGCAGAGTTTCGGTGGGTCAGTCCGCTGAAGCAGCCCATCGCCGGTGTTCGGCACGAGACCTTTGTCAGTCCTTCGATGAAGACGGACGTCGGTTACTGCATCCTTTTGCCGGACGACTACACAGCAAACGAATCGTCGAGCACGCGTTATCCGGTCGTCTACTATCTGCACGGAGGCCGACCGGGAAGCGAAACAAAAAGTGTCAGACTGGCGGAAGTCATTCGGAGTCACATTCAGTCCGGAGATGTCCCGCCGATGATTTATGTCTTCGTCAATGGCGGCCCGGTGAGTCATTACGACATGCCCGACCGGCCGGAGGCTCAGGGCGCTTCCGTCTTCATTCGGGAACTGATTCCTCATATCGACAGCACCTACCGCACCATTGCCGATCGATCGGGGCGAGGCATCGAGGGATTCTCACAGGGAGGTCGGGGAACGGCGAGACTGATGTTTCGATACCCTGAACTGTTCTGCAGCGCTGCACCAGGCGGGGCCGGGCAGGAAACCGAAAAGCAGATTTCCGAAAACCACGGTCGCGAAAACGATCATCTGGTTTTTGCAGAAGGTGATAACACCTGGGACCTGGCTCGAAGGTACGCCGCGGCCGGGCAGCAGCCGAAGGTATCCATTCTGGTTCATGTTGGTACGAAGGGCTTCAACTATCAGAACAATCTGCAGTACATGCAGTTTCTGGAGTCACTGAAGATTCCGTACAGCCGAGTGATTGTTGAAGGAGCCGGCCACAGTGCGGCTCAGATCTATCAGGACAGCGGCCGGAAGATCATGCAGTTCCATGCCCGCAACTTCGGCCTGCTGCCTGCCGCTTCCGCCAACTGAAATCTCCGCACCCGAGCATCATCATGCTGGAACTTCGCAATCCTCACAGTGTTCTTGCGGTTCTGTCCGTCCGACCCAAAGCCGTCCGATCTGTTCGACTGAATTCTGCTCACACCGGAACACCCTGGGATCACGTCGCGGAAGTTGCGGCTGGCAAAGGAGTGAATATAACGGTCAGCGCCCCGCAGGACAGACGTTCTCAGGGAAAGCCAGGCGGACGAGACGGAGGTCGGCGGGCTGATACGGAACGAATCGGAGCCGGTTCAGCGATGGTGGAACCTCCGTCTCCGGTGCCTCTGAACAATTTGTGGAAGTCTCTTTCCAGGGATTCATCCGACTTCGGGGTCTGGCTGGCGCTCGATCACGTTCAGGACCCGCAGAACCTTGGAGCGATTTTTCGCCTTGCGGGGTTCTTTGGCGTTCGCGGAATTCTGATGACACGCGACAAAAGTGCTCCGGTGAATGCTACGGTCTGTGATGTCGCAACCGGCGGTGTGGAACACGTTCCGTTTGCGGCGGTTGCCAACCTGGCCCAGGCTCTGCAACAGGCTCAGGAAGCCGGCATCTGGGTACTTGGCACCTGTGAACGAGCAGACCAGTCAATTCGGGAGGTTCCCATCGACCGCCACTGGATGCTGGTGGTCGGGAACGAAGGCGATGGCCTGCGCCGGTTGACTCGGGAACGCTGTGATCAACTGGTCGGCCTGCCGGGCAACGGTCCCGTGCCGTCATTAAACGTCGCCACCGCCACCGCCGCCTGCCTGACTCTGCTGACTGCTCAGCAGCGACCAGTCTGAATGCAGAGCAAAAGCTCCGAGTTGGTCGCTGTGGCGATCAATCAATCTTCCGCAGTGCGGCTACTCGCGACTCAATGCAGCGTCTTCCACCTTCTTTGCGATCAGCGACACGTTGTGTCCACCGAAGCCGAAGCTGTTGTTGATGGCGTATTTGACTGAGTGCTGGATGGAGCGATTCGGAATGTAGTTCAGATCGCAGTCGGGGTCCGGAGTGTCATAGTTGATAGTTGGAGGCAGAGATCCTGTCTGCAGCCCCAGACAGCACGCGGACATTTCGACCGCACAGGCTGCTCCGATCATGTGGCCCAGCATACTCTTGATGGAACTGATGTGCAGCTTTCCGGCTGATTCACCGAAGACGTGCTTCAGCGCGACGGTTTCCATGCTGTCGTTGAACTTTGTGCTGGTTCCGTGAGCACTCACATAAGTTTCTGCCGCAATGTCGGCCGGGTTCAGTCCGGCCATCTGCAGAGCATTGGAAATCGCCTGAATTGCTCGGCGACCTTCCGGATCCGGCTGAACCAGATGGAAAGAGTCGCTGGTGGATGAGCCGGTCAGCATTTCTGCCCATGCTTTTCCGCCGCGTTTCCGGAGGTGACTTTCGGTCTCGAAAATCAGCACAGATGCTCCTTCGGCCATGATGAATCCGGACCGATCCGCATCAAAGGGGCGCATCGATGTTTTCGGAGAATCATTGCGATCGCGGCACATCGCCTTCATGTTCGCGAATGACGCGATTCCCAGGCGGGTCAGCGATGCTTCCGTGCCCCCGGTGACGACAACATCCGCCTTGCCGTTTCTAAGATAGTCAATGGCGTCGATCATCGCATGACCGGACGACGAACACGCGCTGCTGGTGGTGTAGGCGGTTCCGTGAATGCCGAAGGCCAGGCTGATATTGCCCGGAGGAGCATTCGGCATCAGCATGGGAATCGTGAACGGGCTGACTCGGGACGGGCCCTTGGTCAGCAGTCGTTCCATCTGAGTTTCATAGGTTTCCAGTCCGGCCAGCCCCGCGCCGATGATCACGGCGACTCGGTCACCCAGACCTGTCGTCGGCAGACCGGCATCTTCCAGAGCTTCGTGGGCGGCCAGAACGGCAAACTGACTGGCTCGGTCCATCTTCTTGGCTGCGACCAGTTCGTTGACGTTGATTCGCGATTCATCAACCACTCGAACTTCACCGCCGATGGTGACGGGAAGGTCGGTCGTGTCATGGACCTGCAGCGTATCGATACCGCAGTCACCGTTCAGAAGGCTCTTCCAGACGGTTTGTCGATTGGTTCCCAGGCAGGTCACGAGGCCCATCCCTGAGACATAAATCCGTTCCATATTCGATCCCAACACCACAATTCTGAATTCTGAATCCGATCCCCGGTCACACTTCGGGGCAACGGATTTCGGCGTACTACAGCAAACCTGCAAACGGCTGCAACGTCACCACGCGGAATTCCGCTGAAGTCATTGAAATCCCCAGGAATCGGCGGTTCGGAAGCCATTTTCCTCGGCTGGAATCCGTTCGCGTGGGTACCGATTTCATGTCCGATCTGCTAAACTTCACACTCGCATCGGACGTCGGTCAACAGGCCGTTTTCCTCAAAGCAGATCCGGTCGATCGCAGTGGTTCGGCGGGGGATGATTTTGAGGTTGAGCTGAATTCCCGGCTGCCTCTTCAGGACGATTTTTCCGAGTTTCGATGCACGCGGACCTCCGGCGGGCGAAAGTGACGCCTGCCTGAAGATTGGTTGCGGTTCTGCCGCTTTGGACGAAGTATCTGACATGCAGCTTACGTGTGATCGAGCCCTGTTTTCGACAGCCTTCCAGACAGCAGCTTCCGCTGTTCCTGCCCGGACTCCCAAGGACGTACTCCGCAACGTCTATATTCACCTCACCAGCGGCGGCGTTGAACTGGTCGGAACTGATCAGGAAGTGGCCATTCGGTACCAGGTCGACGGAGTTCAGTCGAAATCAACCGGTGAGGCCCTGCTGCCCACCGCTCGGGTTTCTTCGATCCTGAGAGAACTTCAGGACGACACGTTCGAAATCAATGTCGAAGAACAGTCACTGACGCTGAAGGCTGCCACTGCTCAGTTTCGTCTGTCATCGGAAGACCCCCGGGACTTCCCGCCGGTTCCTGAGTTCAGCGAATCCGACTATTTCCGAATTCCGGCCGCCGTCTTTCGACAAATCATCCGCCGCACTACGTTTGCGACTGATCCTGAGAGCACTCGGTACGCTTTGGGAGGTCTGCTGCTGGAATTTGATGAAGGTCGGGTGACCGTTGCAGCCACGGACAGTCGTCGTCTGGCGGTCGCGACAGCGCTGTGCGAGAAGGAAGGCAACCCCAAAGCCCCGGAAAAAACAACCGTCATTCCGACCCGAGCCATGTCGTTGCTGGAACGTTCGATTGATCCCAGTTCTGAGTTTGTTGACATTGCCGTTCGGGAAAACGAAGTCCTGATGCGCAGCGGCCGCAGTGTGATCTACAGTCGCCTTGTGGAAGGTCGGTTCCCCAAATACCGGGATGTGATTCCGACGTCCGGCGAAGTGAACATTCCGCTGGCAGCCGCTCCGTTCCATGCCGCCGTCCGTCAGGCTCAGATCGTCACCGACGAAGAAAGTCGAGGGGTCGATTTCAGGTTCCATGATTCGACTCTGACGCTTTCCAGCCGAGCTCAGGACGTGGGGGACTCATGTATCGAGCTTCCCATTGAATACAACCACGAGGAAATCCGTATCACATTCGACCCCCGTTATGTGGCTGATTTTCTGAAAGTGCTGCCTCCGGAAACACTGGTCGACCTGCAGCTGATCAGTTCAGAACACGCGGCTGTTTTTCGCGTCGAAGATTCGTATACCTATGTGATTATGCCGCTGGCACAGAATCGCTGATCTGCCTGATTCACAGACGCAGTTCTTCCTGATCGTCGCCGTCAGCGGCTGCAGCGGTACGGGTTCCCGGTTTCAGCAGTTTTCAGCCTTCCGTCACTCCTGCGGCATTCCGTCGTTATCGCTTTTCCCTCCGGTCCCGGCACCATGTCTGAATCCTTCTTCGACAAGCCTGCGAAGCTCGGGAGCCTGCTGCAGAGTCTGGTGCGAAGAAAGGGACTGGCGGAACAGACGTCAGGTCAGCTGCTGCAGCAATTGTGGCGCGATGCCAACGAGGAACGTGTCTTTTCACGGTCATATGTTCGACGCCTGAAATCCGGAATTCTGGAAATCGCCGTCACTAACGACATGATTCTGGAAGAGCTGAACGGGTATCTGAAGCACGATCTGTTGACAGCGATGCAGCAGCGGCATCCGGATCCCGAAATCCGGTCACTGAAATTTGTTCGAGTTCGATCGCGCTGATGTCCGGTTCTTCGAGCCCGGGCAACAGCGCCTACAACAGAGCTGACACAGTTCGTCAGCCATAGCAAAAGGTTCTCACGTGTCAAAGGACGATTCAGCGAAGAACGATTACACAGGCGATGACATTCAGCATCTCAAGGGAGTGGATGGAATTCGCAAACGCCCGGCGATGTATATCAGCGGCACTGATGCCTCCGGTCTGCATCATCTGGTCTACGAGGTCGTGGACAACAGTATTGACGAAGCCGTCAACGGTTTTGCGTCCGAGATTCTCGTGCATATTGATGTCGACGGCAGCATTTCCATTTCCGACAACGGTCGAGGCATTCCCATCAGCGCGGTCAAAGGCGATGGCCGACCGGCTCTGGAAGTGGTGCTGACCGAAATCCATGCCGGTGGCAAGTTTGACCGCGACAGCGGATACAAGACCGGCACCGGGGGGCTGCACGGGGTCGGGATTACCGCCGTGAATGCGCTCAGTGCATGGCTGACGGCGGAAGTCAGCCGTGAGGGTCACGTGTGGGTGATGGACTTCGAAAAAGGCCGGCGGACTTCCGAACTTCGTCAGCTCAGCCGCAGTGACAAGACCGGGACCAAACTTTCGTTTCTGCCGGACCCGTCCATCTTCACGGAAACGAACTTCAACTTTGATACTCTTTCCCGCCGAATGCAGGAACTTGCCTTCCTCACGCCGGGCATTCGCATCACTCTGCAGGATGACCGGGCGACTCGGACGGAAACGTTCTGCTACGAAGACGGTCTGGCGGAATTCGTCAAGTATCTCAACCGTACGCAGACACCAATCATCAGTGAAGTGGTTCGGGTTGTTGGTGAATCCGACAACGTGCAGGTGGAAGTGGCCATGCAGCACAACGATGGCTACACGGAAAACGTGCGAGCCTTCGCGAACAATATCTTTAACTCAGACGGCGGCACGCACATGAGCGGCTTCCGAGGAGCTCTGACTCGATCGCTGAACACATACGCCAAAAAGAACAATCTGTTCAAGGACATCGTTCCTCAGGGCGAGGATTTCCGCGAAGGACTGACGGCTGTCGTTTCTGTTCGAGTCCCCGAACCTCAGTTCGAAGCTCAGACCAAGGTCAAACTTTCGAACCCCGAAGTTGAGGGCATTGTGCAGTCGGTCGTGGGCGAGGGCCTGTTGAAGTGGATGGAAGAGAATCCGTCCAATGCCAAAAAACTGATCGCCAAGGCCATCAACGCCGCTGAAGCCCGCGAAGCTGCGAAAAAGTCGCGGGACATGGTGCGTCGCAAAGGAGCCATCACAACCGGAGGTCTTCCGGAAAAACTGCGAGACTGCCGCAGCCGTGACCTGGATTCCACTGAATTGTATCTGGTCGAAGGTGACTCGGCCGGAGGTTCCGCCGATACCGGACGCGATTCGAACATTCAGGCAATTCTTCCTCTGCGAGGAAAGATTCTGAACGTGGAAAAAGCTCAGCTGGTGAAGGTGCTGGACAACAGCGAAATCAGCAATCTGTTTCGAGCCATCGGAGTGTCCCCGGGCGGTGGTGGCGAAGAAATGGACATCAGCAAACGGCGTTACGGCAAAGTGATCGTGATGACCGACGCCGACGTCGACGGCAGTCACATCCGGACGCTGCTGCTGACATTCATCTTCCGACACATGCGTCCGCTGGTCGCCGGCGGGCACATCTATATTGCTCAGCCCCCGCTGTACCGAGTCACTCAGAAGGGCCGCAAGCTGCCTCGGTACGTTCAAACCCATCAGACCATGATGCAGGAACTGACTCAGTTGGGGCTGGATGGTTCCAGCCTTGTTGCGACCAGCGATCAGACCGTTTTCGACAATCCTGTTCTGACGCGAGTCGTGGATGTCCTGAAGGAGATGGAACATCCGCTGGAACTGCTCGAACGCCGAGGCGTGGATATTCGGTATCTGCTGGCGAAGGGCGGAGCCGAAGACAGCCGTCTGCCTCGGTACCGAGTCCTGTGGGCGGATTCCGAACGCTGGTTCTTCGAACGCGATGAAGCCGAAGCATTCATCCGTCAGCTGGAAGAAGAACACGCTGCCGGAAAGACTCCCGTCGAAACGGACGCCTCAGAGAAAACGGAATCGTCAGACGGTGAAGAAGTTGTTCCGATTTCTCATCTGGTGGATCTGCATGAAGTTCGCACTCTGAATGAACAGCTGGCAAAGCTGAAGGATTTCGGATTTACGTATCGGGACTTCGTCCCGGCCGGGGTTCGCAATGCGGAGCAGGTGTATCCCTTCCGGCTGGTCCGAGACGAACAGACCGTCAACCTGACCAGCCTGAGAGAGGTGCTGCCGGAACTCAGGAAACTGGGGGAACGCGGTCTGACACTGACCCGCTTCAAAGGGCTGGGAGAAATGAATTCCGAAGAACTCTGGGAAACCAGCATGGACCCGGAAAAGCGAGTTCTGCTGCAGATCCGGATGGAAGACGCTGCCGGAGCCGACGAAATTTTCCGCATCCTCATGGGCGACCAGGTAGAGCCTCGTCGCGACTTCATCGAAAAACATGCACTCGATGTGAAGGAACTGGACATCTGAGATGTCCGAACGCGGACGTGTTTGTGGCGAAGGCTTACAGTGAGCATACCGCCTCACGGTGTCCATCAGGGCGAGGCGCCGAGCCAAAATGTGTCCGCGATTGGGCGCTGCCATCGTCCCCACCAGGACAGACTCCACCGAACTTGCCTCGGTGGTGAACCGACTGGAAAGCTGGCGAAGTCGGAGATTTCACTCGTTTTCATCGGCCCGGAAAAACGAAGTTTTTGCCGAGCAGTCGTGATTCCACCGAGGCAAGGTCGGTGGCGATCAGCAATAAGTGTCCAAGATTCCCCGTTTGGGTTTCCTTGGGCAGCTCATGCTGTCCCCTGATCGCAATCATGTCGCCTGGTCCTTAAACCGCAATCGGGCACCGGGTCTTTTTCACGGGTAGACGGGCAGAAAAAGGGTGTGTTGGCATCACCGGGCGAGTGATGTCCGCCTTTGTTGCACGCATCAAATCACCGGTTCCCAGCCGGGTTCGTACTGGCGTTTCCAGAGTTTTTCTGCTTCGGCGTTGTTCAGGATGTGGCCGTTGGCCGGGTCGCAGGTGAGAGCGTCGCCGGTGCGGAGGGCGATGTTGCCGAGGTGACACAGGAGCGTGCTCTTGTGGCCGATTTCAATTTCGGCATTCAGCATCGTTGGATCGTCGGCTCGAATCGCATCCACAAAGTTGGCCACATGAGCCGCGTCGGCCGCTGAACCGGATTCGCTTTCCAGTTCTTTGCCCTTCTGATCGAACAGAGTATATCCCCAGCTGTCGAGCTTCAGGCTGCCGTCTTCGCCATGAAAACTGACCCCAAACGAATTGCCGTCCATTCCCAGTCGATTACAGCTCAGACATTCCCAGATGATCTGTCGTTTGCCTTCGAATTCGAACGACACGATGTGGGTGTCGGCGGTTTCCTGATCGTCGTCGTACCGGTATCGCCCGCCGCTTGAGACAACTCGAGTCGGGTAGTCGACCTGCAGGCCCCAGCGAGACAGGTCGATGGAATGAACGCCGTTGTTGCCGAGTTCGCCGTTTCCATAGTGCCAGACCCAGTGCCAGTTGTATGGCAGCCGGTTGGAGGTAAACGGCTGTCGAGGTGCGGGGCCCTGCCACAGTTCGTAGTCCAGATTCGCAGGCACCTCGGCCGGTTCACCTTTTCCGATCGGACCTCGCAGATTGGCGTACCAGCTGCGACTGTAATAGACTCGGCCGATCCTGCCTTCGTGCAGCATTCCGACAGCCTGAATGATCTTCTCGGCACTGCGTCGCTGACTGCCCATCTGAACGCAGCGATTGTGTTTCCGAGCGGCCTGAACCAGCATTTCGCCTTCCCACGGATTGTGGCTGCAGGGCTTCTCCACATAACAGTGTTTGCCGGCGGAACAGGCCAGAATGCCTGCCGGAGCGTGCCAGTGATTCGGAGCGGCACAGACCAGTGCGTCAACGTCCGAATCATCAAGAATGTCCCGGAAGTTGCCCGTCCCGATGACCTCGTAGTCAGCCTTGTTCGCGAAGGCCGCTTTCGCCGCATTCAGGCGATTGGCATCCGTTTCACAAAGGTATTTGACGACCACACCGGGAGTCGACGAGAACGACTGAACCAGCGACATCCCGCGGCTTAAACCCATCACTCCCACGACCACCTGATCCTGAACCGAACGAGGCTTTGCAGAAGCGGGTGCGGCATGCAGACCTACAGCAATCGCAGAAGCGGTGGCCGCAGTGGTCACGAATTCTCGACGAGAGACGGAT
The DNA here is from genome assembly GCA_041398865.1 of Planctomycetaceae bacterium. Classification (GTDB taxonomy): domain Bacteria; phylum Planctomycetota; class Planctomycetia; order Planctomycetales; family Planctomycetaceae; genus Fuerstiella. The sequence continues at coordinate 298,725 of JAWKTY010000005.1, forward strand.
GCATCTGAGTCGGTGGGCATGGCAGGATTCCGGGGTGGGACGATTGAGAATCAGGACGCACAGCCGTACATCCTGGCTCCGTTGTCGTCCTCCGTCAAACATGGAGGCCTGTCAGCCATGGTCGGCCTACCATGTTCTCCATTGATCGGTGGTTCTGCGATGCCGTCGTGCGGCTCTGCAAACCGGTAACGCCTGCCTGAGCAAAGGGTCTGCGATCAGAATGCGTCGATTTCCGGCATTTGTGGTGGTCCGGCAGGGGCCACGATTCGTGATGACGACACCGATGTCATTGGCGGCTGCGATGCTGTTGCGGGGCCGACGGTGTTCGGCTGAGAGAACATGGGGTCAGGAACAGGACCTGACGCGGTCTGTGGAAATGCAGGCGGCATTTGAGCGGTGTGAGGCAGCATGGCCATCTGCTGCTGTCGCGGAATTCCGATCATTCCCGGAAAAGCTGCCTGCTGCATCATCGGGGCTGAAGGCTGTTGCCACGCCACCTGCTGAGGCGGACTGACGGGCATCTGAGGATACGCCGCCATCTGCATTCCCTGCGGACCAAAGACCGGCGGAGCGGTCATGGCAACCTGAGTCGGGCCCATGTCGTACGGTAGAGCTCCGCGAGACATCGCCATTTCGCTCATCGGATGATTGGGACCGGCTGCGGCGGCTGCTACGGCAAGGCGTGACTGAACTTCCGGCTGGTTCCAGTTTGACCGGAGCGACTGCTGATACAGAGTCACAGCTTCGCTCACCTGACCGTTGTCCTGATACAGCTGGCCAAGTTGTGCGAGTGCTGTCGAGTGATTCGGGTTGACCTCGAGCGCTGATTTGAGAGTCTGTTCAGCCAGCTGATCCTGTCCCAGTTCGCGCTGCAGCCATGCCAGTTCCACATGGGACTCGGGAACATATGGCTGAGTCGACGCCCATGAACTGAGTAGTTGCTGAGCATCCGTACTGCGTCCCTGAGCCAGCATCATTTCGGCAAGGCCGTGATATGACGGCTGGTGCGACGGTGAGCTGGCCAGTGCGGCTCGGAACAGCTGTTCGGCGCCGGCCTGATCTCCCATCTTCAGTCGAGCTTTCGCAAGGTTCGACATGTAGTCGGGATTGGCGGGATTGCTGGCCAGAGCTGTCTGGAACTGCTGGGCAGCCATCGCGTAGTTGCCCTGCTGATAGAATCCCTGGCCGGATGCGTTCAGCATATAGCCGTTCATGTTGTAACAGCCGGAACTGCAGATCAGAATCAGACCAGCCAGCAGCCCGGGGCGACCGCTGAAAGTAGAGCAGCACATGAGACGTGCCTTCCGGAGAGGAGTTCACGGAGAGAGCGAGAGAGGAATTGCAGAATACGAGGCTGCGGATTCTGCTGCAACATGGATTCCCGGGCAGCGGGTGCCGATCTCAAACGCTTAAAGTCGATACCGGCAGAAGCTGCCGACACCGTCCGACGCGGCAACTTTCCGCCGCAAACCTGCGGATCGTCGACGACACAGGAAATTGGGGACTGAATGTTCATTCACATCCGTGGCATGACGCATCCGGCAGATTCTGCCGCCGCAGTCACTCGGCGACGTTGTTGTTCTGAGCCGAACCAACCAGACTCACTCCGGCAGTCGGAGCTCGGCGAAGAGTTGTGCGAGAACGTTTTCAGGCGAATGGTCAGTTGGTTCGTACCCTTTCGTGGTGGAAGGGGTCACGAGTCCGGAGTCCTTTCGTGGTCAGCCACGGGACGTTTCAAACAGCCGATGGCGATGCTTCTGAATCCATGACGGCTGAATCGCTGCTGAATCTGACTTTCCCGTGTAACACCCCCGATTTGGTTGAAGACAGCATTGGTTGAGGACAGCATTTGTGCATATGTGCTCAGGGCCGAAGGCTCGGCGCAACTTCTGCCGGGGTCGCAAGGCCCCGGAGGGATGAAATCAGCGGGTTGAGGCCTTTAGGGCGACTGAATGGCCTGTATCACAGGTGTGCCTGACTCGAACCTGGGAGACTGGCCAGTCCGTCCGTACCGTGTCGTCGAGGATGAAGTCACGAATCCCTGCCCGGGACTCTCTGCATCGTCAGTTACGGGAGAATTGAATTGGCCGATCGCGTTGGCGCGGCGCCATTCGAACTGACGCTTGGAAACGCGACTAATTCGCACCCAAAGATGCATCCACCTTGCGCGCATGCTTCTCAGTCAGAATCCCGAAGCTTCGCCCGTCACCTTCGTTCAAACCAGGCCGCGTTTCTTGCGGAGGTACCATTCGGTGCCGATCAGGATCACGAACAGCAGCAGGCTGTACCAGTTGTCCCACAGATTGATGCGTTCTGAACGCTTGAGCTGCAGGCTCGGCAGTCCGTTTCTGGCCCACAGACTGAGTCGTTCGACCATGCTGTCGGGAGTCAGAAAGTCGCCACCGCTGAGGTGGGCCAGTTCCTGCATCAGCGCCGGATCGGCAGCCGGGTTGTCCAGTTCGGGATCCCGGGCATTGACCAGAAACCGAGTGGCTGCGTACAGAGTGCCTCGGCCGGATCCGGCATCTGCCGACACATTCACCCAGTAGTCTCCCGGATCCAGAGTCTCACGGTAATCCGCTGCGGCGTGATCGGTTTCGGTTCGAGCCGCCACGCTGTCTCCGGTTCCGTCGGGCCCCGTCACGATCACCTGGTAACTGACGCCGTTGACCGCGTCGCCATTTTCATCACGCAGCCCGAAGGCCAGTTCGGCGGTCTGACCGGGACTGAGGTCTCGCGGATCGGCCGTGACCCACAGTGGAGTTTCGCCGTCGTATTCCATTTTCGTCAGCCAGAAGATGACCTGTCGCCAGAAGCGTTCATGAGCGTCGGCGGCGGCTCCTCCTTCCAGTGCCCATTGCCAGGTCGTATCGCCGGCAAATGCCAGAACTCGACCTCGCCCGGTATTCTGCCCGACCAGCAGCGGCACTTTGGTCGGCGATTCCGCAAGCACCTGAGCTCCGGAACCTTCCTTGATTCGCAGCAGGCTGGCTCCGGTCAGCGGTGGCAGACTGTTCCACCGAGCCGCGTTCTGGTCAGGAGACGCGATCTGCAGAATCGGGTTGGTCTGGGAAGCTCGGGTCGGCAGCATGGGGATGTCACCGGTCAGCTGCTGGTCGGCAGCTGTCATGGTGATCGGCAGCAGTCGAGCAATTTCGGTTTTCTCCCAGCCACCGACTCCGAACGCGTGTTCGCCTCCGATCAGCATCAGCCCCGCTCCCTGTTCACAGCACTGGAACAGCTGCCTCTGCTGTTCGTCCGTGAAGGAACCGGCAGGCACATCGCCGATGATGAACGCATCGTAGTTACCGGGTTCGAACCAGGACGCGTCGAAGGAATTCTGAGTCCTGTCGTCGATGCGCACGGGGGCGAAGTCGAGCTGAATTCGGTTGCTGACATTGATGCGCCGCAGAAACTTCATTTCCCACCGAAGACGATCCAGATAGGCGACTCGAATTCCTCCGGAACGAACCCGAATCATCGTTTCGACTCGATTGTTGGTCGTGCGAACTTCACCATCCAGAGTGTCGACTTCGACGGCAATCTTGAACTCACCCGCCAGCTGAGGAACGAACTGCAGAGAAACAATGGTGTCGTCGGATTCGGTTGCGGCTGTGATCGGAACCACGGTGATGTTGTCGCGATCCTGAGCCACCGGAACCATCTTTCCGGATTTTCCCTGAGCAACTCCGGTGCGATCTTCAACCAGAATTCGAACGGCGGACGGGCGTCCCTGAGCTCCGAAAGCTCGCAGACGGACCTTGACCGGAACGACGTTTCTCACGAACACGTCTCCGGCAACATCCAGTTCGCTGACCGCCAGATCCATCCCGCTGGACGACACATCAGCCGTACCGAACGGGACGGTGTACAGCGGGCGGTGTTCGCGTCCCAGCAGTCGAGCGGCCTGCAGCGGATCGATGTCGCGCTGACCACTGGCGGCCTGTCGACCATCGCCCCAGAACAGAATGGCGGCGATCTTTTCCTGAGCTGATTCGCGAGCCAGCTGGTCCAGGTTCAGTCCGATGGCCGTCGATGTTCCGGAAGCCGTTGCTGCCGGACCGTCATCGGAAACGGGCTGCAGATCATCGGCCAGTTCGCGAATTCTGATCTCGACACTTTCACCCAGCTGATCCAGCAGCGGCTGAGCCTGATGAAACAGATCCAGAAGGGCCTGACGTCGAGTCAGCCCGCCTGCGGCATCCGGAGTTTCCATGCTGCGACTGTTATCCATCAGCACATACAGGATGGCATCAGAACGCCCGTCCGTATCGATGACGACCATCGGCCGCAGCAGCCAGAATGTCAGCAGCAGAACCAGCACGATTCGCAAGGTCATCAGCAGGCGCTGAGTTTTCCCAGGCAGATGGCGAATGCGTCGAGGATATCCGATGGCGACAACCGCCAGCATCGCCATGCAGCACAGCAGGACCCATGGCCACGCCCAGATTGGTTCGAATCCTGGTTTCATAGGCTGGGCATTGTAGTTGTGTGCCGTGAACGCACAATCGGCCGTCGCGGTACAGATTCGCAGACATGCATGTGCGAAAGATTTCCATTCTGCCACTTCGGTTGACCGCCGTTTGACGCAGGTCGGGTGTTTGTCCCCATTTCCGTTCCGGAACGACGGGTCAGGTCATCCGGGGCGGATTTGGCGGCGAAGTTTGTTGGAGAAAAACAGCGTGAGGGAAATCGACAGATGTGGTAAACTTTCGGCTCCGGGCCTTCAAACAACCTGTTTCCCGTGCATAGCGACATCAGGCAGTTCCCATGATCTTTCGTTCGCTCCAACGCCGCCGACACGTTTGTCCCCGCCCTTCGTCCGCTGCCGGTCTTGAAGTTCTGGAAGCTCGGCAGCTGCTGAGCGGCACCAACGGAGTGAGCTCAGGGCGTGAGTTGACTGTGTCGGCGGAGATGCCGGCCGGAAGCCGAATCACGATCGAACGCATTGATCAGGTCGGCGGCGAACTGTGGCTGGCAGCTCGCCTGACGGATTCCGGGGAAGCGGATAATACAGAAACGGTAACCGCCAGTGTCACCGTCGACGCACCGGATCTGCCCGTGCGCTATTTTCAGGTGGGAGCTCCGGATGTCAGCATTGATTCAGCCGTCACGAAGCTGGACAGCCTGGCCGACTATCATGCCGCTCTGGCCGCAGAAAATTCTGTAAATGTCTTCAGCCGGGAAGATCTGCAACTGGCTGACTGGCGAGCTGCTGTCGAAAGAAAAATGATCGCCGAAGCAGACTCAAAGTTTTCGGACGAGTACGGCCGGCCTGTTGTCGGATTTGATGACTGGCGGCTGATTAACGAACCGGTTTACTTTTATTCTCTGGCGGCGGCTGACGTCGCAACGGACAGCACAAATGTGCAGGTGGGCGGAGTTGACGAAGCCGACATTGTCGAAACAGACGGGCAATATCTTTACACCATGTCCAATCAGGAGATCGTGATTGTTCGAGCCGCAACGGCAGACAGTCCGGCCGAAGTGGTCTCCCGGACATCACTCCCCGATCTTCCGACGGCGATGTTCCTGCAGGGCGATCGTCTGACCGTCATTTCTCAGCAGAACCAGTTCGTGCCGATTTATGATCGCATCGGAATTCTTCCGGCTTTTGATCTGGCCATGCCGGCGTGGAACCAGCCGATTCGAACTGTGGTGTCCGTGCTGGATATCTCAGACCGAGCCGCCCCTGTTCTGCAGCAGGAAACCATCATCGACGGAGAATTCGCTTCGGCACGCGCCATCGGCGATCAGGTTTATGTGGTGGTCAACAATCGGAATGCAGCGCCAACTCTGCCCTGGCTGGGGACGACTCGCAGCAGCGACAATCAGATTGTGTCTCAGCTGTCGGCGACTCGACAGACACGAACTCAGTATCTGCAAACACTGGCGGAAGTCATTCACGGTTCTGATACATCCGACGGAGTGGCTCCGCCCGCGATCTGGCGACGATCCACAGACGGCGAAGAAGGACTGCAGAAGCTGGGCTGGCTGAACGGCGCTCCGGACGACGTGCCCATCAATGGAGGGCAGCTGATCAGTGTCCTGCAGTTTGATATCTCCAGCCCCGCGCCGGAACCGGTCAGCAACGTGGGCTATTTCAGTGAAACCTTCAACAATGTGGAGGTCTACGCATCCCAAACGGCGCTGTACCTCACAACAGATTGGTACTCGGCCGGTGGCACTGACGCTGAAGTGAATGCCTGGACGACATCGACTGTCATTCACAAAGTCGGCCTGACGTCGGACGGCCTTGTGGATGAAGGCAGCGGACAGGTTCCGGGGTCGGTCGATGACCAGTTTTCGATGGACGAATTCAACGGCCATCTGCGAATCGTCACCAATGGATTCAGTGCAGCCGATACAGTGCAGTCCAGCAGCGTTTACGTTCTGGAAGATTCGGGCGCTGTGCTCAGCGTCGTGGGTTCCATCACCGGCATTGCGCCGACTGAGAACGTTTACTCGGTTCGTTTTGACGGCGATCGAGCATGGATCGTCACGTTTCGACGAGTCGATCCGGTGTTCTCGCTTGATCTGAGTGATCCGCAGAATCCTGTGATTACCGGCGAGCTGAAGATTCCCGGCTATTCCGACTATCTGCAGCTGATTGACGAGAACCATCTTCTGGCGATCGGCCGAGACGCCGACAGCGAAGGGCGAGTGACCGATCTGCAGGTGTCGCTGTTTGATGTGTCCGACATGACTCAGCCGACGCTGCTGCACAAATACAATCTCGCCGTCGATGCGTGGGCCTCTTCAGAAGCTCTCAGCAATCATCTGGCGTTCAACTACATTCCGGAAACTCACCAGCTGGCAATTCCGGTTTCGTCGAGTTCCGGACAGCAGCTGGTCATCCTGAACATTGACATTACGGACGGAATTTCGCTGGCCGGTTCTGTTGGCTCGACCGGTTCAGGCCTGTTCCTGTGGAACCAGGGGAGTGAGATTCGTCGCAGTGTCCGAATTGATGACCTGCTGTATGTCGTTTCCACGAATTCCATTCAGATTGTTCGCCTGGATGATCTGTCACCCGTTCAGAAGATCAGCCTGAACGCCGACACAGTGCCGATCTGTGATCTGAATAAGCTGTTGCCGGTCTTTCCGGAGATTGTCGGTCGAGCCGTCCGGCTGCGGGAGAAACGAGACATCGGCGGACTTCTGTCTCAGGTGGAATTGCTTGTTGACGAAGCATTGGCCGGAATTTCCAGGCAGGCCATTGCCGAATTTGAATTTCGAGTCCTGGATTCTGACGGCGCCGTCCTGCTGACATGGACTTCTTCTGATCCCGTGATTCAGCTGACTCCTGAACAGCAGCAGCTGTTGGGCGTCGGGACTTACAGGGTGCAGTTCAGAACGAAGTCGGGCCGCCTGGCCAATGCCGAATTTGGAGCATGGAGCGAACCGCAGGCGATTTCGATTTCTTCCGACACTGTCACTCTGCTGTCCGGAAACACGTTGACGATGAACAATCGCCAGCTGCGCTGGTCGCAGATTTCTGACCGCATTCAGCAAGTTGCCGGACAGGCCACAGATACGGTCAGAAACGTCAGCAGTTACGAACTTTGGATCAGCGATCAGGCGACTTCGCGACGGGTTCAGTACGAACGCAACCTGACGGACACGTTTCAGAATCTGGACCTCGTTCCGGGAAGTTACTGGGCGTGGGTTCGAGCTGTCTTTGATGACGGCAGTTTGGGGCCGTGGTCCCGTCGCAACGCTTTCAGTATTCTGGGGCAGCAGATTCCCATCCTGACTCAGCTGACGGCAACTCTGGAAACTCAGCCCGAAATTGAATGGCAACAGATTGCCGATGCCGTCAGCTTTGAAATTGAAGTCACCGATGCGGACGGAGTTCAGACCGTCTATACAGCGACCGATCTGATCGAAACCCGCCACACAATTGCCAACAGCCTGCAGCCGGGAACCTATTCCGTGCGTGTGCGAGCTCAACTGGCATCCGGCGTCCCGACCGAATGGAGCCAGCCACTGACATTCACCGTGGTCGCCCGTCCGGTTCCTCAGCTGTCGGGGCAGACACTGTCGTGGAACGGTCTGGGGGCTGCGACGTCGGAAGTCTGGGTCAGCCTCGCCGGACAACGGGAACGGCTTTCAGGGATTGCGACGTCGTTTGTCGGGCAGGTTTCGAATGTGCTCAGCGACCTGAATCTGGATCCGTCTCAGGACTACGATGTCTGGGTGCGAAACATTCTTCCCGATGGTTCAAAATCGGCGTGGTCGCCCAGAACCGCCATCAACCTGGCTCTGGCCGGCAGCGTTGCTGTTCACAGCCTGCCGCAGGTCAGCGTGGGTGATCAGCTGACGGTGTCATGGGACGCTGCCAACGGAGCTGACAGCTATGAAGTATACGTTTCCAAAGATGGCCAGCTGCTGCTGCGTCAGGCGGGAATTCAGGACACCGCGTTTACTCTGCCTGAAGCGCTGACCGCCGGAAGTTACAGTGTGTGGGTTCGAGCCCAATCCGCTGCCGGGCGACTGAGCGGCTGGGGCGAACGCCTGCGAACAACAGTCCGGGAATCGCTGCAGCTGAATCTTTCGGACAGCGGCATTTTGTCATGGACTGCTGATCCTCTGGCAACTCGCTACGAGCTGTGGGTCAACGAAATCAACAGTCTGACCGGACAGGTGACTCCCCGAATTCTGCACCTGACAGACCTGACGGAAACCAGCTATGACTTAAGCAGTCTGGACGGCAAACAGCTGAAGGTGTGGGTTCGATCCATTCAGGAATCCGGGTCGGCCATCAAACGAACGCCCTGGAGTTTTCAGGCGATCAATGACGTCGTTCAGTCCTCGCAGCTCGGCGACACGATCAACAATGTCGTGAATAACATCAACCACATCATCGAAGATGTGCTTTCGAACCTGTAGCAGCAAACTGAGGTTATGAGTTGCCGGTGCTATTCCGTTGGTTGAGTTGTGGTCAGCTTTCCGTTGAGGCCGCTTTCGGGAGCGGTCCCGCCGAGTGCTCGGGTGATGATCGTGAAGTTGTGATCCAGCATTCCGATGTAGGTTCCTTCGTAGGTGCCTGCCGGGCCCATCGCATCCGAAAACAGTTCGCCGCCGATCACCACCTGATGACCTCGTGACCGGGCACCTTCCAGCAGGGCGCTGATGCTTTTGCGAGGCACACTGCTTTCCACGAAGACAGCCCGCACGCTGCGACTGACCAGCATATCCACCAGATCGTTGACTCGCTGCAGCCCGGCTTCCGATTCCGTCGAAATGCCCTGCACGCCCTGAACATCCAGCCCGTAGGCTCGCCCCAGATAGTTGAATGCATCATGAGATGTCACCAGCACCCGGCTGTCTTCCGGAATCGAACTGATGCAGGTTCGGCCATAGTTGTGAAGCTGTTCCAGCTGCCGGCGGTATTCGGACGCATTCTTCCGATACTGGTCCGCATGCGGCGGATCGTGTTCGGCCAGCGTCGCTGCAATGCGATCGACGCACTGTGACCATGCGGAAACGTCCATCCACACATGCGGGTCAAAATGTCCGTGCATGTCTTCAGGCTCAAGAAGCGTGTCCCGCGCCAGATCGGACGTGATGGCGATGACCGGCTTTCTTTCAGCCATCTTTTCCAGCGTGTCGATCAGCTTTCCTTCCAGCATCAGCCCGGAATAGAAAACAAGATCGCCGTTCATGATGGTCTGCACATCATCGCGGGTGGCATTGTACAGGTGCGGATCAACTCCGGCACCCATCATCTGAGTTACCTGAACACGATCACCGCCCACCTGTCGCACCAGATCGGCCACCATTCCCACCGTCGCGACGACTCGAATCCCCGCTTCTGCAGAGACTGCTCCGCCACCTGAACCCGGATCCGGTTCGTTCGCATGCTGACATCCACAGCACAGAAATGCAGCAAGCACAATCAGCGAGGCAGCTTTCATGGTCGGTTTCATATGAGTTCGGTTGCCTGACATGAGACGTTGCAAATTGCCGACACACTGTTCTGCTGGGGTTCTGTCAGTCAGCCAGTCCGAAGCGGACGATGCACCACAGTGCCTTGAAGCCGTCTCGCCAGCCGATGTGTTTGCCTTCGGCATAGGTTCGACCGGAATAGCTGACGGACGTTTCGAAGACTCGGCAGCGTCTGCGAGCAACTCGGGCGGTGATCTCCGGTTCAAAACCAAACGATTCTGGACCAGTTTCGTGCTGGGTTCGTCCACTCACACTGCGACGGAAGACCTTGTAGCAGGTTTCCATGTCCGTCAGGTTCAGATTGGTGAAGCAATTGGACAGCACGGTCAGAAACTTGTTGCCCAGATAGTGCCAGTAGTAGAGAACTCGATGTGCCTGGTCGCCCAGGAAGCGGCTGCCGTACACAACATCGGCTTTGTCTTCGATGATGGGTTTGAGCAGTTTGGGGTATTCGCTGGGATCATATTCCAGGTCGGCATCCTGAATGATGACGATATCGCCCTGCACGTTGGCAAAGCCAGTCCGCAGAGCCGCCCCCTTGCCCTGATTCACTTCATGATGGAAGACTCGAATGTGATTGAAATCGTCAGCGCGGCCTTCGGCTTCCAAAGCTGCCAGAACTCGGCGGTGCCATCTTTACTGCAGTCGTTGACCAGAATCAGTTCTTTACGAATCGGAACTTCGCGAAACCCGATCCACCAGAACCCGCAGCGTGTTTTCTTCACAGAAACTGGAATCACCACGGACACGCGTTGTCGGGAATGGAGTAAAAGCCCAGCTGACGACAGGGCGGATTCGCCCAGGTTGCGTTTCTGAATGTCCAGCCACGCCTGAGACCGTGGGCGAGTTCCATCGGACTGAAGGTGCGTCATCGTGTTTCTCGTCGAATTCTTCTGCAGCAGCCCGGCAGTTGTCCAGATCCGGACCGGGCTGAGCAGGATCGTAGCGGTTCGGAACTGATGCTGCCAACCAGCCGCGGACTCGTCGTCTGCAAACGTACGTCATTGAAATCGTGCCCGAAGGAGTTTTTCGGGCATTCTGTGGATTTTTCCCCATCAACGCCGCGTCGATCTGCATCCACAGCCCGAATTCACCAGTCTTCAGCTGTGGCCTGAGTTCCAGGGCCAGACGGCCCATGGTCAGCCGCCCGTTAATATCGTTGCAGACACGCAGCCAGCGACCTCGTTTCGGCATCTCAAAAACATACGCGTCGATTCCCAGAGGACCGTAATATCCGCAGGCCGCAGCAGCTCGACACACGTCAAATCCGTGTCGAACCGCCAGTTGGTGAACTTCATCGGAACCGGTTTCCGGCCCGGAAGACGGCTCTGAGTGCGAAAACAGGCTTCCCAGATACCGCCCCACAGGATCGTTCAGCAGCTGAGTCACTCCGATCAGCCGAACCGTCGCCGGACACCGGTCTGCCGACAGCTGAAACTGCAGTCCCCATTCCTCGACGACCCGGACCCACGGTTCCACATAAACACCGTGTGGCAGATGTCGCTGCAGCCAGCCGGCTTGCTGAGCGTTCAGATTTGAGCCCTCGCCCAGCAGTCGATTGCGGCCGGCGTGGCTGATCTGAGGTTTGGTCACCCAGCGAGCAAATCCTTCAGCAGCGAAATCAACCACCGCCTGCCGCCATTCACTCTCTGTCGCACAGAAGCGTCCAAAGGTGACGTCGGAGAAATTTCCCTGACCGTTCAAATCGAGTTCAATCACCGGATCGAAGTCTGCGTTGAAGCGGCGGCTGTTGACGGTTTCGACGGACTGTTCCGATGGAATCTGCTCCGCTGAGCAGCCCAGTTTCAAAGCCTGCGAGCGACTCACCGGCGACCAGCCCCACGGCACAACCTGCGGCGAGTTCTGTGCCTGAATGTCCTCAATCGTGGTGGCGAAGTCGACGCCGGGACGCCACTGCTGTCGCCATTCGCTGTCGGGAATCTCCGGGACAACCACGCAGTCGCCGGGGCGGCACATGAACGCCGTCAGTGGAGCCAGTTCCCGGTGAATCTGTCGTGTTGCGGCTGAGAATTCCGTGCGTCCGCAGAGTTCGTCTTCGAAGGTGAAGTTGGGAAGAAAGACGTTCAATGGCCGCCGGTTCCGGTCTGCCGGTCAAGTTCATCATGAAGCCTGGCTCGAAATTCCGACAGCCGGTCCGTGTTCAGCTGGTCGGCCGCGTTGTCGATCAGCCAGTCAGCATCGGCGATGGCTTCAGCCAGGCGATGGGTCCGAGACCGAATTTCCAGACGCTTCAGGCGGAATTCCACAGCCGATTCATCCAGCGGGATCAGAGTATCCAGATAACGCAGCACCTGCTGATCGTCTCGCTTCGCTTCGGCCAGATTCAACAGGTTGATCAGCATGCGTTGAATGATGGTGTCGGCAGACTGTCCTGCAAAAAAATCTTCGCGAACCGGATAGCCTCGTGACCGAATGATGTCATCCGCTTCCTCTTTGGTGATGCGTTTTCCTTTGTGGAAAACGTCAATGATCTGTTCCGAGCTCTTTTCATCTGACGGGACATACTTCACCACATAATGACCGGGCAGTCCCAGCCCGACGACATTCAGATCCAGACGCCGAGCCAGCTCCATGTACATGACGCACAACGTGATCGGCAGCCCTTCGCGATCGTCAATGACTTCGTTCAGATAGCTGTTGGACGTCGTGTAATAGTCATACCGACTGCCTCGAAAGCCGTATTCTTCAAACAGCATTCGATCCATCGCCTCCAGACGCTGAGCTTCCGTGGCATCCTGCGGAAAGCTCATGCGAACTTCGTCCGCCAGCTGGTCAATTCGTTCCAAATACGGATCGGGATCCAGTTCCTGATTATCCAGAACCGCGAGCAGCAGCGCGGCTTTCAACAGGTCGGGCTTTGCGTCGGAAGTCGCGGTCGGATCACTGTCGGTTCGGCCCAAAGCCTCCTGAATCTGTTTCCGAACTCGAGCCGCATGAACGTCGTCGGCCAGCAGTCGCAACTGCTTCGCTCGCTCCTCCAGCTCTCGTGCTTTCTGTTCCAGCAGACTCGAAGAGAAATCCGCCATCGGCTGCATCTTCTGAATCAGCTCGGGCGAGGCGGGGCGATCGGGCGGGAAACCTTCAAGCAGCGTCTGAAATGTTGCCTGCCCGTCGTGATCCGGAGCGGCCGCAGGAAGTTTTTCCGCGACTTTGAATCGACGAAATTCCGCCGCGGTTCCCCGGAATGTGGCCAGTCCGGCTCGCCCCGTCAGCAGCTCAGTATCGTCCGACTTCAGGACCAGCTGCTGATTCAGCCAGCACGTGATTCCATCCTCCGCCAGCCGGACCCGGAACGTATTCCAGTCGCCGCTGCGGTACGCCGTATGAGGTTCGTTGTGAAGGATTTCCCAGGAATTCACATCCGGTCCCGTGAAGCGAGTCAGCCGGATGTTGCCGTTGCTGGGATAGAATCCATAGTGCTGATCGCCTCCATCGGCATGAAACACCAGCCCCGCGGCTCCGCGTTCATCGCTCAACTTCACGTCCACCTGAACTTCGTACGGCAGCGACGGCACAGCCTGCTGATTCAGACACAGGGATCGACCTCCGAAGGACCGCCCCGGGCCGTCGACCTGAATCCGTCCGGCTCGCTGACTCCAGCCGGCATCAAACACAATCTCCCATCGCTTCGGATCAAGAGCTCCGATCGTGATCCAGCGACTCATCGGAATCGGCGCCGGATCTTCCAGCAGGTCGCGAAAATGTCGAATGGGAACAGCAAAGCCCAGATTGGCTTCCTGAGTCGACTTCAGCGTCACGACTCCGATGACCTGACCAAACCGATTCACGACCGGTTCACCACTGCTGCCTCGTTCGACCGGCATGGCCAGCTGCAGCATGTTGATGCCGTCAATTTCCTGAGTTCCCGCCACAATGCCGCTGACGGTTGTGTTGGTGCGACTGCCCGGATGCCCGACGGCCACGACCGGCTGTCCGGCGACATGGTCGTCATCGGTGCTCAGCGGCAGCGCCGTCAGCCCCTTCGCATCAATTCTGACAATGGCAACGTCGATCGATTCATGAGTTCCGTGCACATGAGTCGCAGCAGCCGTCTTTCCGTCCGGAAGTTCCACAATCACCTGACGACGATCACCGATGACATGCCGAGCTGTCGCGATGAGTCCATCTTCGGAAATGATAAACCCGGTTCCATGTCCCTGGACCCGACCATCCCGCCCGGTCGCTCGAACAATCACAAGCGATTGATTGATTTGCTTCGAAAGCTCCGTAACGCTGAGTTCCTTCGGAGCAACTTCGGCTTCTGAACCAATTGCCCGCGACGACGGGACCCCGAGCCCGCCGATTCCGACCATCGCCAACAGCAACTATGGCAGCACTCTCATCAGCACAGCTCCTCAGGCTTCATCGCTCAATGTTCCAATGTCCTGCTCAGATCGTTGTGGAAATAAATCCGCCGTCAACGACGATATTTTGCCCCGTTACGAAGCCGGACGCTTTCGAAGACGCCAGCCACACCACGGCCCCCGACAGTTCTTCCGGCGTGCCGAAGCGAGCCATCGGAGTATGTCCGATGATCTGGCCGCCGCGAGCTGTATATGTTCCGTCTTCGTTGAACAGCAGAGCTCGGTTCTGTTCGGCCGGAAAGAAGCCGGGGCTGATCGCGTTGACTCGCACACCCTGAGTCGCCCATTCGCGAGCCAGAAACTGAGTCAGATTCAGGACGGCCGCCTTGGCTGCGGAATAGGCGACGACTCGAGACAAAGGAATCATGCCCGCCATCGACGCGATATTGATGATGCTGCCCCTGTTGTGCTGCAGCATGGTTTCTCCGAACACCTGAGACGGCAGCAGGGCTCCGCCAACCAGATTCAGATCGAAGACGCCGTTCCATGCGTCGGTGGGCAGGTTGCAGAACCGGCTGCCTGGAGGCAGAGTCGCATCCGGACGATTGCCGCCGGCGGCACTGACCAGCACGCTGACGGGGCCGAGCTGATCGTTGATGGCATCACGAGCCGCCTTCAGAGAATCGGCGCTCATTGCATCCGCGGAATGAAACATGGCCGTGCCGCCGGCGTCCTCAATCTGCTTCACTCGAGCTGCACCGCGTTCTTCACTGCGTCCCAGAATCGCCACTCTGGCCCCATGAGCTGCCAGAGCATCCGCCATTGCTCCGCCCAGAACTCCGGTGCCGCCAATGACCACCGCAACATCTCCGGACAAATCAAACAGACTGCTGTTCATTTCGAAATTTCACTTTCTCGATGGTATTGAAAATCGCCGTGGTCCAGCCCGCCACCGTTGGAACCCCACAGACAGGAATGTCTGTGCCACCGGACGCTGATCAGGTCCGGTCAGACCGTGTGGCACTGGCTCGGCCGGTATTTCTTCCGGACACTGCGCCGCAGTGTAACGGCAGCTCGACGGCTTCCCAAACGAGTGGAATTCCGAACTTCGAGTCCGCTGGGCCCGGCAGGATCACGCCGCCTGACTTCGACGCTTTCCGGAAGCGGGAGCTGGCGTTTTCCAGCGGCGGTGGACCCAGAAGTACTGGTCCGGAGCTCGGCGGACGAGAGATTCCAGCGCCGACGTGAATGCCTGAGTCAGTTCGGTGACGCCGTGGGCGGTTGTGAAGTCCCGACTGTCGATCACGGCTTCGGTACACAGTTCGAACTGTCGCCAACGACTGCCTGTCTGTTCCGCATCCGGAAGCCGCCATGCTCCGCCAACGATCACCACAGCGTCGTACTGCAGAGCCAGCAGAGCAATCGACTTGAAGGTGGATGCCGGCTTGCCGAAGAAATCCACAAACACGCCTCGACGCCCCGCGTCCTGATCACACAGCAGGCTCGCACACCCACCGGATTCCATCGCCTGCACCAGTTCGACACTGGCTCCCTGTTTGGAAATCGTCCAGTTGCCGGTCGATTCCCGAAACTGCTGAAACCACCGATGCAGCCAGGGATTATCCAGGTCGCGCGCGACGACTCCCATCGGAAAACCAAACGATCCAAACGTGTTGACCGAAATCTCCCAGTTGCCGAAGTGACCTCCCAAAAACAGAACCGGACGCCCCTGCATGATGGCCTGCACGCATTCATCACGATTACGAAATGTCAGCACGTCGCTGCAGTTCTGCAGCCGAAACCTTCGCGGCAGCTGAACGATTTCGCAGATCATGCGAGTCAGATGCTGCCACATGCCCAGAATGATGCGATCGACCTGCTGGTCAGAGGTGTCAGCGCCCAGTGCTGTCCGAATGTTTTCGGCCGCGACGGCGTACCGAGTTACTTTGCGGGGAACCAGCGAATGTACACACCACGCGACGGCATCAGCGAAACGCACGGAGGTCCGGACCGGCAGACACCGCAGCACAAACACCAGCGCCTGAAAAATCAGATACTCGACCAGAAACCTGGCCCGTCGAAGCCCACTGTGAGATGCCATCCTGACATTCCCCTCTGGCCGAAAAGAGTTGAGACGCTCGGTCGTCCTTTGGCGATCGCTGAGTGTCAGGTAGCACAGACATTCCTGTCTGTGGAGAAATTCCTGCCTGCTGAGACATTCCTGTCTACGGAGTTTCAGCACAAAGCTTAGTGGATTGGCTGCAGCAGAACCAGATCACCGAGCTGTTCGGACGGTGCCTCGAACATGCTGATGACAGGCAGTGCATGAAATCGTGACATGGACATAAGCGAATGTCGCTTTCTCGACACTTTTCGAATCCGCCGCACTGATCAGGACTTTGACGGTTTCTTCAAAGGCCGCACTGTACTGAGCATAAAACGGATCACCGGCCGACTTCCAGGCAGCCGATTCCGCCAGGGCCGCCAGTTCCATCCCGCCATCCCGGATCATCCGAAAATCTTCGGTGGCGATGCCTTCGACGATCTTCTGCACCATGTTCAGTTTGCTGCGCATGAAACGCTGACGCTGGTGATCATGATGTGGCACAGCAGCGGGTTCCTGAGTCTGCGCGGACGTGCCCGGCCGGAGAAAGTCGTCAGACTGAGCCGACTGATTCAGCAGCATCCGGCACGCGACGGTTCCGAACATCAGAATGGCAACCGAGACCGCAGCAAATCGTTTCATCAGAATCCTTCCCAAAACTCAACCAGACAGCATGCCCACGACGATAACGCGAAGCATATCTTTACAGCCGCGCACGCTGCCAGAGCGATCCTGAACAGCTCGTCAGCGGGAAAGGCACTCAGCCGGGTGTTCGCGGCCGGTGAGGAATCACTTCAGATCGCTGCCCTTGATGGGTTTGTCGCGAGTGATCAGATCGGGACCTTTGCCGGTGCGTTTTTCGTAGACTCCGTCTCCGGCCTTCACATATTTCGTGAATCCCAGGCGTTCCAGCTTCTTCTCGTCGCGTGAGCTCCTGCTCATCGAATCCTCAGACCATGTTCCTCCGACAAACGTTGGCTGGATGATCCGTTGAACAGGTTCGCCCGTTTCCGGATGCTGAGTCAGCGCGGGTTCGCGGATGCCCTGCACCACTTCAAACTGTTCGCCAGGACTTCCGTCTTCGTGAATCACTTCGTAAACATAAACCGGCATACGAGTTCTCAACTCCTCAGGTGGAAACGCGTCTGGAAACCTCGCGTCGAGCGTCACCGACACCATTTTAACGCAACGAGACGTTTCTGCATGTTGAATTTCATTCAGAAACCGTCAATCAGGCGTTTCTTACGATGACGGACGAGTTCAATTTGCAATCATGCGTCGGGTGCTGACAGGCGAAGCGCAGGCACACCGTTTCTCAACTTTTTGGTGTGCCGGAACCGATTTCAGAATTACAGCTTCGGAAGGGAGTGAATCATGGGCCGCGCTTTCGAGGACGAAATTCGGGAACACCTGGCAGCGGGCAACAAAATTGCCGCGATCAGCCTCTATCGCGAAAGAACCGGCGTTGGCCTGGCGGAAGCGAAGGCGGCGGTCGAGTCACTCGAATTTGGAAATTCGACCGATCCGGAAACCACTGCCGACGATCCCGAACTGACTCAGCAGATCGTGTCGCTGCTGGGGCGCGGTGAAAAGATCGAGGCGATCAAATGCTATCGCGAACGGTTTCGAGTCAGCCTGAAGCAGGCGAAACTGGCGGTGGAACAGATCGGAGAACAGAATGGAATTCCCGCATCATCCGGAAGTGGCTGTCTCGGAGTCGTGCTGATGATGGCAGTCGCTGCCTGGTGGACCTGGCGATAATTCCTGGACGACGCTCAGGGTCCTCGGAGTTTCACAGCCGGGCGGCATCGTTGTCTGGTCCACGACAGAACGTCATCCAGTCAGGGGACCCTGACCTGACAGACCGTCCACTTTTATGGCTGAGCTTCTTCGGGCTGAACGATGTTGTTGTCGACCGATCCGGAAGCGCCTTCCACCTTGACAGCACTGGCCTGCGGGTCCGCTGAGATCACGACGTTTCCGAAAACGTTCGCCGGACTCAGACTGTTCCTGACGATGATTGCGGTGCCCTGAAATCGGCGGACGGTGTTCTCCGTGATGGTGACCGATGCCTTGACGGAATTCACGGCCGAACGGTAACCGTCAAAGGAATTGGACGCGATGGCTGCGGTCGAATTCTCCTGCACCCAGATCGCGTTGCCCTGCCGATCACCTGTGCCGGTCAGCGTGTTGTGACTGAGGGTTGCTGAGCCCTGAATTAACACCGCCGCCACGCCTCCACCGGATATCCGATTGCCCTGAATGCTCGCGCGGGACTGGTCCTTCACGGCGATTAACGGCGGCATTCCTCCGGTCCGAGCCAGTTCATTTTCAAGGATCGTTGCCGATGATCCGTCAGTGACACCAATCGCCACCAGTCTGTTTTCGATGCAGCGATTCTTCTGAATGATGGCGACAGCCTGCCCCTGAATTCCAATTCCGGCCAGCTGATTTCGTTCACAGAGATTCTCGACAATCAGCGGCATGGCTCCATCGCAGCCGATCCCGGCCATTTTGTTGCTTCGACAGATGTTGTTTCGCAGAATCGGAGACGCGGAATCACGACAACCGATACCCGCCATTTCATTGTCTTCGCAAAGGTTGTCCGCCACCACCGGAGCCGTGTCTTTCATCCGAATCCCGATTCCCGCTCGACGATTTTCCCGGCAGGTGTTGTGAACGATGACCGGCGTCGCTCCTTCGCGACAACCAATCCCGGCTCGGACATTACCGACACACGTATTGCCGCTGATGATCGGCGCCGCGGCGCGACAGCCAATTCCGGCTCGCAGGTTTTCGCGGCACGTGTTGGCTCGAATGACGGGTTCGGCGCCTTCTGCCACGCCGATTCCGCCGCCCATGTTGCGGACGACGGTGTTGCCGGTGATCAGTGCTTCCGCCTTTGAGTCCTTCCTGCCGATCACTGCGATTCCCACGTCGCCGTTGTGATGCACGCGGCAATTCCTCACTGTACAGCGAACGCCGGAAATGCTGATGGCGGGCCGAGTTCCCTCGGCGTGAACAGCCCCTTCGTCATCTCCGAGTTCCTCGCCGTGCGAATTGAAATGGCGAGTCCATTCCGCTTCATCCCAGGTGCCGACATTTGTCACTGTGAAACCGTCCAGAATGCTGTCCTCGGCCATCACAACGCCGGGAACACTTTCTGTGAAAGCGGCTCCATCAATGACCGTCCGTTCCGCCCGAAGCAGGCCGTCTGTGCCGGATCCATCATCGCCGTCACTGCGTACGATGATGCCCGGCTTCAGGCGGATGTGTTCAGAATATTGCCCCGCAGCCACCAGAATGGTATCGCCGACATCTGCCGCCTGAATGGCGGCCGTGATCGTCGGCTGATCCTGAGGCACTCGCCATGTCGCCGCAAAGGTCGTCTGGCTGATGGTCGTCAGGATCGCAATGAACGTGACTTGTCGCTTCATCTCACCGATTTCTGCTTCATGTGCATCACAGGATGCGTCGAAAAATCATGGCGAATTCCTTTTCCGGACGTGCGAGCCGGTGCTGACGACGCGGTCGGGCATCGTCGCCGTGATTGTCCGTCTGTGCCACACGATCCACAACCCGACTCTGCTCCGAATTTCCGTGCATTCCGGAGCTGGAGTCGGGTGGGGAAGATTCCGACCGCGGTCGGCGAATCGTTCGCGGGGTCCCGATCCAATCGGGAAAAGTCCGGTTCTGAAATCGGCCACTTTCTGCACCGGCCCCGTGGCTCTCGTTTTTTTTCCTCCCTGTGCGACAACCGAATTGAAGTTCCGGGGCGTCAGCCGTTAGAGTCGTCGAAATTTTGCGCCCGGTGTCGCTGAGATCTGAATCTGCAGCACCGGAGACTGCCCGATGGCGGGGCGTGCTGAAGGGTCAACGGCGGACAGACATGGCGAATTTACTGGCAGACATCAATCTTCTGACAGAATGGGACGAACGGCATCTGCTGGGGCTTGAACATCTGTCCGCCGAACAGATCAACACGATTCTGGACCTGGCCGATCACTTTCACGACCTGACCGAAGGGGCCACTCAGAAGCTGCAGGTCCTGAACGGCACCGTTGTCGCCAATCTGTTTTTTGAGAATTCCACTCGCACCAAAACCAGCTTCAACATCGCCGCCCGCCGACTTGGTGCCGACACGGTGGACTTTTCCGCATCGGGGAGCAGTCTGTCAAAGGGAGAAACCTTTGTTGACACGGCTCTGACCATCGAAGCGATGGGAGTTGATCTGGTGGTGTGCCGCCACCGAACACCGGGAGCTCCCCATCTGCTGGCTCGTCATCTGAAAGCCGGAGTTCTGAACGCGGGCGATGGCACTCACGAACATCCGACTCAGGGACTGCTGGATATTCTTACCATCCGGCAGCGGAAAGGCAGCATTGCCGGACTGACGGTGGCTCTGGTGGGAGACATTCGCCACAGCCGAGTCGCTCGGTCAAACATTCACGGACTGCTGAAACTGGGAGCTCGGGTGATTGTCTGCGGTCCGGCCACACTGGTTCCGAAAGCGATTGCCGATCTGGGAGTCGAAATCGCCTACGATCTGGATCGCATTCTTCCGGAAGTCGACTGCGTGAATCTGCTGCGAGTTCAGTTCGAACGTCAGCGCGGAGCCTTCTTTCCGTCCATCGCGGAATATGCACATCTGTTCGGGATGAACGGAGATCGGATTCGTCGAGCCAAACCGGATGTGCTGGTGCTGGCACCCGGGCCCATCAACCGAGGAGTCGAGCTGACTCCGGAAGTGGCCGATGGTCCGAATTCCGCAATTCTGAAACAGGTTTCCAACGGACTGCTCATTCGCATGGCGTGTCTGTATCTGCTGGCGAGGAAGGCAGGCAAACGATGAAGACGCTGATCAAAAACGGAACGGTGATCGATCCGGCCAACGGCATCGATCGGGCGGCCGACATTCTGATGGAAAACGGCCGGATTGCCGCGGTCCTGAATCCCGGTCAGTCGGTTGATGCTGACGAAGTCATTGATGCTTCCGGATTGCTGGTCTGCCCCGGTCTGGTGGATGCTCACGTCTCTGTCCGCGAACCCGGCTTCGAAGAAGACGAAACGATCGCATCGGCCACCGCGGCTGCTCTGGCCGGCGGTTTCACCAGCATCGCGACTGCTCCGGACAGCAACCCGGTTGTCGACAATCGCGGCAGTGCCGAATTTGTGCTCAGGCAGGCGGAACGAGCCAACAATTGCCGGGTTTATCCGCTGGGAGCCGTCACGAAAGGGTGTCAGGGGCAGGAACTGGCCGAAATCGGTCAGCTGGTCCAGGGCCAGGCGGTCGCCTTCTCAGACGGAAAAACGCCGATCGCGAACGCCGAAGTCATGCGACGTGCTCTGGAATATACGGGCATGTTCGGCAAAGCCATTCTGCATTACTCGCTGGTACCGGAACTGGCCGACACCGGAGTCATGCACGAAGGTTTCGAATCCGTCAGACTGGGACTGCGTGGAATCCCGGCGGCGGCCAACGACATCATGACCGGTCGCGACATCGCTCTGGCCGATCTGACTCAGGGCCGCGTTCACATCATGTGCGTGACCACAGAAGACGCCGTCGAACGGATCCACCGGGCTCAGGTACGCAAGCTGAACGTCACCGCTGACGTGGCTCCTCATCACCTGCTGCTCACCGATGAAGTGATGCGTTCATTCGATACGCTGTACAAGTGCAATCCGCCACTGCGGACGCGCAACCACGTGAATGCGCTGATTCAGGGACTGAAGGACGGAGTCATCACTGTTATCAGCTGCGATCATCAGCCGGTGGCCATCGAAAAGAAAGCCGTCGAACTGGATGTCGCCCCGTTCGGTCTGTGCAGCCTGGAAACAGCTCTGCCTGTCCTGGTGGAAGCTCTGATTCTGCCGGGACATCTGACGTGGTTTCAGCTGATTCGCTGCCTGACCGTCGGCCCGTCAGAACTGCTGAACCTTCCACACGGAAACCTGTCGCCGGGCGTGGACGCTGATGTGACACTGATTGACCCGTCCGAACGCTGGACCATCGACGCCTCAAAATTCCGATCGCTGGCACGCAATACTCCCTTCGACCGACGAGAAGTCGTCGGCCGAGCGGTCGCCACCATCGTCGGCGGAGAGATCCGCTTCCAGACACGGCCCTTCCCTGGTGGATAGTGTCTCCGGAACCTGCTGGAGTGCGTGGCGTTGAGGCAGGTTTCCCTGCTGACTCGGCCAGCGTCTTCCGGTCAGAAGCCCCTGACAAAGCGAGGGGCACACCTTCGTTCGTCGCGTCAACTTTCCGGAAAGATCCCGACTATGAAGACCATTTTGCTTTCTTTGTCAGTCTTCGCGTGTCTCACTCTGGCCGACACGGTGCCCGCCGCCGAAGACGCAGGAGACGTCGCAGAAAAGGAATTTGCAGCAGACCTGCTGAAGAAATCATGGGAAATGTTTCACGGAAACAAAAATGGTCAGCCGGCCACTCGAAGTGTGAAGACGATCGAAGGCAACAGACCGTCAGGCGGGAGCCTGACCTACGGAGGATGGGCGATCGAAGCCGGTGTTTATCCTTGTCAAGACCCTTCACGGCGTTGGACTCCTCCCCAGAGCAGCGGTCAGGAGCTCTTGTTCAGCCTTCCGTTGCGTCGGATTTGAGTCCACCTCAATCTGCACGCTCAAGCGAACGATCGCAAACCGGTAAACTCTAACGTTCGGTCTGTCATGGCAAACCTCGATTTCGCGATCCACGAACTCCTTCCTGGCACCGAGTCTGTCAGCGCTTCAATGAGTATATTGATCGACGCCCATGCCAAAGAGTATCCCGACGGCGATTGGTCACCCTACTATGAAATCCCTTATGACCGCGAAATACCATATCTGCAAAAGCACTGGTTTCGGTCTGTAATCGCAAACGATCCTCCTGCAAGGGTTCCGGTTGCGGGGTTTTGGTTTGGTCTCTTTCACCCAGTGAAGGGCAGCGGCCGCAACCAGGAAACAGTTGCCGATTTCTACGTCGCAGGGGCTCGCCAATTCATATTGGACGGAAGTCTGGACTGGGCCGTCAGTCCAGAGTACTTCCCGGAAGGCCGCTATGCAGATTCAGGTGTTCTTACAGCGATCTATCGTGCGGCATACGGTAAGCCTGGCGGCCTTGGTGTTCGTGCCGAAGAGTTTTTGTGTTTGGGGTATGTCGCATTCGCGTTAAAACAAATCCTCGCCGACATCGATCCTGGACTTATCCTTAGTTCTTCAGATCCCGTCGGCATTGCGGCGGGGTGGGATTCTGGTGAGCCGTATTACCTTGGAAACGTTACGGACGCTGGATTTCAGGTGCGCGATCCAAGTGAGGCGATTGCCGGAATCATGAAGCGTCAAGAAGAATTCGACGCCTGGTTCCGGGAAAAGTATGGCGAGGACGCGTAGCCGCCAACGAACAGAGATCGGGATCGAGGTCAGCCGCCAGCATGCGGGGGGCCGTTCGTGAGGGCACACACGGGATATTGATATTGTGACACCACCAAAATTCAAATCCTTCCGGCACAATCCCGTTAACGTCGGCGTAGTACAAGACTGCTTTACAGTTCGCAGCGGGAACCGTCCGATTCAGGACTGGCTGAGAAACGGGGCGACCAGGTCCTGCAGCGGGGCGAGGTCGATCAGGAAGGAGTCGTGGCCGAACGGACAGGGAAGTTCGATGAATGAGACGTGCTTTCCGGCACGCAGCAACGCCGAAACCAGCTCTTTGCTCTGACTGGTCGGAAACAGCCAATCGGTATCGTACGACACCACCAGAAACCGCGACATCACGCCGCGAACGGCGTCGGTCAGCGAGTCGTGTCCTTCCGACAGGTCGAAATAATCCATGGCTCGAGTCAGATACAGATAGCTGTTTGCATCGAAACGCTGGACGAATCGTTTTCCCTGATAGTGCAGATAGCTCTCAATCTGAAACTCGGTCTCCTTCTGCATATCAAAGGCATAGCGGTCGCTGTCCTGCAGTCGCCTTCCGAACTTCAGTTCGATGGAATCTTCGGACAGATAGGTGATGTGAGCGACCATGCGAGCCAGAGCCAGGCCGTACCGAGGTCCTTCCGAATCGTAATAGCGTCCGTTGGCAAATCCCGGGTCCGCATAGATCGCTCGGCGTCCAACCGCATTGAAAGCGATTCCCTGAGCCGCCAGTTTGGGAGCGGACGCCAGCACCACGCAGCTGCGCATCTGATTCGGAAAACGGACGGACCAGTCCAGCACCTGCATTCCACCCAGGCTGCCGCCCACGACGGCAACCAGCTGCTCAATTCCCATCCACCGCACCAGTTCCGAATGGACGGTGACGATGTCTGCGACGGTCAGAAAGGGAAAATCCAGACAGAAACGCTGGCCGGTCGCAGGATTCACACTGCCCGGCCCCGTCGTTCCACGGCACCCCCCCAGAACATTGGCACAGATGACGAAATAGCGGTTGGTGTCCAGCGCTTTTCCCGGACCGATAAACCCATCCCACCAGCCAGGCTTGGATTCTTCGTCGCGATGAAACCCGGCCGCGTGAGCGTCACCTGTCAGAGCATGACAGACATAGACGGCATTACTGCGATCCGCGTTCAGGGTTCCGTAGGTCTCGTAGGCCACTCGAACCGGAGCCAGCGTCGCTCCGCACTGAAACCTTAACGGTCGTTCTGTGGAAAACAGGTCAACCTGCTGAGTTTGTGTGCGACCCAGAGATTCGGGAAGGCTGGCGGAATCAGTTGCCATAGGCTGAATGCGATGGTGTGGTCCGAGTTGAACTGGCCGAGGCTGCTGCGGGGAAGAATAGCGGTGCATGACCGCTAAATCGAGAACCAGCGGAAGAATCGTCTCCAATTGCCAATCTGATTGCGGATTCACGGCTGAAGCTGCCGAAAACACTCAAGTACGGCAGGATGAGTTGCCACAGGTCCGCCTTCGACGAGACCTTTGTCTTGCGGACAGCCCCCGAAATGGCATAAAAAGCACGGGAAAACAACAGCCGACGTTGGGACCTTCTCCACTGAGTGGATTCACAGCGGGCGGCGGCGGTGGCGAAGTTCAATGACTTCATTTTTGCACGGAGGCAGGAGTGGCAGATTCTCGGCGTGGTCATTCAATGTCTGTTGAGGACATTGCTCAGCAGGTCGGGGCTCGGGTCATGGGACCCGCTGCTCGCCGCATCAACGGAGTCGATTTCATTGAACGAGCCGGAGTGGATGACCTGGCGTTCGTCGGCAGCAGTAAGCATCTCAACCGCATCGAGGGTTCCAGTGCTCGAGTGGTGATTGCTCCGGAAGACAGTTCCGAAAAGCTGGCCGCGTGGCCCGAACACACCTTTTTGATCGTGCGTGATCCGGAAGTCGCGTTTCTGAAGGTCGCCGAAGAAATTCTGCCTCAGCGAATTCCCGCTGCCACGGGAATTTCGTCGCGGGCTGTCGTTGATCCTTCGGCGGTGATTGGAGCCCATTCCAGCGTTCAGCCGCTGGCGGTCGTTGGTCGCGACGTGGTGATTGGTGAGAACTGCGTGATTGGGTCGGGAGCAGTCATCGGAGACGGCTGTACGATCGGTGACAACTGTCGGATTGACCCCAACGTTGTCCTGTATCCTGATGTCATTATTGGCAGTGACGTGAAAATTCAGGCAGGCTGCGTCCTGGGTGGTGATGGTTTCGGCTATCGCAACGTCAACGGACGCCACGAACGTCTGCCGCATGTGGGAACGGTTCGCATCTGTGATGACGTCCATATTGGGGCGTGCTGCACGATTGATCGAGCCAAAGTGGGCGAAACCGTGATCGGTACGGGGACTCGAATCGACAGCATGGTGGTGATTGGTCACAACTGTCAGATTGGCGAACATAATCTTCTGGTGTCGCAGGCCGGGATTGCCGGGTCCAGCAGTACCGGAAAGTACGTGGTGTGTGCGGGGCAGGCGGGAATTGCTGACCACGTGCATCTGGGCGATTTTGCCATCATCGGAGCCAAGGCCGGAGTTCATCGGGACATGCCCGGGGGTGAAGCTTACCTGGGCAGTCCGGCTCGCAAGGCCGCCGATGTGGCTCGTGAACAGACGGCGCTGAAGCGGCTGCCGGAACTTCGGGAAACCGTAAGAGCTCTGCAGAAACAGGTCGCGGCTTTGCAGCAGCAGCTGCAGTTGCTGATCCCGGATGCAGCGGCAGGTTCAGAATCAGTCACACAGGAAACTCGGGAAGCCGCCTGATCAGACATGCGATGCCTGACCTGTTCCAGGAGGTTGGGAACATTCGATCAGGGTGTTAATTTACAGAACAGTTCAGCAGGGCGCCCTGATCCGTCGGACTTATTCCGTCGCGTCTTTTTTCACTATGAATGAACCTTACGAACATCGGGACATCATTCCGTTTCCCAGCGAACGGATTGCTGCAGTGAGCGTCATGGAACCCACACGCCTTGGACTATTGGCCGGTGGTGGCCGCTTTCCCATTGAGTTTGCGGAAGCTGCCCGAGCCGCTGGTCATTCTGTTTATGCTCTGGGTGTTGCCGGGATGGCATCGGAACAGCTGGGCGACGTTTGTGACGATTTTCGTTTCTACCCGTTGGCTCGCATTGGCAAGGCCATCCGCCTGTTCAAAAAGGCGGGCGTGCAGCGAATCGTCATGGCGGGAAAGATAGAGAAAACGGTTCTGTTTCATCCGTTCCGCTGGCTGCGACTGATGCCGGACCTGCGCACGGTGCACATGTGGCTGCGCTATGCCCGGCAGAACCGTAAGGACGATACCATTCTGCTGGCCATCATTCGCGAATTTGAACGCGATGGATTTCAGTTTGATTCTGCACTCGATTATGCACCGGAGTTACTTGTGAAACACGGCTTCCTCACCCATCGCAAACCCAGCGCTTCGCAGTGGAAGGATATTCAGTTCGGCTTCGAGATGGCTAGGGAAATGGGCCGACTGGACATCGGACAGACTGTTGTGGTGAATGACTCTGCCGTGATTGCTGTTGAAGCCATCGAAGGCACGGATCGCTGCATTCGACGCGCGGGCGAGCTGTGTCGCCGGGGCGGGTTCACCGTCGTCAAGGTCGCTAAGCCTCAGCAGGGCCGTCGCTTCGATGTCCCGACCATTGGTGTGGAAACCATCAAGACCATGAGCGAATCCGGGGGGCGGGTCCTGGCCATCGAAGCCGACCAGACCATCATCCTGGAACCCGACGTCGTCGCAGAAGCGGCCGACAAATTCGGCATCGCCATCGTCGCAGTGAATGCTGAAGAACTGAATCTTCGAGCGGCCGCCTGAGCCCGGCGAGACCTCAGGATGCGATCTGAGAGTGTGAGCCCATGGCGCTCGGCGCGGGTTCGCGTCTCAAAACATCAGCGGTATTGACAGCTCGGGCGAGCGTCGTCGGCTTAAACCTGACTTGAAGCGGTCTGTTCAAGTCAGGCTTACAGTCCCCACAAACCGCAGTTCTCAGAACGCTGGTGCTGTTAACGGATCAAGTTTCCATGCACCCGCCTCGCCAGTCCTGCCAATGTGAACGCGGTCGTTCGAGCCCCCGGAACTCTGAGCAGGCAGGCTCACTGAACGGCAGATTGTGCGGGCCGATTACCCTTCCGAGAGCGGTCATCGGCAGGCTCTGCCGGTGCCTCGGAATTGGCTTCGGAACAGCGCAGAGCTGGGGTTGAGCTCTTTGCCTGGGGCTGATACTTCTCATCTGTGGAATCTTCTGAAGTGTGTTCGCGTGGCAGATTTTCAGACTGACCGCCGTCCTTCGGTTGTTGTGAGACTGTACCTTGGCCTGCTGGCTGCAGGACTCGCGAGTGTCTTTCTGACGGCTCGCTGGCTGCAGCCGGATATCCGAGGCTACGGGACTCATGAGCAGCTTGGTTTGCCCGCCTGCACGTTTCGACAGTTTCTGCACCTGCCGTGTCCGCACTGCGGCATGACCACCAGTTTCAGTTTGATTGTTCGAGGACAGTGGGGCGCTGCCATGGCCGCCAACCCCATCGGCGTTCCTCTGGCAGCGCTGTTCGCAGCGATGATGCTGTGGTGTCTGGTCGTGGCTGTCCGCGGACGCTGGTGGGGAACTCAAAGACCTTTTCACTGGCTGATCGTGCTGGCCATCGGATACCTGACGCTGGCACTTGTCATCTGGGCTGCAAAGATTCATGAACTGTTTTTCGCTCAGTCAATCTCACTGCCAATCTGATATCGGCCGAGTCTGCCGGCGGGACGAACTTCCGGCCGGTCAGGCTTATGCCGGTCGAGCTTCCCGTTCGTTTGTATCTGTCGTTCTCTTCATCCTTCCGCTTCTGTTCGTATCGAGCGGATGTTCGCTGTTTGTGATCGCCGGAAAGATGCTGACGGGTGACCCGAAGGTGGTTTCGCCGTTTACAGCCGCGACCGGACGGAAGCTGAAGGACAGCAAAGAGCCGGTTGTGGTGATCTGTTCGGCTCCGCATCGCCTACTCAACCTGGTGCCGTCCATCCAGATTGATATTGCCGATCGAGTCACCCGGGATCTGGAGATTCAGGGGATTCAGGTCGTTCCCGCCGGTGATGTTGCTCGATGGTTCGATGATCATGGCGACTGGGGTGACTATTCAGAACTGGCGAAGGAGTTCCGAGCCGGGTATGTCATTCATATTGACATGCGACAGTTTAATCACCTCATTCCCGAGAGCCCCAACCTGATGAGCGGCATCGCCGAAGGCCATCTGAGCGTTTATTCGGCCAGCGGTCGCTCCGGCGAAAAGAAACAGATCCTGGTATCGGTCACTCCGCTGTTTGACCGTGATTTCAAGGTGCAGTTCCCCACGTCCTATCCCGTTCCGAGAGAAAGCCGTTCTGAAGAACAGTTCATTCAGGACTTTCTTGACAGAACAGCTCTGCACATCAGCCAGCATCTTTACGACTATCGCATGGGTGAATCCATTCACTGATTCAGTTCAGGCCCGGCGGACCGACCTGAATGCCCGTCTGACGAAAGTTGAGTTCTTCCTATGAAACGTTCAAATCCCGGATCAGCCAGCCATTCCCGGAAAGCAGTTGAATCTTCTGCTGCACGTCAGCTGCTTCTTCGGGCGGTGTTTGTCTGCCTGCTGCTGATGTCGGTTCCGGGCTGCAACTATTTTATTCTGCTGGGGTATCTGATCGGCGGCCCGCCTCAGCTTCAGCCTCTGTTTGAAAAAGAGACGAAGAAGTCGTTCACGGACCGAGGTGTGAAAGTGGCTGTGGTCTGTTATGCCTCGGACGATCTGACCAAGTTTCACGACAATATTGACTACATCCTCTCGTGTCGACTTGCCGCCCATCTTTACAAACATGAAATCCAGGTGATTGACCCCGACCGAATCCGGGAATGGATGGCTCACCACCCGGACTGGGACAGTGCAACGGAAGTGGGCGCCGACTTTGACGTCAATTATGTGGTGTATGTGGATATCAACGAGTTCTCGCTGTATGAGCCTGACAGCACCAGTCTGTTTCGAGGCCGCTGCGATGCGATCGTCAGTGTCTATGAAATGGAAACCGACGGCGATGGTCGGCGAATCTTTACCAAGAATGTGGCGTCTGTGTTCCCGACTCAGGTCCCTCGCTCAGCATCTGATATCAGCTACGAGACATTCCGCCACGAATACTTCTTCCGATTGGCGGACGAAATCGGTCGCCTGTTCTATCCATACGGAAACGGCGATGACATTCCCTATGCCAACTGATCACCGAAGCCTGGCGCCGGGCAACTCGCGTCGCCTGGCCTGAGTGTCAATGAAAGCAGCCACGGGATGTTGTCCCGTGGCTGCTGATGTTTTTGGACCGCTGCCGCTTTTGACAGTCTTCTGTGACTGCGGCTTGAAGTTCGGGAAGAACTGCCTGCAATCTACGGAACCAGATACAGCTGCCAGTTACCGCCGGTTTGACGCAGTTCGTACTGCCGTCCGCCTTTCAGCTGATATGACTGGCTGGGAGCTCCCGGAGCCGGGCTGTAGCGGAAGGTCCAGTTGGTCGTTTCCACCAGGTTCTGAGCCTGACCGGCTCGAATCTGATACGGGAAGCTGCTGCCCGAAGTTGTCACCAGTTCGTAGCTGCAGGTTCCCACACAGTCCGGACCGCAGCGAACCGTGATCGGCAGCCTGCTGTAGCTGGGCGTCGGGGCAACCGGCGGCTGAGAAATCGCAGATGTACTCGCCGTGACAGACGGATACGTTGTCGATCCGAGGTGAGACGTACCGGGATAAGACGGATACGGCGAGCTGTGGTTGTGATTGTGGTAGCTGGAACTCGGATAGCTATTGGGGTAAGTGTTACTCGGGTAACTGTTGGGGTAGGTGTTATTCGGATAGGTCACCTGTCCGTGGTTGTGAAAGTGATTCTGGTTGCTGGGATAATTCGTGTTTCCGGGATAGATCACATTGCCGTTGTTAACTGAGCCGCCCGGAAAAAATCCGCTGTTGTTAAATCCGCTGCTGTTATGGACACCCGAGGAATTCGGGTCCGATCCGCCAAACCCGTGGTTGTGCTGGGGTGGGCCGAAGAAGTCGTTGTTGAAGTTGCCCTGATTCTGATTGCCTGAGGCGTTCGGGTTTCCGTTGTACGGCACGGCTCGGGGTCGCTGGCCACCCTGATTGTTGTTGTGGTGATGCTGTTGCTGATTGCTGAAATTCTGCAACTGCTGCAGTCCCTGAAGGACTCGCTGCAGATCGTTCTGACTGTACGCCGGGTTGGGCAGAACGGCCAGAATCGCGGCAGTGAAGAGAACTCGTTTCATGTGAAGGCTCCGCTTTGGGGTTGATGCTGACGTCTGTTGTCAGCAAAAGGTATTCAGAATCACGTTCAGGCTGTCTGTCTTTGAAGCACGGACCGCGGTCGATCTGCCGACTGAAAACGCCCCATTACAACGCTTCCTTCCCGGAATGGAAAGCTAATTCGCGAATTCGAGGATATTCAGTCGCTTCAGTTTATCCGGAGCATAGACCACCGGGTTCTGGCGGTCTCCGGTCATGGTACTCACTTTGTCCGAGACGCCCGTGGCCAGTTCGACCGTGCTGACCAGACCGTCGCCGGTGCTCGGAGAAAAATCGATTTTCCTGTCGCTCAGCACATCCAGAATGGCTCGCGTGAACGCTCCGTGACGCCATTCCTCACGTTCGAAACTTTTCTGCTGAATGGTGCAGGAGGCATAGAACACCGTTCCCAGTTCCGGAGCCGCCAGTTCCTGCAGTGGATTCTGAGCTCCGGAAGCTCCGATGCCTTCCGCATGACAGGCATCCAAAAAGACCAGTCGTCGACAGGCCGGAAGATCTTCATGCAGCAGACTGACAATCTCCCTCCAGGACACAGCCGTGGATCTTAGCTTATCCGGGTTGACTTCATGAGTCGCCAGATAGAAGTTTTCACGATCATCCAGAAAACCATGAGCTGAACAGAACAGCATGACGACATCGCCCTGCTGCACATTGTCAACCAGCCACTGCAGGCCTTCCTGAATGCTGTTGCGGGTTGCATTTTCGTTCAGCAGCAGTTTCGACTGAATCGTCCCGTAAAGGCGTCCATCGCTGTGTCGACCCACGGCTTCGGCGAACGCTTTTGCGTCGTCCGCCGCGTATGTCAGATTCTCGACGCCCTTGCCGCCGTTGAGGTAGCTGGCAATGCCGATCGACAGCACGTGAACCTGCGGTCGCGTTTCCGCCGCGGGAGCATCCAGAACAATTCGACAGTCATCTGCTGCAGACGTTGCCGATGAGTTTTCGGCGATCAGAGCAATCTCGTTTCGACCCGGAAACAGTCGCAGACGATGAGAAATCTGAAAGCCGGTTGCTTCCTGTGCCGATGTCGGTCGGAAGACTCGAGCGGGCGTTCCGTTATGCAGCAGCGTCACGGCGGTGATGGGCAGAGCGTTCACCTGTGAAACCGCTGCCTGCAGATCAATGCGCGGATCAGTCACGGATATGCTGTCGGCAGGTGCGGTGATCTTCACCACCGGCGGCAGGCTGGCATCAAACGTATTGCGATTCTGAAAGTTGATCGGAGGCCTGGCCGTGTTGCGATTGGCGGCTGCGATGTCTTCGGCCGCTCCGACCAGACCTGTCGAAATGATGTTGCTGATGATGTCCGGGCGATACAGCTGTTTACGAAACTGCTGCACCTGGAAGAACTTCGCACTTTTGCCGGGACCCTGATTGACGTGCCAGCCGATCAGCTGGTCCGCTCCGGGACTGCAGTCGTAATAGCCCTGAGGCGTCCAGATAATCCACTGATCGTTGTCGCCGATGAACACGTTCAACAGCGGCTCGACATAATCGAAGCCATCGCTCATCGTCATTTGGTAGGTGAACTGTCGGTCGCCGCGTTTCATCACCACCGGCACCTGCTGCCCCGGACGATAGCCGAAGCGGCCATACAGCATCATCTCGTAGACGTCATCCAGAGTATGGCCGTCCACGGAGACGATGCGATCGCCCACCTGAACTCCGGCACGAGCCGAAGATGATCCGGGATCAACTCGGATCACCGACGTGTTTTCGTATTTGAAGTCAAAGATCCCGGTCGGCGTGTGTCCAAGAAGGCTCCAGATGCGAATGGTGCGGTCCGTTGAACCGGTCACAAAGATCTTTCCGTTGGGCGACGGGCTGATCGAGGTGATCATGGATTCGTGCCCTCGAAATGCTCGTCGCATTTCATCGGTTGCAGTGTTCCACATCGCCAGCAGCCCGAGGTTGTCCGCGAACAGAACCGGAGCTGCCACGCCCAGCTTTTCGGAATTCAACACCGTGAAACAGCTGGGGATCCGGCCGCTGGGAATGCGATACCGGGAATTCTGTCCGCTGCCCTGAAATGCAACGTGATAGCTCTGTTCTCCGGCAGCCGGAGCGATGATGCTTGCGGTTCCCGGAGTTCCGGAGGCTTGCTCGTCGATCGGCGAGGGTTCGCCGGGGGTCGCTTTTCGAATCGTTCGCTGGTTCAGATCAAGGACGCTGGTGGGAATTCCGTAGCTGTTGAAACCCCAATGACTCAGGTCAGGCTGAGTGCTGAACAGAATGCGATCATTGTCGGCCGTGAAGGCGGCGTTGTAGATGGAATGCCCCTGGCTGGTAATGCGGTGACGCACAGTTCCGGAGGCCGCGTCCCAGATGTGAACTTCACCGAATTTGTCACCGCTGACAACGAACCGACGATCTGAGCTCATCGCCACGGCGTACACTTCCCACTTGTGGCCGGTATACGTGATTCGAGCCGTCGCGGCCGGAGCCTGCGGATTCATGGTGCGAGCATCCCAGATGCCCACCCACGGCTTGCTGCGGCTGTTCTGAGTTCCCACACCGGCAGCCAGCCACAGATTCTGGTCCAGTTTCCATTCATAGTTGCGAGGCGGGTTGGCCATCGGAAACGGCCAGGTGACGCGATTCTGCAGAATGTCAAACATCCAGCCCAGGACTTTGGGAGGCATGTATTCCCGAGGCGTCATTTCGGTGCCGTCAGGAATGCGATACACATGCGGCCCGTCATGTTCGACAGACAGCAGAAACGGTTCGGTATCTGCAAACGCCAGCGCGTCAATGATCGGTTTGTCGGGATTTCGAGCCGGAAGCTTCTTCAGAATCCGTTTGTTCGGCCAGTCCCACACAACGATCTGCCCGTCGCCATCAACGGTCGCCAGGTATCGGCCATCGCGGGAAAACACAACGTGCGAACAGGGAGAATCCAGCCCGGGCAGCAGGGAATCAATTTCGTCCAGACGATCGGTGCGATAAAGGCGAATGGAACCATGAGCGTGATCGTCGTGAATGCCGGCGACCAGATACCGGCCATCCGGAGAAAACGCCAGCCCGTTGACATTGCCGTAGGATGTGCGGGACCGGTCGCCTCGCAGCGTCTTCAGAACTTCACCGCTTTCGGTACTGATGACACGGATAATCTTGTCGCCGCTGGCGGCGATCAGGCGGTTGTCAGGACTGATCGCCACCGCCGCCACCGAACCCAGAAAACCGCCCGCGTCGATTACCAGTTCGGGACTGTTTTCATCGACGGTCGCTGAAGTTCCGCCGCCCGCGAGTGCCGGTGCGCCCGCGACGGGTGCTGTCTGCAGTGAGGGTGGCTCGGTGGCCGACGGAGCCGACTTCAGCGTGGGCGGATCTGCGGGAACCGACTTTGCAGCCGGGGCTGGAAGCACGGGCGGATCATTCTGAGCCACCGCTATCGCTGTCCCGAACAGGACCAGCAGAGCCGCCCATGAAATTCGTGCCGTGGTGACTGATCCGCCATTCATTTCTAATCTCCGCTGAAGTCGTGTCGGCGTGCTGATCTTTTACTTCGAATATCTCAGGCTGACGGATGCTCGCACTCGGCCGACATCCCGCTGAACTTCCTCCACGACCTGAGCGATCGGGGGTCCGAAACCGGTCGCGTTGGGCAGGCCCTTGCCGGTGAGGTCCTCATCGGCGGGTTTGGGACCGGTCCGAGGCCACGCGGCTGAAAACACAGCGGTAATGGTCCCGATATTCTGATCGTGATTGATGCTGGCCGCCGCGCTTTTGTCGTATTCCGTCACCAGAAAACTGCTGACTTCGCTGTTCGTTTTGTGCCAGCCTTTGATTTCACCGACGGAATTCTTCGGAACGATGTAGAAGCGATACTTCGGAGTTCCATCAGGTTCCGCCAGCTGACTGAACGTGAACACGCTGAGTCCATCAATCGAAAGCCGCACGGCTGCGTCATGTGGACTGAGATTATGCAGCCGAATGCTGTACGTGTCGCCTTTGTTAATCTTTACGAAGCCCAGCCCGTCCTGCAGACTGATGCCCGCGGGTTGACCATTGACCAGCACCTCAACTCGGTACGGACTGCCGGCCGCTGCACTGCAAGTGGTTCCTTCGATGTGCAGTTTCGGCGACAGCAGATCACGTTTGAGATCGCGCTGACGGTCGTCGTCCCGGTCTTCGGGATGAAGTTCCGTGGTCACTCCGGTGATGGCTGCCACGTCTTCCACGGCATCGACAATCTGTTCTCCGACGGGTGCAGTTCCCGGCCATTGGCATTGAAGTCCGTCAGCACATCTCCGAATGCATCCACCAGACTGCCGCGGATTCGGATTCCGATGCCTTCTCCGGAAGTCTTCGTGACGCTGTATTCGCCTTTCATTCCGATATTGCATCGAGCGGCAATTGTGATCCTGTTGCGTTCGAAATGCTGATGAAACATTTTGGCGATGCCGGGCCCGGACGACGTCTGAAGCTGAGGCGGCCCTGTGAACTGTCCGATGGAAATCTGAGTCTCGCCTTTGGACTTCAGATACCTGCACAGCTTATCCACAACCTCGCCCACCGCAGTGTCCAGCGTCTCTGCAGACGCAGCACCGGAGGGCAGGCAGAAGATCAGCATCGAGAGCAGCAGGAGGCGGGAAGGCATGGCATTGGGTTTCAGATAACAGGTGTTGGTTTTTTCTGCTTTCGCGGAATTCGGGTTTCAGAATCGTGCAGGCGAAATCCTGGAGCTCAGTTCACAGGAGTGGCCAGTCCGAGGATTCGAGCCGTTTCCTGGTACGGCGAAACAAACGCTTCCTGGCTTTCCCAGTCGGCTCGCTTGATTGTGTCACCATTCACCAGCGGTCCCAGTCCCAGGCGAATCAGCTCCCTGTTGGCTCCGATCATGGTGCTGAGCTGATCCGGGGACGGAATGCCCAGTTCGCAGGCGGCGGTTTCCGGTGTCAGATCGCGCTGGTAGAACCGAGCCACAGCGCCGACGGGTTCTGCAAACTCCGTGATTTCTCGGCCGGCACCATCGCCGACTCGCAGAAACGGAGCGACACACTGTTCCACGGCATTCAGAAAGCGACGACGATCGCCTTCCACAATTCGATTCATGGCTTCCGCTTCCGGATAGATGTTTCTCACTTTGCGTTTGGCTTCACCGAAGACTCCAGTGCCCTCGCGAACGGTATCGCGGAAGTCGATCATTCCATGTCGGTGACAGTGCATGCAGCTCAGGCCATTCAACACTTCCGGCGTTCCGGATACTTCTCGCGAATCCCGCACAACTTCAATCGGCCCTTTGTCGATCTTGCCGCCTTTTCCATCCGTCAGCATGTAGCCCTGCAGTCCATTGGGCAGGCTGAAGATCATTTCTCCTCCATCGTGTTCAAAGGCCAGATTCGGGTAATCGTTTTCCGGAAAGACCGGCCCCAGCGGCAACCGAAACAGATTTCCGCTGGCTCCCTTGTCCTTGAAGTCGTAGCTCTTCCAGTAGTAGCCATGCACCGCCGGATGACGTTCGACCAGTCGATTCCCGTTGGAAACGCCGCTGGTCGCGAAACCTCCGCGAGCGATCCGGTTGTCTCGATAATTCTTCGTGAAGCTGACGTTCAGCCGCTGTTCGAGTTCGTCGACGTGATCAGGGATCTTCAGAAAGCGGTCATAAATCGGCGGCCGAGTGGCGGCATTGATGAACCAGTCTGCTCGCATCCAGCACAGATCCGTACCGGACAGATGATCGATCTGTTCATCCAGTCCGGCCAGTGCTTCGTCGTCGCCGTTGTGATAATGAATTCCGTACGGATACTTTCCAATCAGCCATTTCCACGTGTCGAAATCCCAGCCCAGCCGACGCATATCGATTCGAAACACCGTTTGCTCCGCATCGATGAATTCGGGGATGTAGATATCCGATTCGTAGCTCAGACTGTTGATCGCCTTGGCAAAGGCAGCTCGATACAGTCGCAGATCGAAATCATTCACCTGAGCATAGTTGTTGTTCAGATGTGTCAGACTGAAGTAGCGATAGTAAGGCCGATCATCCCGAGACGCTTGCATCAGATCTGCGTGGATGTCACCGATGACAGCGGAATATGGCTTGAAAGGTCGCTGTTGCCGCTGGATCTGAGGAACTCCGGCCGCGATCCATCGTTGAACGATCAGCTTCTCGTCGTCATTCAAAGGCGGCACACCGCTGTCCGGCGGCGGCATTTCTCCGGCATCAATGCGCTGCCACATCGGCGAATCGGTGGCGTTGTCTTTGATCACAAAGCCGTGATCCAGCAGAGCAACGCTGTCCATGACATTGAACTGAGCACTGCCGTTGAAGCGTTCGCCATGACAGCCATAGCAGTGGGCCTTCACAATCGCCGTGCCCTGTTCTGCAAGCTGCTGGAGTTCATCGCCGCTGGCCGGAGACGATGTCAACAGAAGCAGGCCGGCAACCGAAGCATGAACTGCGAAGAGTCCACGACGCTTCGGCAGTTGGTTTGAAACTGACACCATCATGATGCGCCTCAGAAAATGACAGCAGGTGGGGCTGTGATGAGAACTGAAAAATCGAATGTCCGGTTCCCGTCGTTGTGGGAACCAGTTGTCTCATCTGAAAAGTGGTCGCTGGCAATCGGAATGCCGGACCACGGAATTTTCTTCACCGATGCAAAAAAACGAGAACCGTTTGAGAAATACCATAGTTCTCGACGGTGCCCGGTGACTGGATTCAACAGTCACCGGGCTGTCGGGTGTCGCCGATCGGACGACACCTGACGGCCAATTGATTACTCAAGCGGCAGGTCATCCGGAGGAAGATCCAATCGGATATTGTCTTCGGTATCATCCAGCACCGGAGGATCTGCGGGTTTCGGAAACGCCGATTCCGGGATTTCCGTCACCACCGTTTTGCGGTCCTGAGGTGCCAGCAGAGAATATTTTCCGCCGTGATTGATCTCACAGCGTCCCCAGTAGGTTTTGCTGTACGGGTTGAAGAAGTAGCAGTGCTGCGGCTTCGACGGATAGTAGATCACGTAGTGATGTTTGTATCCGACATAGCTGTTGCTGGGTTTGTAGTAGAGTCTGCGGTAGTGGTAATCTTTGGTCGGGTGTTTTGACCAGGACGAATAATACTGGCGGGGACTTCCGTAACCTGACAGCCCGGACTGTGCGTCAGCTGTCGCCATCAGCGGCAGCGCGGCAACGGCCAGCGCGAAACACAGAAACATTCTTCCAGCGTTCATCATTCCTGCTCCTTAAAACCGGACATGGAAAATCGGTCCGAACAGAGAACGCCCGGCCCGCGACTCCCTTCCCGCTTTATCCGCAATTTTTCTGAAAAAGCAAATGAGGGAGCGGGGAGGCTGGAGGCTGGAGGCTGGAGGCTGGAGGCTGGAGGCTGGAGGCTGGAGGCTGGAGGCTGGAGACGGGAGGCTGGAGGCTGGACGCGAAAGGCGAAAGGCGGGCTCGGGCAGTCACGCATTCGAAAACCGCACTGGAGCGCAGAAAGCATTCC